>NZ_VSWH01000001.1:658333-1316666 GCF_009602705.1 Chryseobacterium vaccae | reverse complement strand
GGAACTGGAGAGAAAAAATACGGTATTACGGGTGGGGAATGTTAATAGCAGCGATTACGATTATCCGGTTTTCGGAAGAGGAGGGAAGGTTTCTACCAAATTTGGTAAAAATAATCAGATTGAAATTCTTGCACTGGAAAACAATTATAATCTGTATGGTACTTATTTCCAGCAAACAGAAGGATCTACCATGGCGGGAGCAAAATATGCTTTTGGGAATGCTAAATCTTTCAATGGGAAAGTATCCTATATTTTCGACCATGATCCGCGTCTTAAGATAGATACACAGGTAGCGAACGCGGTAACATCATTGTTAATTAACGATAAACATACAATCCGTACGGAGGTGGGTCTGAGCCAGGAAAAAGGTCTTTCGAACAACGATGAAAACGCAGGGGCTTCAATGGGAGCCAATTACGAGGGGAAAATAGGAAAATGGGATATACAATCTGTCAATTCCTTTGCGACCAAAAGTTATGCAGGGATCAAGCGGGGATCCTTTTTCTCAAATCAGCGGATTGGTCTCCAATTTTCTGCTTCTCAGCGCGCTTTTATACAATATCAGAATTCGCAGGTAGAACCTGAATTCCTGAGTTTCCAGAGTGAGCCAATCCAACCTGAGAATACAGCTAATTTGCGTTATTATTTCAACAGTACAGAAGCTTTGGGACTAGGTTATCAGTTTTCTTTAAAGAAGTGGAATTTCCTACTTTATCCAAAGGTTGAAAAACAAAAAACAGCTAATTTTTACACATCACAGGAACTTTTTTCTTACCGGCTGGAAGCCAGCATCAGTACTACATTAGGAGCACACGGATTGAACCTGACGGCAGAATATTCTTATTCAAAAGAAAACAATAAACCAGACTGGTTCAACAGTTTGAAAACAACTTTATCTTACAGATATAAATCATTCTCCCTTAATGGAACAGCCCAATGGAATGCAACCAGTGTCTTTGATTTAAATTCTTATTATGATGTAAACCGTAATTTCGCCAACTATAATGTATACGCCTCATATAATTTCCAGATGCTAAATCATAGTCTGACCGGATCTTTTTCATTAGGAACCTTCTATTCGGAACTTTATAAAAATCTAAACAGCAATATCACCGGTAATCTGGAATATAAGATTTCACCTTCCTGGTCCACCACGGGGTATTTTAATCTTTCCGGTTATAAATCCACGGCTGAATATGCAAGCAGTGGCAGTTATTACCAGTTCAGAGTGGGGATTAAAAAATATTTTACCACAGCTACGGCTCTCGGAAATCATAAAGTGGCGTTCCAGTTCTTTGAAGATAAAAATTTCAATGGACTTCTGGAGTCCGGTGAATCTGTACTTACTAATGAAATTGTAAAACTGGACAATTATGTAGCGATGACGGATAAGAATGGAAAAGTAATTTTTCAGAATGTGCCTGAAGGTACTTACACACTGAAGGTGAACGAAAGTGCGGGTTCCCGGTTGATGATGGATCCTGTCATTATGGTACATAACAATATCAACCGTAAAGTGGGCTTGGTAAAAAACATCAGGGTAAGCGGGAAATTAACTGAGATCAAACAAGCTTACGATACTGTAGATACGGATGTAACAGGAATTTTGGTATATGCAAAAGCTGAAGATGGTAAAATTTACACCGCAGTGGTTAATCAAAAAAATGAGTTTGAGCTTTTCCTGAAAGATGGAAAATACAACCTCTATATTGAAAATGATAAATACAGCTATACACAACCCACCCAAACTATTCAGGTGCCAAAAGAAGGTTATTCAAAAACCGTGGTTTTTGAATATAAGAAGAAAGACACCACCATTAAGGTGAAAAAGTTTTAAATTTAAAAGTATGAAAAAGATGAGAACTTTTTTAATAGGAATTTTTACCGTGTTTTGCGGGTCTGCAGCTACGAAAGCTCAGGATGTGTACTTGTCGGTTCCTGAAAATAATATTTTTAACAGGAGCGAATTTACCTCAGTACCTACAAGGGTAATGACGAATGGCAACAGAACAAACTGGGATTATGCCTTTTTAGGATTACTCCCAACAGCTCCTACATTTACCTCTGTTTCCGGACCAACTTTTACTCATTCTTCTTCCTCACTTACTTTACCCGGTTCCACTCTTCTGTGGCAGTTAGAAAGTATGGGCGGGCAGTTGCCGTCTACTGGATTTTCAGGTTATTTACCAGGTTTTCAGTCATTCAGTACAAGCTCTGTAAAATGGTTTGAACCGCCATCTATCAGTATCGGGGGCGGATTCAACCGGGGAAATATCAACTTTACATTTAAAATTCCTGCCTCCCAATTTAGTGCCAATGCCTTCCGGGCCGGGAATTACTCCATGGATATCACTCAGAATTATAATGACTTCACACCACGTAATTTTAAAACAATTTTAGTCATTCCTTCAGCTATACGATGGGTAGCAAACTCTTTAACAAAATACATAGAAATCTCTTCTTTGAATGACTACCGCAGTACAAGCACGCGGGTGTGGGATTTGGGGAATACGGAAATCGCAAATACGGTTGATTTTAATTTTTGGGCGAAAGCTACTGCCACAACAGTTCAGTTTACGTCCTCTAAAGGTGTTCCGGGAACCAGAAATATAGCAAGCATTAAATTGGGCAGTAACGGATCTTCACTCACAACCAAAGCCTTATCTTCCGATTTTCAGAATTTTTCAGCTGCTAATTTCAGTGTTGTAGCTGGAAACAGAAACAATTTCGTTCCGCAACTTTATGTGTCTGCGGAAGATTTTAAAAACTTTTTTTTTGAAGCCGGAACATATACGTTTGATTTGAACTTCAATGCCAGCAGTACAGATAACTCAATTAACAGTTTGCAAAATACGGCTGTTCAGTTAAAGGTACTTCCTTTGTCTGAGATCACCATCCCAAGTTCCGGGCGCAATGTAAACTTCAATTTTAATACCGCAGCCCATTACACCGATGGTCAGTCACAGATGATTCCAAACCAAATTATGTTGTCCAATAATGAAAATTTTGAACTCTATGTAAAATCGGACGAAAATTATTTCAAAAAAGGCGGCCTGCAGACCGACATCAATTCCAACATATTACAAATTGGCGTGGATGGAAGTTCTGTAAATGTGCCCTTATCTAAAACTCCCCAAAAAATACTCTTTAACGGAACACCGGTTTTGGACCGGGGACTGAACGTAAGATATACCATACCACCTGCAGGAGCCCAAAGTTTGGTAGGGAAGGAAAATACGACTTACTCTATCAATGTTTATTATAGCTTTACGGCCATTTAATAACTCCTCCTTATGGGCCACTTTAATAGGAATAATCAATCGTCGGATCATCACGATATTGATAGATTAAATGTATCTAGAAAAAATAAATTTCAACTTTGCCTTTTAGTGTAATCGGGATTTTAGGTATTTCCACTTCGATCTCATATTTTGTTTTCATTTGCTTACGAAAAGTTCCTCCAAAATCCATCGGCATAAATAAGCTGTATGTCTTCCAATAATTTCTTTTCTGAGTCCATTTTATGCCAATGTTTTACAGCTGTGGTTTCATCATAGCAATTGGTTCAAAAATACAAAACTTTCCAAAAGACTTCCTGGGTATCTGTATATAGAAACGTTTTCTTTCTTTGAATCAATCCTGGCTATCAATTATTACCGCTTCAGGTTGCCATTTTTTATCTTGCATCATTCGGCTGCTTGCAATCAGTAACCTTGGTGATGTTGTCCCATGTTCCATCTTTCACCATCTCGGTAATGCCGGTAAACGATTTGCCAGGGTGGAAACCCTCCAGGAATGTCACGATAGGCACAGCCGTTTTTAGTGGATAAAATATGGTATTTATTATTTCAAGTAAATCCCATTTGATTTTTCTTTTTACTAATATGATATTTTTTATAACTTGCCAACTTCTGGAAGAAAGGTCTGAACCATATGTTTTATTCGAGTTTAAACAATATAACCTTTTCTACTTTTTTTTTAAAAATAATTCAAACAGATTCTAAAACCATGATACTGAATTTATGAATGATTTTATCAACGAACTACAATTAAAAATTGAAAGACTGGAAAACGAAATCAATTTCAAGAACGGACTGATCTCGATATTGTCTCATGACTCAAAAGAACTGTTTGGAATTTTTGTGTGGCTTATAGAAGGGCTAGAGCAAAAGACCATAAGTGAGGAAGATTTTTTTAAGTTGTTGCCACAGGTAAAACGTGATACCCTGAAGAATCTGCAAACGATCCAGGACAGCATTACTTGGATAAAAACACAATACGGAGGTTTTAAGATTAAACCCGTTAAAATCATGGTGATGGATCTTTTTCACTATTTAGAAGAAAAATATGCTGCAAAATTAAAAGAAAAAAGCATTAAATTTTATTTTAAAGGTGATCACAATGTATTTCTTACAAGCGATCGCCTGTTGCTCGAATACGTTTTAGACAAAATTTTTAACAATGCGCTAAAATATTCCTTTCCGGAGCAAGATATTTATTTACAGGTGATTACGGAAGGTGATGAGATTGTGCTTTCTATAATTGATTTCGGGACAGGAATGAATGAAAAGTATTTATCTGCGATCTACACTTATGATAATCCCATATTCCTGGGAACTGCGGGCGAGAAAGGAGTTGGATTAAGCTTGAAAATTGTAAAGAATTTTATTTCCTTGCTGTCTGGAAACGTACAAATCATTTCCACTGAAAATAAAGGCACTACGGTTTCCCTTTTTTTACGTAAATTTATAGAATGATGGGTTTAAAAGTAAACATTCGCATTGTTGTGGCAGATGATCATGGTATCGTCCGGATGGGTTTGATACAAACAATCAAACGATTCAGACCCGATGCCATAATTTCAGAAGTAGAAGATTATAAATCGCTGTACAAATTAATTCTGAAAGAAGAATTTGATCTGGCCATTATGGATGTTAATATGCCTAATGGTACTGTTCAGGAAGCAATAGATTACATAAAAATTCACCAACCTGAATTAAAAATTCTAATATTTTCTTCACAGGATGAAGAGTTATATGGAATGCGTTATCTGAAAATGGGTGCAGGAGGCTATCTAAGCAAACTAAGCTCCACTGAAGTAATTGAGACTGCCTTAACGGCGATGCTTAGTAAGGGCAGATATGTCAGTGATAATATAAAAGAAACGATTTTTTTAGAATCATTAACTGGTGCAACAAAAAACTCTCCCTTTGAAGCACTATCAGACCGCGAATTGCAAATTGCCAATAAGATTGCAGAAGGTCTTCCCCTCAAAGAAATTTCTAATCAACTGAATCTCCATTCATCGACGATCAGTACTTACAAAAACAGGTTGTTTGAGAAGCTGAAGATACGATCCATACCTGAATTGGTGAAGATTCTCAGGCTGTATAATCAGTAAATTTTCTATCATAAAAAAATGATTGTGATTCAATGAAATTATGGAATACGCTGATTTTCTGACTTCTTTTATGCTCCTTTTAGGTTCAAAATCGTATACGGAAGTATCTTTGTATATCGCTCACTGGATGTTACTTTGATCATGTACTTTAAATGATCAACAGAATTTATCAGTCCTACAAAAACACCGGAATATCTTGCAGCAAGAAATATCTAAAACCAAAACAATTGGCTTATTTTGAAATCGAAGATAAAATAAACGGCGCCACTTGTCTTAAAGTGGCGCTGTTTGGCGTTTGTGAGCTCGACAGGATTATCTTCGAACCAATTTCTAGAAGATCTTGATAGAATTCTAAAGTTATTTAATGAGTGTTGACTATTTTTTTGAAACTTAATAAGAAGATATTTGCCATTTTAATATATACGAAGTATAACTCATTTTTGAAAATATACTTTGATATTAAATATATTTATGTATCAACTACAATAAAAGAATGGGGGATTTAGTTTTTAGCTCCCAAAAGTATAGTCTATATTATTGCAATTGAATATTTAGAAGAGTTTAATAATCAAATTTTAACTTGGTGTATTCAAGTATATTATGGCCCATATTTTTATATTAAAAATATAATTAGGTTTATAAATATACTATTGCTTGTTAATCTCCCTTTCATGACTCTCTTTTTTTTAACCTTCTTTCTTGTTGTTTAAGTTGTTGTTTGTTAGTGTTTTGTATTTTTAGGTGTCTACTCTTTCTTTAGAGGTAAATCTTTAAATCTCCATATTGTAATTCCTTAGCTTTAAAATAAAATAACATATAAGTATATTTGTAAACTTTTATAAGTATATTTGTATACTAATGTATAGGTTATGAATTTTGATCTTATAAAATCAGTTGTAGAACTTGTTCAGCAATTTATGGAGCAAAATGAAGGTAAGTCGTTATACAGCAACGATCTTCAGGGTTTTACGGAGTGGATCAATTCTTCCTGTAAAAATACTTCTGAATCAATAGATCCATGTTGGATAGGTAAAGAATCGGGAAGAAGTTCTGATAGTGTCATCAATACATTATTGATAAGGATGGGAAGGTATGCAAAAACTTACTCCAGATCAATTGGCAATTCAGTTTTTTCAAGCCAGGATGATTTTATTTATCTGATAGGTCTGAAAACGATGGGAGCAATGACAAAAATGGAATTGATAAGACATAATGTGCATGAAAAATCTTCAGGTATACTTATTATTAATCGATTAATTCGTCATGGTTGGGTTGAGCAGACAGTCTCTGAAAAAGATAAACGAACAAAGCATATTCAGATAACAGAGAAAGGGCTTACTGTATTGGAGGAAAATATGGATGAAATCCGTAAAGCCTCAAATGTTGTAGTGGGGAATCTTGCTCACTCTGAACAAATGCTGCTCATAGCGATACTCTCTAAACTGGATGAATTTCATAATTCTTTTTACCATATGAATCTGGATACGAGGGATCTGTTGGATATTGCATATAAAAGGTTGAGCTGATGCCGTATTAAATAGAGTTGTTAAAACTATTAAATAAGTAACAATGGATACTGGAAACTTAAGAAAGAGAATTGCTGTAATTGGTTCTGGATTTTCAGGGCTGTCTGCTGCTGCATATGCTGCTAAATCAGGAAATGAAGTGCATGTATTTGAAAAACATGACCAGCCGGGAGGTCGTGCAAGGCAATTTAGAACAGAACAAGGGTATGTTTTTGACATGGGGCCCAGCTGGTACTGGATGCCTGATATTATCGAAGGCTTTTTCAGCGATTTTGACTGCAAAGTCTCTGATTTTTTTAAGCTTGTTTCTTTAGATCCCCAGTTTGAGATGGTCTTTTCAGAAGAAAAGATTTCAGTTCCTGAGAAAAATGATGAGATCCGGGAGTTATTTGAAAAAACAGAAAAAGGAGCGGGGAAGAAGTATGATACATTCATGCAGTCTGCTCAATTCAAGTATGAGGTAGGAATGAAAGACTTTGTCACAAAACCTTGTTATAACTGGTTGGAATTTGCTTCTTTAAAAATAGCAGGCAGTGCACTGAAGCTTGATCTTTTGAGTAATTTCAGGAAATATGTTTCAGGTTATTTTTCTGATCCTAAACTCAGATCCCTGATGGAATTCCCGGTTATATTCCTTGGTGCCTCACCTCAGAATATTCCCGCACTTTACAGTCTTATGAATTATGGGGGATATGTTTTGGGGACCAAATACCCCATGGGAGGTTTTTATCAACTTGTTCTTGGTATGAAAGACGTTGCAGAAAAGCAGGGGGTAACTTTTCATTTCAATCATGAGGTAAAGAAAATCAATACAGAAAACGGGAAAGTGGTCTCAATAACAGCAAATGGTAAAGATTATGAATTTGATGCAGTGATTGCATCATCAGATTACCATCACACAGAAACATTAATTTCCAAATCACTTAGAAACTATAATGATGCCTATTGGAAAACGAGAACCTTTGCTCCTTCATGTCTGATTTATTACCTGGGAATCAAAGGGAAAATATCTCATTTAAAACATCATACTCTATTTTTTGAAAACAATCTTGATGATCATATAGACTGCATTTATAAAAATAAAAAATGGCCTGCTAAACCGCTTTTTTATGCGTGCTGCCCTTCCAAAACTGATCCGGATATAGCTCCTGAAGGGTGTGAAAATCTTTTTTTACTGTTACCCCTCACACCGGGAATACATGATGAGGAGACTGTAAGAGAAAAATACCTGAAGGAAATGCTGGAAAGAATTGAAAAACATACAGGAGAAACCGATCTTATCTCCAGGATTGAATACAAGAGAAGCTATTGTGTAAGTGATTTTATTTCGGATTATAATGCTTATCAGGGGAATGCCTATGGATTGTCCAACACTTTATCACAGACTGCTGTTCTGAAGCCTAAAATAAGGAATAAAAAGATCAGCAATCTTTTTTATACCGGCCAGTTAACTGTTCCGGGACCAGGAGTTCCCCCGTCAGTTATTTCTGGAAAGATTGTAGCAGGAGAGGTTAATAAACTAAAAATAAAATAATATGAAAAAATTGTTTGATGAGTTGTCTCGCAAGGTAAGCAAGTATACTACTCAAAAATACAGTACCAGTTTTTCATTAGGAATATTGGCTTTGAAGCCTTCTATCAGACCTGCTGTTTATGCTGTTTATGGATATGTGCGTCTTGCAGATGAAATTGTTGATAGCTTTCATGGGTATGATAAAGAGAAGCTTTTGAAAAGTCTAAAAAACGAAACTTATGAAGCGCTGAAGGACGGTATATCACTCAATCCCATTTTACATTCATTTCAGGAAGCGGTTCGCCACTATGATATTAATATTCAATTGATCGATCAGTTTTTGCACAGCATGGAAATGGATCTGCAAAAAATAGACTACAACTCCGATCTTTATAATGAGTATATCTATGGCTCTGCAGAAGTGGTAGGTCTTATGTGCCTGCAGATATTTACAGAAGGCGATAAACAGCAATTTGAAAAACTTAAACCATTTGCCATGAAGTTGGGATCTGCTTTTCAAAAAGTAAATTTTTTACGGGACCTGAAAGATGATTATCAGATTTTGGGTAGAACCTATTTCCCGTCTCTGAATATGTCTGTCTTTGATAATACTGTAAAAGCCCAGATTGAAAAAGAAATTGAAGAAGAATTTAAAGAAGCATTACAAGGAATTAAGAAGCTTCCAAGCTCTTCGATGTTCGGAGTATACTTGGCCTACAGATACTATCTGCTGCTATTTGAAAAAATAAAGAAAACAAGTTCTCAGCATATTTTGCAGCAGAGAATCAGGATTGCCAATTCACAGAAGTTGTTGGTTGCATTCAAAAGCTATATAAGATACAAATCTGCTTATTTGTAATACATGCACTGTTTAAAAGGAGTTTAACAAAAAAATAAATGATGTACAGATTATATAGAGAACAGCATTTGAGGTGCAATATTGAGACGGCATGGAAATTCTTTTCATCCCCTCATAACTTATCCGAAATAACGCCTGAAAACATGAGTTTTGTGGTTCTTTCAGATATTAAGGATGAATCTATTTTTGAAGGAATGGAAATAGATTATACAGTTTCTCCTGTATTGGGAATTCCGATGAAGTGGAAAACCATTATCAGTCAGGTAGAAGAGGGTAAAAGCTTTACGGACTTTCAGAAAAAAGGCCCTTATAAGCATTGGAATCATTTTCATGAGTTTATTCCTGATGAGAATGGTATATTGATGAAAGATACTGTAGATTATGAACTCCCGTTTGGGGTTTTAGGAAGAATAGCCCATCGCTTGTTTGTTAAAGAAAAGCTCAGAAGTATTTTCGATTTCAGATACAGAGTGTTGAATGATCTTTTTAACCAAGAACATAATTAATATGAATTTTCTGATCGTTTTGTGTGTTTTTATTTCCATGGAAGGCGCCACATGGCTGATCCACAGATATATTATGCATGGTTTTTTGTGGGGCCTGCACCGCGATCATCATGATCACAGCCATGACGGGAAGCTGGAGAGGAATGATCTGTTCTTTTTCATTTTTGCCAGCCCTGCTATTGCATTATTATATGCAGGGGTAAGGCAGGAATTCAATTATCTGTTTTTTGTTGGCTTGGGAATAAGTCTTTACGGAATGGCCTATTTCTTTGTCCATGATATTTTTATTCATCAAAGAGCAAAGGTTTTTACAAAAACAAAGAACCCCTATTTGCTTGCCATCAGACGTGCTCATAAACAGCACCACAAACATTTAGGAAAAGAAGAAGGAGAGTGCTTTGGCTTTTTGTGGGTTCCTATGGTCTATTTTAAAATGTATTTCAATAAAAAATGATGCAATATACTTACATACTGATTAATTTTTTCACAGTCATTATTTGCTTTTTGGCTTCTTTTGACAGAAGAATACAGTTTAATAAACTTTTCGGAAAGTTTCTGTTGTCATCTACAATCGTAGCAATTCCTTTTATTGTGTGGGATATATGGTTCACAGGAAAAGGTGTATGGTGGTTTGATTACAGGTATACATTAGGGGTTAAAATTTCAGGGCTTCCTATAGAAGAATGGCTGTTCTTTTACTGTATTCCATTCGCCTGTGTTTTTACTTACTATTGCCTTGAAAAATTTTTTAAGCTGGCATGGGCTGATCTCTTTAATAATCTTATTGTGTTTACGGCTGTTATTGTTCTCTGTTTGGCAGGACTTCTTTACTATGAGAGAATATATACTTTGCTGACAGTTATTGTAACGTTAATAACCCTTTGCTATCTGCATTTTATTGCTAAAAAAGAATGGATAGGAAAGGCAAGTTTTGTATATCTGATTTTGATGCCCGGATTTTTTGCAGTGAATGGAATACTGACGGGCTCTATAATTCCTTCACCAGTTGTTAACTATAATCCTGATGATTTTTTGGGGGTCAGAATGGGAACCATCCCTATTGAAGATACCGTTTACGGATACAGTCAGTTTTTACTCAATATTTATTTCTTTAAAAAAATAACTAAAAATGAAAAATAAAATCATTCTCACGTTCTTAATAATTTTAGTATTATTTAGTGTCTTCACATCATGTTCTTCAATGCCTGAAAAAGCACAGCCAGTCAATCAGTTTGATGTTAACAGGTATTTAGGGACATGGTATGAAATTGCAAGATTTGATTATCGTTTTGAAAAAGACCTTGATAATGCAATGGCTCAATACAGTCTTAATGTAGACGGGAGTGTAAAAGTAGTTAACAGCGGATACAATTTTAAAAAGAATAAATGGGTTTCTGTTAATGGTACTGCGAAATTTAGAGAGAACAAGAATACAGCTGCATTGAAGGTAAGTTTTTTCGGACCCTTTTATGCTGGGTATAATATTGTTGCACTTGAAGATTACCAATATGCATTGGTTGCCGGGAAAAATTTAGATTACCTGTGGATTCTTTCCCGTGAAAAAAGCATACCTGAAAGTGTAAAACAGAATTTTATGATCAAAGCACAGGAAATAGGCTATGATACATCAAAGCTCATCTGGGTGAAACAGGATAAAGAAAGTCCGTTTGCCAAATAGATGATCAATTAATTTTAAATTAAAATCGAACTTATGCTCAAAATACAAGCAAAATCAAGAATCCCTACAGATTACGGATTATTCACGATGTATGCATTTTCAGAAAATGAAGAAAACTGGAGCCCTCATTTGGTTTTAGTGGCCGAGAATACTGATTTTAATAAGGTGGTCAATGTTCGTTTTCACTCGGAATGTATTACCGGAGAAGTCTTTCATTCAAAAAAATGTGAATGCGGACAACAGCTGGATGCTGCTATGAAATATATGTCTGAAAATGGGGGAGTTATTGTTTATCTCAGACAGGAAGGACGAAATATTGGGATCATCAATAAACTGAAGGCTTATGAACTTCAGGAAAAAGGTTTTGATACTGTTGAGGCTAATTTGAAACTGGGACTGCCGGCAGACGGAAGAAACTTTGATATAGCAGTTGAAATGCTGGATATTTTAAATATTAAGGAAATAAACCTGCTGACCAATAATCCGGAAAAGATTAAGTCTGTTGAGAGCAGCAGCATCAATCTCAACCGTAGAATTCCTTTAGAAATTGAACCCAATGGAATAAATGAAAGCTATCTCGTTAGAAAAAAGGACTATTTCGGTCATCTTTTGGAGAAGATATAATCTTTTATCTGAAGGGTAATGTTTTTTTATCATACCTTTAAATCGTGTCATCATGGAAAAAATACTGCTTACTGGCGCTACCGGATATATTGGTTTATGGTTCTTCCGTTTCATGGGATTATTTTTAAAGGAATGATTAAAAAGCTTAGCAGAAATAAATAGTTTATTCTTTACATGAAGATATGATTGAGACTTAGAATCGGACAATAGAAGGCTTATAGTTTTGAATATGAGAGGAGTTTCTTCAATGGTGTTTAAAGTTTAATAAATTTTAACATTCTAAATAGTTTTTTAGGCATAAATATTGTTTATTTATATACCGATTACTTTAAATATATTATTATGAATAATTCAGATTATAACAAAGCAGAAAATGCAGTTAATGAAACCGAAAATTCTTTAAAAAACGCAGCTGATAATTCAAAATGGAAAATAAGTGAGTTAGCGGATAAAGCCAAAGATTATATCAATGAAAAAAGAGATAATGATCAGGAAGCTTCTCATGAAGACTGGTTGGAAAGGGTGAAGTCAAATATTTCAGATGCCTGGGATGATATTAAGGATAAAGCTGATGAAGCCTGGGAAAATACCAAAGATGCCGCTGAAGATGTGAAGGCTGAATGGAGAAAAAAAACCAATTAATGTTAGTTTAATACATACTGTCCGGAGCTTTTTAAAGTTTCGGACAATGTATATAATAAGTATTTATAGTTTATTTGTATTCTTTTTTCAATTGGCAAATATTTAAAGTAAATTCCTTTTATAGAAAAATATAGATAGTTTTATCTTTTTCTCGTTCCAGGAATATACTTATTTATAATTAATACAATTTTTATTTCGGTTTTCTTCTGCCGGTATCATTTACTATTAAATATAAAAAATCAAAATTGTATACACTCTAGTAAAAAGTTGAGATTAAATTAAAAGCAGGTATATTTGTATAGTATTTTAATTGACATGAATTTTACCCTTATCAAAGACTTTATGACTCTTCTTGAGCAATTCGAATCAGATAATAAAACATCTCCGAATTCCTATCCACCCACTATTGAGGGCTTTAAACTGTGGGTTTCTGGTAAGGAGAATCTTGAGTCTACGCGTGCTGGTGATGAGCCATACTGGGAAGGAAAAGAGAATGGAAGAACAGCGGAAAGCGCAATTAGTACATTACTTGTTCATCTTAACCGATATGCTAAGACCTATTCAAAGTCGGCTATCACAGATTCTGAATTTTCTACTCAGGAAGACTTTATTTACTTGATCAACTTAAAAGCTTTTGGTGAGATGACTAAGATGGCTCTCATCAAAAAAAATATTCACGATAAGCCTGTTGGTATGCTTATCATTACAAGACTTCTGCGTCAGGGATTGATTGAACAAACAGATTCTGATTTGGATAAACGAAGTAAATTAATCCATATTTCTGAGAGAGGATTAATGGTGCTGGAAAAGCAAATGGAAAAAATTCGTCAGGCTACTAATATTGTTGCCGGGAATCTTAATTATAATGAAAAAATGGATCTGATCCGTATTCTCAATAAATTAGATCGTTTTCATTATCCTATTTTCTCACGAAACATTCATTCTGATGAGCTCATTAACACAGTCTATGATGAATATACTTTCAAAAAATTATGATATTAATAATGTTCCGGTAGGTTTATAATAGGGTGAAAGACATCTTTCATTTTTTAATAATTATTTTTAAATCTACAAGGATTTTTTTATAATTCTGTATTGCCCAAATCAGTAATGCATTTTTTTTCTTTTGGAATCCCCAATTTTTCTATAATTCTGGTACGGTGTCCTTCTACTGTTTTTTCGGACAGGAAAAGAAGTTCTGCAATTTGCTTACTGGTTTTTTGAGCAGATAGTAATTCTACTATTTTTCTTTCAGAAACTGTTAATAGGTTTAGTTTCGAACCAATTTCTAGAAGATCTTGATAGAATTCTAAAGTTATTTAATGAGTGTTGATTATTTTTTCGAAACTTAATAAGAAGATATTTGTCATTTTTAATATATACGAAGTATAACTCATTTTTGAAAATATACTTTGATATTAAATATATTTATGTACCAACTACAATAAAAGAATGTGGGATTTGGTTTTTAGCTCCTAAAAGTATAATCTATATTATTGCAATTGAATATTCAGAAGAGTTTAATAATCAAATTTTAACTTGGTGTATTTAAGTACAGTATCGTATATTTAAAATTAACTAAATAAATTTATAATGAAATCATTTAACATAAAAGGAATAATTGGAAATAAAAGTAAAATAGTATTTGATGATCTAAGTACAATAGATATATCGCTGGGCATTGAAAATAATATTGACAATTTAAAGGAAGATTTGTTACAAGTTGAATTGGCAAATGGCAATTTATTAGATGTTGGATGGAATCCTTCATTTGATATTGAAGGATATTTTAACGTTTGTATAATAAAAGATTATGACTGGATGGAACCATTCTATCTAAAAAAATGTAATCAATGGAATGACTTAAATGAATTAATAAAAGAAGCAATAAACTTTAATTTGGAAAAGTAGTTAGAAAAAATAGGCTTTTAAACGAGTGGATTGAAAAATTTCAATTAACAATGGAAAACAATACTATAGAAGAAATTAATACACTTATATATCTGCCAGTATAACAACGGATTAAGAAATAAAAAAAACCGACATCAAAGAGCGAGATCTTCAAATGTCGGTCTTGTGACCTCGGCAGTATTATCTTCGAACCAATTTCTAGAAGATCTTGATAGAATTCTAAAGTTATTTAATGTGTAATAGCCACGACTTTATCTGACAGTTAGGGGTTAAAAATAATTGTCAGTTATCCAATATTATCCTTACTTCCAAAAGTAAGGATTTTTTGTTCCTCTGCAAGAGTTTCCAATAATTTCTCTTTTGCAATAGTTTTACTATCTAGAAACGTCTGCATCGGTGTTTTACCGTAACAATGTTTTCCTGTATGCGTTCTTTCATTGTTGTAATACGACAACCAGCTGTTCAGGTCTAATTGCAGTTCTTCAATACTTCTGTAAATTTTCTTTCTGAAAGCTATGGCATAAAACTCGTCCTGTATCGTCCTGTGAAAACGTTCACAAATACCATTGGTCTGAGGGCTTTTAGCCTTGGTCTTCGTATGATCGATATCTTCAATGGCCAAATAGAGCTGGTATTCATGCTGTTCTCTTATTCCACAGTATTCCGTTCCTCGGTCTGTTAAAATTCTGAGTAAACGAAGTTCCTGCTGCTCAAAGAAAGGGACTACCTGATCATTAAGCATGTCAGCAGCAATAAGAGCATTTTTACGGTCATATAGCTTTGCAAATACTACCTTTGAATATGTATCAATAAAAGTTTGTTGATAAATATGTCCAACTCCTTTGATATTGCCTACGTAATAAGTGTCTTGAGCTCCTAAATATCCAGGATGATGAGTTTCAATTTCTCCATGAGCTTTTTTCTCTTCCTTAGCCCTTTCTAGTGCTGAAAGTTGAGATTCAGTAAGGACTACACCATCTTGAGCAGATTTGGCTTCTAGGGCTTTCAATCTTAGTTTAAACGTATGTAGATCGTGTCTTAACCAAATACTTCTGACTCCACCTGGTGATACAATGAAACCTTTCTTTTTAAGTTCATTACTTACTCTAAGCTGCCCCAAAGCAGGGTTTTCAATAGCTATATCAACAACAGCTTTTTCAATGACTTCATCTACACGATTCTTTAATACTGGCTTTCTTCTGGAGATTTCCTGTAATGCTAATTCACCTCCTTGCTCATACAATTCTTTAAATCTATAAAAACTGTCTCGGGAATAGCCCATCACCTTACAGGCTTTGGATACGTTTCCTAAATGTTGTGCTAATTCAAGTACGCCTAACTTGTTTTTGATAATCTTTTGTTGTGTTGTCATAATACTTAATCTGTTTTAAAGTTATTTAATTTGATTATAACTGTCAGATTAAGTATTGACTAATTCATTTAATGAGTGTTGATTATTTTTTCGAAACTTAATAAGAAGATATTTGTCATTTTTAATATATACGAAGTATAACTCATTTTTGAAAATATACTTTGATATTAAATATATTTATGTACCAACGACAATAAAAGAATGTGGGATTTAGTTTTTAGCTCCCAAAAGTATAATCTATATTATTGCAATTGAATATTCAGAAGAGTTTAATAATCAAATTTTAACTTGATGTATTCAAGTATATTATCGCCAAAATTAAAACCTTAGTAAGAATATAATTAATCACGATATTTCCTCATTTTCCAGCTCCTTAATAAAATAAGAAGGTGTAATGCCGGTTTCTTTTTTAAAGGAGCTTCGGAATACATGTGGAGTGGCATATCCGCATTCTTCAGAGAGGTAGCTTATCTTGTATTTTCTGTAGACAGGATTTTCATAAAGTTTGTTAACAATATAATTAATTTTAAGCCCATTAATATAATCCGAAAAATTAGTATCCCTGTGTTTCTTAATACCTTCAGAGAGGTATTTAGTATTGGTATCAAGATGATGGGCAAGCCATGCTAAACTGATGTCCTTCCGGAGGTACTTCTCAGATTTTTCAAATTTTTCAAGTTTTTGAAGTAAGGCTCTTGAAATATCATCAGTTATTACCGAAGCAGGTTTAGTCTCTTTATGTTCTGCATTTTCATGTAACGGGATATTTTCTTCCTGATGGCTTAATTTGGTGATTAATGCATTGTATTTTTGATGAAGGCGTTTATTTTGTCTTCTCCAAAAAAACAATGTAGCTAAAGCTGCAACGAAAACAATCCCTACAATCAATATAAACTGATTTTTAGTGTTTTTTTTGTGGGTATTATCTATATCTGACACAATCTGTTTTAAAGGCTCCTTAGTATTATTTTTTTCCATCATACTAAGACTGTCTTTAAGGGAAGCATATTGACCCATGTAGATTGCCGATTGTTCTTTTTCACCAATCTCCGTATAACAATAGGCAAGAAACTCAAGGGACTCTACTCTGTTATAAGGATCTTGATATTGCTTTTCTAAATTGAGAGCATGTTTTGCATAACTAATTGAAGTTTTATAATCTTTTTTTTCCATGTACAGCCAGCTGAGCTGGTTGAGCAATATAATTTTATTGCTTGCTGGTATTTGATATGTCTTATTTTCATGTATTTTTAATGCCCGTAAAAGATACTTCTCTGCTGATTGCAGACTTCCTTTAGTATCAACTTGTTCGAGATAGAATATACCCATTCGTATATCATTAAAAGCAATCTGATCATATTTTAAACTCTGAGATATTATAGAACTTTTATCACTAATTTGAAATGCTTTTTCGAGACTTTTTTTATGATAATATATAATAGAATCTCTATATTTTTTATTTTCGAAATGTTTGATACCATAATAGAGTGTAATATTTTCATAGCATAGGGAAAGATTATAAAACTTTTGATCATTATTTTCAATCTCTTTTGCATAGCTTATCGCTGTTTTAAAATCTTTTAGTCCCTCCTCTAAAAAACCAAAATTACTTACAACAGATGCTCTTGTACGAAATATGTTAGAGATAACCCTTTTTTCTTTAGAAGTTGGATTATCCGGAATTATTTCTTTGATTCCATTTCCTATTTCAGCCGCTTTTTTATATTTTCCTTGATTAGAATATAATCTCATTAAATAATCAATGCTTTGCAAGATTCCAGAAGTATATTTTAACGTTTCAGATTCTTTTTTTATCTCAAGTAATACTTTTTCTCGGTTCGAATTACTTGCCAGATTTTTTGGCATCTCATTTAGTTTTTTATCAATAACTGAAATTTTCATTTCCGCAGAACTTTGTGCTTTAATTGTAGATGCTGATATTAAGAGAGAGAGAATATAAAAGAGATATTTCATATGATAAAACGATTTTAGCAAAAGTACAAATATCTACTTGTTCCTTTTATTGTGAGCAACATAAAATAACAATTACAATGTTATTTACAATGTAACCAATTGTTATTTAGTTTTTTGTAAAATAAATACAAAGGGTATTATTCCGGAATAATACCCTTTGTATGCTTGTGAGTGCTTCTTTATAATGATATTATCGCAGCATTATTTAAGTTAACCGGGAGGTATGCCCAAGGTTAACTTTAAAAGAATGCACCCATATGGATTCTGAAAATACAACCATGAAGCGTAAATCTTCCCTCCCTCATCATAAGGGAAGATTTTTTCTGTTGTTTTTTCTGTTTGCAGGTTTCCACATGATGCAGGCAGTTGGCAGACCGGAAGAAGCTTATAACCATATAGAAATTGATGGAGGTGCAAAAATAGTAATTGCGGAAGATGCAGTAATTTCCGGTTTGGGAAATCAGCATATTACCTCTGTTAAAACAAAAAAAAACCACACTAAGCCAAAAAGTCTTCAAAAGTTACTGGTTGCAAAGAAACTGCAAACTAAAAAATCTTGCCAAAAAACTTTTAAACCTAAACAAAACCTGAAAGAAGTTTACAGATTCAGTAATAATCCAAAATCAGATACTCATTTACACATTTCGATATTGGAGGTTTATGCTTTCGGAAGTACATCATTCAGCTTCAAATGCATCATAGGAAATGAAGTGAAGATGATTGGGGCATTGATTCTTACTATCAGTATTTTTCTTGCTATTTTCTATAAAAGCCGGTTATTCTCCGGTTGTTACTTTTTACAAAATTTTCAAAGACCTCCGCCTAAGTTCATTTCATAAAAACAGATTACTGTTTCAATGCACTGTTATTTCAAAAACCTCGTTTTGCTCAACATAACAAATGCATTGTCATCCTGAGCACAAATGAGGAGCAAGCACAGCTTGTAACGAAGTTTGCGAACGTAGTTCTGCACAGCAGAACAGTCGAAGGATCTCACCATAAAAGAATACAACAATATAAATAGAATAATAATTACAATTTCAAAAATGATGAAAAGAAAAGAAATCATGTCTCAAAAGGCTGTTCCTCCGGAGCATACCTTAATTATTGAACCTTGCCACCCATTTAAATACCGATGGCAAAGCAGTAAGTACGATATGATATTTCAAAAATTCAAAACAAAAACTTTATGATGAAAAAACAACCAACGAAACCCATAGCAAGGGTTCTAAAAAAACAAAAGCTGCTTCTGATGCTATTGCTCTTTATGAGTAATAGCATAATACAAGCTCAATGTGTATCGGGATGTAATTCTAACACTTATGTAAATAGCTCTGATCCGAATACCATAGAATATGACAATATAGTATCTATTTTTCATTCAACCATAGTAAAAGAAAGTAATGGAACCTTCAAAGCATGGGGAGCACAGACCGATAGCAACGGAACTGGAAACTTACTTTCTCCAAGAGACATAACTCCGGCAAATGGCTATAATTATATAGGGACACCATTGAAAGCAACTGGAGGATATATTACGGCAGGTGGTTTACCTGAACAGCATGTTTTATTAACTACGGATGGTCTCTACGTATGGGGAGGAACAAATACGTTAATTAGTTCTACTATTAAAAGTACCGCAGCTTTTGGTAAGATTAGTGTCAATGGTAAAACCGATGGTTTACCTGCAGGGGTATTACCGGGGCAAGTAAAGATGATGTTCGGTTCTTATGGTACATTGGCTATTGTGACTTGCAGTGGTGATGCTTGGGTATTATCGTTTACGGGTAATAAAAATGGAGATGGAACAGCGCAGGACGTAACCAATAACGTTATCTGGCATCGTGTCAAAACATCAGCAACCACAGACCTTACCAATGTAGTTGCCATGCGAGGTATGCACAGTGCTTTGTTTGCTTTGACTTCAGACGGAAAACTCTATACTTGGGGTACGGGAACTTATCTTGGCGATGGATCTGCTGTTGCCAACAGAACTTACGCAACACAAGTGTCAATACCTTCAGGAGCTATTCCTAAAATGATTGGGATGACTGGAGGCACAACATCATCGCAATCATACTATCTGTTAGCGAAGGATGGTAAGCTTTATTCTATGGGAGACAATTCTGCCAGACAATTAGGAGATGGAACAACGGTTAATAAAACGAACTGGGTACAGCCACAAAAAGTAACCAATCAGGATGGTCAAGGTACTGGATCATTAGAAAACATTGCTTGGATTTCACCTAGTGAACATTCTGAAAACGGAGCGGGCGCATTTAGCGCAATCAATGTATTAACTTATCAAAACAAACTGTGGGCTTGGGGATCTAATAGTGGTTTCATGATTGGCGGTGCGGCAGACAATACCTACTATAATCCTATCTATATGCCAGGAAGAAGTGCTGCTGCAAACGGGCTTAAAGTAACCGATCAAGTTGCCGCTGTAGAAACAAGTGGTCATACTACTATAAATATAAAAAAAGGGACGGACCGATTTGGCTATGTTGGACATTTAGTTTACGGTAGTATGGGAAATAATAGCAATGCCGATACTGTGGTTCCTACCTATAGCTATAGTACATCTATTATTTCAGTATGCGCCGTAAACATAGGCCCTGCTGTAAAAGACTTAGTTATTTGCCAAGGTACAACAGCTAGTCTTAACAACGCTAACTCAGAAGCCAATCCAAGTGAAGTAGAATGGCACGCTACCAATGATGCCAGTAGCGCTGTAATGACCAACATTACTGCTGTAGCACCAGGTACGTACTATGCTTTTTATACGGTAGCATCGGGTAAATCCAGAACGATGGGATCTCCTGCAACAGTAAGTTATTATACTGCAGCTGCGCCGTCATTATCGGCTAACTCATTGGCAATTAACTGCCCTGCAACCACTGCTAATCTTAACAGTTTAGAGAGTGGTACAACACCTGCAGGCGTACAGTTGGTATGGTTTACCAATAGTGCACATACAGGTGCAGCGTACGCTACCCCTACAGCTGCTACAGCAGGTACCTACTATGCGTTTTATCAAAATACATCAAATAGCTGCTATAGCTCTGCAAGCGCTGCCGTTACGGTAAGCAATGTAGGATCTGCAGCACCGGCAGTCAATACAGCAGTATCAAACAGCTGTCCTTCTGCTACGGTTAATTTAAATACACAGGCACATACAGCAGCAGTTCCTGTGGGTTCTACTTTGGTATGGTTTACCAATAATGCACACACAGGTACTGCTTACGCTACACCTGAAACTGCTACGGCAGGTACCTACTATGCTTTTTATCACAACACTTCCAATGGTTGTTACTCTGAGGCGTCTGCTCCAGTAACAGTAACTATCAATGCTTGCGCGCCATGTACGGCACCTGCAACCACACAAACGGTGAACCTTAATTCAATTGCGGTGGCAGCTGCTCCTGCAGGATCTGTGCTGCAATGGCACAATTCAGCAACGCCGTCTGCATCTACACTGCTTAGCAGCACTACAGTAAATGCAACAGCTACCCCTACCAACTATTGGGCATTTTATTATGATTCTACCAATACTTGTTACAGCCCGGGAAGTAAAGCAACAGTGGTAAGAAATTCCTGCTGTAACTATCCTACGGTAAATCTTAGCGCTTTACCTCACGGTTCTGTGCCAAATGGTTCTACCTTAGTATGGTACACTACGAGCACAAGAACTGCAGGTACGCAGGTAAGCAACCCTCTTGCAGTAGCAAATGGTACTTATTGGCCTTTCTTCTATGACGCTGCCAACAACTGTTACTCACCGGTAGGTAGTCCGGTAATGGTAGCGATAGATAGTGTTTGCCCTGTTACCGATTATGGTTACATCTACGTTAATAAAAAGGCATTAGATGAAAACTCAAGTGTAGACTTTAACTTTACCGTAAACGGAGGTCCTGTTACAGCCTTTACACTTAATGATAAGGAGACCAAAGTAGATCTTAGTGATCTGGGTTCTTCAGAAAACGGTCGCCTTTGGGCAGTAGATGCCAACGGAACTTTGTATTATAGAAATGCAGGAAGCTCAGATTGGGTACAGACTACGGTAACTACGGCAACAAAAGTAGACGGAGCTGCAGGTAACGATTGTTACTTCACCAATACTGCAGGTCAGGTATTGAGATACGATGGTGTGGCAGCACCTACAGTGATAGGTAGTCCTGCGAACTACGGCACACTAAATGCGACAGACGTAGGCTCTGCATGGAATACTACACCTTATATTATGACTTCCAACAACACGATATGGATCTACAGCGGATCTGGTACTGCATGGTCTCAGGTGGGAACTACCACAAATAACCTTAAAGGTGTTGATGCCGATCCATCTAATGGTGACGCAATTGTAACAGACGGAACAATAGTCTACAGATTAACATCTGCAGGGGTGAAAACATCTTTGGGAACTCCGGGATATGTAGATGATGTTGCTGTAACTTCTGCGGGAGAGGTAATTTCTTCAAACGAAGTTGGTTCTGCCCGTAAATGGATCTCCGGTACCACATGGGGGGTACATGAAACAACCAGCAGGCTTTTGGCAGGCAGAATAACAGCGGGTCATAAAGATCAGGCATGGGGTACTAATCCTGCCTATTCAATGTTAAGCTCAATCTATACCCGTGTGGTTGCTGGTACTACGGCAACCTGGCTGGATGATGAAAGAGTGAGAACAACAAACAAGGGGAACTCTATCATGATAAAAGTTCCTGTAGGAACCTATACCATCAAAGAAACGGCAACTTCCGGATGGGAATTACAAAGTATAGACGTGTATGACCCTACTTCCAATTCTACCAGCAACTTTGCAGACCAGTCTGTTACCGTGAATGTTGCTTTAGGTGAAACAGTACATGCCGTATTTACAAACGGGTTGGTGAATACTTTTGCCATGGGTAATGATTGTAGCACTGTTTTCTTTGAAGATTTTGGTTCAGATGCCGCTGGTACTGTGGGGCCTCCTTTAGCGGGACAAACAAGCTACCATTATGCAACAGGTAACAATTTTGCACAAGATGGTTATTATAAAGTAGTAGCAAATGTAGGCCAGTTCTGGGGGGGGAATGATGATCCTCCTTATGACCATACCAGTAACGATGGTACGGGAAGAATGATGACCATCAACGCTTCTTATGACAAAGGAATCTTCTTCCGTCGCAAGTTTACCAATCTGGTACCCGGGAAATCTTATAAATTCTCGGCTTGGCTGATGAGCCTTAGTGATGATGTAATAAAGCCAAATGCTACGTTCCAGGTAATAGATCCTGCCAGCGGTACTGTTTTGAACCAGGTTTCATCTGGTGATATAACAGCACATAATGTATGGAATGAGTACTCAATGAACTTTGTTCCTACTTCTACACAATTAGATCTGGTTCTTCTGAACAATGCTCCGGGAGGTGATGGTAATGATATCGCTTTAGATGATATCCGTTTTGAAATGAACAAACCACAGAATCTTGCAGCAAGCAGAGACTGTAATGCTTCTACGCTTACGGTAACAGCTCCTTTGGGTGCTATCTACGAGTATAGTCTTGATAATGTAAACTGGCAGTCATCTCCTTCATTTACAGGAGTAGCAAGTACGGTTACTAACTACTATGTACGTTATGCAGATGCTGTTGCTTGTGTATCAAGCGCTGCTGTACCATCATGTTTCTGTTACAAGCCGGGTGCTACTACAGGAGGTTCTACATTAAATACCAAAGTGGGAATCACTGCTCTTGGAAGAGCCGGCACTACAGATACAGACAACTGGCCAATGACAAGAAAAGGCGGATGGTTGGTATTGGAATCTAAAACAAAAGGTTTCGTACCAAACCGTGTAGCATTCTCAGGGGGAAACCCGGTAGGTATTGCAGCTGCAGATTTTGTAGAAGGAATGATGGTGTATGATACGACCAACAAGTGTCTGAAAATGTACACCCTGAAAGATGGTGATTCTGCAATGGCATGGCATTGTGTAACCACACAAACCTGCCCGGACTAAAAATAAATAAGATGCTTCGGTTGCGCTCAGGATGACACTCTGTCATCCTGAGCGTGAAGCGAAGCGAAACAGTCGAAGGATCTCATAAAAGCGAAGACGTTCATACAAAACAGAGATATTTCGACGCCGCTACGCTCTGCTCAATATGATAAACCGAGCAAAACCAGAAGCGTCTTTTTAATAAAAAATAACAACGAACAAGATGAACAAAACATATAATAATTTCATTAAGAAAACCCTTATCTCAATCAAGACATTGGCTTTAGGAATAATGATACTCTTTATCAGTGTTGCGACAGCAAAAGCACAAACATGCACAGGTACTACTGCCAACATACCCCCTAATGGAACAATTACTGTTAATGGGGTTTCGGTAACTTCTGCTTCTACGGGCTATGTTTCACAGTTTGGTGCATTTTCAGGTTGTTCTGGTGTTAACTTATCCAATAATAATCTTTATGTGGGTGCTACTACTGGCATTGATACTGGACCTTGGCAGACAGTCCTTACTTTTTCTAAGCCTGTCAATAATATTATCATTTTATTAGCTGCTGCAGGTGGTAATAATAATGAAAAATTCTATTTTACATCCAATGGAGGAGCAATTTCCATTAGTTCAACTAATAATTGCTATTCTGTAATCAATGGGAACAGTATATTTTCTGGAGCAGGAGCACCACCTAGTCCAGGCGGAGGCGGGATTTTCCAGCTAACTTCTCCTACTTCTTTTACAACACTTACAATGAGTGGGCTAGGTGGTATGACGGGATCTTTAATAGGTATTTGCTCTGCTTCTATTGTGGAGTGTACTGCAGGTAATACTGCAGTTCCGCTTACAGGTACAACATTAAATAATTCTGCCAATTGCTCTGCGACAACCGTAAACCTCAATAGTTTACATACGGCTACAGCACCAGGTACTTCACAACTGGTATGGTTTACCAACGATACCCATACTGGGACTGTCTATGCTACACCAACGGCAGCAACAGTAGGTACATACTATGCCTATTATTATGACAGTACTAACAGTTGTTATAGTCCGGCAAGCTCTGCAGTAACAGTAACAATCACCCCTTGTTGTAATGCAGGAAATACAGGTCCTAATATCAACTGAAAAATGAATATATAAAAGATGCTTCTGCAAGCTCAGCATGACAGACAGGTGTTCTAAAAGGGATGTACTCTGTCATCCTGAGTGTGAAGCGAAGCGAAGCAACCAAAGGATCTCAAAGGGAAGAAGTTCATATAAAAGACAAAAAGATGTTTCGGCGTCGCTTCGCTCTGCTCAACATGACAAACCGAGCAAAACTGAAGACAATCTTTACTATTAAAAACAAACAAAATGAAGAATAAAACAAAACATATTTTAACCCAAACAAAAGCAAGCACCAAAGCATTAGCACTGGGAAGCTTTCTTTTGGCTGGAGTCCTCAATACAACAGCAGCACAGGCATTAAGTAATCCCGATTTTGAACTATTAGTAGGTTCGCCTTCTACGGCAAGTTCGTATCCAAATGGGGGATCACAAATGAACAAAGCAGCCAACTGGATACAGTCAACAGCGGGAACCTGTGATTATTACTATGGACCTCCTAACCCAAGTAACAGTGATTATCGTATCAGTATTTCTGCCACAGGTGTTGCCCCGTTTACCCCTGTAAGTGCTCAAAGTGGATCTGCCTATGCTGCAGGTTTTCTGGAACAGATAGTAGGAGGGGCAAATAATATAAAAGAGTATATCACCAACAAATTGTCGACAAAGCTGACAGCAGGTGTTACCTATTCTTTTACATTCTACACCATGCACCTCTATGGTAAATCAGGAACAACATTTTATACAGGGCTAAACTTTGTTGATCTAATACCAGCAGAACAAGGTTTTTTAGGCGTATGCTTTTCAGCTGTCGCACCCACAAGTTCAAACGCAACTGGCGTAGGTTCAACTGCTGCGGGTGCTGGCGGTATGCTAAATTCTTGGAATCCATTGAAAAGGGTATTGATACCTGCAAGCAATACTGCAGTCTATGGTGCTGCGGGACGAAACACCTGGGTACCTGTAACGCTTACCTATACTGCCGATGGAACGGAAGAATATGTGACATTTGGTCAATGGAGAGAGACTGGATCAGCGATGTCGAGTGGTACTGTATATCAGTTATATGACAATCTTTCTCCTACCATAACTCCTGTAGCAGGTTTAAGCAAAAGCATCTCACCAGCTATTATCCAACAGGGAGGAACTGCTACCTATACTTTTACAGTGAACAATACCCAATCAGGAAGTACAGCATTATCGGGTCTTAGCTTTATAGATACCCTGCCAAGCGGATTGAGAATTGCTTCTAACCCTAATGTTGTGGTAACAGGTCTTATAGGGGGTACAACTACAGTCACTGCAGGAGGAACATCCATAGCGACATCAGGATATTCCATCGCTGCCAATACTACAGCTACCATTACCGTAAATGTAACCAATGCAGCAGGGCAGACCAATACAAGTTGCGGCAGTAACCCTGCAGCATTTACCAACGGAAGTAGCAATATAAGCGGGCTAAGCAGTAACCTTGTTAATAATGTAAGTAATGTATGTCTTGTGATCACTCCGTGTGCTGCAGGAGGTACAGCACCTGTGCTTAGTAATTAAATCTTAACATAAAAGAGATGTTTCGGCGCCGCTGCGCTTCACGCTCAGGATCTCAAAACGATGCACTGTCATCCTAAGCGGAGTTGAAGAAACCTAACGAAACGGTTCAACGAAGTCGATCTCAAACAAAAGAGAAGAAGTTCATATAAACACATGATAACAATAAATCTATAAAAAATCAAATTTACTAACCACAAAAAATCAAATTATGGTACACACTACATTTTTCTCAAACAAGCAAAAAGCAGCAGCAGTTGGTCTGGGTATGTTTTTATTTAGCTTCAGCACGATTAACGCACAATGTTCCACTACCGGGTGGAAGAAATTCTCACAGGGAGAAACATTCAGTGTTGCTTTAAAAGAAGACGGAACACTTTGGATGTGGGGACAAAACATCAACGGTATTCTTGGTGATGGCTCTGGTACTACAACAATAGTACAGCATCCTACACAGATAGGAACCGATACAGACTGGACAGATATTTCGGTCGGAAGATGGTTTGTTTTGGCAAAAAAATCCAACAACAATCTTTATGGCTGGGGCGATAATACATGGGGAAATTTAGCAACAGGAACTACTGTAAGTCAATATGCACCATTTCTGATGGCTCAGAATGTTAAATCTTTTTCTGCTGGTTATCATCACAGTCTGATTGTAAAGACAGATGGTACAATGTGGGGGGTAGGCGCTAACCCTTACGGACAGCTTGCCAACGGAAACCTGGTAAACCAAACATCATGGCAACAGGAAACTTCACTCGCTACAAACTGGGAAAAAGCGTCTGCAGGATATTATAACTCATTCGGGATCAAAACCAATGGTACACTTTGGTCTACAGGAACCAATGGATTAGGAATCACCGGTACAGGTACAACGGCAGGAATAGCTACATCTTATTTACAAGTCGGAACAGATACTAACTGGCAGGAGGTTTCATGTGGGGTAGAGCATGCATTGGGACTTAAAACTACCGGTAAGTTATTTGGTTGGGGGAATAGTAGTAATGGAAGACTGGGATTTGCTCCTGCAGGAGCGATAAGTACACCACAAGCGGTAGAAGCTGCTAATAATTATACTTATATCGCAACATCATGGGATGGGTCTGCTATCATAAAAAGCGATGGTACGTTATATGTTTTTGGGGTGGATCATGGTGGTACAACCGGAACTTCCGGAAATACGCCAACTCAGCTTGGAACAGATACCAATTGGAAAACATTGGCATTAAGAGTGGGCGGGTATCATTTCGGAGCTTTGAAAACAGATACTTCCATCTGGGCCTGGGGAACCGATAATGTGTATCAGTTAGGTAATGGTGACGGTACTCCTGCAAATACCAATATACCTACGCAGGTTACCTGTACAGATGCTTTTTTAGGGGTTAACGATATTTCATCTGATAAAAAATCTACCTTATTATATCCTAATCCTGCAAAAGATTTTGTATCCATACAGTCTTCAAAATCGGTTTCTGAAGTTAAAATTTACACTACGGCCGGAGCTCTTGTAAAATCTGTATCAAAAGTTTCAGACAACAAAATAGATATTTCCGATTTGACCGCCGGTGTTTATGTCGTAAAAATAAACAACGAATCTCAGGGCTTTAAATTAATTAAGAAATAAAGTTGTTACAGTAAAAAGCCAAAGGATATTTACCATGCCATCCTGAGCCTGTCGAAGGATCTCACAAAAGCGAAGATATTCAAACAAACAGAGATGTTTCAGTGCCGCTACGCTCTGCTCAACATGACAGGTGTACCTCTTCCAAAAGAGTGCTCTGTCATCCTGAGCGTGGAGCGAAGCAGAACAGCCGAAGGATCTCTCATCAATATGACAAATAAAAGTAACAAAAAACCGCTCCCAAAATGAGCATAAAATACCTACTATGAAAAATAACATTCTGATACTGGCAATGCTGGTCACTGCAACGGCAGTAAAATCTCAAGTGGCAATTGGCAAAGAGGGGGTAAGCAACACATCTGTTTCTCTGGAATTTGCCAATACAGAAAATAAGGGACTTATCCTTCCTTACGTAACCGATAAAAGCGGTATTACTGAAGAGGGAAGTACCATTTATGACACAACGGATCATAAAGTAAAGTACCTGAAGAATGGCGGAGTATGGGTCAACCTTAGTGAAGATGATGGTACTGCAGCTACGATAGGAACAGCAGATCTGTCTATACAGGGAGCGGATAAAACAGAGCTGTCTACAGCAAAAACTGCCATCGGAACCAATGCCTCAGCTAATGGAACCAATGGTATCCTGGTTTTAACCGATACAGACAAAGCAATGATTTTACCCAAAGTGGCAAGTCCCCATACCAATATCATCAACCCGGCACCGGGAATGATGGTGTATGATACCACAAAGAAACAACTTGCTGTATACAACGGCAAAGTATGGTCTTTCTGGAAACCTTAGTATTGGACACTTCACAAAATTGACATTTTTTGTGTCCGATAGTACTACATAAATCATCCGAAAACTATTAACTAAATCCCTATGAAAAAACTTCTATTAATAATATGTATGGTTTTGCCTACATGGTTTGTACTGGGACAGGCTCCCGGCGGGGTAACGGCCGCTGTATGGTACAAGGCAGATGCCGGTGTGTATTCCAACGCAGGTACCACCGCAGCAGCAGATAACGCAACTGTTCAGCAGTGGAATGACCAGATGGGAACAGGATACAACCTTGCTCAGGCAACTGCCGGGCAAAGACCAACTTTCTCTAACCAGAGTATGTTGGCTAACTTCAACCCAACTGTATCCTTTAATGCCGACTTTATGGCAGCAGACCCCGGCAACGGAAATGCTATTATAAACCGTGCTCAGGGAAGTATCTATATTTCCGGTAAAATGAATACAGTAGGTGCAGCAGGACTGGCAGGTTTTGATGCTACTATGGATTATCCCGGGTTGCACACATCTCAGGCTTCCCCGAATGACAAACTCTTGTTTTATACGGCAGGAAGTGGCTATACTACTAACTCTACCAATTCGTTTACGGCCACAAAAGCTTTCGTTGCAGGTTCTTCATGGCTGAATGGTGGTGGAACTCCGGGTTCTAACGTATTAGCTAAAGTATGGCTGGATGGTAACGAAAATATTTACACCAATACGGATGGAAATGTTAGTGTAGGTAATACTACCCGTATCTTCAGAATAGGTGGTGATAGCAACTGGGGAAGTCTTAACGGTCAGCTCAATGAGACGATTGTATTTGCAAATCCTCTTTCCGCTTCAGAAAAAGCGCGTGTAGATTCTTATTTATCGGTTAAATGGGGGTCAACATTGTTGGGAAATTATGTAAGCTCCGGTAATACGGTGGTATGGAATACTTCTGCTACCTATCAGAATAATATTCTGGGTATTGCAAGAGATAATAATGGTGCATTATATCAGAAGCAATCCCGAAGCGAGAACCCAAACCAAAAATTAATTATCGGTGCAGGAAATTCTTTAGCCAATACCAATGCCGCAAATACCAATACGTTGACTGACGGGCAATTCCTTATTGTTGGAGATAATGGTTTGAAACAAAGCCTTACAACCCCATTGGTATATACAGGAGGTTCTAACGGAGCTGTTAATTACCGTTTCGAAGCTATATGGAAAGTAGAAAACACAGGAAATGTAGGAACAGTAACCATTGCATGGCCTAAAGGTGTAAAAAACCTGTACTTAGTACAGTCTGGCGATGCAGCTTTTGACGGAACAGATACCTTTGCCCCAATGGCTACGGAAGTTACCATAAACGGTGTGGTTTATAATACAGCCAGTATAACATTAGCAAATGGGCAGTATTTTACTTTTGCAGGATATATGTACGCACCGGGTGGTATCGTTTCAGCGGCCTGGTACCGTGCAGATGCCGCAGTTTATTCGGATGCCGGAACAACTTCAGCTGCTAACAATGCCACTATCCAGCAATGGAACGAATTCAATGGTATTGGAACAAATATATCCCAGGCAACTCTGGCAAACCGACCGGTGTATTCTAACAGTACAACATTAACGAACTTTAATCCGACTGTCACTTTCGACGGCTCAAACGATATTCTGTTGTACCAGCCTTCTACAAACGGAAATGTTAATATTCTGGATCGCAGCAAGGGTGCATTGTTTTCGGCAGGTAACATTGCGGGTATTGCAATGATGTTAGGTTTTGGGCCGGCGTCTGATGATCCGGGACTTTACAGTTTTTCGGGAACCAATAATTTATTGCTGTATCCCGTAATTGGTGAATACGATGCAATAAGCACAGGATCTACTACCGGACATTATATCGGTGGTGGTACCTGGGAAAACGGAGCCGGAGTTGCGGGTAATAATTCAGTGTTATTATCACTCAGAGGAAATCATCAGGTTTTCAATACCAATATTCAGAATGTATTGCTTGATGCTACAAGAAATGATTTAAGAGTAGGGGGAGACAGCGATTATGCAAGATTGAACGGGCAGCAGAATGAAGTAATCATCTTCCCGAATAAACTTACGGATGATGAGGTAACAAAAGTGGAATCTTATTTAGCTGTTAAATATGGGCAGACCTTAAGCAGTACACAGAATAGAAATTATTTAAGTGCAACAGGAAATGTAATCTGGAATGGAACTAATAATAGTGCTTATTATAATAATATTATCGGGATTGGAAGAGAAGATGTATCTGCATTAAATCAAAAACAATCCAAGAGTGTTAACACTGATCAGAAATTGATTATCGGTGCAGGAAATTCTTTGGCGAATACCAATGCAGCGAACACCAATACGTTGAGCGATGGGCAATTCCTTCTGGTAGGTGATAATGGTTTAAAGCAGACTCTTACAACACCTTTGGCCTATACAGGTGGTGCTAACGGAGATGTTAATTACCGCTTCGAATCAATTTGGAAGGCCCAAAATACAGGATCTGTAGGAACAGTAACCGTTGCGTGGCCTAAAGGTGTGAACAATTTATATGTTGTACAGTCTACTGATGCGGCTTTTGACGGAACAGATACCTTTACATCAATGGCAACGGAAGTTACCGTGAACGGCGTGGTGTACAACACTGCTACTGTTACATTAGGAAACGGACAGTATTTTACTTTGGCAGGACTTGCTAATAATCCGGGGGGTATTGCTACCTTTCCTGGGGTGTGGTATAAGTCTGAAAATGTAAGTTCAACACAATGGATAGACGCATCGATTAACAAATTAGATCTTACAAGTACTAACGGTGTAACCACCAACCCAGGAAACCAACAGCATAACTTTAATACCTGGACAACAGGGTATTCTACAACCAAGTATTATAATTTTCTTGATCCAAATTATTCAACAAACTATAATGCTCAAATAAATCCTGTTTTCGGAAATTTTAATAATGATGGTGTTTCTTATATGCCGCTTTCCATTTATGGAGTAGCAAGAGCAACCGGAGCTACTAATGGACAAATTACCGGTTTAGATAATGAGATAAATACAGGTCACGAGCCAGGTTTAAATGCTAATGTAAATGGATCTGGTCTTAGTCCTAATTTTTATAGATTTTCTAATGGAATCAATCAAACTGTAACTTCACTACTAGCTAAATTAAATGAAACATCTATTTATTTTGCTCATCCATATCCTGGTGATGGAACGGCAACAGGAACAGACAATTTAATACTGGGACTAAATGGTAGCGAAGCAACCATTACAGGGCAAAATAAAAGAAGTAGTGTCGCAGGACCTTATTTAAAGATTGGCTTTGCTAATGGCTTAGGATTTTTTAATGGAGATATCCAAGAGGTAATTTGGTATAAAAACATATTGAATACACTGGAAAAACAAAAGGTAGATACTTATTTGGCTTTAAAATATGGTACTACTCTTTCTCATGACTATATAAACCCAGACAATGTTAGCGTTTATAATTTAACGACCAATGCAGGATATGTTTCTAATATTGCCGGTATAGTTCATGATGACATTAATGGAGCCATAAACCAAAAACAAAGTAACTCTGTAAATGTTGGAAATCAGGTACTGATCTCCACTACAGGTTTAGCCAATACCAATGACGCAAACACCAGCTCTCTTAATAACAAGCAATACCTGGTTTGGGGAGATAACGGTCTGGAGAAAAAGCTTGCTATACCATTATCTTATACAGCAGGTTCTAATGGAGCAACCAACTTCCGTTTTGAATCTATCTGGAAGGTACAGAATACAGGAACTGTAGGAACAGTTACGGTAGCATGGCCAAAAGGAATTAAAAACCTGTATCTGGTACAGTCTTCGGATCAAACTTTTGCAGGTGGCAACACTTTCACACCAATGACTGCGGAAGTTACCGTGAATGGTGTGGTTTACAACACTGCCAATGTAACTTTAACAGACGGGCAATACTTCACCTTTGCAGGTTTCGGGCATGCACCGGGAGGGGTTACCAACAGTCTTTCTTATTGGTACAGAGCTGATGTGGATGCTGCAAACACAGGCCCAGCAACAGATGTAACTACCTGGAAAGATGTATGGAGCGGAACTACCGTTGCACAGCTGGGAACCAATCCTTTACCGAAGTATGTAACCGGTACTTCCACTTACTTCAACTTTAACCCGGGTATTAATTTCACAGCAGGAACACAGTCGCTGGGTAATTATACGGTAAGAACCTTTTCAGCTGATTCTTATGATGTATTTACATTTACGAAGGAAGGCATGACAAGCGGAGGACAGTGGCCAAGTATCTTCAGATCGGCAGTAGACAATGCTGTTCTGGAAGGAGGTTTACGCAGATGGGATGGTTTAGCCATTCAAATGGATAACGGAATAGAAAGACTTTCCAACACAGGTGGAAGCACTGATACAGGCGTATTTACTCCTGCAGGAGCCTTTTCTACTACGATTCCTAGTATTATGTATCATACGTTTACCGCTAATTCAACAACAAGAGCTCTTAACGGTGCAGCAAACTTTGGAACGACAAATCATGCAGGTACAGGAATACGAAATCTGAACGGTGGACATTTGTTTGGTGATTCCCGATTTTCGTTAAGTACAAGCAGTGATAACCGTGGATTTATAGGTCATCTTGGAGAAACCATCATCTATGGAGCCGGTAATATAACAGCAACTGAACGCAGAAGAGTAGATTCTTATCTGGCTATTAAATACGGTATTACAATGGGTCGTGTAAATACAGACCATTACCTGGATGCTGGCGGCAATATGGTCTGGAACGGAGGAACTAATACAGTTTTCAACAACAACGTATTTGGTGTAGCAAGAGAAGACATCGGTCTTTTTGAGCAAAAGGTTTCTAAATCGGTCAATGCAGGAACAATCCTTACAGTGGCTACCACTAATGATTTTGTAAATCCGAACTTAAATGCAGCACGTACAGGCTTTACCAGCGATAAAACTTACTTCTTATTAGGAGATAACAACAATGTGACTACCGCACCTGTGGATGTTACAGTAGGTACAAATACCTATAAGAGAATCCAGAGAGTTTGGATGGCACAGGAAAAAGATGCTGATGCCGGTTCTTTATTCATTGAGGCAGATCTTACAGCCTATAACAGTGGAACATTTGTTACCACATCAGGTAAAGTGATAATGCTGATAGCGGATGATGCTGCTTTTACTACAAACGTTATAAAAGTAAACCCTACATCGAATGCAATAGCAAAATGGGTATTTAACCAAAATGTAGCAGATGGGAAATTTATCACATTTGCAGTGGACCCTTGTTACGGTACAGACACAGATGGTGACGGAGTTGCTGATATGTGTGATCAGGACAGTGATAATGATGGCATACTAGATACAGATGAAATGTACTGTGATCAGAATTCGGCTAATATGACCACACAAAGTACCAGTGTTACAAAACCTGGGCAATATGTCTTTTTTAATTGGCCAAATAGCCCAATCGCTAATGGTACAACGACTAATTTTACCTATAAAGGGATACAATATACTGCGACAATATCAAACTATCAAAAATCAACTTCACCAGCTTCTACACAACCACTTGTGGGAACTGATTTGTCTGCTATTACCTGGGGAGGATCTATATCTGGAATACTTAGCAAAAACCTCAATGAGAATAATAAGAATGAAGCATTATACACTTCGGCAGTAGATAAAGGTAGTCAAAGCTTTGATGTTACAATTAGTGCAATAAATGCATTAAGTGGTCAGCCTTTAGCTTATCCAATAGAAGTTGCTGTATTTGATGCAGAATCAACTAAGAATAGTGATCAGGAAAAATTAATTGTTACTACAACAGGAAGTGTATTCCAGCAAATAGAAAAATTTGGTTCTGGTACCTCAAGTAGTACAACAGGGGCCGGTACAAATACTGTTACTTATTTTGCTACAGAAGATACCAATAATTTCCCTGCATTCTCAACAAAAGGGCAAAGTGTTACAATAAACACGACTCTGTCTTTCAAGCCTGTATCAGGATCACAACAAGGTGTAGTATTTGCAATTAGGGTATATTGTAATACTGATGGAGATGGCATTCCTAATTATTTAGACCTTGATTCTGACGGAGACGGCTGCCCTGATGCTATAGAAGGAACAGGAGGCTTTACTACAGCTAATCTTGTAAATTCAGCTATGCCGGGTGGTAATTCGGGTGCAGACTATACAGGAACATCTGCTTCACCGGTTTCACAAAACCTTGGCAATACAGTAGGCGCTAACGGAATACCTGTGATAGCCAATGGAGGGCAGGGGATAGGATATTCTCAGAGTTCATATGTGAATGCATGTATCGATACTGATAATGATGGAAAGCCAGACATTATCGATCTAGATAATGACAATGATGGTATCCCCAATCTGATTGAAAACTGTGGCGGATATTATGCACAGAACGTAAGCGGTACATGGAAGGGGAATACAGCGTCTAACCTTACTGTTACTGCTCCAACTACAGGCTTACAGTCAGCCGCTAACTTTAATGATAACCTGAATAATTTCTATGTAGACACTAATGGAGCTACCCAAAGGATCTTTAAATCCCATACCAATAACTCTGTAAGTTTAACGTATAGTTTTTCACCGGGAGTTCCGGCCAATGAACTTGCATTTTACATAGAGGATCTGGATGGTCTTTCCAATGGAGCTGCATCAGCCACCTATTCTTTAAAGATTAACGGTGGAGATGTAAATGGCTGGATGATAAAAGACTTGACAACCAATTATATGGCGAGTCTTTCTTCTGCTGTAATGAACTATGATCCTGTAACGGGAGCTATTTCTTCAATAGGCTCAGTGAATGATCAATGGCTTCTTCTTAGAGGGGTAGGAAATAATCTGGTTACTTCTGTTACACTCACCAGTAATAACTTTGGAACAAATGACGCTGTTGGCTATGGTTTATTCGGACGCAAAACCTGTGATACCGATGGAGACGGCATTCCTAATTATTTAGATCTTGATTCTGACGGAGACGGCTGTCCTGATGCTATAGAAGGTGCAGGAGGCTTTACTATGGCTAATCTTGTGAACTCTTCTATGCCGGGAGGTAATACAGGAGGAGGGTATACCGGAACAGCAGGTCCTGTTATTCAAAACCTGGGTAATACGGTAGGCAATACCGTAACAACAATGGGGATACCTACGATTGCAGGAACAGGACAGGCTATAGGAAGTTCTGCAAATGCATCAGTTTCAAACTGTACTCCACCATATTGTTACAAACCTGGTATTACAGCCGGTACTGCATTAGACACCAAAGTAGGTATTACTGCTCTCAATAGAGCTGGAGTGAATGCTGATAACTGGCCAATGGTAAGAAAAGGAGGCTGGATAGCATTAGAAGCGAAAACCAAAGGTTTTGTACCTAATAAAGTAGCCTTTAGCGGAGGTAATCCTGTAGGGATTGCACCAGCCAACTTTGTAGAAGGGATGATGGTGTACGATACTACCAACAAATGTATGAAGATGTACACGCAGAAAGAAGGTGAGCCTTCTATGGCTTGGCATTGTATCACTACACAGACCTGCCCTGATTAATCATTAACAAACCTAACAGGTTTCTTAAACCTGTTAGGTTTTAAAAAAAACAAACTACTGTCATCCTGGGGAACGATGGGGCTATAATAAAGAAGATGTTTCGACTTCACTTCAGAACTACGTTCGTTGACCTTCAGTCAATGCTCAACATGACATTACAATGTTATCCTGAACGTGGTTCGGGACTTAATGAAAGGATCTCAACATACCTCGACAGCTCAGCATGGCATTAAATCAAATGCCAAAAAAAACAATTTTTAAAATAAAATTTTATGACAACACACAATGTAAATGGAAAAGTAGTATTAATCGCCGGAGGAGGTAAAAACCTTGGTGGATTGTTAAGCCGTAATCTTGCGGCAAAAGGATCGAAGCTTGTTATTCACTACAACAGCGAAAGTACAAAAGCAGAAGCAGAAGAAACCTTAGTTGCTGTTTTATCATTAGGGGCCGAAGCAATTTTGGTACAGGCCGATCTTATCAAAGTAGAAAATGTTACGAAGCTGTTTGATGCAGCCGTTGACAGGTTCGGAGGTATTGATATTGCAATTAACACTGTAGGAAAAGTACTAAAAAAACCATTTATAGATACCACAGAAGCTGAATATGACAGCATGAGTGACATTAATTCTAAAGTCGCATACTTCTTTATTCAGGAAGCGGGTAAAAAATTGAATGACAACGGAAAAATCTGTACGATTGTAACTTCTTTGCTTGCTGCGTATACAGGTCTTTATTCTACTTATGAAGGCATGAAAGCCCCGGTAGAGCACTTTACCAGAGCTGCTTCTAAAGAATTCGGAAACCGTGGTATTTCTGTAACTGCAGTTGCTCCCGGGCCTATGGATACACCGTTTTTCTATGGTCAGGAAAGTGATGATGCGGTAGCTTATCATAAATCAGCATCTGCTTTAGGAGGGCTTACAGATATTAAATACATTGCTCCTCTCGTAGAATTTCTGGTAACTGATGGTTGGTGGATCACTGGGCAGACCATCTTTGCAAACGGTGGATATACCACGAGATAAAACAGATTTGTTGATTTTCTGAATAAAAGGTAAACACCCTGCTGTTTGCCTTTGTTCTGAAATTAGTATCAAGAGAAAAAAAATAAAAATGATATTCAAAAATATTCACATAGGACAAATGATAAATGATAGGGTTGCAGAAAGCGGGATAGAAGTATCCCGTATCTGCAATTTTTTGAAATGTCAGGAAAAAGAGATCGAAGAAATGTATAAGGCTAAAAGTATCAACACTGAAATTCTGTTAAAGTGGAGCAAGCTTTTGGAATATGATTTTTTCAGAATATATTCCCAGCATATCATCTTATATGCACCATCAACGGTAGCAAATAATACAAAAACTAAGAAATCTTCACTCCCACAATTCCGAAAAAACGTCTATACCAAAGAAATTATAGATTTTATATTGGAACTGATTGTGACCAATAAAATGACAAAGGACGAGGTAATAATAAAATACAGGATCCCTAAAACAACATTATACAAATGGATAATCAAATACAAGAAAAATGAAATATAATCCAAATACCAGTCCCGATTACAAAACCATTTATAGAGATATCCTACATCAGAAATTTCCGGATAAAATAGAGGAATGCTTACCGCTGCTCGATAAAAAATGTTTATCTGCCGTCGATATCCTCAGTCTTAACCAGAAGATTTTTGGGAATTTGGACAAAGAATCTGAACAATTTAACCAAAAACAGCACTCTTATAAGAAATCTGATATTCTGCAAATTTTAGATTATCAGAAAAAATATCAATTGAATAATAGCCAGTTAGCAAACCATTTTAAGCTAAGCCGGAACACGGTGACAAAATGGAGAAAGATATTTTTAGTTTAAATTAAGGACGAAAGGTATCCACTTCGAGGATTATTACTATGCCCCAAGTGTGGTAATAATCTGACAGCAAGTGGTTCTAAAGGAAGAAAGAAGCATTATTACTACTATCATTGTAGCTCTGCATGTGGTTTTAGGCATAATTCTGAAATTGTAAACGAATTGTTTGTTAATGAACTTTCAAAGTATGAGTTTCAGCCTGGCATTCGCAAAGTTCTTAATACAATTATCCTTAATAATTTTAATAATGTATCAACTAGTGTAGCGGATGAAAGGAACAATGTTACGGACAGAATTAAAGCTCTTAAGGAAAGAATTTCTAGAGCAAGAGATATGTTTCTTGCAGACAAAATTGATGAAGATGATTTTAGGGATATTAAGAATAGATATAAAAAAGAGTTGGAGGAATTAGAAGAGAAACTTCTCGCAATGAAATCTAATCCTGAAAATGAAATTGAGAAGAAGTTGGCATTAGCCCTTAACGCTGTTACAAATATTGCTGATCGCTATAAAAGTGCAAATCTTATAGATAAGCGGGCAATTGTCGGTTCGATATTTCCTGAAAAGTTAGTTTTCGATGGAACAGTTTTTCGAACCGCTAAAATCAATAGCTTTGCTAAATATATCTTTTTGATTAAGAGGGAAATAGGAGGAAAAAAAGAGGGGATCAAAATTTGAAAAATTTTAATCCCCGTCTTGTGAACTTGACAGGACGCTATTCAAACTCTTTTTTTACGGATATAGAAACTATTTTAGGTGTAGTTGGTTGATAATTAACATTCTATGGTGATTTGATTTGGTTTGAATCCTGTTGAGTTTTATATTAATGACAACCTGCAATATAGGTCCTCATTTCATTATAATTTTTCTAAATCTTGTTTTTAATATATTTGCTAGTATAGACTTATTAGCTCATGAATACTATAACTCAAATAGAGAATGCATTAAAGGCAATCAACCAAGCAAGTTTTCAAACCTTAGTAAATCATTTATTATACTTACAAGGGAATAAATTTATTGGTGCTCCTGGTGCTGTTGTTGGAAAAGAGAAAACAAGTAAAGGGACACCTGATTCCTTTTTTGTAAATGAAGATAAATATATTTTTGTTGAATGCACTACTAAGGAAAGATTAGGAGAATCAAAATCCTTTTTTGATAAACTTTCAAAAGATGTGGATCATTGTTTTAAGGAAGATATAACGACAATAGAAAAAGAGAAAATAGAAAAAGTCATATTAGCTTGTAATGAAAAAATAAGTGCAGAAGAACATAACCTATTAAATATTAAAGTAAAATCATATAATCCAAGCACAAAGTTCGAGGTTTTAAATATTCAGAATCTGCCATTCCTCATATTTGATATTCCTAAATTAGCTGACGAGTATCTCAACATTCAAGTTGTAAAAGGGGACATCTATACACTTGAACAATTCCTTTTGAAAACAGGAAAAGGCATACAGCCATCACTTACCAATAAATTTATTGGTAGAGAAGAGGAACTTAAAAATAGTATTGAGGCTTTAAAGAAATACGATATTTTATTATTGTCAGGTGGAGCAGGTGTCGGCAAATCTAAATTGGCAGTCAAAATCTTAGAGGAACTTTCAAGGGATAATTATGTTCCAATCGTTATCCAAAGTTCAGGAGTGTCATTATTGGATGATTATCAACATCTTTTTTTACCTGGAAAACAACACATAATATTGTTTGACGATGCCAATAAATCAATCAATAATCTAAATTATTTGCTTAATAAAATAGAAGCTTCACAATCTTATTCAGCAAAAGTTATAATTACAACCAGAGATTATGTAAAAAAACAAGTTTCGGTTACGCTTGATAGTTATTTGTATAAAGAATTTAATATACCTGAATTTAAGGATGAAGAAATAAGGGAAATAATTCTAGCAGCTCTACCCAATCTGAAGTATCATAGTGATATCAAAAGAAAAATAGTGGATTTAGCCAAAGGTAATGCAAGAGTTGCACTAATGGCTACTTCTTCCGTTACCCCTGATTCTGAAACTAATTATTTAAATAGCCCTGTATTACTGTATGAAAAATACTTTAAAAAAATCTCCGAAGAGATAGGCATTTTCAATAATCCAATCATTCTTAAATCTCTTGCTATTGTTTCATTTTTTGGTGTTCTAGACAGAAACAATGAAGAATTGAAAATAATTCTATCAAACAAGTTTAATATTGACTGGAATGAACTATGGACTGCTATAATGGAACTTCATAACAATGAAATATTAGATGTTTATTCCAACGAGATAGTTAAAGTATCAGACCAGGTGCTAGCAACCTATACATTCTATAAATGTTTTATTGATAATAAATCTTCCGTTATCAATTATGCAGAATGGATTGCTACTTTTATAGAGAAACTTTCAAATAGAATCCGTACTACGCTTATAGATGTGAATAACACATTTGTTTACTATCATGTAAGAGACTTAGTATTACTGCATTTGAATGAAGTAATAAAGCAAATAAAAACCGATGAAGAATTGTATGCTTTTTACAATCTATTTTGGTTTTATAAAGGTCGGGATTGCCTATTGTATTTGAAAAAATGGATAGAAAACCTTCCACAGGAAGAATATATTGAAACACTTAAATTTAGTTATGTCCATAATGACCATACCAGAGCTACGAAACATTTTGAACTGTTAAAAGGTTTTTGGAGCCATCCTAATGAATTATTCAAACCTTCGCTTGAGCTGACTTTAGCATTATTAAATAAACAACCAAGCCGATTATCCGAAATTTTAAAATTCATTCACGATGACTTTAAATATACATTAGAGGACCGAGAACAAGGATACTTACGGCAAAATATGTTGCTGGATATGTTGTTAGATGATAATTTAATTAATGCTCAAAAAACATTTGCAAATGGTATTTTTCTAAACTTATCAGAGGCACTCTTAGGTTGGCATTATGATGAATTTCGTTCAGCAAAAGGACACGCATTTACAATTTATAATTTTGATTTATATAAATCAGATGAATTAATGAAATTAAGGGATCGCATTCTTAATCAATTTTATCATTTATTTGAAATCGAAAATGAACAGGTGCAAAAAGCACTACATCAAATCATTTATCCGGGTGGAGACATTGACAAAAGTATTTATGTAGATGAATTACCAATTTATCAAAAGCTCATTTCTGAAAAATTGGATAATAAACAATATGCACATTGTAAGTTTGTAAGTGTTCTTGCCAAACATTTAACAGAAGCGGGAGCTGTATACCCTGAAAGCTGGAATGAGTTTATTGAATCTGATATAAGAAAACTTTCCAAGTTTTTAAAACCGGATTGGGAATATAGAGAGGGAAAATCTATCCAGGAATCTGAAAAAGAAAAAAGGCAAGAGTTTGATGTTTTTGTAAAAGCAACAGATTGGCAAAGTCTAGAGAAATTTCTATTAAATATTAATGCTTTGTATAAGCAGCAGAAAGATAATAACGGATGGCATATAGAATCAGCAGTTACTGATATTTATATTTCCATAGCAAGAAAGAGTAAATCTGAATTTGAAAATGCTCTAAAGTTGTTTTTTAGTGGCAGAGTACTTTTTCCATTGCGAACCACCATAATAAATATTGCTTTGGTCGAACTTATTATGACGGGAAAAGAACTCTTGGACATAATGAATGATTATGAATTTCAAGGAAAACCTTATTGGGAATCTGTATTAATAGTAATGTTACCCGAAGAACAGGTCAATGAAGTTTTTTTTAAGCTTTTCATAAATACTTTTTTAAAGCCTGACGAATATATTTATATCCATCGAATGCTTGATTACCTAAAATATGGACCTTTATTTGAAGAATATAAAAAAGAAAATTCTGAATTTGAAAATCACAATATCATCACCTATTTGACAAGCATCATACTCACTAAGACACGTAAAACAATACGTGATTTTGGGATTGATTTTTGTGCTGATTGTTCATCATACTTTATTAAACATCCTGAACTTTTAAAAGATGCTTACTGGGCACAATATGAAATAGATTCTCACTTTGACTATGAGGGAAGAGAATTAAAAGCCCTTTTAGATTTGGATAAAAACTTCATCAATGACAGTTTAAAAAATGGAAAAATTGGATTGGGATATTCATCCAATTTGAGGTTGGAAAAAATTAACACAAGTACGTTGTGGGAATACGAGGAATATGAAGAATTGATTGAAGATTTGTTATTGACAGCTTTAGCAAATGAACAATATACATTTATTGTTGAAGAAGATATTTATTCTTTATTCAGTTTTAGGGATGTCAATGAGGATAGAACAGAAAAAGTAAAATCGCTCATTATTAAACTTACTCAAAAACATAGCAAAAATGAAAAGATTGTGTTAATGCTTATTGAAGTTGTGTATCATAATTTTAATGGTTGGTTTGTCGAATGTTTTAGAGAGTTTCTTCTTATCAATAAGGAAGTTACTCTAACAAGGAAAATTAATTTTGGACGAAGTGAAAGTTGGTCGGGCAGTCGAGTTCCTTTAATTCAGAAGAAAATTGAATTTTATCAGGATATTCTAAAAATGATAAATGCACTACCAAACATTTTAGACTATTCAGAGCATATAGATTATTTCGAACAAAAAATAGGTTGGAAGAAAAAGGAAATTGAGGATGAGCAAAGAAAGGATTTTATGGAAGAGTTTTATTATTAAAAATATTCATACAATTATAGCTATTTTAGGTGTTAAATTTTATTTTTTTTAATACAAAAACATTAATAAATGACTGAACCGAATTTAATAGATAAATGGAAAAATGAACTTCCAATTGAAATTCAATCCAATTTATCTATAATCCAAGATATTTGTAGCAAGATAAACTCTTTTGACCTTATTTCTTATATTGCATTTTACAATCATCTTCATAATTCTGAAGAATATACTGATTATAGGGACGATAAACATTTTTTTGTTTCGGAAGTAGTAGCTTGTCAATGTCTAAAAAGTGATTTTGTAGATGACACATCTATTCTTACCGAAGAAATTTTAGAAGATTTTTTAAACATTCAAAGAGCAACGTTGAAATATTGTACAATGACAGATGCGAAGCAAATGTTTGAAGAAGAAGAGAAAGATGATGTTTTTAATGAAATTGTATCTAAAATTGAAAACGAATCAAAAAAAGTAAGAAACCCAGGTCATCCTAAACATCACTTAATTTTTTCAAAAGAGTTATTTAAACCTTTTGGAAATCAAATTATGTCCATTTTTGGCTTTACTCTGGATAATTCTATTACAATTCGAGATAACATAGCTAGATTTTTAAATTTTAAGTACAATAAATTTCTCAATGAGGTTGAAGAAAGGGCTAGATATCATTCAAAACAAACAATTGGATTTAAAAATGGGAAAATTTCTAAAAATGAATTAATAATTGAAGTTGATAATATAGAAGAAATAGCAAAATTATCAGATTCAGAAATTCGTAAAATATATAAGGTTTATTTTTTTAATGAATTATTGGCTAATTTTAATAAGGCGGGAACATTTTCAGCATATGAATTAGCTGATTTTTTAGAAATACCTTTAGAAAATGTTGAGAATTTTTTAGATAGATTTTCATGTGGCTTCACTTCTGTTGAAAATTCTGAAAACATATATCAACCTAATTCTATTCTAAAACAAAAGCCCTTAATCAAGTATAATAATAAATATGTTATTCCATCAATTCCGTTATTGGTATGGGTAGTTGAGGACGCTTTTGAAAATGAATTTAAAAAAAACGTAAAGCTGTATGGAAAATTTATCTCATATAAACATGATTTTTTGCTACGCCAGTCCGAAATATATTTTAAAAACATTTTACCAAAATCTACTTTTTACTCAAATATGTTTTATGGTAATAAGGAAAATAGGTTTGAAACAGATGGGCTACTCGTCTTTAATGATTATTTATTTATTATTGAAGCAAAAGCAAACAGGTTGTCATCTAAAGCAAAATCAGGGCATAAACTTAAAACTGATGATCATTTAAATGATATAATAAAGGGATCTTATAGTCAATGTTTAAGAACTCTTTCATATTTAAAAGAAAATAAAGATGTCGTATTTGAGAATAAGAATAAACAAAAAGTAAATTTACAGCTCAATGATTTTAAAGAAGTTGTATTGGTTTCGTTAACTTTGGAACAACTAGGGAATATTGTTCCTATTTTAAAAACTTCAGATAAACTAAACTATTTTGATGATAATCATTTTCCATGGATTATAAGTATATATGATTTAGTTGTTGTAAATGACTTTTTTGAAACACCTTCTTTGTTAATCAGTTATTTAAAAGTAAGAAATAAGTTTTTAACTTATGAAAATACCTATATTTATGAAGAACTTGACTTGATTGGTTATTTTCTAAAACAAAGAGGGGCTCAATTGAGCTTTATGATTGAAGAGAATAAAAACGATGGGGTGAATCATTTTTATTTTGAACCTGAGACTGATTTTATCAATAACTATTATATGTATAAATTCAATTTGCCAAATAAATATATTAGAAAACCTTCTTATTTTTCGAATATTGAATTTAAAGAATTGATTTCAAAAATTGATGATTCAAATTTACCACAGTCCATAGAAACTTCTGTGCAGTTGATGGAGTTTAATAAAAAATCTATCACTGAACTTTCTAAAAGATATAAAAAAAATATAAAGCAATTTCAAAAAGATAAGCAGCTGCATGATTGTTCGATTTTTACTAAAGAGCGTGGTGGGCTTGGATTTACATATATGATTGCAAAAGATGAACATTTACTAAAAGAAAAATTAAGCAAGTACATTCATTATAAAAAAACTCAGCTTTTTGCACATACTTGGATTGGAGTAGGTGAGATTGATGGGAAGATTAAATATATACAGATGATTTAGTAAATATTTAACAATAAATAAGTCGTATATCAAAAAGGTAATGATTTTTTTAAACAAAAAAATAACAGCATACAAAAATAAAAAGCCATTAATTTTTTCAATAAAATACATAATTTTCACGTTTTTAGGTAAAGGCTTCTTCTAATAAAAGCGACCTAACTATGTCTGCCATTTATCTCTACATACGAGTTAGTACCGATGAGCAGGCTGTAAAAGGATATTCCCAGCGCAGCCAGTTGGAGCGTCTTGTGCATTATTGTAAATATAATAACCTGATTATTACAGAAACTATTTTCGAGGACTATTCAGCGAAAACATTTAATCGACCTGCATGGAATAGATTAATGATTAAGATTAAATCTCTTAAACATCGTCCGGCCACTATACTCTTTACTTATTGGGATAGGTTTAGCCGTAACATTACAGATGCTTATTTAATGCTTGAGAAACTAGGAAGTATGGAAGTTTCTCTTCAAGCTATTGATCAACCAATAGATTTTTCTATACCAGAAAGTAAGATTATACTTGCGGTATATTTGGCTACATCTGAAGTCGAAAATGATAAAAGAAGCCGGAATGTAAGTTTAGGTATGCAAAAAGCAAGGCTAGAAGGTCGATGGATCAATAGAGCTCCTTTAGGATATCGGAATAAAGTAACAGCGGATGGAAAAAAATATATTGCTCCTTATGGTCCTGAAGCTTCTATAATTCGTGAAGCTTTTGAAGAGATAATAAAAGAAAAAAGAGTTACAATATCAGAAATATATAAGCATGCTTTCTCTAAAGGCTTGAGATGTAGTATGAGCGCTTTCTATAGATTAATTAGAAATCCCATTTATTGTGGACAAATTAAAGTTCCTGAATCTGAAAATGAAGAAAGCAAGGTTATTAGTGGATTACATACAGGAATTGTATCTATAATATTGTTTGAGGGAGTTCAAAAAGTATTACAGGAATCAAATAATTCAAAGTTTGTCAAAAAGAAAAAAGTACTTAATGAAAACTTCATATTAAGAGGTGTTCTTTTGTGTCCTATCTGTGGAAAAACATTAACTGCAAGTTCTTCGCAGGGAAAATATAAGAAATACTATTATTACCACTGCACCAGAGAATGCAAGTATCGTATTAGAACAGATTTTGTTAATACTAATTTTCTAATTTTCCTTAAAGAAGTACAGATTGATATTCCTTTTTTAAAGGTAGCCAATGATTTTTTGAAAGAGATTGATAAAGGAAGACAAGAAGCTTATCAAAGCAAAAAACGAGAGATAGGAAGGGCAATGGATAAATCGATTGACAGAAGTTTAAATGCACATCAGCTTTTTTCAATGGGTAAAATCGATTACGATGACTATTTTCTCATTAAGAACAGTTGTAAAGTCTATTTAAGGAATTATGCTTCAGAATTACGTGAGCAAGCATTAAAGGCAGGAGTAGGAATGTTTGGAAAAAAAGAAGGGAATAATATATTTTGTCATTTAGGAGACATTTATGAGGTTTCTGATATATTAACAAAACAAAGAATAGTAAGATTATTTTTTCCTGAGAAAGTAATAACCAATGAAAATATTCTGAATATGTTACCGGAGTTTATAAAAATAATATTTGGAATAAAATTAGAAAAATCTGGGGCAAGAGTAGGAGAAACTTTAGGTAATGATGAGAAAATAAATCATTTTTTAAAGGAAATTTCCTTGTTTGCATTTGAACAGCGATTGAAAATAATTTAGCGAAAAACATATGATTTTCCGTGATTTTTTGGTGTTCGAATGACATAGTATCGTTTTAAATTACTAATCCAATTTTATTCAACAGAGATTCTGTTACAACTTACCTTAATTCGGATACACTGTTTGTTTCCAGTCTTTAGAACTTTGTCATACTTAAAACAATATAGTATGAACACATTTAAAATGTTAGTTATAACTGCCAGTATGGGTATGTATTCCAATGGTATGGCAGCTATCGATGTAAAAGGCACAATTTCTTTTAACTCGCAGATTGCGGACAAAAATGTTTCAATTTCTGAACGGAATAAAAATTATAGTAAAATGGATACGCTCAAATCCAACCAGACAATCATCAATTTAGGAGGGCATCAGGTTCCTGTTTTAAAGGGAGGACTTTATGACAGATTCCGTTCAAACCCACCTTTGTCAGTAGTTGAAAAAGAAGCGCCTGAAATTGATCTGAGCTGGTTTAAAACTATTCAAAAACAGAAAAAGGAGGTCGGGTTTACAACATACTCTCCTAATTTCTATTACAGTAACAGTAGTATAACGGCAATATATACTGCTGATATGAAAATGCTGAAAAAGCTCATCCCAGCAGAAGTTCGTGATATTGTGAAACCTATTTCAATTACACCTGGACGTGGCCTGCTTGCAATCACAGCATATGCTTACCATTATTGTGATAATGATTCCTATAATGAGTTATCTATCTCTATTGTAACTACGAAGCCAAACTTCACCAATTGGGGCGTATTTTCCCTTATGAAGGAGGTTAAGAATAAAAATCTTTGGGGGTACGTTCTGAAGCTTCCTGTAGACACAGAACTGGCGAGAGTTCGTGGGCTAGTGGGATATAACCTGCCGAAATGGTTGATTCCAATGAAATATAGTGATCAAGGAGAGATGATGAAGTTCGACTTTTATGATGAGTCCGGGAAAATGGATTTTTCGATGGGAGGAAAAAAACTGGCTATTGGAGATGTTCAACCGGATATTGTCCGTTCAAACTTTATTAACAAGGATAGAAATGGCCAACTGACTCACGGTTATACTGATGTCAGAGCGATTAAGAAAGCAAGCAGCAAAAAGAAGGAAGACGTACAGCTCAATCTTACCAATGGGCCTTTATCCATGTTTATCAAATCATTGGATCTTGGTAAACTAATGCGTTATGATTATCAGCCGGAATTCCAGGCGGCACTGTATACTCCTGAATTAACAGAAAGATCTAAATAAAGATAGTAAAGAATTAAACGTAAAGTAATATGCAAACAATATTGGGAGCTAACGGTCAAATAGGCGAAGAACTGGCAAGAGAGTTGAAGAGAAACTTTACCTCAGATATCCGGATTGTTGGTAGAAATGCACAAAAAGTAAATGATACCGATGAGGTTTTTCTTGCAGACTTATCTATTAGAGAAAATGCGGTTGAAGCTGTAAAAGACAGTGAAATTGCTTATTTCACATTAGGATTGCCTATTAGTACATCTCTTTGGGAGGAGCAGTTCTCTCTCATTACCAGAAATGTTATAGATGCATGCAAGATTAATGGAACTAAGCTCGTGTTCTTTGATAACACGTATATGTATCCACAGGATGGCAGAGTTCTTACCGAGGATACTGAATTTGCCCCTGTGGGCAGAAAGGGAAAGGTAAGAGAAGAAATGACAGAAATGCTGCTGGAAGAAATGAACGCAGGGCAAATAGAAGCGGTAATTTGTCGTGCTCCTGAGTTTTATGGTCCCGGAAAAACACAAAGTATTACCAATACAATGATCTTTAATAAAATCAAAGAAGGGCAGACCATTGAAATACCACTGAGTACAGATAAGAGAAGGAGTCTGATCTGGACACCGGATGCAAGCCGTGCCACGGCATTGATCGGAAATACGGCTGATGCATATGGGCAGACATGGCATTTACCCGTGGATAATAGTCACCCCACTTATGCCGAGTTTATCAGTCTGGTATCTGAAATTTATGGAAAGGAATTTGAGTTTACAATAGTACCGGAATATATATTCCAAAAGGGAGCACAATCCAGTACAGTATTTGCTGAATTATTGGAATTACTACCAAGGTATGCTTTTGATAATCTGTTTGAGGATGCCAAATTCAGAAGTCGTTTTTCGGAATTTCACACAACAAGTTACAGGGAAGGGATTGAACAAATCAGAAATGAACAAACTTCAATTAAAAAAAAGCAGTAAATTAGTTATGTATAAATCAGAAAATCAAAATATGAAAACTCCAGAAAAGGTTTCGTCAATTAATGCCCTTCATCAGTTTCTAGGATTGAAAAAACCGTCGAATCCACTGATTAGTGTGTTCAATTTTGATGATGTCAATCTGGAACCGGAAACGATCCTAAATGCAATTACTACAGATTTTTATGTTATTGCATTGAAAAAGGAATGTGCGGGAGGTAAGTGCAGATATGGACAACAGTATTATGATTTTGATGAAGGGATCATGTATTTCATTGCCCCTCATCAGGTACTCCAATTTGAAGATGTGCTTCTGAATGGTGTAAAGGGCTTTGTTTTGGTAGTGCATCCTGATTTCTTTCAGGGATATCCTTTAGCATCGCAGGTTAAAGATTATGGTTATTTTTCCTATGCGACCAATGAGGCGTTGCACCTTTCAGAAAAAGAAGAAACCTCTGTTATGGATATCATTCATAACGTTGGAAATGAAATTGAAGGGAATATGGATAGTTTTACACAGGATCTGCTGGTTTCCAATATTGAGCTTTTGCTTAAATACTGTGACCGTTTCTATAACCGTCAGTTTTTAACGAGAAAAAAGGCGAATAATGATTTACTTACAAAGTTGGAAAACTTACTGGATAGCTATTTCAAGAATGATAATTTAGTAATCAATGGAATACCTTCTGTTCACTTAATAGCAAGTGAATTGAATCTAAGTGCCAACTATTTAAGCGATATGCTCCGGGTTCAGACGGGAAAGACAACCCAACAGCATATTCAGAACCGATTGATAGAGAAAGCCAAAGAATTGCTTTCAACAACGGAATTGTCTGTATCAGAAATCGCTTATCATTTAGGGTTTGAGCATCCACAATCATTTCATCGTCTGTTTAAAAACCGTACTACTTTTTCGCCTCTGGAATTCAGAGCCTCATTTAATTAATGAAAAGGTACTCTAATTTAACGAATGCAATTAATATCAATAAATATTGAAAAGATGGGTGGTAATTATTACCACCCATCTTTTTTTATTTTTTATTGGGTTTGGAGTTTGAAATAGATCAATAAAACAGAGATTCTGTTACAACTTACCTTATTTAGGTTACAATAACTCATCGGATGTTTTGGACCTTTGTTGTATAAAAATACTTATACAATGAATCTTATTAAAATATTAATTATTGTTACCAATATCAATATGTATGCAAGTGGGAATTATCCTACTGGCCTATGGTTAAGTGAAGTGACGCATATATATCAGGCAGCAAAAGAAAAAGGCTATGATGTTACCATTGCAAGTCCCAATGGTGGTGATGTTCCTATAGATCCAGAGAGTCTGAAATTTTTTACCCTGGATAAGATATCTAAAAAATATTGGGATGACAATTCCTTCCGTGAATTGTTGAAAAATAGCAGAAGCCTTAAGGAAGTGGAAAATGACAATTTTGATGTGGTTTATCTGGCAGGCGGACATGGAACAATGTATGATTTCCCCGATGATAAAACGCTCCAAAAAATTATTGGTGATCAATATGAAAGTGGAAAAATGGTGGCCGCTATTTGTCATGGAGTCAGTGGTTTGCTTAACGTAAAATTGTCCAATGGAAATTATCTGATCAAAGATAAAAAACTAACTGGTTATAACTGGTTTGAAGAAGGTCTTGCCGGCCGAAAAAAAGAAGTGCCTTTCAATCTTGAAGAGACTTTGAAGAACCAGGGTTCGGATTACAGAAAAGCACTTATCCCGATGACCTCAAAGGTTGTTGTCGATGGAAATTTAATTACCGGACAGAACCCTTTCAGTTCTAAAAAAATGGCAAAAGTCGTGGTACGTGAACTGGATAAACAAATAGCACAATCTAAAATCATAGATAATAATCAACATTAAAAAACGATTTAAAATGAAAAACTTAAAAATTCTGGCAATCGCAGTAATTATCGCTATAATCCTACTCTTTGCCCCTGGCTTTTTCCTAAGTAAAGCTGTCGTTAATACAGCTTCAAATAAGGAAAATGTACAACCAAAAACCAATAATCCTACTGATAAGGATACACTCATTGAACTGGCGGGACAGAAGATACCCGTACTGACAGGCGGTTTGTTTGACAGATTTCATTCAAATTCGCCTATGGATATCGTTGCAAAGGAAAGACCTGATATTGATCTGAGCTGGTTCAAAACCATTCAAAAACAAAAAAAAGAAGTAGGCTTTACAACCTATTCGCCTAACTTCTATTACAGTAACAGCAGCATTACAGCTATTTACACGGCGGATATGTCAAAAATAAAGGAATTGATTCCGGAAAAGGTTAAAGGTCTGGTAAAACCAATTTCCTATACGCCCGGCAAGGGATTGATAGCTATTACATCTTACGCTTACCATTACTGCGATAACGATTTTTATAACGAATTGTCCATCTCTATTGTAACCACACAACCGGGTAGAAGCAATTGGGGACTGATTTCGCTGATGGGTGAGCTGAATGATAAGAACCTTTGGGGATACGTGTTGAAACTTCCGGTAGATACGGAGTTGGCAAGAGTGAGAGGTGTTTACGGTTACAATTTGCCCAAATGGCTGATTCCTATCAATTACACGAACGAGGGTAATAGTTTGACGTTTAATTATTACGATGAAAAAGGGAATTTTGACTTTTCGATGGCAGGGAAAAAACTGGATGTTTCTGCATCAACACCGGAAATTATGCGTTCTAATTTCATCAATCTGAATAAACAAGGTCAGCTAACACATGGTTATACTGATGTTCGTGCCATAAAGAAAGCGAGCAGCAAAAGTGCTGAAGATATTCAATTAAATCTTTCTGATGGTCCTTTGTCAACTTTTATCAGATCATTAGGTTTAAATAAACTGGTTAAGTACGATTACCAGCCGGAGTTTCAGGCAGCATTATATACGCCTGAACTGGTACAGGAAGAGAAAAAATAATTCAATCAACCTTAAAATTTAAAGCAATGGATTTTGACAAAATATTTCAATTACAAAAAGCATTTTTCAATACACATCATACAAAAGATATAACCTTTCGTAAGGAAACATTGAAAAAGCTGAAAACCATTCTGAAAAAAAATGAAAATCGTATGTACGATGCGATTTATAAAGATTTTCGAAAAGGAAGATTCGATACATTTTTAACGGAACTGAATCTTATTTATAATGAAATCGATTTTTTTCTGAAAAATCTGGATAAGCTTAGTAAGCCTAAAAAAGTAAAAACACCATTGAATTTGCAGCCCGGGAACAGTCATATTTATTACGATGCATTGGGTGTAACGTTGGTCATCGGTGCATGGAATTATCCTTTGCAGCTCACGTTGTTGCCCATGGTTACCGCTATCGCTGCGGGAAATACCTGCGTACTGAAACCCAGCGAGCTACCGGAAAATACAATGAATCTGCTAGAGGAATTAATTAATCATAATTTTCCATCCAATTATCTGTATGTGGTGGCAGGTGGGATTCCTGAAACAACCGAACTTCTGAAACTCCGCTGGGATAAAATTTTCTTTACCGGAAGCCCGAAAGTAGGAAAAATAGTATATGAGGCCGCTGCAAAAAATCTTATTCCGGTTGTCCTTGAATTAGGCGGTAAATCTCCAGCTATCGTTACTAAAACGGCAGATTTGGAAGTCGCGGCAAAGCGTTTGGTTTGGGGCAAGTTTATAAATGGTGGACAGACCTGCATTGCTCCTGATTATCTTCTGGTAGAAGAATCAGTGAAGCCGAAATTATTACAGCTGATAAAAGAAAAGCTGGAGGAATTCAATTATTCAGATGGTGCGGAGCATTTCACCAGCATCATCAATAAAAGGAATTTCGAACGTGTTTCTTCACTTATCGATAAAGACAAAATTTTCTATGGTGGCAAAACCAATGAAGAAACTCTATATATCGAACCTACGGTTTTGGATAATGTCACTTGGGACGATGCCATAATGCAGGAGGAGATTTTTGGACCTGTTTTTCCGGTCATTGGCTATACCGATTATGATGAGATTTTGCAGAAGATCATTGAAGGAGAAAAACCTTTAGCAGCCTATCTGTTTACAAAAAATGAAGAAGAAAAAACAAGACTTCTCCATCTGGTTTCTTTCGGCGGTGGTGTCATCAACGATACCTTGATGCACATTACCAACCATTATCTCCCTTTTGGCGGCATTGGTAATTCCGGAATCGGAAGTTATCACGGCGAATACGGTTTCCTTGCATTTTCTCACCAAAAATCAGTTATAGACAAAGCTACCTGGGGCGAGCCGGATCTGAAATATCCGCCCTATACTGATAAAAAAATGCACTGGATAAAAAAGGTGATGTAACAGAGATTATGTTACAACCTCCATGGATTGGGATACTTTTTTGTGGCTGATATGGCCGAATTTTGTACTATAAATTTAAAAGAGAAAAAAATGCAAACAATATTAGGTGCCAACGGACAGATTGGTGAGGAACTGGCAAAAGAGTTAAAAAGAAATTTTACCTCTGAAATCAGGATCGTGAGTCGTGAAGCTACCAAAGTGAATGATACCGATGAGGTTTTTTCAGCTGATCTATCCATAAAAGAGAAGGCCATTGAAGCTGTAAAGGGAAGTGAAATTGCGTATTTTACACTTGGATTGCCGATCAGTTCAGATTTATGGGAGCAACAGTTTCCATTGATTCTCAGAAATGTGATTGATGCCTGTAAAATCAATGGAACTAAACTGGTATTCTTTGATAATACTTATATGTATCCACAGGATGATAGGAACCTTACTGAAAATACTCCTTTTAGTCCGCTTGGAAGAAAAGCAAAGGTAAGAAGAAAGATGGCAGATATGGTGTTGAAAGAAATTGAGTCAGGAGCACTAGAAGCGGTAATCTGTAGGGCACCTGAGTTTTATGGTCCAGGTAAAACTCAGAGTATTACCAACACCTTAGTATTTAATAACATAAAAGAAGGGAAAACCGTAAAAGTTCCTCTAAGTGACAGTAAAAAACGAAGCCTGATCTGGACACCGGATGCAAGCCGTGCCACAGCGCTAATTGGAAATACCCCTGATGCCTACGGTCAGACATGGCACCTGCCGGTTGACAAAAGTCATCCGACATATAAAGAGTTTATAGAAATAGCATCCGGGATCTATGGCAAGAAGCTTAAACATAACGTAGTTCCAAAATTTCTTTTCAAAATAGGTTCGTGGTTCAATCCTAAGGTTAAAGAACTATTGGAATTGCTTCCGAGATATTCGTATGATAATCTTTTTGATGATACAAAATTCAAAAAACGTTTTCCTGAATTTCAGGTTACTACCTATAGAGAAGGAATAGCACAAATTAAGAAGGAGCAGTTTAGAGACAAGAAACTTTAATTTCTTGTCAGGATATTTTGATCATATTGTAAAAACTATAATTGATATGAATTTATCAGAAGTAGTGGACTTTAGACGATCTGTACGTGTCTATGATCGGGAAAAAGCTCTAGAGGATGAAAAAATCAGAGCATGTCTTCAATTGGCAGCTTTAGCCCCAAGTAGTTCCAATATGCAGCTTTGGGAGTTTCATCACATCACAGATACTGATCTGTTATCTAAGGTTTCCAGCGCTTGTCTGGATCAGACTGCCACTTCAACAGCAGCGCAGATCGTGGTTTTTGTCACAAGGCGTGATCTGTTTCGCAAAAGGGCAAAATTTGTACTGAATTTTGAAAAAGGAAACATCAGACGCAATAGTCCTGTTGAGCGGCAGGAAAAACGGATCAAGGACAGAGAATTATATTATGGGAAGATCATGCCCTTATTATATGGACGTTTCTTTGGCTTATTGGGAAGTTTTAGAAAATTATTGACAGGAACTATAGGAGTGTTCAGAACCATTACAAGAGAGGTGTCAGAGAATGATATGCGAGTGGTGGTTCATAAATCCTGTGCGTTGGCAGCTCAAACTTTTATGATCGCCATGGCAAATGAAGGATATGATACCTGTCCATTGGAAGGTTTTGATAGCAAGGTATTAAAAAAAGTATTGGGCCTACCCCGTGGAGCTGAAGTGAATATGGTTGTTTCCTGCGGGATCAGAAAAGGGAATGAAGGTATTTGGGGTGAACGCTGTAGGGTTCCGTTTAACGAAATATATATAAAGAGATAACTAAGGAATGCGGTTCTACATCCATCATTTTTCTAACAGAGATTCGGTTACAATCTTCCATGATTTGGTTACTGATGTCCATTCGTTTATTACTAACTTTAGATGACAAAAAAAGATATAAAAATGAAAAAAATCCTTCTGGTTGTAACGAATACCGGACATTATAAAAGTGGTTTAGAAACCGGTCTATGGTTGAGTGAGCTTACCCATATCTACCACACAGCAAAAGAAAAAGGATGGGTGGTCACCATAGGAAGTCCTAAAGGAGGACATGTTCCCATTGACCCCGAGAGCTTAAAACCTCTTGTATTGGACAAAATTTCAAGATCATATTACGAAAACACTGCTTTTATGAACGACCTCAATCAATCAAAGAATTTGCTGGAAGTTCAAAATAAAGATTTTGATTGTGTATATCTCGCAGGTGGCCATGCGACAATGTATGATTTCCCCGATGATATTATTATACAAAATATAATCAGAAAGCAGTACGAAAGTGGAAAAATGGTTGCTGCCATTTGCCATGGAGTGGGAGGATTGATTAATGTAAAGCTTTCAGACGGAACTTATCTGATTACGGGAAAATCAATGACTGGATTTGATTGGTTCGAGGAGACCATCGCCAGAAGAAAAAGGGAGGTTCCTTTTAATCTTGAAGCTTCAATTGTTGAACGTGGTGCAGATCTGAAAAAAGCATGTATTCCCATGACGTCCAATGTTATAGTGGATGGGAATCTGATTACAGGACAAAACCCCTTCAGCTCAAAAGAAATGGCACAAGTTGTTGCTAAAGAACTTGATAAATAAATATACTTTTAGGCTTGTATAAGCCAAATAAATTTATAATTAATCATTAAAATTTTAATTATGGCATCAAACATTAAAGCGGAAAACGATCCGCAAATCCTTTCGGGGATCAGAGAATTTCTAAATGCATTGAATAACAGTGGGGGGAGTCCCTTGGAAACCTTGACACCCCAGCAGGCAAGACAGGTGTTAGTGGATGCCCAAAAATCTGTAGAGGTTGATTACTCAGGGATCATTGAGACAGAAAGAGAAATTACACAGGATGGTATTACAGTAAATATTCATATTGTTAAACCTGCAAACTCAACTTCGGAAAACCTTCCGGTATTTATGTTTACGCATGGTGGAGGTTGGATATTGGGTGATTATCCTACTCATAGAAGGCTGGTTAGAGATCTTGTTATAAATAGCGGAGCTGCTGCTGTATTTACTGACTATACACCATCTCCGGAAGCTCAATACCCTGTAGCGATCAATCAGATCTATGCTGCCACAAAATGGGTGTCAGAAAATGGCGCTGAAATCGGAGTAGACGGTAAAAATATGGCTGCTGCCGGAAATAGCGTAGGTGGGAATATGACGGCGGTACTTTGTCATATGGCTAAGGATAAAGGTGGCCCAGAGATAAAATTTCAATTATTATTGTGGCCTGTAGCGGACGCTGATTTTACACGTGAATCTTGGCAAAAATATGGTGAAGGAAGATTCCTGACAGCTCCATTGATGAAATGGATGTGGGATAACTATTTACCAGATCTCGAAACAAGAAAAGAGTATTATGCAACACCTTTCAACGCTTCTTTAGAGCAGTTAAAAGGATTGCCACCAGCATTAGTACAATTAGCGGAGAATGACATCCTTTTTGACGAAGGATTAGCATATGCCAGAAAATTAGATGAAGCAGGTGTGCCAACCACGATCCAGACTTATAACGGATTTATCCATGACTATGGATTATTAAACCCGTTGGATCATATAGAAGCAATAAAGTTTTCTTCTGAACAGGGTGCATTAGCACTTAAAAAAGCTTTATTTGGAAAAGCTTAATTAGTCAGCTTTTTTAAATATTATTTTCTAGACTTATATTTCGAAGGCGGATGAGTAATTACATTCGTCTTCTTTATCTTTAAATAGACACAATACATCTCAAAAATCAAGAATAGTTTAACTAAACAAAGATTGGCAAGATTATTTTTTTGAGAAAGTAATTATTGATGAAAATACTTTGAATATGTTTATGTTACTGGGATTTATAAAAAAAAATTTGGAGTAAAATTAGAAAAATCTGGGGCAAGAGTAGGAGAAGCTTTAGGTAATGATGAGAAGATAAATCATTTTCTAAAGGAAATTTCCTTGTTTGCTTTTGAACAACGGTTGAAAACTATTTAGCGAAAAATATGTGGTTTTTTTGTGAATTTTTGGTGTTCGAATCCTGTTAGGTCATCGCAGATAAAATTTTTAAACTTTTATTAATTTAAATATAACTTGCTGGTTTTTAATTACATTTCGCTTTTGTATGGAATCAATTAAGATATTTTTGAAATAGTGTTTTTGTAATGAAAGTCTTAATTTGATCAAAGTTAACTAATTGAATATGAGGTGTGTATAAATAAATATGCGCAAATTGTCTTAAATTTGCGCATATTGTCGTTTGTGACCTCGACAGGATTCAAACCTGTAACCTTCTGAGCCGTAATCAGATGCGCTATTCAGTTGCGCCACGAGGCCTTGTGTTACCTTGTTGTTTAAAGGTTTGCAAATATAGCACTTTTTTCTTTTCTTTGAAAGATGAAACAGAGAATTTTACTTTTATTAACGGTTTTTTCGCTAATTGCCTGTAAGAGAGAAACAAAAATTTCGTCCTCAGACTGGACCAAAATCTCAGAACGCACCCAGTTTAAAGAGAGTGGCGGAACCTTAGAGCTGAAATCGGGAAATTTCACCTATAATTTTAAGGAAAATCAGACCCCGTTCAGGAAAATTATTCTGTTAAATGCGAGTATGGCAGGGTATATTTCAGAGCTTGGAGCAGAAAATCTGATCATCGGAATATCCAGCCCGGAATACATCTATTCTGAGAAAATTCTGAACCTTCTTAAAGACGGAAAGATCCAGAATGTAGGAAATGAGCAGAAATATGATGTGGAAAAAATTATTTCCATGAAACCGGATGCCATTTTTACCAACCATATTGCAAGCTTTGACAATACGTACGAACTGTTGAAGAACAACGGAATTCAGGTGATATTTCTGGATGAGTATATGGAACAGCAGCCTCTTGAAAAAACAGCTTATATTAAACTTTTCGGAGAATTTTTAGGAAAAGAAAAAGAAGCTGAGGCTAAATATAAAGAAATTGAAAAAAATTATAGAGACCTGAAGCAGCTTGCACAGAAAGCAAAAGAAAAACCTGTTGTTCTGGCTAATGAGATGTATGGTGATGTCTGGTATCTTCCAGGCGGAAATACTTCGGTAGCTCATTATATTGCAGATGCCAACGCAAACTATATCATGAAAGAGAATAAAGATGAAAAAGCGTTAACGATGGGGTTTGAAGAAGTCTACGCTAAATGTGGAGGGGTACAGTACTGGGTGAATGCAGGAAGTCACGCTTCTAAAAAGCAAATGCTGAATGCCAATCCTTTCTACGGAAAGCTGGATGTATTCAATAAAGGAAAGATCTATACAATGGCAGGGAAGGAGAAACAGAAAGCCAATGATTTTTTTGAAAGCGGCGTTGTAAGAGCTGATCTGGTTCTCAAAGACTATATTAAAATCTTCCATCCTGAACTTTTACAGGGTTATCAGCTTACCTACATGAAAGAACTGCAATAAAATCCGGACATTTGCTTATTTTTGCATTTCATTTTACGAAAAACTATGTGGAAAAAAATTAAACAGCTGATTTTCATCGTTCTTGTCCTGAATGTAGTTTTTATCATTTGGGGTAGGTTTTTCAATCCGCCTATCACGATTACTCAGATAGGTGGTCTTTTTGAGTACGGGAAACTGCACCGGGATTATATTTCTTATGACGAAATGGGAAATAACGTAAAAAAAGCAGTGATTGCCTCTGAAGACCAGAAGTTCTTTAATCATGACGGGTTTGATTATACTGCTATAGAAAAAGCAATGAAACACAATGAAAAAGGGAAGAAGATCAGAGGAGGAAGCACCATTTCCCAGCAGACTGCAAAAAATGTTTTTCTGTGGCAGGGCAGAAGCTGGCTTAGAAAAGGGCTTGAAGCCATATATACCTTCATCATAGAAAAGGTATGGAGCAAAGATATTATCCTGGAAAGATACCTTAATTCCATTGAAATGGGACAGGGAGTATTTGGGGTAGAAGCGGCCGCTCAATATTATTTTGGAAAATCTTCCAAAGATCTAAGCGCATCAGATGCCGCATGGATTGCCGCAGTATTGCCTAATCCAAAGAAGTATGATCCAAAGAACCCATCTCCTTATTTAAGAAAGAAACACAATTGGATCATGAGACAAATGAGGAATGTGAGTTTGAAATAGTATCTTTGTACTAATGAAATTCTTTAATTCCAGCACAAATTTTGAATCTGTTCTTAAAAAATACTTCTCTTTTAAGAATGAGACCCTTTCTCTGGAACCCTTTGCCGAGTTTTTAGAGAGTATTAAAAGAGCTGATTTTACGGATGTTCTTAATTTTTTAAGAAACAACCCTGTTTTTGCTGAAAACTTTAAACATTATATTCACAATATATTCAGAGGGAGACCTTTTAACCTTTCGCTGACTGAAGCTAATATTCTGTCGGAAAATGCTTTCTTCCCTGAACTTAAAAAAAGAATCCTGAACAAGCTGCTGCCACCTGTTGAAAATGAAAAAACAGTGTGGTATATGATTGATAATGTCAGTTTAAGACCCAAAAAAGACTTAAAATACCTTCACAATCTTCCTGAAAATGAGATTGATGAATTCCTTGTCCTTCTGGGAGCTTCCGATTTTATTGTTAAACCCAACGTAAAAAAAGAGCTGATCTTCTCAATGAATATCCTTTCATGGAGGGTTACAGGAATGGCGATGGAAGTAGAGGTTGTAAGAATGGCCCCGCAATACAGGAATCTGGACAACCCTTTTCTGGCTTTGCAGAACGAACTGGAAACATTGGCGGAAGATCTGAGAAAGGATCCTGAACTTCAGCTGCATTCCAAAGACAGCCGTTATAAGCAGATTAAAATATATTCGGAACAATGTCTGGAATTCGTTAATATTGCTTTCAAAAACTCAGATAAATACGGGATATCAGGAAAAATTAACCAGTCACTGTTGAAGATTCGCCAGCAAACCGAAAGGATTTATGAAATAGTGCAGCTTCTGGTAATCGATAACGAAGAAGATGTAATGATTAAATCAAAACAGCTGGTCTTCAATATCCTGAATTATAAATCCCATAAAAATAATATTGCCGATCTGATCAACGACAGTACCCGTCTGATCTCACACCTTATTACCAACCATACCGCAGAAACAGGCACTCATTATATTACTTCCACAAGGAAAGAGTATATGACGATGTTCTATAAAGCGAGTGGCGGTGGAATTATTGTAGGAGCGCTCTGTGTCCTGAAAATGCTTTACGGCTATATTCCCGGAAGTGATTTCTCCCATGCGTTTTTATATTCCATGAACTATGCAATGGGGTTCATTATGATTTATCTGATGGGCTTTACGCTGGCAACAAAACAGCCTGCCATGACTGCCGCTACCATGACGAAGGTTCTGTCGGAAGAAGGCAACAACAAAAGAAATAATACCGAATTCGCCCACCTTGTATCTAAGCTGTTCAGAAGCCAGTTCATTGCTTTTGTTGGAAACGTACTGCTTTCATTCCCGATTGCTTTGGCCATCATTTATGGTCTTGATGTATTTTTCTCTCAAAACCTTGCTGTTGAACGATCTGATAAATTATTAAAAGACTTAGATCCGTTTAAGTCAAAAGCTATTTTGCACGCATCCATAGCTGGGTTTTATCTGTTTATTTCGGGAATTATTTCCGGAAACATCGGGAACAACTCCGTATTTTACCAGATTCCCGAGAGAATTGCCAAAAACCTTTCCATCAGAAACTTTTTCGGTAAAAAGTTTGCCAAAGGATTGTCTAAATATTATGCTAAAAACTGGCCTGGAATTATTTCCAACTTCTGGTTCGGGGTATTTCTGGGGGCAACAGCACCCATCGGGCTGTTTTTCGGGCTTGATCTTGATATCAGACACATCACTTTTGCCGCCGGAAACTTTGCATTAGGACTTTATGGTAAGGATTTTTCAGTAGATTCCTACACTTTCTGGATCTCTTTTATTACAGTTTTCCTGATTGGGTTTTTCAACTTCCTGGTAAGCTTTTCATTGTCTATGTTCCTGGCTTTCAGATCAAGAAAAATGAACTTCGGACAGGTAAGCGAGATCTATAAAGAAATTTTCAGATATTTTATTAAACATCCGTTTAAATTTTTCATTCCACTTCGCTCCGGATTAGATAAAAAAGCAGATGATCTGATGAACAGTACGGTTTCTAATAAATCTGAAAATCAGCATTAGAGAGGTTTATAGATTTGAAGCCTGGTGATGGAAGAGGGAAGTTATAACGGTCATCAAGAATAAGATTCATTCATTTTTATCTTTTTTAAGGAATTTGATTTTACAGTGGCTCTCAAAACCTATAACAAGAAGTAAATTCCAGCCTTAATTATATAAAAAGCCAGATGTTTTCCTTGCTTGTGTCAACGTTTTTGAAAAATGTACTTGGTTTTATACGGGTTAATTCCTTAAAATCTTTGATGAAGTGAGATTGATCGAAAAAGAGATTTCCGTAAGATAAATCTGTAAGGTTTTTGCTTTTCTTCCGGTTGATCAATGTATTTCTGAAACGATGGATTTTCCGGTATTCAGAAGATGTTTTTCCTATGTTTTTAATAAATAGTTTATTGATGTATTGCCTTGACAGGTTATATTTCTCTGCAATTTCTTCGATTTTCATATCCTTTTCAATGTCCGATAAAATTTGCTCCATTAAGGATAGATCTTTTAGCTGGAATTTTGAAATCCAGTAGTTTTCTAATAACTCAATTTGCTGTTCCCGGTTTGGGTTAGTTAAAATTTGTTTCATTGTATCCTTAAAATCAGGAAAAGGAGTATAGCTGGTAAGGTTTTTTCGTTGAGCAAATATTTTCTCCAAATCACTCACGAAATGATTTAATCCGAGGGGTTTAAAATAGAGGGTAATCTCATTGATTGGCTGTTCGCAAAAAACTTCAATAGGATAATTATACCGGAAAACCAGGTCAGTCCAAACTTTATTTTGGGTAGAAGGGGTCACCATAATCCGGTTTTCTTCAAGAATCGTATCAGAATTGTAAGTGGTGGATAAGATGCAGAAATTGTTAGGAAAAGTAAGATATTGTATAGGATTTGAATCTTGATTGCCAGCCATAAAATAATACCCTTCAATATAATTTTTCAGGATGCTGTTTTTCGGTTTATAAAAATTGACCTTCATTCATGCGTTCGTTTTTTCACCAGACTAACTTACAAAATTCTGGTTAATGTGAAATACATTCAATGGAGAAATATTGCTTTAATCTATAGGTTTGAATCCTGTTGAGATCACAAAAGCGGCAAATATTGAAATATCTGCCGCTTTTATATAACTGAGTCTGAAGGTTAATTGTATTTTTAACAGGATTGACCTATCTTACAGAATTGAACATTAATTCATCTTGAAAAAAAAATATACTACCGCTGCCCATTCTTTTTTAACACCTCTGGCATAGCCAATCGTACTGCGGCTGCTGTTTTCTACGGTTCCATCATCTTTGATGTAACCAATCGTCGAACGGCTGCTGTTTTCTACAGTACCATCTTTTTTAACGTAACCAACCGTTGAACGGCTGCCGTTTTCTATAGTACCGTCGCTTTTGATGTAACCGATGGTGTTGCGGCTTTTGTTTTCAATAGTACCGTCGCTTTTAATATAACCAACCGTTGAACGGCTGCTGTTTTCTATGGTACCGTCACTTTTGATATAGCCCGTTGTACTGCGGCTTCCTGATTCTATAGTCTGCGCACTTACCATAGATATTCCGAATAAAAGACAACAAATGAATACTGTTTTTTTCATGGTTCTAAAATTTTAAAATGGTTGTTATTTTGGTTTTATTTTTAAAAATAGTGATTATTTTTTTCTGCTCATCTGGTAACAGGCTATCATTCCAGCCGTTTTTTTAATGATGAAGCTGTGATAATAATTCAAGATGGGTCTTATAATTGAATAATTCCATATGATCAAGGCGTTCTTTTCCTCCCAGAGGCAAAGCTAAGGAATACCCCCCACACTGATTGTTCGGGATATGCTTAAACCTATCCATTACCGCAAATTCTACTTTGCCGTAACAGTCTTCCGTCCAATAGTTTGACGCTGTTAAATTCCACTCTATTAACACATTGAAGCTTGTAGAGATGATGCTTTTCTCTCCCGTATGAATATTCAAAAAAGCAATATTTCTTCCGAAACTATATTCTTCCCATAAAAACAGGCAACCGGTGGCCGTTCTTGCAAAAACTTCTGCTTTCTCTGAAACTTCAGGAAAATTTCTGGCCAGCCTGTTGTATTCTTTGGGATTTAACAGGGAAAACAATCCATTCTTATAGAGACAAAAACCGTATTTTTTCCAGATTTCTGTGATAACGTCTGTCTCATCTTTAGGATCCATGAAAACACCTCTGTACTCATCAATTAATTCATCATCAGCGTTGGCATAGTTTTCAGATGTCTCCATAAACCCCATAAAAGAGTTGTATATTATTTCAAATTCAGTCACTAAATTTATTATTTAAGATTGATATTCATAAGGGATAATTTCTGATTCAGTCAGGTTTTAGGTTATGAAAGTCATACCTTATACCTGATGATCGGCTTGTATCTTTTATCCTTTCCGGACAATCTGTTATTCAAATTTAATCCAAAGCATAGAATACTTTTAAGCAAATGAACAAACGCAGCTTTATCTGGTGGAAGCGCAGTATTTGAGCCTATTTTCGTTTGAGATGAATGGCTTATATAACGCTAAAACGGAAAAATAAGGGTCTGTTTATGCCGGAACCTGAATCATTTTTACACTATTTACTGTGATAGGTAAGAGGCACTAAGTTCCACGATCCACTATCTTTAAATTCTTTGATAATATGCTGTTTTGCTTCTTCATTGTTATCACTCCTTAGTTGGTCTTTTGAAAGCCATTTCTTGACAACAGGTTTGATGCTTATCAGTAAGATTTCTTCCAGATTTAGCTGCAGTTTTTGAGGAACAGTCTTCGATTCTATACCTAACAACACTCCAAAACTCTCGTCTTCTATAAAATCTTCAGAAACCAAAAAGCTGGACAGATCCTGGTTGGGGTTGTTTTCACTGGTTACCCAGAGCTCAATATTTTCTTCGCTGAATTCTACAAAAGTCACTCTGAGGTTTTCCATCAGACTTTTAAAATCACCATGCCCGATAGCCATCTGAGATACACTGTTGATCAGTGCTACGGCAAAATGCTTATGAATAATTTCATACGGAACCGTACTATGAAATTCCATGTAAAATTCTGCACCAATGCCATTGTGTTCTAAATGTTCATCGTCATCAGAGTATCTGTAAATATCAGAAAGCCCGTCAGTCATTAAAACCGTTGATTCCGGGGTATAAATAACCCTCATTTTACAGGAATTGTGTAAAGTGCTGTCTTCCGGCCATGAATGATCCCCGAGTCCGCCTAGACTTAAATAAATGATGTGTTCATCGGGTTTTCCTAAAGAATTGAAAAAATCATTTCGGAGTTTTTTACATTCTTCTGAAGCTTCTTTACGTTTTTTATATTCCGGATCTGATTCAATCTGAGATACAGTTAAAAGCTGGAGCCCATGTTCTTTAAAAGCCGGATAGGATTGTGCCTGAATTGTGTCATTTTCACAGATAAAATAAAGGGTTTCTATTTTACCGTCTAATTGATGATAAATGGAAAGAATATCTTCTTTATTGGCTGTATCATCATATGAACTTATTTTGTTATCATAATAATAAGTTGAATCTACAAACATTCCGATTTCATTTCCTTCTTTTTTAAAGTGAAGCAGTACTTCTGCTTTATGTAAAACCTGATCATTATCAACAAACAGCATGAGCCGTTTTATCACTTTACTTTTAACGCTTTCCAGCAGCATGGGAATGCTGAATTTTTCCGCCTGAATCAGTTCTCTTTTTTTGAAAGTGAATTTTATTTTTGAATATACAGGGAAAAAGGTAAGCAGTTTTATAAAATTGAAGCGATTAATGCTTTCAATGTGTTCTCTGATTTCCTCTTTGGCGTATTTTCCGAAATTATTAAAGTCATGAAGAACTCCATTTTCATAAAAATAAATGCCGTCTCTGGAACTTCCGTGTTCATCTATGTTGACCTCAGAATGGTAAGTACGGCCTTCAACCAGCAATTCATCCATTTTTTCAGAAAGTTCTGCAAGCATTTCTTTAGCTTCTTCAGAAACCAGATATTCGTTTTTCATGGTATAGTTTTATTTTAATATAGTTTTTATTGTAAGGCCGATAAAATTACACATTACGGGGTTAAAAATTGTATCCTCTTTACGTATTTTTTTAATTCACATCATTTGACCAATATCTTTACTGAAAGCATAGCACGTATGGTCTGAAGCCGGAAACAGAAGAAACGGGTTCTGAAAAAGATGTGGATCTGTTTTTATCTTCAACTCTGGTTGTTTTCTATATCTTCTATCGCTTTTCGGGCAACCGAATTTACATAATCATGATTGTATGATGTGTCTATTTTTTTCCAGAGATCCAGTAAATCCTTATCATTCATTGAATATAAAGAATCTGCTGCAGGGATAAATATATATGGATTTTCATCATTGAGAATTAAAAATATTAATGCTTCCTGAGCTTCTTTACAAGGATAATTCTTTAGTTGTTCAGCAGCCCGCTGTTTAGGGGAGGCAGATACTTTGGGCCGTTTTACTTCCTCAAGCAGAACTTTTAATATAGCATCACTTCTATAATTATCTAAAGCCAATATAGCAAACATTCTTACGGATTCTTCCTCATTTTTTGCGGTGTCTATAATGTAGGGAATTGCTTTTTCATCCTTTATTTCTCCAAGATTAAATACAGCGGTTTCTCTTACTTCTTTTGAATGATGCCTTAAAAAAGGTAAAATAAGTTCTAAAGAATTCTCATATCCTGATTGGGCTAAATCATCCAGGGCTTTTTCTATAACTTCAGAATCATTGCTTTTTAAATTCAATAGGATTTCGTTTAAATCTTGCATAGCTTTATTCTGTTTTTACTGTAGTTACTGTTGTTGAATTAAAAATTAAGAACTGAAATCCGTGCAAAGGATATAATTTTTCCTGATTCATTTTTTATTTTCATGGCTGATATACCGTATCAACTATAGTTAGTCTATTCTCTGGGCGTTGCCTTTCATTATAATTTTATCTCCATTTTTATTAAAATACAGCACCTCTCTTATGATCCAGCACCAAGTGTCTTTATTGTTTTTCCAAAAATATTCATTAAAGATCTGAGATATAAGAAATGGATCCAGAAAGTTCATTTTTTCTTTCATATCCAAGGTGTCATCCAGAATATCTTTATAGGAAGGATATTCCGTGAGGTTTTCAAATAGTTCCAGGGCATAGTTTTCGTTGACCAGCAGGTCATCTGCGATTAATTCATTCAGCAGCTCTGCATATTTAGGTTGCATTCTTTCATTAAAATCATTCAGGTCAATATAGAGTTCAAAAGGATATATTTCTTTACCTCCAATATATTTTCTGTAATAAAACTCATCGTATAATATAGTACGGGGATCCACTTCCTGATCGTTGATAAATAGTTGTAGAGGATTTAATGTTTTATCCACCATAGGAGATTTTTGAGGAGGTATAGGTTCTTCTGTATAATAAAGAGGGCTGAAATAATCCTGGTTGACTAATTTTTCATTCTCCAGGATGTCCCTGATTTCTGCCACCGGGAGGTCTGTTACAATAGTAGGATCACCTTCCAGGGTAAGCAGAGCGGATTCTGACTGATATATTAATATGCCTTTATAGGAGTTATTGATCACAATCCCTTTTTCTCCCGTCTCCGGATTTACACTGATTAAGTGTTTGCCCTCCCAATACAGATATTCATTGTATTCGATATCAAAAAGCAGCTCTACGGTATAAGAATACACCTTCCTTTTATCGTTAATATGAAAACGGGGAAAGCAGTACTGTAATACATGAGGGAGCCCGGCCTGTTTTAATGATTCTTTAAATTTTTTTATATGCAGTTTCTCTGCATTAAGGATCCGTTGTTTAATTTCTTCGAAAGTCATGGTTGGTCTGTTTTAATCCTTATTCATTGAATGCTTTAATGGTAGTTTTCAGCTGATCAATAGTGATAATATTTACATGATCATTAATTTTCACAGGATAGACGGTACTGAATTCCGCATTTTTAAAATCAACGGCTTTAAACTTACTGTCGATGAAAGTTAAGCCATCCAGTTCTGCTGATTCAAAAGTTGTATCTGATACATAACAATCTCCAAAGTGGCTCCACCCCAGTTTTACTTTCCTGAAAGTACAGGACTCTATGACCGTATCATAAAATTCAGCTTTTGTTATTTCATCTTCCGAAAAAACACAGCTTCTGAAGGTGCATCCATGAAACTCACATTTCCTTAAAAAACAATGTTCAAAATTGACGGAAGAGAAAGTACAGTTAAAGAACAAGCTGCCTCCCAGATTCAGACTGCTGAAAGTACCGGATATAAATTTTGTATTACTGAATACCGCCGTATTTAGATCTTCCTCTTTCAGTATGAGATCATTAAATTCTTCATCGGCTATATCCAGCTGCTGCCCTCCGGTACCGTGAAGCCATTGCTGATGCAGTTGTATTTTTATATTCTCCATGTTTATTGATCTGTATATCTGATCCTTTTGTGAGTTTAATGCTCTGATTTATGCTGTTGATAAAAATATTTTACATTTTTTGATCAAATAACCAAACCACATCTTTTTCAATATTATCGCTAATGGAAGAGAAAGAATGGTTAGTAATCTCGAATTGAGTATCATGAATTACATTATCACAAAAAACAATATCCGTAAAATTACATTTCCTGAAAATGCATGATGTAATTTCTGCTCCCATTATTTCAGCACTGACAAAAGAACACGAGGTAAAGGAACATCGTGTAAATGAGGTATTGCTTAAGTTGGACTTTGTAAAATCAACATTCTGAAAGATGCATTCCTGAAATAAGGTCTGCACAAAATATGTGGAATAAAGCGAAGTTCCGTTAAATTCAACATGACTGTATTGGGATTTTACAGAGATCAGATCATCCAGATTCAGGCTTCTGATAACCAGATTATTGAATTCAGTTTCGTTAAAACCTGGTAAATCATCAGCTGTGTAATCACTTTTCTCTCTTATTGCACTATATAAATTAAATCTGTTCTCCACTTTTTATATCTGGGTATTAATTTTAACATCCATAAACAGCCTATTCCTTTTCAGGAGGAAAAGGATAATCTGCTAGTGGTAATAATTCTTCTCCTTTTTGGGCTAAATATTTCTGAAGGCTGCCTAATTCGTAAGAGTAATGAAACACTAAATCACGGCTGGTTTCTTTAAAATCAATCGTTACAAAAGGGGAGCCTTCTATGATTTCATGGGTATGTTCAATGTGGGTATTATTTTCTTTATTGAATCTGTAGGTAAACTGTGTAACTGCTGTTGGAGCGTACATTATTTTTGTCACTTTCATTTTTATTAGTTTTTGGTCTGTTAATTTTTCCATTCGGAAACATTCGGATAAATTTACATTTTTTAGCGGTATTTATTTTGGCCCCATAAAAAATAAAATCTTAAAGAGAGGATATCAGAATATATGAGAAGTAAGAATTACTATTTTTAAAATATGAAATTAGAAGCATATACAGAACCCAAAACCTATTTTATAACCCAAACTGTTTACTGGAAATTAACAAAAAGTGATAGTTACGTTCCCATAATCAATATTACCGGGAAAATTGATTCAATGGAGGAATCAGAATTACTGAAATTTTATCTTAATGAAGAGTTTTACGATGATACTACTTCTTATCGAATAATTAATTTTTCTGACTTACAGAATAATACAAATACTCCTTTCAGATTAAATCCTATCTACAAAGACCGGTTTATTTTTATAAAAGGGAACTTCAGCATTGAGGAAAATAACGTTTTCGATACAGAATTAGAGGCTTTAAACTATTGTTCCGGATTACTGAAAAAAGAATATTATGACGGGAAAATAAGAATATATGATGACCAATACCAGAAACCTAAATTTGTTGAAGCACTGGAACATACTCATTTTATTTCCTTTGAAATTAAGCACGACCAAAAAAATGGATTAGGCTATTTTAAAATAACAGGAGCCTATCCCGGGCCTACCAAAGACCTTGAGGATGATATATTAGAAACAAAAAGGATGTACGCTGCTTTAAAGAAATTTTTAAAATTTTCCGGAGTAAAGCATGTGATCATCGATATTACAGATTTTAAATATCAATACTTAGACAAGTATTTAGAAGATTTTATGCCTGCTTATGAAGATTTTGAGAGCAACCCATTTAAAGTGAGCTATATTATCAATAAGAATACAGATACTACTTATGGTTTTGTAAAAAACTCAGGACTGTTTTTTGATAAGGATGAGGCAATAAGAGCTTTGAAATTGGAATAAAAAGACATCATTGGCAGCTCATCATCATGATAAAGAAAGCTGCAATTCATTCTATCTTATGATCAGCAGGAATTATGTGTTATTTGCAGAATTTATTCAATAGAGGCGGACTTTAGTCCGCCAAAATAATAAAAAACAATCCATTGGCTTTAGCCAAAACCTATATAATGAATCCATGAAATATAGGAGAAAAAATATCCACAAACATCCGTATATTTTGTGTGAAGTTTTAAAAAAAATTCGTGCATTAGTGGCTGGTAAATTGCCACTAATACACGAATTAAACTTAATACTGATATTATAATTTACTTAAGTTTTTATTGGTGTGAAAATAAATCTGCGCAATCTGCAAAATCTGCGAGAATAAAAATAATCGCAAAGATCAGTGCCAATCTGTGTATTCTGTGGGAAACGATAAAAATATCCGCCAGGCAAAAGAGTTCTATAAAATCTTAAGATCATTAAACTTTTCCTCTCCAAACTTATCCTGGAACTTTTTCAGATAAAAACTCTTCCTCATCTGAAAATCATGCTTAAGCAGGGGAGATTCTATTTTAATCACCACACATTTTTCTTCAATATTTACGCTTCGGATTTCGCTGAAAAGACTTTTATCAAGATAATCTTCCAGAAAATCTTTGATTTCAAAGGCAACAAGCTTATCTTCAAAACCATAAATTCTTGCAAAAGACTTCACAAGTTCTGACGATTGATATTCACGTTTTTTCTTCTTCATACTATTTTCTCCCTATAAATTGAGTGGTTAAACCTTTGCTTTTAAAAAACTTTTCCAGGTCCGGATAAAGATATTCACAGGTTTCGATGGGTTCCAGCATCTTTTTCGGTGAAGATTCTATTCCTGAACATTCAAAACAAACTTCGAAATGAGCAAAAATCTCATCATTCTTATCATAAAACAGGATGGCATTTCTTGGAAAAAAGCATCCGCTTGTAGAAACAACACTTATATAATATTTATTGCAGGTATTGTAGATCACATCCGTGAGCTCGGAAATTTCAGAATGTGTTAACGTTTTAGATTCCTGAATTCCTTCAATATTAGAATGTTTAACCGCTTCCCTCAATTCAAACTTTACATTTTTTCTGATACTGTCATAATATCTGGTGAGATTGATAGAGTCTTCCCTTGTTTTTGGTGGTGGAGGCGGTGGCGTATAAGAGCCTGCACTCGTTCTTTTTAAATTCAGATTATAAGAAATGATCTTTACCTTGGTCGCTTTATTAAACGGAAATCTGGCCATTCTCTTCTGGAGGGGAATGGGTTTGAAATCCTTTCTGAGATCACCGTCCCGATAAGAATTGTATTCTGACAATAAATCTACAGTTTTTTTCTTTTTCTTCTGGCCGTAAGAAAATAAAAAAATCACTGAAAATAACAGAGCGAGGATTTTTGATGTCATATCTCAAAAATAATACTTTCTTCATTAATTTTCTTCACCACACTTTCTGTTCTTTCCCTGTGGGTATCCGTAATGAAAATCTGTCCGAAACTTTCTTTGTTAACCAGTTCAATCAACTGGGAAACCCTTGTATCATCAAGCTTATCAAAAATATCGTCGAGTAAAAGAATAGGAGTCTTCTTGGTCAGTTCTTTTACCAGATTCATCTGAGCTAATTTAAGGGAAATAAGGAAAGACTTCTGTTGTCCCTGCGATCCGATTTTCTTAATTAAAACATGGTCCATTTCAAAAAGAAGATCATCTTTGTGAACACCTTTTGAGGTATAAGTAAGCATTCTGTCTTTTTCAAGACTTTCCTTTAAAAGTTCTTCAAAAGAGTTTTCAAGAAGATGGGATTCATAAATAACCGATACCGTTTCCTTTCCTCCCGAAATAATCTGATAAAAGTTTTGAACAATAGGATTCAGTTGTTCTACAAACTCTTTTCTTTTATTAAAAATTTTAGTTCCGTATCGGGTAATTGGATCATCATAAATTTCCAGTGAGTCTTTATCCCAGGTTCTGTTTTTCGCAAAATATTTAAGCAGGGCATTTCTCTGCTGTATAGTTTTCTGATACTGGATCAGATCAAAAAGATAGCCTGAATCCGTCTGGGAAATCATAGAATCCAGAAACTTCCGGCGGCTTTCTCCGGAATCCGAGATCAGGTTGGAGTCATAGGGAGAAATCATCACACTGGGCAAATATCCGATATGATCGGCGAGTCTGTCGTAGCTTTTATCATTTTTTTTGATGATCTTCTTAGCTTCTTTGGGTTGGGAGATCTTGATGGTGTCTTCACTGTCTTCATTCAGGACCTCGGCATCGATGGTGAAAAAGTCTTCCTCCCGTTTGATATTGTTAAAATCCGTATTGCCTAAAAAGCTTTTCCCTACAGACAGATAATGCAGGGCATCCAGAATGTTGGTCTTTCCGGCACCATTGTTCCCTACAAAACAGTTGATCTGTGGCGAGAACTCGAATTTCTTCTCCGAATGGTTTTTGAAATTGTAAAGAGAAAGCTTCTTGATAATCATTCGTCAAAAATACTCCATTATTAGTAAAAATAAAAAAGGAAGTGCTGAACAGGTTTCCACTCCGAAGGAAAAATAAGTGTCATCACGTTTATTTTCAGCGAAATAAATGAAAATATAAGTTATGATACCCGAAAGGAAAAATGCTCCAGCATATAATGGTTTAAGATAAAAAGTGGAGATCAGGCAGCTAACAAATACAAGAATATACGCAATATACTTCGTATTCTGAATCCCAATCATTTTAGGGAACGTCTGTATCGTATCGCTGTCCATATCCCGGATGTCAAAAGGAAGGACTAATGCTGTTATAAAAAAGAAACTGACCAGGAAAATGGGCAGACTGAATTCAGGAAGCGTAAGCCAGCAGTTCACCAATGCCCAGACCAATCCAACGTAAAAAACCTTCAGAAGCGGGATTTTCCGGATATATACATCAAGGAAAAAGCTATTGTAAAGCAGTCCCAGAACAACAATGATGAACCATTTCAGAAGCCTTATTTCATTATGATTATGAATGATCAGAAAAGCGCAGATAACCCCGGCTATGGCATTTAAGGCCACAATCTTAAGGAAATGTTGGGTGTATTGATATTTGGTATAAAGATAACCACTGAAATAAGTGATAAAGATCAGTAATACAGACGGGAAACGGAATGTGTTTTGCTCCTTCATAAAAAATACTGCAAAAAGAGTTCCCATTAAAGAGACATAGAGCTGGCTGTCTATAATGTATTTTTTCAGTACTTTTAAAACATTCATTTATCAAAATTAATACCTATGAAAATCATCTCCAAATGTGTTCTTCTCTTTTTTGCTTTTTCGTGCATATTTTTCCATGCACAGAAGTTTTATGAAGAGCAGTGGAAGAAAATTGCAGAAAGCTACAAAGACGGAACTTTCAAATCCAATCTGCCCCTTATTCTTGAGATTCAGAACAAAGCTGTAGAAGAGAATAATACGACGGAAATAATCAAGTCTCTGAAGGCAGAATTTGCAGTATATAAAGCCACTCAGGACGATCCGAAGAACGATTATGCTTCCGTTTTCTTTTCCAAGATCAGTAATATGGAAAAAAGATTGAAAAATGAAGATCTGCTTTTTTTTAAAGTATTGGAGATAGAATTCTTTGAAAATTATTATAACCTTAAAAAATGGGAGATTCTGAGCCGGACGAATGTCGCTAAAGGAGATATTTCAGAAATAGAATCCTGGACGAAGCTTGATTTCAAAAACTTTTACCTGAAAAGATTGTCAGAACTCACCGCAGTTGATGATAAACTCCGGAAAATAAATATTGAGAAATACAAAGACGCCTTTGAAAATGAACGCGATTTTCAGTTCTTTCCCTCTCTTTACGACTGGAAGGTTAAAAAAAATATTGATTTCCTGAACAACAGTGATATATTCACCAAAGATGAATTAAAAGAGAATCAGGCTGTTGTTCTTGCTTTATATCAGAATGTGATTGATTTTAATACCGCTAATTCTAAACTATATTTCCAGCACCAGAAACTGATCTATGAAAACAGTATCAAAGAAGATGAAAATTTCCTGGATAAGCAGTTAGCATTAGTCAATTCCCCTGTAAAAGGAGATTACAAGATTTTAATTGTAAAAAATATAGTGGGAGAATACACCGGCAAATCAAAGTATATTCAGGCTGTAGAGCTGATTGATAAAATAAAGAAAGAATATCCCGGTTCAAAATTTCTGAGCAATATTATCTACCAGGAAAACCAGATAAAAGCAGGCTCTCTTACACTTTCTCTTGAAGTTCATAACGAACCCGGAAAGCCTATCCAGATCGTTGCCAATCATAAAAATACAGACCGCTTTACCCTTAAAATATATCAGGTTAATAACGTTAAAAAGCAATTAGAGTATCTGGCCTATTTAGGATATCAGGTAGATCCCCAGGAAGAGGAGTATAAAAAAATAGATAAAACCCTTTTCAGGACAGATTCTTTCAGCCTTCCCAATAAGAAAGATTATCTTAAATACAGCACGGCTCTTGAAATGAAAGAGCTTCCTAAGGGAGTATATATCGGGGAGTATATTAACGGAGAAGAGGTGTCAAAATTTATGTTTATTATCACCTCTTCCATGATAATTTATGATGAAAATAAAGATTATGTTCTGGTTGACCGTGAAAACGGAAAACTGAAACCCAATACCCGGCTTTTTAAATTTAACTTCAGAGACTATTCCGGAATAGACGAAACCCAGCTGATGATTGATACAGATAATATGGCTAGATTTCCTTCCGAAAAAATAGTGGAATATAATGTTCCGCGTCGTCTGATGTATGATCCGGCAGGAAATGATTACAACATCGTAGAAGGTACCTATTTTTCCCGTTCATATGAGGCATATTACCCACATACGCAACTTTTCCTGGACCGGCAGATCTTCAGACCGGGACAGACGGTTTATTTTAAGGCTATTTCCACCTACCCGGATGCTGAAAAAAGATCAGACAGGCTTACCGTCAGTAAAAATCAGAAAGTGACCCTGTATGACGCCAACGGGCAGATCGTGAGCAGCCAGGATTTTACGACCAATGCATTCGGATCGTATAGCGGAAGTTTTGTTTTACCAAAAGACAGATTGAACGGACAGTTCAGGCTTGAAGCCTCTGGTTATGCTGAAGGAGGTCATATAAGTGACTCTAAATATTTTTCTGTAGAAGAATATAAGCGCCCTAAATTTGAGATCATTTTTGATACCATCAAAAAAGATTATAAATACGGCGAAACCATTGAACTGAGAGGAAAAGCTGTTACATTCTCCGGAATTCCATTGAGCAGTACCAACGTTAATTATGAAATTAAAAGAGAGAATATCCGCCAGAGATATTTCTGGTGGTACCCATACGAGAGCTACAGCAATGAAAATTCAATCCTGGGAAAAGCAGAAACGGACGAGAAAGGAGAGTTTGTCATTAAAATCAATCTTAAAAAAGATGAAAACACAGAAGGAATACAGGTTCATAACTATAAAATAAAAACGTCTGTAACGGATATCAATGGTGAAACCCAATCGGCAGAAACCAATGTGAAAGTAGCCTCAGTTTCCCATTATTTAAAAACCGATGAAATAAAAGAAGCTTTTGCTGAAGATGAACTGAAAATTAAAGTCAAAGCCTACAACTATAATGATGTTTCCCTGAATAAGAATTACAGGGTAAAACTGGTCCAGCTGAAGCAGCCGGAACGCGTTCTGAGAAGTAATTTTGAAAATCTGATTCAAACCCTTCCGGGAATGTCCAGAAAAGAGTTTCTGAAAAAATTTCCGCATGACCGCTTTGATCATTCTGAGAACCGTAAAAATTGGGAAACCCTGAAAACCATTATAGACGGAACAAAAGATGATAAAGAATTGAATCTTGGAAAACTGGAACCAGGAGATTACAGACTTCTGGTATATAATATTGAGGGCAAAGACACTATAAAAGCTGAACAGGATTTTGAGATATGGAGCCGAAAGAAATTGGGGAAAAATCAATATCCGTTTTTGAAGGTCATGGGCCCGAAAGATAAGGTGGAAAGAGGCTCCCAGGCCGTTGTTTATGCTTATTCAGCGATTCCTAATGCATCTGTAAATATCTATTTTCAGGACGGACAGGGGAAAAGGACCATCGAAAGAAAGAAATTTACCAACGGAATATTAACGTATAGCTTCCCGGTATCCAGAGAGAAAAAGATCACACAATATAATGTACAGTTTGCTCTGGCTTATTATAATGATGTACAGAATCAATATGCTCAGGTTAGAATTAAAGAGGAAGAAGATCCTTTGAAAATTGAACTGATGACTTTCAGGGATAAAGTAGAACCAGGTACGAAAGAAAAATGGAGTGTTAAGATCTCGGGGAAAAATAACGAAAAAGTGATTGCCGAAGTGTTGGCCAATATGTATGATAAATCTTTGGATAAATTTGCTCCCAATACCTATAACTTTATAAAATATTACAGACCTGTAAATGTTATGCAGGATTACAATATCAGAAACCTGATGCAGACTCTTGACTGGTATCAAAAAGTCAATTATCTGGAAACAAAAGGAGTTTATATTCCAAAGTTTAACTGGTTTGAAGAAGGTCTGTTTCACAGGCTGCTGATAAAATATGGACTGATTACCGATACAGACGGTGATGGAATTGATGATATGAATGATGCCTGTCCTACTGTTCCGGGGCTCTCTTCGTACAATGGCTGTCCGGAACCCAGCCGGAAGGCAATGGAGGTGGTAAGTCGTTCTGACAATGAAAAAGGACGCTTTGACAGTGATAATGAAAGGCGTTTGTCTGATAAAAAAGATGCAGCACCGAAAGAAAAGAAGAAAGAAGATCTGGACGATGTGAAAGCCCGTCAGAATCTTAACGAAACCGCGTTTTTCTATCCAAACCTGAAAACGGATGCCAATGGAAATGTAAGCTTTGAATTTACAACACCGGAAGCCCTGACCAAATGGAAACTGATGTTCCTTGCCCACACCATAGACCTGAGAACGGCTATTCTGGAAAAAGACATCATCACCCAGAAAAAACTGTCCGTAAATCCAAATTATCCGCGATTTTTGAGAGAAGGGGATGAACTGAACTTCCAGACCAAAATTTCCAACCTCACAGACAAAAACATGTCTGGGGCAGCTTCCCTGCAGATCCTCAACGCAGAAACCAATGAAGATATTTCAAAGCTGTTCGGAATTGATTCAGCGGTACAGAATTTTGAAGTAAAAGATACCGGAAATTCCGTGGTCAGCTGGAAAATTAAAACACCATTCAATAAAGCAACATCAATCATCATCAAAGTAGTGGCAAAAGCAGGAGAGTATTCCGATGGGGAACAGATCCCGGTTGCCGTACTATCCAACAGAATGATGCTTACCGATGCCGTTCCTATCTTTGTGAAAGAAGGGCAGACCAAAACCTTTACCCTCCAAAATCTTAAAAACAATACTTCTGCGACGGTTGAAAACATCAGCAACACCCTTGAACTAAAAACAAATCCGGTTTGGGAGATTCTTTTTGCTCTTCCGGATCTGAGCCAGAACCTCAATATCACGTCTGATGCCATATTCAATACCTGGTTTGCAGACATCGTGGGAACCGAGATTTTCAAAGCCAATCCAAGGATGAAAGCCGTTTTTGATGAATACAAAAGCGCCGACCTCCTGAAAAGCAATCTTGAAAAAAATCAGGAGCTTAAACAAGTGCTGCTGGAAGAAACTCCCTGGGTGCTGAATGCCCAGTCTGAAACAGAAACCATGAACAGGATTTCAAGGCTTTTTGAAGTCAATGCCATGAAAGCATCCATCAACAGCGACTGGAAACTTCTTTTACAATATCAGAACGGAGACGGAGGATTCCCATGGCTGCCGGGGTACCCGAGCTCATATGTTTCCTCGTTATACATCCTCAGAAATCTTGGGAAAATGAATGAATGGCTGAAAGGAGGAATAAACCAGTATCAGTCAGGACAGGCGAATATGGTTTCTTCCCTGATCCATTATATCGACAGGGAACTGGTAACCCACTGGAAGGAAAATGAAAATACCCCGTGGAGCAACTTTGCCCTGGATTATCTGGATGCAAGACGCTATTGGGAAAAAGAATATCCGCTGCAGGGAACAGGGGCAAGTCTGAAACAGAATATTATCACCCGTGCAGACCAATTTAAAATTACAGACTTTACTTTTTTCGGTCTTCACAGGGCAGCGCTTATTTATGACAGCTACGGATTGAAAAATACCTCTAAAAAGCTGATTAAATACCTCAAAGAAACCTCTGTTTCTTCAGAGACACAGGGCGCTTACTGGAAACAGAACCTCAATGACTGGGGCTGGTATGAATCCAAGGCGGTAAATCATGCTGGCGCCATAGAAGCGATTAGCAAAGTAACACCCGAGGATATTAATTTTATTGAAGAATCAAAAGTCTGGCTGGCCACACAGAAAGAAACCAATTCATGGGGAAATTCCAGAACAACCGCTGAAATTATTTATACCCTCATGAATTCAGGAAAATCTTGGACCACCCCGGAAGCGGATAAGGCTACCGTAACCTGGGGAGGAAAAGAAGTAGCTCCACAAACCAAAACAACAGGCTATCTGAAGCAGACCATTCATTCTGATAAGGTCGATAAAAAGCTGGCTGAGGTAACCGTAACAAAACCCGGCCCGGGAATTGCACAAGGTGGATTGTTCTGGCAGTATTACGAAAACCTGGAAAATGTAAAATCCACAGAAACCTATCTTTCCATGACAAGAGAGTATTATAAAAAAATAAAAACCACAAACGGAGAAGAGCTGATCAAAATCACAGACAGCAGTCCGCTTACCGTAGGAGACCGTATTACCGTAAGGATGATCCTTAACACAGATCGTCCAATGCAGTATATCCACCTGAAAGATATGAGAGCAGCAGGACTGGAACCTGTAGATGTACTTTCCGGTTATCAGTATAAAAATAATCTGGGGTATTATCAGGCCACCAAAGATGCTTCCACCAACTTCTATATTTACTACATGCCGAAAGGGAAATATGTATTTGAATATGATTTGGTGTGCAACGCTTCAGGAAACTTCTCCAGTGGTTTTGCCACCCTGCAGAATTATTATGCACCTCAGATGAATGCCAGAACCAAAGGAGATAAAATAGAAATTAGAAAATAACATATAACAGATGAGAAATGTCAAACTATTAATGATGTTGCTGTGTTTTAGCTTTTACCCTAAAATGCAGGCGCAACAGTATTACGACGGACAATGGAAAAAGATTACGGACAACGGCGCCAGAGGAGCTTACAAATCCAATCTTCCCATTATTTTAGACATACAAAACCAGGCCATGAAAGAAAATAATGTACTTCAGCTGATTCGTTCCCTGAAAGCGGAATTCAGTATCGTAAACCGGACCGTAGACGATGATCAGAATGATGCCGTCTCCAAGTTTTTTAACAAGCTTCAGACCACAGAAGCTAAACTGAAAGGAGAAGAGCAGCTGGTGTTCAGGGTTCTGATGAATGAGTTTTTTCAGGATTATTACAGTCAGAACTCCTGGAAGATAAATAGCAGAACCAATATCAACTCTCAGGATCTGTCAAAGATAGAAACCTGGAGCAAGCTGGATTTTAAAAACTATCTCTCCAAAAGCTATCAGGAACTGGACAGCCGCAAACCGGAAATGAAAAAGATTGACCTGCAGAAATACCAGGATATGCTGACAGAAACAAAGGATATCGCTTATTTTCCAACGCTTCTTGACTGGTATTCCTTAAAAAAGATAGCTTTCCTTTCTGACAACGGATTTTTTACAAAAAATGAACTTACAGAAAACAGAACAAAAATCAATACTGTTTTCGATGAGCTTATTGCGCAGAACAGCGGAAATTCAAAGCTCTATTTCATGAAAGAAAAATTGACGGAAAACTGTGATTACAACCGTTGTAAAGATAAACTTGAACAGCTTCAGAGTCTCTTGAAATCCGGAACAGAAGGTGATTACAAAGTAGTCATCATGGAAGAGATCATGAGTGAGCTTATCATCAAAAAGAACATAAAAGAAGCTCTGGCTGTTGCAGATCAGGCGAAAAAGCAGTACCCGAAATCGCTCTTCCTTGAAAACATTAAAAACAGGGAAAACCAGATCACCAATCCGCTGCTTACCATTAAATATGAGCAGCAGACGCAGAGTAATCTGCCTGTTCATATTGTTGCAGAACATAAAAATGTATCCGAATTCTCCCTGAACATTTATGAAGTAAAAGAAGACTTTCTTCCATTCATGCAATACATACAGGGCAGCTATAACAATACATTCGGAAACATCAAAAAAAATCTGGTAAGAAAAGAAACTTTCCAGCTTGCCGATGCCAAAGATTATCAGAATCATAAAACTTCTCTGGAGATTAAACCTCTTCCGGCAGGAGCTTATGTTGCTGAATATGCAGTAGCAGGATCAAATGATAAGAACAGCGATTCCAGACAGAATTTCTATTTTCTGGTTTCCGGAAACAGGATCATTTATCAGAACAAAACGGACCGTAATCAGCTTTCCAATGAAATGAAACTGGTAAGCAGTGAGAATGGAAACCCTATAACGAATGAAGGTCTTACTTTTTATGAATTTGTTTCCAATAAAACATTAAATAAAATTGATGGCAAAACCAATGAAAATGGAATTTTCAAATTTCCGTCTACAGCCAGCAATGCCTACTACAGAACATTCCTGATCCGCCAGCCGAAAAGCAACGATTTCCAGATCATGCAGGTCTACGGAAACAGCGGAACGGCAGAAGAATATAATCCGAATAAACAATCCCGTCTCCAGGCTCAGATCTTTACCGACAGAGCCATCTACAGACCGGGACAGATCGTTTATTTTAAAGTGATCAATACAAAAATTGATAAGGAAATAGAATCTGTAACGGCAGGTCTGAAGCAGAAAATTACCCTTCAGGATGCCAACGGTCAGGATGTTTCCTCCCAGGATTTTACCACCAGCGAATTTGGTTCCTATCACGGCAGTTTTACCCTTCCAAAAGGCCAGCTGAACGGTGTTTTCTACTTGAGAACAGATGCAGGTTCTCAAGGCTATAAAGATTTCAGGGTGGAAGAATACAAGAGACCTAAGTTTGAAGTAACCTTTGATCCTGTAAAAGACGAATATAAATACGGACAGACCATAGAGCTGAAAGGAAAAGCAATGATGTTTTCCGGAGTGGCTTTAAGCAATACCACGGTAAATTATGAGATCAAAAAACATAATATCCGATGGAGATATTTCTGGTGGTACCCGCGTGGAAATGATAATGAAAACTCTATTCTGGGCGAAGCGAAAACCAATGAAAAAGGAGAATTTGTCATTCGTCTGGACCTTAAAAAAGATGAAACTTTAGAAGGAATTCAGATCGATAATTATGAAATCAATGCTTCCGTAACAGACATTAATGGAGAAACCCAATCCGCAGATACACAGCTGAAGGTAGCTTCAGTTTCCCACTACATAAAAGCAGATGAGCTTAACAATGCCTTCAGTGATGAAAATGTAAAGCTGAAAGTGGAAACCAGAAACTACAACGAACAGGATCTGAAAAAATCTTACCAGGTTAAGCTTTCCAAACTGGCGGCTCCGGACAGAATTTTCAGAGAGAACTTCCAGTCGGCGGTTCAGGATCTTCCGAAGTTTTCAAAAGAAGAATTCATCAACAGATTTCCTCATGATCTTTTCGATAAAAATGATGAGGTTAAAAACTGGAAAACAGAGAAGGTGCTTATGGAAAAACAGCAGCAGCCTTCAGCAGAACTGGATTTAGGAAAACTGGATGCAGGAGATTATCAGTTGGAGCTTTATAATATCGAAGGAAAAGATACCATTAAATCCTCTCAGAACTTCAGTGTCTGGGATAAAGGAGCCTTAAAACCGGCACAGAAAACCTTCCTGAAAGTCATTGAACCTAAAAATGAATTCTCAAGAGGGGAGAAGGCGAAAATATATGTTTATTCTGCAATACCGGATGCCACAGTGAATGTTTTTGTACAGGACGGAACCGGAAAAACCGTTTCAGAAACCCATAAACTGAAAAAAGGAGTACTGGAATATACCACAGACATTCCTAAAGATAAAGGAATTTCTGCGCTGAATCTTCAGTTCCAGGTCGTAGCATTCAACGATGTGCAGACAAAATCTGTAGTCCTGAAAATTAAAGATTCAGAACAGCCACTGAAAATAGAAACCGTAACCTTCAGAGATAAGATGGAACCGGGTTCAAAAGAAAAATGGAGCGTAAAAGTTTCAGGAAATGACAAGGAAAAAATAAATGCTGAGGTACTGGCCAATATGTATGATATGTCACTGGATCAGTTTGCGGCTAACAGTTTCAACTGGCAGAAGCTTTATATGCCTTATTCTCTGATCACCTCATATGAAATCGGTGAATATCTGCAGCAGGCTTATTATCAGAAAAGATTGAAATACTATAACGGTAAATCTGTGCAGGTTCCTGGCTTCAACTGGTTTGATAATGACATCTATGGTTATGTAGCTGGAAATATAGGAGGTTTAGCCCGTAACAAAATGGCCCCTGCTCCTACTGCCATTGCAAAAGAAGTAAGTGTTGATGAAGTTGTGATGATGGCATATGGGCAGAAAAAAGCAATGAAAGTTGAGGCTCAGGCAGCAGATGCTGACGGAGTATTAGATGTTGACGATCAGGCTGTAAATTCAGAAGACCTTGAAAAAGTTCCTGTACGCCAGAATCTGAACGAAACAGCCTTCTTCTATCCCGATCTGAAAACCGATGCGGAAGGAAACGTAAGCTTTGAATTTACTTCTCCGGAAGCCCTTACAAAATGGAAGCTGATGTTCCTGGCCCATACCAAAGATGCCAGAGCAGCTGTATTGGAAAAACAGGTCGTGACCCAGAAAGAGTTCTCTGTAACCCCTAATTATCCAAGATTCCTGAGGGAGGGGGATGAACTGAATCTTCAGTCTAAATTATCGAATCTTACCGATAAAAAATTAAGCGGTTCTGCGGAATTACAGATTCTGGATGCGTTCACCAATGAGAATATTACTTCAAAATTCGGAATCAATGCAGGAGCTCAGAACTTTAATTTAAGTGAAAACGGAAATTCTGCCCTGACATGGAAGCTTAAAGTTCCGAATAATGTTTCGTCTATCATCATGAAAGTGGTAGCCAAAGCAGGAGCTTATTCAGATGGTGAGCAGCAGGCAGTAGCCGTACTTCCTAACAGAATGCTGGTAACAGATGCTGTTCCTGTTTTTGTAAAAGAAGGAGAAACCAAAACATTTGTCCTGGAAAATCTTAAGAATACAAACTCAACAACAATTTCCAATGTTTCCAATACACTGGAACTGACTACCAATCCGATCTGGGAGATCATGTTTGCATTGCCAAGCCTGAAAAATGATCAGAATAATTCTGCCGATGTCGTGTTCAACAAATGGTTTGCGGATATTTTAGCCTCTGAGATCTTCAGAGCCAATCCGAAAATGAAAACTGTTTTTGAAGAATACCAGAACAAAGGATTGCTGAATTCAAATCTGGAGAAAAATCAGGAACTGAAACAGCTTTTACTTGAAGAAACCCCTTGGGTACTGGAAAGTAAAAATGAAAACGAACAGATGCAGAAACTGGCGCTGTTATTTGATGTTAATACGATGAGAAACTCCATCAGCCAAAGCTGGGACGATTTCAGAAAACTACAGAACCCTGACGGCGGATTCTCATGGTATTCCGGGTATCCAAGCTCGTACGGAACTTCTTTATACATTCTTAAAAACTTAGGAAAGATCAATTCATGGTTAAAAGATAATGTAAAAGATTATCAGGGAACAGAACAGAATGAGCTTGTTGCAAAACTGGTTCAGTATGTTGATAGTGAGGTCAGCAAATACTGGGATGTGAAAAAAGAAAATGTGTGGAATAACTGGACGATGGATTACCTTGATACCCGTAACTACTGGGAAAAACAATATCCTTTGAAAGGAAAAGGAGCTACATTGAAATCATTGGTAAAACAAAAAGCAAAAACCGCGAAGATCACTGATTTCACTTTCTTCGGACTTCACCGTGCTGCATTACTGATGAATGACTATGGCCTGAAAGACGTTTCGGATAAACTGATGAATTACCTGAAAGAAACCTCCACAGACACAAAAACACAGGGCGTTTACTGGAAACAGAACCTGAATGACTGGGGCTGGTTCGGATCAAAAGTAGTGAATCATGCAGGAGCTCTGGAAGCGTTCAATAAGCTGAAGGCTAATGACCAGAAGTTCATTGAAGATATGAAAATCTGGTTGGTAACCCAGAAAGAAGTAAACTCATGGGGCAGCTCAAGAGGAACCTCAGAAGTGATCTTTACCATCCTGAACTCAGGAAAGTCATGGACCAGTGCTGAAAGTGATAAAGCTACAATCATTTGGGGCGGAAAAGAGCTGGCACCTCAGACCCAGGCAACCGGATATGTGAAATCTGCCGTAAAAACAGACGCTGTAGATAAAAACTTAGCAACCGTTACCATTACAAAACCCGGACCTGGAATTGTTCAGGGAGGACTGTTCTGGCAGTATTACGAAGATCTGGATAAGATTAAATCTTCAGAAAACTATATCTCGGTGACCAAAGAGCTGTATAAAAAGATAAAAACAGTGAATGGAGAGGAACTTCAGAAAATTTCGTCTGAAACCCCGCTGAAAGTAGGAGACAAAGTAACCGTAAGAATGATCCTGAATACAGACCGCGCTATGGAATTCATCCATATTAAAGATATGCGTGCTGCAGGATTTGAACCTTTAGATGTGCTGTCCGGATACCAGTGGAAAAATAATTTAGGATATTATCAGTCCACCAAAGATGCCTCCACCAACTTCTACATCCAGTACATGCCGAAAGGGAAGTATGTATTTGAATATGATGTGGTTGTCAATGCTTCAGGAAAGTTCTCCAACGGGATTACCACGATGCAGAATTACTATGCTCCGCAGATGAATTCACACATAAAAGGAACAGCCGTTTCTATTTTGGAATGATTTTTGGCCATAGGGAAGTAGTAAAATTTTAAAATAAAACAAAATGAGATTTTCAAAAACTTTAATTACAGGATTGGTAATGCTTGCAGGTGTAAATGCTTTCGCACAAAAGAAAGCTGAAAAGTTTGAGAAGCTGGAAATTCAAATGTTCCCAAAAGCTAAAGAAGGATACAAGCAGGTATACATTCAGCTGCCTGTTGCAAAAAATGAAGCGGATTTAAAAGTAGAATTCTTTGTAGGTGCTGAAAAAATGCTGGACTGTAACAAATATTTCCTGATGGGAAATGTGAAAACCCAGGATCTTCAGGGATGGGGCTACAACTATTATGAAGTAGAATCTAATGGAGAAACAGGCGGAACCTTAATGGCTTGCCCTGATAAGAAGCTGACGAAAAAATTCGTAACCCTTCAGCCGGAGGTTGTAAGATACAACAGCAAACTGCCGTTAGTATTCTACGTACCAAAAGATTTAGAAGTACGTTACAGAGTTTTACGCCCTGATGCCAAAATGAAAACAGCCGTTCAGAAATAATCTGAAACAGCAGTACATAAAAACCTCCCCTCAGAAATGCGGGGAGGTTTTGTTTTTTATAAACATTACTAACGAAAAACCTGTATTTATCTACGCAACCTGCGAAAGAAAAACATTCACCAAAATCTTTGAAATCCGTGCAATCCGCGGGAAACCTGAATAATTAACCTCAGAGTTCGGGATAATAAAATTAGACTTATATTAAGCATTATAATTGATGATCAATTTATAAATTTTTGTAAAAAAAACACGATGTTATTTGAGTTTTTTTAAGTGCTCCGCAGGAGTACTCTGTTCATAGAATTTAATACATGATCTAAGGTGAGCTCCGTAGGAGCGACCTGATAATTATAATGATTAATATGTTATTTTAATATGAACAAAATTTGAAAACAATTATACCCTCAGTCCGGGATAAAATGTCTTATTTAGACTGGCTTAAAGCTAGGAGAAGGAAGTTATGAAGGTCATTAAAAATAAGTGTTGATGTATTTTTATCTTTTTAAGGCAATTTGATTTTACAATGGTTGTCAATACTTATAACTAAAAGTAACTTCTCGCCTTATATACTTAAACTTCTTAACCCGAACCAAGGTTAATTATGTTGGAAAACGCAACAGGCGCAAGGTTTTGAATCATTATACTGCATTTAAGGCGCTAGAAAATCAAAGATTTCAATTCATTTGATAACCATTTTTTAGTCTGGAGGATTGAGCAGATCAAGCCGATTTTATCATTACTAAACCGGATACTTACAACGTCCGCTTCATCGAATCAACAAAGTTGATTCCCTTCTTAGCTTCCTTAAAAATCAACATTGCCTATACATCGAACTTTACGTTTCCAAAAACTGAAAATAATTTTTTTTTATTTAAAACATCTCTCAAATTGAAATTAAACGATTACTCTATAGTTATGTTAAATAGGGAGTTAAAACTAAACGTATTTTAAACTTGTTTTAAATTCACCTATTTTTGATGTATATCGGTAACGAATTAACATTTTTTTGCATTATATTTGTTATAAACATAAACCATGAAAAACAATTTATTGATTTTTACGTTTAGTTTTCTGGCTTTCCCTGCTTTTGGCTGGGCACAGTCTGCTCCGGATTTTAAAGAGCTGCTGGATAGTGCTATGGTTCGCGATTCTGATCTCAAAATGCAGATTACCCAGAATAAACTCACCGATCTTGACGAACACAAGCTGAAAGACATTTTTCTGCCTACACTAGAAGTGAGCGGACAGGTCGGATATCTTAATGCAACCACAAGACTTACATCGCCGGAAATTAACCTCACGCCTTTCATCAATATCCCGGAAGGAAGCTTTAATAACAATCTCAACATATCCGGTTTCTCCGGAATCGCCAAAGCAGAGGCTAAAATGCTTCTTTACTCAGGCGGTAAGGTGAAATACATGAAAAAAGCGGTTGAGGAAAAGAAAATATCCGAAGATATTCTTTTGGAAAAGACGAAGGATGATGTGGTGGCTAATATTTCCAAAGCCTATGACCAGCTGGCATTGATTCATCAGTCTAAAAAAGTATTGGATGAAAGCAAAAAAAGGCTGGATATCAACAGGAAAACAGCAGATAAAGCTTTAGGGTACGGTCTCATTACCCCGTACGATCACAAGAAAATCGAACTCGCTCAGGCAACACTGAACGCTAAAATGGTAGAATATGAAGGGAAAAAAGAACTTCTTCTTACCCAGCTTTATATTCTTACCGGTATCAACAGAGACCGCCTAAGAATGATTGTTCCGGTACTTTCTCCGGTAGATCTTATAGCTCCTGAAAAAGGAATTGAACAGAGAGCTGAGATCAGAGCCCTCGATCACGGAATTAGCGCGGCAGATTACAAAATCAAAGCAGAAAGAACGTGGATGATTCCAAAAGTACAGCTGATGGCTTCGGCTTATTATATCGGGCTTTATGGAAGCAGAATCAAAACCTCTGAAAATATTATTCCTGCCATTCCGGAAATAGGGTATGGCGGAGCAAAACTGGACTGGAGACCCAATAACGTCAATGTTCTTCCGTTACTCACGGCAGGCGTAGGCTTTAAATGGGAAATTTTTGACGGAAAAGAAGGAAAACACGCAGAAGAAACCGCACGGATTGGGAAAGAAATTCTCCAGAACAAAAAAGAAGATGCCGTGAAAAAGTTAACCCTGAATCTGGCTAACAATCAAACCAATTATGATATAGCCACTGCACAGATCGAGCTAAAAGCGAAACAAAAAGAACTGGCTAAAAACGCACTGGTGCAGGCAGAAAAAGAATTCAGATACGGGATGAGCAAATCGTCCCAGCTGATTGATGCCGAAAATGATCTTGAAGCAGCAGAATTGGAATACCAAAACGCTGTTTTCAACCAGAGAAGAGCCGGAATTGAACTGATGAGATCTACTCAGGAACTGAATATAGCCAAACTTTATTAACTCCTTACCATTAAAACGATGCATAAAAATATACCCATACTCTTTGCAGCTCTTTTTCTATTAGGGAGCTGTGGTGAAAAAAAAGAAAACCTTAATGATTCCGAAGGGAAAACCAAAAAGGACGTGATTTCCTTCGCTCCGAAAGTAACCGGAAGAATTGTGAAAATATACGTTACCGAAGGGCAGACTGTAAAAAAAGGGGATACCCTTGCGCAGCTGGATGTACCAGAAGTTTCTGCAAAAATAGCCCAGGCTCAGGGTGCTGTAAATGCAGCCACAGCCCAGGAACAAATGGCCAAAAACGGAGCTACGGCAGATCAGCTGAGACAGCTTCAGGCCAAATATAAAGGCTTAAAAGAGCAATATGAATTTGCCCAGAAATCTTTCAAAAGGGCTAATAATATGTTCCGCGACAGCTTAATGTCTCCACAGGCTCATGATGAAGTATACGCAAAACTTCAGGGCGCAAAAGCGCAGTATGATGCTGTAGTGGCAGAACTGGATGATGTGAAAAGAGGAACCCGTGTAGAAAAAGTGGAAATGGCAGCAGGACAGGCATCACAGGCCCGAGGAGCACTTCAGGAAGCCAATGTTGCTTATTCTGAAAGATATGTAATTGCCACTAATGACATGGAAATAGAAACCATCAGCCTGAATACGGGAGAACTGGCAACAGCGGGTTTTGCTTTATTTAACGGTTATATTCCTGAAAGTACCTATTTCAGATTTACCGTTCCCGAAAGTGCTATTGCAAAGTATAAAAAAGGACAGGAGGTCAATATGCAGGTCGTCTATAACAAAGAAAACCTGGCTGGAAATATTGTATACATCAAACAGCTGACAAGATATGCGGATATTACCACTGCCTATCCTGATTATCAGCTTCAGGATGCCGTATATGAGATCAAAGTAAAACCTAAAGATATGAATAAGGCTAAAAGTATTTTAGTCAATGCTAATGTTATTCTGAAATAAGATGAAAGAATTTTTCCGGCTTTTAAAACGTGAGTTCAAACTTTTTATAGGTAATTCTACCTTAAGGACCGTATTTTTTCTGGCCCCGGTATTTTATGCCACCCTGTTAGGATTCGTTTATAAAAGCGGAAAAGTTGAAAATACACCCGTATTGGTCATCGATAGGGATAACACCCCTTTGTCCAGCCAGCTCACTGATATGCTGGATGACAACAAAAGCATCCGGATTATAAAATACGTTCAGGAACCTTTGAGCATGAAAGATGAGGTGATCCGTCATGAAGCCGCCGCCGTAGTCGTTATTCCTTCCCGATTTGAAGCAGATATGCTTCAGAAAAAATACCCTGAACTCAATGTATATATCAATACCGGAAATGTTCTTACAGCAAATTTCGCTTCCAAAGCATTACAATTAACCATAGGAACATTCTCTGCCGGAGCCTCCATAAAAGCTTTACAGAAAGCCGGAATGCCTGCAACCAAAGCAGCAACCCAGTACGAACCTTTCAAAGCCAATTACATAACCCTTTTCAATACCACCGGAAATTACCTTATTTTCATGTGGCCTGCCATGCTGGCGGTTGTGCTTCAGCAGGTAATCCTCCTGGCCATGGCAGTAAGCTTTGCCGCCGAGTTTGAAAGAGGATCTTTTGTAAAAGAATACCTTAAAATGAAAAAATGGGCTTTCCCGACGATGCTTATTAAAGTAATCCCGATCTGGGTATTTTCCATTCTTATTGTAGGAATCTATTACTTTATGCATATGATATTCCGGGTTCCGATGCCGGAAGGAATACTGAACTTCATCCTTCTGACAGCTGTTTTTGTGGGTTCAGTATCCTTTTTAGGAGTGTTCATCAGTATCCTGATTCCGGACGCACTGAAAGCGACACAGATTCTGATGGTCATTGCTTCACCGGCATTCATTATCAGTGGATTTACTTGGCCATTAAGTGCGATGCCTGCTTTCGTACAATTTATTGCAAACATTATCCCGCTTACCCCTTTTCTTCAGGCGTTCAAAATCCTGTTGATCCAGAAAGGCTCCGTGGAGCTTACTTATCCTTACTTACAACATCTGAGCATTCTTCTTGTGGTATATGCCATTATAGGCTGGATTGCTTTGAAGATCAAACTATGGTTTATTTTTAAAAAGGCAGCCCCGCAGCAAATAGAAGAACTGGAAATTGAAGAGTAAATAACAGGAGTTTTTTCCGGCATCAGGCTGTCTTATCAGTATATCCCAGTTCATTAATAACTTTGGACAGTTAAATTTCAATTAAAAACAATTAACAACTTTTTTGTTGCCCTATCCAATCAAAAGAAAAAACTGATATATTTGCTTTCAGATAATTTAACAGACTATGGAAAATGTATTTGATGCAAAAGATGCTCAGAATTATATAGATAGAATAAACAAACTTGTTGAAGATACCCATGGTTTATGGGGCAAAATGACAGTGGACCAGATGCTGGCACACTGCAGTATATCTTATGAAATGGTATACGAACCTGAAAAACATAAGAAGCCGGGAGCCATTGCCAAATTCATTCTGAAAACTTTTGTAAAACCTAAAGTAGTGGGAGAAAAAGCATATCCTAGAGATTCTCCTACAGCTCCGCAGTTTCTGATCTCCGGAAGAAAAAATTTCGAAGAAGAAAAGAAAAGACTAATCGGGTTTATCCAGAAAACACAGCAGCTGGGTCCGGATGCTTTTGATGGCAAAGAATCTTTTTCTTTTGGAAAACTTACCGCTCAGGAATGGAATAATATGTTTGCGAAACATCTGAACCATCACCTGTCTCAGTTCGGAGTTTAAGCCTTACCCATCTATGAAAAAACTTTTATACCTCCTCATTCTTGCCTGTAATTTTGCATGGGCACAAATGCCGGATATTTCAAATGTCTGGCTCAACAGCAGTAAACCTTACATCGGAACCATCGGTGGCAAAGGGCAGGAATTAAAGATGAAGATCAATATTTCTGAACAGAATAAGAAAAATGATCAGGAATATTTTGTTTCCGGTTATTCGCTTGTTGATGATAACTATGCAAAATTCGAAGGAAAATTCATCATTACCAAATACAAAGATGCCAAGAGTAAAGGCACAGTATTCGGAGAATATGAACTGGCAGAAGAAAATAAAGGAAAACATTCAGGACTTTTCAAAGGGAAGTTCACCTATACCTTCAAATGGAATAAGAAAACCGAAAAAATTGAAGATCAGGATATAGAACTCACCGGCGACTGGAAAAGCTATGACGGAACACTGGACTTTAAAACCCGCTTAAAAAACCAATAATTATGTTGAGAAGAATATTGGCAGTCCCGGGAGGGCTTATTGCAGGGATCATCTGCATAACCATCGTAGAAAAAATAGGGCATATGCTCTATCCAAGACCTGCAGCAGCAGGAAGCAATGATATGGAAGCCATGAAGGAATATGTGGCATCCGCTCCTTTTATGGCGTTGTTCTTCGTTATTATCGCCTACGCACTGGCAGCTTTCGTTTCCGGATATACAGCTTCAAAAATTGCAGCTAATGGAAAACATACATCTGCAGTTGTTTGTGGTATTATTTTTCTGATGATCACCATTTATATGATGATGTCTCTGCCAACTCCTATCTGGTTCTGGATCTTGGGAATTGCAGTCTGGGGCCTTGTATTTATAGGAAGTAAAATAGCTTTAAAAACAAAAACAATATGAGATTAGGAGTATTCTCACTCAGCTTAAGCGTAAAAGACCTTCAGAAATCCAAAGATTTTTATGAAAAGCTGGGATTCTCTGCTATGGGCGGAAATATGGATCAGAACTACCTGATCATGAAAAACGGAAACACATTGATCGGTCTGTTTCAGGCGATGTTCGATGGAAATATGCTTACCTTCAACCCTGGTTGGGACGAAAATGCCCAAAACCTGGAGTCTTTTGATGATGTCCGGGAGATTCAGAAACATTTAAAGGAAAATGGAATTGAACTTGATAAATCTGCTGATGAAACCACTTCGGGCCCGGAACATATTTTCCTGAAAGATCCGGATGGAAACATGATCCTGATTGATCAGCACAGATAATCTGTATAAAAACTTATCTTAAAAAAACTTATTAAAAAAAAATCATGGCAACAGTAAACGTTTATTTAACATTCAACGGCAATTGCAGAGAAGCATTTGATTTCTATAAATCAGTGTTCGGCGGTGAATATCCTTATATCGGAACTTTCGGAGAAATGCCTCCTATGGACGGAAAAGAAACTCCCGAAGAAGATAAAGACAAAATTATGCATGTTTCTCTTCCTATTTCCAAAGAAACCATTTTAATGGGAAGCGATACTGGTGGAGAATGGTCTTCCGGTTTCAAAGCTGGGAACAATTTTTCAATCTCTATAAATGCAGAGTCTAAAGAAGAAGCAGACAAATTATTTGCAGGACTTTCTGCTGGCGGGCAGGTAACAATGCCAATGGCAGATACTTTCTGGGGAGCTTATTTCGGAATGTTCACCGATAAGTTCGGAATTGGCTGGATGGTCAATTATGATGATCCTGCAAAAATGCAGCAGCATCCTTAATATGAATATTTTGTATAAGAAATATAGTTAAAAATAAACCGACAGATCTTCTGTCGGTTTTTATTTTATCATACATTTGCATCCCGAAAATTTTTAAATTTGATAATGACTTTTTAAAGAAAGGCATTGATTAAACCATAAACAATAAAGATGAAATTTACCATTGATGATATTAAAGCTGAGCACCAAAAAGTAAAAAGCGGTGCCGATTTTCCGAAATATATTCAGGCATTGAAAGAACTGGGAGTTTCCAATTATACGGCCTATGTTGCTGACGGAAATACAGATTACTTTGATGAAGATAATCAGTTGGCAACTACAGGAAAGAAAGATGATGGGGTAAGAAGTATTTCCGAAGCAGTAAAACTTGAAGACTTTATTAAAAGATTAAAACTTCACCAGCAGGGAGGAACAGATTATGTCACTTTCTGTAATGACTGTGCAGAAAACGGGATAGAAGGCTGGAAAATGGACCTTGATGCGATGACCTGTACTTATTTTGATAAAAAAGGAAATGATGTCCTGCTGGAGCATATTCCGGGCAGAGATTAGAGAAAGTATCTTTTCATCGGGATTTATAAGTTAATATTCTGTGTAAACTAATCTATTGCTTTCCCAGTAAATATCATTTGCTATTATTGATTTAAAGTATTAAATTTGTTCAACGTGATAGATAATAGTAATTGGTATTTATGAGAAAGGTTTTTACGAAGCTGGCATTAACAGTATTAAGTCTTGGATCAATAAGTGCATGGGCACAGAAGAATGACCTGGGAGCATGGTATATGTATTTCGGAAATAACAAGATCAGCAAAAAGCTGAACTGGCATAACGAAATCCAGTACCGGAACTTTGATGCAGTGGGAGACCTTGAACAGCTTTTGATCCGTACCGGGGTAGGATATGATCTTACCGAGAATAATAACAATGTGCTGTTGGGATATGGATTTATTTTAAGCCAGCCTTACGTAAACGGTGAAAAAAAAGAAAATATTGAGCACAGGATCTTCCAGCAGTATATCACCAAGCAGAAATTTGGGCGCTTCAACCTGCAGCACCGATATCGCTTGGAAGAGCGCTTCCTGGAAAGCGATTTCAGAATGAGATTCCGTTATATGCTGGGATTGAATATTCCTATCACTCAAAAAGAAATGCTGCCGAAATCTCTCTATGCATCAGTCTATAACGAGATTTTCCTGCATTTTGACAGCCCGGTGTTCGACAGAAACAGAGTATACGGGGCATTGGGATATGTAATCAATAAAAACATGAGGATTGAAGCCGGATATATGAACCAGATTCAGGAAAACAGAAATCGCGGACAGATTCAGATCGGTTTTTATAATAATATTCCGTTTACCAAAAACTAATACCAATAGTTATTCCTGAAAGTGCCTGATGAAGAAAAAACTGTTGGTTAACAATAAACAGAAACATAAATAAAATAAACACATATGCACTCAGGGAAAAGGTTCGGAGCCCGCGAATTCGCAAAATGGACGAGGCAGAGTATCTACGTTTTAACAATATTGTCGGCAATTCCCACAATATTATACTTTTTTGGTTGGAAATTTCTTTCAGTCCCCTGGCAGCCGATTGCGATTATGGGAACAGCCGTCGCATTCATTGTCGGATTTAAGAATAATGCCAGCTACAGCAGGTTATGGGAAGCCAGACAGATCTATGGCTCCATCATCAATGACAGCCGGAGTTTCGGGTATATACTGAGGGATGCTCTTACAGCAAAAGATCCAAAAAAAGTAAAAGAAATGTTTCTCCGTCATTATGCATGGCTTACTGCGCTCCGTTTCCAACTTAGGGAGCCGAGAGTATGGGAAAATATGGGAACCGCACAATTTGATGAATACGCTAAGAAGTATGAAATTCCGGAACGCACTTCAAAGCTGGAAGACGAATTGAAAAAATACCTTGCCGAAGATGAACTTCAATACATTCTGAGTAAGAAAAACAGGGCCACTCAATTAATGGCTGCTCAGAGCAGGGAACTTTCAGAAGCCTATGCCAAGGGAGATATTAATGATTTCCAATGGACGCAGATCAATCAGCAGCTGGTAAAATTTACCGATGATCAGGGGAAAGCAGAAAGAATTAAAAACTTTCCGTATCCGAGAAACTTTTCCTCCATTACTACTTACCTTTTGCTGCTTTTCATTCTTTTCGTACCATTCGGATTATTGAAAGAGCTTGATAAACTGGGCGACGGAACAGTGCTGGAAGGCTGGACTTTATGGTTCAATATTCCGTTTTCGTTATTGGTGACATGGTGCTTTCACACATTAGACAGCGTGGGAGAAGCTTCTGTCAATCCTTTTGAAGGAAGCCCTAATGATGTGCCGATTACCCAGATCAGCAGAACGATTGAAATTGATATGAGAGATATGCTGGATGAGTCCGATCTTCCGCCAGCCATTGCTCCGAAGAATAATATCGTGATGTAAACCGTGGATGTAGAAAGATCCATATAAGTTTTACAATCTCACAGATTAACTAAAAAACAACTAAAAAACAAACTCAAGATGATTCACAGTTATGTTATCATATCCATTGCAGTACTTCTGTCTGTAATGATATTAGTGATGATAGGGCAGAAACTGAAAGTAGCTTATCCTATCTTTCTGGTGATTGCCGGATTGCTGATAAGCCTCATTCCGGGAATGCCCCATATAGAAATAGAACCGGACCTTGTATTCCTTATCTTTTTGCCGCCAATTTTGTTTGAGGCGGCGTGGTTTACCTCCTGGCAGGATTTCCACAAATGGAGGAAGCAGATCTTTTCAATGGCTTTCGGACTGGTGTTTTTAACCTCAATTGTAGTGGCCTATCTTTCATCTTCCATTATTCCGGGATTAACCGTAGCCATGGGATTTCTGTTGGGAGGAGTGAATTCTCCGCCTGATGCGGTAGCCGCAACCTCTGTACTGAAGCATATGAAGATCCCTAAAAAAATCACCAATATTCTGGAAGGGGAAAGCTTAATTAATGATGCTTCCAGCTTAATTGTATTTAAATTTGCGCTTGCAGCCGTTATTTCCGGACAGTTTATCTGGAGAGATGCCGTTCAGGATTTCTTTACAATGGCTATCGGAGGAGTGGCAGTAGGAGTGGGAACCGGCTTGCTGTTTGGGGCACTATTAAGGTTAATTCCTTCCAACTCCAATATAGATACCGTGATTACCCTTATTGTTCCTTACATTATGTATGTAGGAGCAGAACATTTTCACTTCTCCGGAGTGCTTGCAGTAGTGGCAGGAGGATTATTGATGTCCTATAATTCACATTGTTATTTAAGCCATACGTCGAGGATACAGTCGGGAAATGTCTGGAGCGTGCTCATATTTGTGATGAATACAATTATTTTCATCCTTATTGGGCTTGAACTCCCTGTGGTTGTAGCCGGAATGAAAGACTATACCATTTCAGAAGGGATTTTCTATAGCATTGTGATTGGTGGGGCTATTATCCTGACCAGAATGCTGTACAGCTACGCACTGATGTATTTTCCAAGGGTCTGCTCCAAAGAATTAAGACTTAAAGTACCCAAACCCGACTGGCGGGAACCTTTTATCATCAGCTTTGCAGCAATGAGGGGAGTGGTATCATTGGCGGCTGCATTGTCTATTCCTGCATTTTTACCTAACGGAGAGGCTTTTCCGCACCGTAATATTATTTTGTTTGTAACTTTTGTTATTATTCTGATCACTTTAGTAGGACAGGGATTGCTTCTTACCCCAATCCTGAAATTCCTGAACATACAGGATGCAGGAAGTGAGCTGCCGGAAGAAAAGCAGGAAGTAATTCTGATGCGTAAACTGAAGGAAACAGCCATGCACAAATTAGAGAACGATTTTTCTGAATTGGCAGAACGTAACAGCCTCGTACGCCACCAGAAGCATAAGCTGGAAAATGAAATGATGCTGATGGCAGACAAAGCTCAGTGTATGGCTTCCACAGGAGATTATGTAACCGCAATTAATGAAAATAAAGACGTTCTCCGTCAGATCATTCAGGCACAGAGAAATGAACTGCACCGAATGAAAAGAGAAAAAATATTTGATGATCATGTGATGAGAACCATTGAGATGCAGCTGGATTTTGATGAAGCAAAGATTACAGGGTTTGCTCATTAATAACACAGATTTAAATAAGCTCTATAGAAGCCGTAAAAGAATATTTAAAATAAACTTTTGCGGCTTTTGCCATTTTAATATGTAATTTTATGTAAAATCTTTTTGAGTTTTATTTATGGATACACCCATCACTGTTCAGTACACAATAAATGCTCCGGTACAAAAAGTATGGAAAGCATTGACTGATAAAGAGGAAATGAAAAACTGGTATTTTGATATTCAGGATTTTGAGCCGGAAGTTGGAAAAGAATTTAACTTTTTTGAACCGGGAGAAGAAAAAAAGTATCACCACCACGGCCGGATTTTAGAATTGATCCCGGAACAGCGTTTAAAACATACCTGGTCATATCCTGATTTTTCCAAAGCTGAAACAACGGTAACCTGGAATCTTCAGCCAAAAGGAGAGGAGACGCTGGTAACGCTTACCCATGAAAATATTGAGAATTTTAATGAGCTTGGAGAAGGCTTTTCCCGTGAAAATTTTATTCAGGGCTGGAATGCTATTATCGGACAGAGCTTGAAGTTATATCTGGAAAATAAATAGAATGATTGAATTACTTCCTTTTAAAGATGAGAATGTTTCAGAACTGATTTCTAACATCAAAGATCAAAGAATGCTCCTCCAGTTTGCAGGACCTGCCTATCATTTTCCATTAACGGAAGAACAGCTGAAAGGTGATCTTGAAAATAAAAACAGATTCATGTTCAGTATTGAAGATAAAACTATTGGAAATATAATCGGTCATGCCCAGATCTTTCTGAAAGAGAATACTTTTCTGCTTGGGCGTATATTGATCTGGGATGAAAACAACAGAGGAAAAGGTTACGGAAGAAAGACGGTAGAAAATCTGCTGGAATACGGATTCAGTCATTTTGATCGCGAGACTGCAGAACTCAATGTTTACGACTGGAATATTGGAGCAATTGAATGCTATAAAAAAGTAGGTTTTGAAACAGATCCGGAAGTGATGAGTACCGTGAATATAGACGATGAAACCTGGCTTTCAGTCAATATGAAAATCAATAAAAATACCTTTGAAAAGCTAAAGCGATGACAAAATTTACAGCAGTCCGTCCCATATTATGGACCGAAAATATGGATGAAACCATTAATTTTTACACCCTCATTCTGGGATTTACATTGCAGGGAAGAAATGATGACTGGAATTGGGCGTCCCTGCGCAAAGATGAAGTGCAGATCATGCTTTCCCAGCCTAATGAACATGAAAAGTCTGAAAAGATAGGCTTTACAGGCTCATTTTATTTCAATGTGGATGATGTAAATGAACTTTGGGAAGACCTTAAAACAAAAGCAAAGATCTGCTATGAGATAGAAACCTTTGAATGGGAAATGAGGGAATTTGGAATCTATGATAATAATGGTTATATCCTACAATTTGGACAGCCCGTGGATAATATTGGCAATACGGAATAAAATTTGCTATTTTTGGGGAAATATTTAGAAATTCAATGAAAAAAAATATCATAGCAGGTTTTGCAGCGGTTCTCCTGCTGGCATCTTGTAACAAAGATGAAAAAATCCTGAACACTTTAAATGATTATAACAACTCTATGGAGACCAAAGGTTATCACTTTGGTGATAAACTGGAACTTCCGAAAGAGGTAACGGAAAATGCAGAAAGTATTACCATCAGTTTCGGAGATAAAGAATCTTCAAACCTTACGGTAGATCCTAAATTCTTTACATTAGGAGATAATGCTGTTACCTTTAATGTGAAAACAAAAGGCGGAAAAATACTGAACCAGGATGCAACCATCAATGTATTTGCAAAAAATCCGGAGCAGAAAATTTCATATGAGATTGTAGGAGAATATCCGCACGATCCTAAAAATTTCGTACAGGGATTTCAGGCGGAAGGAAATACTATTTATGAGAGTGACGGGCAGAACGGATCTTCACAGATCTTAAAATATACATTGGGAACAACAACACCGCTTGCTTCCACAAAACAGGCTCAGGAAGACTTTTCGGAAGGAAGTACCATTGTAGGAGATAAAGTATACCAACTGACATGGCAGAGCAAAAAAGGATATATCTATGATAAAAGTTCTTTGAAACTGCTTTCAGAATTTGCTTATCCAAATGTACTTGGAGAAGGCTGGGGACTTACCTATGACGGGAAAAACCTGATTGCATCAGACGGCAGCAAACTTTTATACTTCCTGGATGTTAATGATCCTTCCAAATTAGTTAAGCATATTGCTGTTGCAGGAAGTGCTCAGGCTTATGATCAGCTGAACGAACTGGAATACCATAAAGGCTTTATCTATGCCAACGTTTGGCAGAAACCGGTTATTTTAAAAATCAATCCGGCCAACGGAGAAGTGGTAGGAACTTTTGACTTTACAGAAATTGCCAAGCAAAATACCAAAGGAACTGATGATGTTCTGAACGGAATTGCCTTCAAAGGTGATAATATGCTGGTAACCGGTAAAAACTGGTCGAAAATCTATGAAGTACAGATCAAATAAATGACTGAAACTTTTTAATCATACAACAGCGTTCTCTTTGGAACGCTGTTTTTCTTGCCATGTATTGAAAGACTGAATAGGAATTAACATGATGTAACACCAGGTCTGGTCACAAGTTTATGATTTGGACAAACTTGAAACTTATAATTAAAATATCCAGTCCGTTTCATCGAATCAACAGAGTTGATTCTGTTCTTTGCCTCCTGAAATCAGCAGCATTCATCATGAAGCTTTGCGTTTCAAATAAAAATCAACGTAAAGCTTTATCAAAGCTTGCCTTCACAAGAAATTTTTATAACCTGTGATTTTGTTTCGGGTTCTCTATGAAGGGATCAAAAAATTACTATTTTTGGAAAATGATTATAAACTACTCATTGAAAAGAAATCTAACCATTGGACTGGGCGCTGTTTTTCTGTTGGTTTCCTGCAGCAATAATGAAAAGATAATTGATTCTCTGGTTAACTTTAATAATTCTAAGGAGGCAGAAGGCTATCATTTTGGAGATAAGCTTGCTTTACCCAAAGAAGTGACAGACAATGTCGAAGCAGTGGCTATCAGTTTTGGAGACAAAGAAAGCTCAGATTTAACGATTGATCCTAAGTTTTTCACAATGGGGGATAATGAAGTTACTTTCGTTATTAAAACTAAAAACGGAGAAACCCTGAATCAGGATGCTACCATTAATGTTTTTGCCCGAAAACCCGAACAGAATATTGCCTATGAAATCATAAAAGACTATCCTCATGATCCCGATAATTTTGTGGAAGGATTTCTGATAGAAGGTAATACCGTCTACGAAAGTGATGGTCTGGAAGGAACTTCTCAGCTTATAAAATATACATTGGGTTCAACCGTTCCCAGTCTCGTTGCCAGGCAGCCTGCTAACATTTTTTCTGAAGGCTGTGCGGTAGTTGGAGATAAAATCTATCAGCTGACCTATCAAAACAGGAAAGTTTTTGTATATGATAAAAATACATTCAAAAAACTTTCTGAATTCCGCATGGCGAAGGCCATGAAAGAGGGTTGGGGACTTACTTACGACGGAGAAAACCTGATTGCTACTGACGGTTCGAAAAATTTATTTTTTCTGGATATAAATGATCCTTCAAAGGTGATAAAAACAATCTCTGTGGCTGGAAATACTGAAGTTTATGATAAGCTGAATGAACTGGAGTATTATGACGGCTTTATTTATGCTAACGTTTGGCATCAGCCTTTCATTCTCAAAATCAATCCTGCAACCGGAGAAGTGGTTGGAAAACTTGATTTTACTAAAATAACAGAAGAAAATGTTCAGGAAAACAGTGAACATGTTCTCAACGGAATTGCTTTCAAAGGAAATAATATGCTGGTGACCGGCAAAAACTGGGCGAAAATTTATGAAGTTTCCATTAAATAAACAGGAGACCGTTTTATAATGATGAATAGTACAAAAACTTCTTTAAAAGTTGTACAGGTTATCGCTTTTTTCTTTTTCTGTACCATGGCAGGGCAGAATACAACTGACTTTTCTGTTCTTGATAAAAAGACGGATAAACTGCTTGAAAAATTCAGAAAGAAATATAATATTCCAGGACTTTCGATTTCTGTTTCCTATAGAAATCAATTGGTTTATTCCAAAGGGTCGGGGTATGCAGATGTGGAAAATAAGACTGAAGTAATTCCGTCCAAAACCAAATTCAGAATAGGAAGCATTTCCAAAACGATGACTTCTGTAGCATTAGCAAGCCTTCAGGAGCAGAATAAAGTAAACCTCAAAGAGAGTGTTTATAAGTACCTGGATAGCCTTCCTAAGAAAGAATATGACATAACGATCGAACAATTGCTGAGCCATAGAGCCGGACTGGTGAGAGATAAGCAGAAAGGATTTCTGTGTGGGAAGAATAATCTTCACAGGAGTAATTTTTATCAGTCTTTTCAGGATGCGGAGCTGATATCCAGACCTGGAACTTCTTACAGTTACAGTAATTATGGATACATCCTTTTGGGTGTTCTGCTAGAAAAGCTGGCAGGGGAATCTATCATAAAGGCAAAAAAAGAATTGGTGCTGGATAAAGCAGGTTTAGAGCATACTGTTCCTGATGATGGAAATTTTGATGAAGATACTTCGCGGTTTTACTACCGGATGAATGATGAATTGAAGATCGTACCCTGTACAGACTGCAGCTTTAATTATGGACCGGGCTGTTACCTTTCGACCTCCGAAGATTTGGTAAAGCTTGGGAATTCATACCTGTATGCAGATCGTATTCTGTCTAAAGAAACATTTAAAGAACTGTTAGTTCCCAGGGATGAAGATAAAACCTATGCGCTGGGATTCATTACCGGACGGGATTTTTACAGGAATTATTATTTCGGCCACGGAGGTGCTTATCCGGGAGGAATGTCCGACCTGAGAATATATCCTAAAGAACGTCTCGTGGTCTCAGTTTTGATTAATATTTATGATAATGATATCAGGTTAAATCATCTTTTGGATGAAATAATTTTTCAGTATCTTGAACTCATTAAAAAAGAAGGGTGAAATTTTTAAACATACTATTTTTTTTTCTTTTCTGTACAGCTTTCGGACAGAAAACACTTCCTTTGGATACCTTAAAACTGAAGGAGGCAAAAGATATGCTGGCAGATGATTACGGAAATCTGTACATCTATAAGAATAAGGATTTCAGTTTTACCAAATACGATTCATTAGGAAAGCAGTTGGGAAAAATGATGCTTACCGTTCCGTATAAAGTTCAGTCTGTTCAGAATCCTCTCAGTGTACCTTTATTTTCGGAAAATGCTCAGGAGATGAAGTTTGTGGATCAGAACATGAATGAGATCCAGAAACTGGATTTCAGGCAAAAGTTCGGATTTATCAGGATGGCGTATGCGGAAGATCTTCAGCAGCTATGGCTTCTGGACGATAGTACAAAGCGTTTAATACAGTATAACTTCAGAAATGAAACCACAATCAATTCCTATCCTTTTGATATTAGCTTTGATGATCTGACTGATCTTTTAGTATATGAAAATAAAGTGTATATCCTCACCAGGAAACATATAAGAATCTATACCCTGAAATTTGAAAAGCTTTTTGAAGCATCTCTGGAAAACGGTAAACGTTTCAGAAGAGAGAACGATATTATTTTAGTGATTGCCGGAAACTCTATTTTAAAATATGTTCCTGAAAAAGGAATGGTAAAAGTTTTTGAAGATCCGGATGCGCAAATTGTGGATAAAAACATCCTGTCATATTTTGCAATCAAAGCGAACAAACTCTATCTTTACAACCTTGAAAAAATAAAGGAAGCCAAGCAACAGACAGAACCGGATGCTGTACAGAAAACCTCCGTACCCACGGCAGAGAAAGCCTCTGAAAATGGATCGGAAGCTGCTGAACAAAAAAAGGAAGACCAGCCAAAAGCAGCTGAGGATACTTTACAGAAGCTTATTGAAAATGTCTCCACAGTTCAGGATGTTGGAATTTAATTAAATAAATACTAAGAGAAAAAGAATATGCATATTGCAGTTACAGGAAATATTGGAGCAGGAAAAACTACTTTAACCACTATGCTTTCCAAGCATTACGGATGGGATGCGCAGTTTGAAGATGTAGATCATAATCCTTACCTTGAGGATTTTTATGCAGACATGAGTAAATGGAGTTTTGCATTGCAGATTTATTTCCTCGGAAGCAGATTCCGTCAGGTAAAAGAAATCAGAGAGAGTGGCAAAAATATTATCCAGGACCGTACAATCTATGAAGATGCCCACATCTTTGCGGAAAACTTAAATGATATGAACCTTCTTTCAGACAGGGATTTTAATAATTATGCATCGGTTTTCAATCTGATGAAATCTTTCGTCTCTGCACCGGATCTTCTGATCTATTTAAAATCTGATGTACCCAATCTGGTAAAGAAAATCTACAAAAGAGGCCGTGAATATGAAGCATCCATCAGTATTGAATATCTTTCCAAACTGAATCAGAAATACGAGAAGTGGATTTCCAATTATACAGAAGGAAAGCTTCTGATCATTGAGGTTGATGATCTGGACTTTGTTGAAAAACCGGAAGATTTCGGGCTCATTCTTGAAAAAATAGAGGCAGAATTACATGGATTATTTTAATGATTTGATTAATAAAATGCATTGAAATATAAATTTTAATTATTTTATTTTCGTTCAATCTGTTTATTGGATAAAGGCTTACTGGTTTTGTGTTTTTGTATGGTTTAACAGTTTAAAAATGTGTAGCTTTGATCATGTAATTGAAAACACATTTCTAACCACCAAATTATATCTATGTATTTAAACATTAAACATATTTTTGCATATTCCCTTGTTTCCTTATTTTGTCTTTCATGCAATAAACAGACAGAAAAACAGTCTTCTCCAACTGCTGACAGCAACAGAATTCATGAAGCTCCGGCTGCACAATCAAAAGATACTGTTGCTGTATCCTCAACAAATGATTCTGTACCTACTGATCAGAAGGCTTTATTGATTGGTAATGTTTTGAGAGAGCAGCTGCTGAAAAATGATTTAAATATTCTGACCGAGAACGATCGAAAATTCCGTTATACTGAAGCAGACCTGAATGGTGATGGTGATAAGGAAATCTTTGTGGGTATGGCTGGAAGCTACTTCTGTGGAACGGGAGGGTGCACCGTTTATCTTTTAAACAGCAAAGGTAAAAAGATCAATGGATTCACAGTGGTGGGTGGCCCTATCGCTATTTCTTCCAATAAAACAAATGGCTGGGCAGATCTTATTATTCCGAGCAAAAGTAAAAATTACCTGATAAAATATACCGGAAAGATATATCCGGGAAATCCTAGTATACAACCGGAATATAAAGAAGCTCTACCACCATCCTTCCAGATTGTACTTGGAGAACATGAAGCGGAATATAGCTTTTAAAACAATCCCTTAGGGAGTGCTTAACATAAGTTCTTGAACCATTTAACATATATAGAATCAAACAAATGAAATTTTTATTATTTCTTGTGTTCAGCCTTATACATATTCAAAAGAGTTAATCGGAAAGTGATAGCTGGTTAAAGCAACCAAAAACAGAGTAGAGCCTCCCTGAAAATACATATCAGGTATTTCTTGAAGGGGGTAAGTTCCAGGGAGTCAACGGTGATAAATCCCGTAATGGGAAATGAAAGCTTTCTGATAATAAAAACACTTACAATCAGTATAAGTGTTTGTTATATCCTTTCCGTTTACAGTGGACTATTTTGATACTAAGAAAAGAATTAGTACGAACGATAAGACAGGACATTGGAATATGTAAAAGTTGATGAATAAATTTTGCTTTTAACAATTTTTTATCAGATTTTAAGATGCAGATCAGACGGTTTCTTGCTAAATTTGAGGAGAAAAGTTTAATTTTTAAATGTCTGTATTATGCTGGTAAAAGTTTTACATAACGGAGACTGCTCAAAGTCAAATGCTGTACTGGAATATCTGGACGAAAATGGTGTACCGTTCGAGATCATCAACATTATTGAAGATCCGCTAAGTATTCTGGAAATTAAAACGGTATTGAAAAAACTGAATCAGACCGTATTTCATCTGATCCGCAAGACTGATAAACTCTACTTAGAGAATTTTGCTGATAAAGAGTATTCTGAAGAAGAGTGGCTGAAGATTCTCTCTGAAAATCCTTCCCTTATCCAGCGTCCGATTCTGATCAAAGGCTCCGTGGCTATGCTGGGAAGACCTATTGAAAATGTGAAATTCTTTATTGAAAAATAAAAAATCAATAAAAAAACGGCTGTTTCAAAAGTAGAAATAGCCGTTTCTTATTTTTAGAAGTAAAGTATTATAATAGAATAACACCTTCTATTTTTGATACTTCTTTATAAATATTGACAACCTGATCTGCATCCAGTACAAATGCGTTGATGTTACAGGCTGTATATTTTCCGTTTTTGCTTTCGCGGTTTCCCAGTGTAAATTTAATGCCATCAAAAACTTTGTAAATCTCAGTAAGTTTTGCCTGGTCTGTGGGAATGATAAATTTAAATAAATAATCTTCCGGAAAGTCGTGATGACCTTCCAGCTTTTCCTTTAGAGATTTGTAAAAATCCTCGGGAGTTGCGTGTTGATTTCCTTGTAATATGTCCATCTGCCGTTGTTAAATTATATATAAATATAACGATTTTTTTTCTATTTTCCAAGTGGTCCGAGTAACGTCTTGGAGTTTTGGTGCTCGTAATCTTCGATAATATTGAAGAGGCCGTTTACCAGTTGTTCAGAAGCAAGCTGGCTTAATCCTCCTGCATTCACTGTATTATTTCCTCCACCCAGAAGGCTGCCCAGAAGATTGTTTCCGGATAGTGCCGTATTAAGGGTTTTTATAATACCGTATTCGTTCAGTTTTTCATCAACCTTTGGTGCAATGGCTGCAACAAGCTGTTGCGAAGTTTTTTCTTTCAGGATTTGGGTTGCTGTTGTACCCTGGATGATTCTGGTAACGTCCTGAGCATTCAGACTGTTTACAGCTCCCTGGAGAATCGGTTTGGAAATATTCACGGTGTAAGACGCTGCCTGTGCAATATAATCTCTCTCTTTGGCAACAAGGGAAGGCGCTATCTTTTCCAGAGTGGAGTTGATGTCTCTAAGTTGTTTTGGAAGAGCCTTATCTACCATATTGTTTTGAAGAAAAGCTTCTTTGTTACTGTAGATGCCCATCCCTTTGTCAATGCCGTTCAAAAGCATTCGTTTAATGATCGATAAGCCCAGGTCGGAAGTAGCCATGGAAGTGCATGACTGTGTTGTGGTGATAATGGCGGCTCCGGTTCCTATTAAAACGGCTGCTGCGATAAGGTATTTTTTCATTGATCTTTATCTTGTTTTTTCAAATACTGCGCCAAAGGTAAAGACTATTCTCTAGTTTAACAAAATATTAATTTTACCCTACTGATTTAGTTAACTTTTAAGTGGAATTATGAATTTTTCAATTGTTTATTTTTCTTTGAATTTTACTTTGTATTGCTGTTTATTTCTTTATGTTTCGTTTGTTTTGAATTTATATCTAGAAATTAACTGATTTTGTTAAATTTTTAATAATTGTTAACATTGTTCGTTTTTTTTTCTATTTTTGACTAATGTCTTTTTTTGAGAATTTAGAATAACTCCACTATTAAGACATGTTTAAATTTGATTGTACGAAATAAAATTGAACTATATGAAACAACGTGATTTAAAGTATTCATGCCTCATTGCTGTTCTATACTTCGGTATGAACGCCAATGCGCAGACTGCTCCAAAAGATACTGCTGTAAAAGAGCAGAAGATCGAGGAAGTAGTTTTGATCGGGTATGGATCTCAGAAAAAAGAAAATGTGACCGGTAGTATCGGAATCGTTTCTGCTAAGGATTTGGCTAACAGACCTAATGCTAATCCAATCAGTTCTATTCAGGGTAGATTATCAGGGGTACAGGTATTGAATTCCGGAGCACCGGGCGGCTCGCCCAGAGTTGATATCCGGGGAATCAGCTCTTTGACAGGTAAAACTGTTTTTATTGTTGACGGAATGATTACTGATGATATCTCTTTCCTAAACCCTCAGGATATTGAATCCATGAGTGTCCTGAAAGATCCTTCGAGTTTGGCAATTTATGGAGCAAGAGCTTCAAACGGAGCGGTGATTATCAAAACCAAAACCGGAAAAGGAAAGAAACCTGTTTTCAATTTCAACTCCTATTTAGGAATTAAAACAGTAACGAATATTCCTAAAATGGTTAATTCAGACCAGTATTTAGAGTTATATAATGAGAAATTAATCAATGATAAAGTAAATAATCCTGTATTTTTAAACAGGTCTTCTTATCCTCAGGATACAGATTGGTTCAAAGAAATTTTTAGAACAAGTATCATTAACTCTAATGATATTTCAGCATCGGGTAATCTTGGAAAACTGAATTATTACTTAAGTGCAGGAAATCTTCAGGACGAAGGAAACTTAGCAGCGGGGCGGGGAATTAACTCGGGAAGTGGCTTTAACAGATTTACCACTAAAGTAAATCTTACCTATAAAATTACCGATAATATTACCATCGGAAATAATTTCACTTTTTCAAAAATGCGTACAGATCATGCGCAGAATACCTTACTGGATGCTTACTCTTCACCGCCTATTTATGGTCCCATTGATCCGGCTACAGGAGGATATCAGTATTTTACACTGGCGAAGATTCCTAATCCAAGAGCAAAATTAGATTTATTCAGATCTCAGACCAGAGAAGAAAGATTGCTGAATAATATATGGGGAGAATATAAATTTTTAAAAGACTTTACTTTACGAATCAGCTATAGCTCTGATAACATCAATTCCAGTAAGTACGAATATACGCCAACATTTGGCTATGTCCCTACAGCAGATCAAAAACCTACTAAATTAATAACAAGAGATGCTAAGACCAGAAATTATATCTGGGACAATACATTAAGCTGGAAAAGAGATTTCGGAAAACACAATGTTGAATTATTAGCAGGATTTTCCAGAACAAGAAACTCTTATTCCCAGAACTATGCCGAAGCATTGAATGTAGGTTATGACGGAACAAATTCTTCGCTGGGTATTTCGAATGGAACAGATATTTATCTGACCAGTTTTGATAAAGGAGAAAGAAATGTGATTCCATATCAGGATAGAATTGAATCTTTTTTTGGAAGACTTAACTATGATTATGACGGAAGATATCTGGTGAACGCATCCATACGTAGAGATGGAACTTCTAAATATTCTTCTGACGACAGGTATCGTATATTCCCGGCTGTAAGCGCAGGATGGGTGGTTTCTAAAGAAAGTTTCATGAGTGAGCAGAATGTTTTTAATCTTTTAAAATTAAGAGCAAGCTGGGGTAAATTAGGTAATCCTGATGTACAGAGAGCTTATACTTTGAATACAAGTATTATTGAAGCCGGAACCTATTACGGAAATACTGGATACCCTGCTCAGACAATAGACCAGATTATAGACCCGAATATTGGTTGGGAAACAACAACAGGTAAAGATTTTGGATTAGAAATGGCGTTGCTGAATAATAAATTGAAAATTGATGCTACCTATTTTGATAAAGATACCAAAGATGTTGTTTATGGTATCGTTCAGGGAACTGTTTCTGGTGCGGGTAACTGGAATAATTATATTACCAATGCTTACTCTTTTAATAATAAAGGATTTGAATTCTCTGTTAATTATGATACTAAGATTAGTGATAATGTAAAACTGGGTGTTTATGGAAATATGACCACTTTGAAAAACAGAATTACCTCTGTTTTTAATGGATCTTATTTACAGACTGGAGCGAGTTTATATGGTAACTCTATTATAAGATTGCAGGAAGGACAGGCTGTTGGTTCCTATTTCGGATATCAGGTAGACGGGATTTTCCAGAACCAGGCCGAAGTGGACGCATGGGCTACTCAGAACGGAGCAAAAGCTGGAGGATTTAGATTTGCAGATATTGACGGAAATGGGGTAATTGATGCCAGAGATAAAACATTTTTGGGAAGTCCTATTCCTAAAGGAACATATGGGTTTGGTGTTAATCTGAATGTATATGATTTTGATTTTGCTATTGACTTTCAGGGTGTCTTCGGAAATAAAATTTACAACTTTAACAGGGAGCAGCGTTACGGAAATGAAAGCTGGGATTTAGATTTTTACAACAATAGATGGCATGGGGCAGGAACATCAAATGCATACCCAATGGCAACGAATGATCAGGCTATAATTTTACCTAATAGTTTTTATGTAGAAGATGGAAGCTATATAAGAATAAGAAATATTCAGGTAGGGTATAACTTACCAAAAGCATTTGCAGACGCTATGTCCATTACTAAATTAAGATTATATGTAAGTGCCCAGAACCCATGGACAAGTTTCAAATATAATGGATTCTCGCCTGAAATCTTAAATACAGACCGTGTACAAATGGGAGTTGATAATAATATTTATCCAATTTCAGCCATTTACACTATTGGTTTAAACTTAACATTTTAATAAGAAAGAGACATGAAAAAGATATTTTTATCAATCGCATTATTTTCACTTGTCGTGAGCTGCAAGGATGATTATTTAGATATAAAACAAGAAGGATATACAGAAGCGTCATCATTTTTCAAAACACAGGAAGATGCTATTCAGGCAACCAGTGCTATCTATAGCTTTTTAAGAAGCTGGGAAAACTCGGCTTTTCCTTATCAGTTTGTGTTTGGAGTACCGGCGGATGATGTAGTTAAAGGATCTAACCCAGGAGATGCTTCTTTTATCAATGTATATGATAATTTTACCTATACAGTCAGTGATGAAGGGGTGAGAGGTTATTGGATCGGGCAGTGGCAGGCTGTAAACAGAGCCAATCAGGTCATTACCAATGTACCGGGAATAGATATGAATGCTAACCTAAGAACCAGATTGGTTGCGGAAGCAAGAATGTTAAGGGCCTATTTCTATTTTAACCTGGTAAGAATCTATGGTGGAGTTCCAATTTATGATAAAGTGGAGACTGTATATGATAAGCCTAGAAATTCAGTTGAAGAAGTGTATAATTTTATCATTTCAGATCTTACTGCAGCGGCAGAGCTTCTTCCCCAGACTTATCCTGCTTCAGATTTAGGAAGAGTAACAAAAGGAGCTGCATTAGGCTTGCTTTCTAAAGTATATCTTTATAAAAAAGACTGGCAGAAAGCTTATGATACTTCCAATCTTGTAATGGGAATGGGATATGATCTTGATCCGGACTTTAACCACTTATTCAGACCGGCAGGCGAATTTGGAAAAGAATCTGTTTTTGAGGTGAACTGTGATTGTATACCTCCATATAAAGGAAGTCAGTATGCTGAAGTTCAAGGAGTAAGAGATCAGTTCGGTTGGGGCTTTTTTACCCCTTCAAGTGCCTTGGAAAATGCGTTTGAAACTGGTGATATAAGAAAAGAACTTACCATACTTAGAAATGGAGAAACTACTCCGGAGGGGGATTTAATTGCCATGGGAGACGCCCAGTCCGTAACTACTTATAATCAAAAAATTTATGTTCCCAAAGCATTAAATAATAGTGCTTGCGGTTATGGATCTATTCAAAACATTAGAATCCTGCGTTTTGCGGAAATTCTTTTGATTAATGCAGAAGCAGCCAATGAATTAGGGAATACAGCTACAGCAATATTAAACTTGAATAAAGTGAGAGACAGAGCAGATCTTTTAGGAACTACAGCTACAACACAAACAGCACTTAGAGCTGCAATATGGCATGAAAGAAGAGTGGAACTTGCTTTAGAAGGAGACCGTTTTGTAGATTTGGTAAGAACAGGCCAGGCTGCAACAGTATTAGCTCCTTACGGATTTAAGGCTGGGAAGAATGAATTATTCCCAATACCTTTAGATGCGATGGATCAGAGCAACGGTGCTTTTACCCAAAATCCCGGCTATTAAGATTAAATAAACTTTAGAGGAGAATGAAAGTTCTCCTCTTCTTTTAGTAAGATCAGGTAAAAAAGAAATCATGAAAAAGACAATAGTATCAATTGCTGTAACTTCTTTGTTGTTGGTATACTCCTGCAAAAACACATCAACTCTTCAGTCGAAAAATGCAGCTGTAAAAAATGATATTACAGATGAACAGCTGATGGACAGAGCTCAGAAAGATGCCCTGAAATATTTCTGGGAATATGCAGAACCAAAGTCAATGCTGGGAAGAGAGCGCTATCATGAAGATAATATTTATCCTGATAAAGACAAGCATGTCATCACTACTGGAGGTTCAGGGTTTGGACTGGCTACCATTCTTGTAGGCGTAGAAAGAGGATTTATCCCAAGAAAAGAAGCGGTAAAAAGACTTTCTCATATGATGGATTTTCTTTCCAAAGCTGATCGGCACAAAGGAGCCTGGTCTCACTGGATCAACGGAGAAACAGGAAAAACAGTTCCTTTCGGTAAAAAAGATAATGGCGGCGATTTAGTAGAAACAGCATTTCTTACCTCAGGAATTCTGATGGTTCGTGAATATTTTAAAAACGGAACTCCCGAAGAAAAAATCCTTGCCGAAAAATGTGACGAACTCTGGAAAGGTATCCAATGGAACTGGTATACCAAAGGCGGTGAGAAAGTCCTTTACTGGCACTGGTCACCGGAATATCAATGGGAAATGAACTTTCCGCTGGAAGGCTACAATGAATGTTTAATTACCTATATTCTTGCGGCTTCATCACCTACTTATTCCATAGATGCTGAAACCTATTACAAAGGCTGGACAAGAAACGGCAGCTATCTCACCGACAAAACCAAATACGGACTTCCTTTGTACGTAAAACACAATTATGCTGAAGAATACGGCGGACCGCTTTTCTGGTCACAGTACTCATATATCGGGCTCGATCCTTCCGGATTATCCGATAAACTCGTGAAAAATTACTTTGAACTCAACAAAAATCAAGTCTTAATCGACTATAAATACTGCATTGAAAACCCTAAACAATGGAAAGGCTACGGTCCAAATTACTGGGGATTGACGGCTGGATACACCAGAAATGATGACGGAAGCACAGGCTACACAGCACATATGCCCTCCAATGATAATGGGGTAATCACTCCGACTGCCGCATTGAGCAGCTTTCCGTATACTCCAAAAGAATCCATGGATTTCTTAAGATTTATTTACACCCAAAAAACTCAATTCATAGGATCCGCAGGACCTTACGATGCCACTTCTATTAATTATAATAATTGGTTTACACCAAGATACCTTGCAATTGACCAGGGAACCATTGCTCCAATGATCGAAAACTACAGAACCGGATTCCTTTGGAAACTTTTCATGAATGCTCCTGAAATTCAACAGGGCCTTAAAAAATTAAGTTTCCGGTCAGAAAAATACGGGATCAGGTAATTATAGATGATAATGGAATCTATTAAATCACGGAACATCATTATTCAATTGAAACGGGTTTTAACCCATTTAAATATTAAAATGACAATATGAAATTAAATTTGAAATACATTCCTCTTTTGTTCCTGACGTTTTCATTACCCCTGAAAGCGCAGGAGATCAAAGCAGAACTCAACAAAGATTTCAAAAGAACAGAGAAAATATCATACATTCTGGATTATCCCCAAAAGGTAAAAGGAAGCGTTCCGTTAATTGTATTTCTTCACGGATCAGGAGAGAGAGGAAACAATCTTGAAGCGGTGAAAGCTCACAGCCCGTTTACCTATAAAAACCTGATTAAGGAACCTGTTGCTATTCTGGCTCCGCAGTGTCCGGCAGATACATGGTGGGATACGGTAACAGTATATAATTTAATAAAGGAAATACAGAAAAAATACAAGATAGATCCTTCCAGAATATATCTTACAGGGCTTTCCATGGGAGGATGGGGATCGTTGAAACTGGCGATGGAGCATCCTGAAATGTTTGCAGCAGTAGTTTCTGTATGCGCACCTACGGACCGAATAATGTATGCGAATATCAATCAGTATAAAGATTTGAATATGAAAATTTTTCATGGCGGAATGGACGATATTGTCCTTCCTGATAATGCACTCAATTTTTATCAGAAACTGCATCCCGTCAACCCTTCAGCAGAATTGAAAATATTCCCGAATGACAATCATAATTCATGGGATTCAACTTATTCAGATCCCCAGTTATATGAGTGGATGCTATCTAAGAAAAAAGAAACAAAATAAACAGGATCACTATCTTTACTGTAAATAGAATATAAAAGAGCCTTAGCTGAGTGTAATGCCCTTGCGTCCTAAAAAATATAAAGCATTAAAAAAACTTAGTGCCGTCGCGTTAACCAACAAAAAAATTAAGGCATAAAACCAAAGAGAATATAAAATGACAATCGATTATAAAGAAACAGATATTGTCCGACCGGAATACCTTAAAGGAGATCTTGCCGATATTCTTCAGGTAAATCAATATGAAAACGGAAAACTTACAGTATCTGCTTTTTTTGAAAACTCAAAAAAGATAAGGCAGCTGAATTTTGCACATCCTGAAGTTTCTGAGATTGTTTATGAATACCATCAGAATTATTCTACTGAGACCGCTTTGGATAGCGAAAAGAATATTCTGGAAAAGGTATTGCACATCAACGATCCCTTTGGTAAGTATTATCCCTATTTTCTAGCTAAAGGAATGGGGCTGGTTATAGAGCAGAATGGAAATGAGCAGCTGTTTAAAATACATGATAAAATTGTATATCGCTTCAGAGAATCCAGTCTGGTGGAGGTTATTTTTGATATAGAAGGTTATGATGAATCTTATCACCTTACGGCAGACTGTGATAATGAAGGCCGCCCTGTCCGTATGTTGAAAAAATATATAAGGCTTAATGATTTTCCTGATGTAGTTAAAACCTATGATTATTTTGAAAATGGAGTGATCGAACGGTTTGAAGACAAGATCAGCTATACAATATATGATGACAAAAAACGTAAAATAAGGATAGGAACTTTCAGATTCAATGAAGAAAAGGAAAAGTTGTACCAGGCATATATGGAAACTATGGATGAGAAAATATTCCCGCAAATTATGCAGGATATAAGACTGGAAACTTTTGAATATGATACGTTTGATAACCAGATCAGCTATGAAAAGTCCTTTTATCGTCCTGATTTTTCAAAAGAAAGACTTACGTATTATCTGCAGGAGTACAACTATTTTGACCAATACAATATAGAAACAGGCAGCTTTTATTGTAAGACGAAAGAAGATTATGATGATGATATGGAATACAGCTCTCAGCTGGAATATCTTGAAGATAGAGTGAACAAATATGAAAATGACAGGCTTACAACTGTGTATCATATTGAAAATGGTAGAAAAGTAAGAAAAGAGTTCTCCAATGAGCATCTGGAAGCTTACGAGACCTATGATGAATATGGAAATACACTTGATTCTTATGTCAAAAATAAAATGACAGGTGAAATAGACCGTATTCAACTTGAAATCATATACAAAAGCAAATAAAAGTAAGTAAAATATACAGCCTTTGCTGAGTGTAACGCCTTTGCGCCCTAAAAACATAAAAGCATTAAAAAAATCTTAGCGCTGTTGCGCTACACCAACAAAAAAACAATAATTAAAGAAGATAGATTTATGAAAAAGTTCATTGTACTCGCAGCTTTGGCACTCTCACCAGTGTTTTCTGCCCAGGAAATGGTCACCAAACCGGTGCAGTCTTTCCAGACAGCCCAATATCAGGCGAAAAGGAAAGCTTTTGTAGAAAATCTTTTATCTAAAATGACTTTAGACGAAAAGATAGGACAGCTTAACCTTCCAACCTCAGGAGACTTTACAACAGGACAGGCTCAAAGCTCGGATATCGGAAAAAAAGTGGAGCAGGGGCTGGTAGGAGGACTGTTCAATATAAAAGGAGCAGATAAAATAAAAGCCGTCCAGAAAGTGGCTGTTGAAAAAAGCCGTCTGAAAATTCCGTTAATCTTCGGAATGGACGTTATCCACGGATATGAAACTACATTTCCTATTCCTTTGGGATTAGCTGCTTCCTGGGATATGAATCTTGTACAGCAGTCCGCAAGAGTAGCTGCAAAAGAAGCATCTTCAGATGGTATCAACTGGACCTTTTCGCCCATGGTGGATATTTCCCGTGAACCGAGATGGGGACGGGTTTCCGAAGGCTCCGGAGAAGATCCTTATCTGGGAAGTGAAATTTCCAAAAATATGGTATACGGTTACCAGGGAAAAGACCTTTCTCTGAGCAATACGATTCTTGCCTGTGTAAAGCACTTTGCGTTATACGGGGCAGGAGAAGCCGGCCGTGATTACAATACCGTTGATATGAGCCACGTAAGAATGTTCAATGAATATTTTCCGCCTTATAAAGCTGCTGTGGATGCAGGAGTAGCTTCCGTAATGGCTTCTTTCAATGAAGTGGACGGGGTTCCGGCCACAGGAAGCAGATGGCTTCAGACCGAAGTGTTGAGAAAAATGTGGAATTTTAAAGGTTTCGTGGTGACAGATTACACCGGAATTAATGAAATGGTAGAGCATGGAATGGGTGATCTGCAGCAGGTTTCAGCGTTGGCATTGAAAGCCGGAGTTGATATGGATATGGTAGGAGAAGGATTTCTGACGACTCTAAAAAAATCTCTTAGCGAAGGAAAAGTAACTCAGTCTGAAATCGATATGGCAGCCAGAAGAATTCTTGAAGCCAAATATGACTTGGGATTATTCGACGATCCTTATCGTTACGGTGATGCTAAACTAGCAGCAAAAGAGGTCTATAATATGGAAAACCGGAACATTGCCAGAAGCGCTGCCGCCCAGTCTATGGTATTGTTGAAAAATGAAAACCAGATCCTTCCTTTGAAAAAATCAGGAACGGTAGCGGTGATCGGACCTTTAGTCAATAATTCACTGAATATGGCCGGAACATGGAGTGTAGCCACAAAACACGCTATTTCAGTCTCTTTGATGCAGGGATTACAGGCCAATTACGGAAAAGAAGTGAAGTTCATTTCAGCCAAAGGAGCCAATATCGATGATGATGCAAAATTGGAAGAAATATATGCTGCTCACGGTAAAAAAACAGACAGAGACAACCGCTCCAAAGAAGTTTTATTAAAAGAAGCAGTTGATACAGCCAATAAAGCAGACGTGATAGTTCTGGCAATCGGCGAATCTGCTGAAATGAGCGGAGAATCCTCTTCAAGAACAGAAATTACCATCCCTCAATCTCAGGTAGACCTTCTGAATGAGCTGAAAAAAACCGGAAAACCTATTGCGGTAGTTCTTTTCACCGGACGTCCGCTGGCCCTGACCAATATAAAAGACACTCCTGATGCGATTCTGAATACATGGTTTGCAGGATCAGAAGCAGGAAATGCCATTGCCGATGTGCTGTTCGGAAAAGTAAACCCATCCGGAAAGCTTCCGATGACATTCCCAAGAAGCCTTGGGCAGGTTCCTATCTACTACAATGCCAAAAATACAGGCCGTCCACTGAGTCAGGAAAAAACAGATAAATGTGAATATGAAAGATTCCGGTCCAATTATATGGATGAATGTAATACACCGTTGTATCCGTTTGGTTATGGCTTAAGCTATTCCAAATTCAGTTATTCAGATATGTCGGTTTCCAATGCAAATCCAAAAGGAAATCAAACGGTTCAGGCATCTGTTACCGTAACCAATACCGGGAATTTTGATGGGGCAGAAGTAGTGCAGTTGTACATCAGGGATATGGTAGGAAGTATTACAAGACCTGTAAAAGAACTGAAAGGTTTCCAGAAAGTAATGCTGAAAAAAGGCGAATCTAAAAAGATTACGTTCAATATTACCCCTGAAAATCTCAAATTTTACAACGGAGACCTTAAATACGATTGGGAACCAGGAGAGTTTGATGTCATGATCGGTACAAACTCTCAGGATGTTAAACATTCAAAGATCAATTGGACGAAATAATTTCCGGATCAGTTTTTAATATATTTTAAATAAATAAAAGCCTTGTCAGATTATTATGACAGGGCTTTGTTGTTTCTGTATTGATAATCCTGTTTGCTTTGAATTTTTAGAATGTCATATAGAATCGGTGATCTGCTTATAAAAAATCAAGGATTTTTTTCCTTAACTCAACTTTAAACTTAATTGAAGCTTAATGTTTCAATTAAAATTTAAATGATTTCTTAATTTATCTCTATGTGTTGAAATATTATTTTAAATAATAAATAACGACTTTATTCTTATCATATCTTCTGTTATTGAAGAGTCCTGTTTTGAATTTTACAAACTTAAAACAGGATAGTTGTAATCTGTGAAATCAGCAGGTGGAGAGTTGATCAATAAAAACCATCCGGAAGAGTATTTTTTAACTTTTTTGGCATGATTTTTAATAACACTGTAATAACTTTAATGCAGCAAAAAATGAAAAAAACAATTTTACTTAGCACAATGTTCCTTGGTTCTTTTGTGTTCGCACAACAGAAGCCTGTATTAGGCGGAGATAAAGATGCACATGGATGTATCGGTTCGGCAGGATATACTTATTCTCAGATCAAAAAAGACTGTGTAAGAGTATTTGAGCAGAAAATCAAGCTGACAGAAGTTGCTCCTAAAGGAAGTTCTACTTCTATGGCCGCTGTAATTTTCAGCAAAGACATGAAAAAAGCAGAGGTTTTTGTACCGGGTACAGGTTCAGAAAGCATTATCCTGGATCGGGCAGGAAAAGGAAAAGCCTGGAAAAAAGGAGAATATGCATTGGTTCCTTTCAAAAAAGGAGGTTACCAGCTTAAAAAAGATAACGTAGTTATTTATAAATAGATTCAATTTTTCAAATGAAAAAGCCGTCCCTGAGGATGGCTTTTTTTGTGGAAATGATCTCTTCCTAAAAACATGATATTATTATTTTTTGTCTGTGTTGTGATTAATTGTACGTTGCTGATAGGTTAATCTTCATTTTCCACATCTCACGGATTTTGCAGGTTTTCTATTGATCACAAAGCAAAAAATCTGTATCATCTGTTCAATCAGCGAGGCGTTAAAAATTATCTCGTAGATTTGCAGATGTTTGCGTAATAAATCAAACGTTATAGGTTTCCAGAACCTATAACGTTTTTTCAATCAAATAAAAAATCTGTGTAATCAGCGGGATTTGTGGGAAACTTAAACGTATGTTGGAGAGGCACAATGGTGCGAGGCTTTTGATCTATTATGCTGCTTTTAAGGCGCAAGAAAATCCAAAATTTTCGGCAAGTAGTACAGTATGAAATTTTATCTCCGATAAAATTTTTGTGCCTTTATACCCATAAAGAAAGTAAAAAATAGCGTCTTTGCGCAATCCAACAAAAACACATGTAAATCAATAGAATCTGCACAATCTACTAGATCTGCGAGACCATAAAAATACCAACAAGTTCTTAGTAAAGCCCTGTCATATTAATTTGTAGAATTTATTCAATAGAGGTGGACTTTAATCCCCCTAAATAATAGTACCATTCATCCGGCTTTAGCCAAAACCTACATAATCACTCTGCAAAAATAATGATCATAAATCCTTCTGCGCTTTAAATTATTTGTCTGAAAATAAGTATATTAGTGTTGCCAAATTAAAGCAGGATCCGAAAAGCTTACAGAGTAGGAAAAAATCAAAAAAATGTTATTATGAAAAACTTAAGAAAACTTTCAAAACAGGAATTGAAAACAGTTCAGGGAGGTATCCCGATGTGTCTGTCAGGGTACTTCTGGTGCTCATTTGTAAGAAAGTGTATTCCGGTAGGATCGCCGTGCGGACTTATTGACTAAGATTGATTCCTGAATAAATAATCTAAAGTATATTGCTTTATATTATTGTAATAAACTAATAGAGACTGTCCCCGAAGTGGGCGGTCTCTTTAGTTTTAATATATAAATGCAGTCCTGAAATTTTTTAATAAAATCTATATCAATCAACAAAAAAAGGGGTTTAAAAATCATAAAAACAGGATTTTTATCTCTCAACGAAAAACCGTATTTTTGTACATCTAAAAAGTAAAAGAAAAGAATGAATTCCTACAAAAATCCATTGGAAGAGCGCTATTCCAGTGAAGAAATGTTGTTTAATTTCTCACATAATAACAAATTCCGTACCTGGAGAAAGCTTTGGATTGCTCTGGCTGAGATTGAAAAAGACTTAGGTCTTGACATTACAGATGAGCAGATTGCCGAACTGAAAGCAAACGCTGAAAACATCGATTACGATAAAGCGGCAGAATATGAAAAGAAATTCCGTCATGATGTAATGGCTCACGTTCACACCTATGGAGATGTGGCGCCTTCAGCAAAAGGAATTATCCACCTGGGAGCTACTTCAGCTTTTGTAGGAGACAATACAGACCTTATTCAGATCCGTGACGGACTTTTAATTTTAAAGAAAAAGCTGGTTAACGTGATGAAGAATCTGTCTGATTTTGCCATTCAGTATAAAGATCTTCCGACTTTAGGATTCACCCACTTCCAACCGGCACAGCTTACTACCGTTGGTAAAAGAGCAACACTTTGGTTACAGAGTTTGGTTCTTGACATTGAAGAACTTGATTTCTTCCTGGAAACCCTTCGTTTCAGAGGGGTAAAAGGAACTACAGGAACAGCGGCAAGTTTCCTTGAACTGTTCAACGGTGATTATTCCAAAGTAAAACATTTAGATAAAGAACTTTCAAAAAGATTTGGATTTGAGAAAGTTTTCGGAGTTTCCGGACAGACTTACGACAGAAAAATCGATGCGAAAGTGGTGGCATTATTAGGAAATATTGCACAATCTGCTCATAAATTCACCAACGATTTACGTTTACTTCAGAACCTTAAAGAAATTGAGGAACCATTCGAGAAAAACCAGATCGGTTCATCCGCAATGGCTTACAAACGTAACCCAATGAGAAGCGAAAGAATCGGAGCGTTGGCAAAATATGTGATGTCATTAACGACAAGCTCTGCTATGGTAGCTTCAACACAGTGGTTTGAAAGAACGCTGGATGATTCAGCCAATAAGAGACTGACAATTCCTCAGGCCTTCCTTGCTGTTGATGCCATTCTATTGATCTGGAACAATATCATGAACGGAATCGTGGTGTATCCCAACAGAATCAACAAACATATTATGGAGGAGCTTCCTTTCATGGCGACAGAATACATCATCATGGAAGAAGTAAAAGCAGGAGGTGACCGTCAGGAGATCCACGAAGTGATCAGAGTTCACTCTATGGAAGCATCCAAGCAGGTGAAAGTAGAAGGAAAAGAAAATGACCTTATCGAAAGAATCTTAAACGATGATTCTTTAAAATTAGATAAATCGAAATTAAAAGAAGTTTTAGATCCTAAAAACTTTATCGGGTTTGCCCCAATTCAGACGGAGGAATTCATCAAGAATGAAGTCCAGCCAATCCTGGATCAGAATAAAGATTTGATAGGACTGGAAGCTGATCTTAAAGTATAAAGAAGTATGCAGCCTTTTGGGCTGCATATTTTATTTCAGACCCCATTCATATGAAAAAGATTCTATTAACCATTTTGCTTGCACCCATTATTACTCTTTCCCAGGAAAAAGAAGCTTTACAGTACTTTAAATCAAAAGATTCACTGGTGGGAGTAAAGAATAAAGCTGGAAAAATAATTATTCCTGCACAATTCAGAGTGTACTCAGATCTTAAAGATGGAGAGCCTGTAAAAGGAGAAACAATCTATTTCGATGGTGAAAAAAAAGGCGAACAGCGTCAGAAAAACGAATGGGGATATGTCTATGACAGAAAAGGGAATTTCCTATACAGACCTTTCCTTTACGATAACGGAGCAGATTATTTTTCTGAAGGACTAAGGAGGCTTGTTAAAAACGGGAAGATAGGGTTTGCTGACAGAAACGGGAAAACAATCATTGCCGCAGAACATGATTTTGTATCACCCTTCAACTATGGATACGCCTCTTTCTGTGACGGCTGCGACTGGGAGAAAACAGAAGACGAGCATAAATCTATCGTTGGCGGAACATGGGGTATTATGAATGCCAAAGGAGAAGTGGTTCAGCCCGTATCACAGAAGTCCGAAAAAGATGTAGAAATTGATGGGGAATATTACCCATATCCTTTCAGTTATAATGAAAAAGAGAAGGATATTCTTCAGTTTTTCAATCAACAGAATAAAAAGCTTTCAGATATTTATTATGTAAATCTTTACAATAAACTGTCTGAAAATGAAAAAAAACTATACTTTGAAATTGTAGAAAGACCTAAAGAAAACTTCCCGTTCTATCAGGTCAATACCTATGATTACAGAAAAGAAGATACAGGATCGGACTACCGCTTTAAATTTACAGTATCTGAAGATGGGAAAACAGTGTATGCCGTAGATTATGATGAAAAACTTCCTTTTGAAAAATGGCTGAAAAAAGAAACCAAAGCTGCAGAAAAATTTCAGAAAGAACATCCGGACAATCCAAATAAAATCAAATAACAGAGAAGAGAATCAATGAAGAATATATTCGTATTGGTACTGGCTTTAGCGTTTACAAAGAACTATGCACAGAATGATAAAGCTGTTTATTCTATCATAGATGCCAATGCAAAAAAAATTGCAGAAAAATCCGGAGCGTATTCCGTTTCTGTCGGAATTCTGAAAGACGGGAAAATCTATACCAAACATTTCGGTGAAATAGACAAAGGAAAAGGCAATAAAGCCAATGATAATACCTATTTCGAAATTGCTTCAGTTACCAAGGTGATGACTGGACAATTACTGGCGAAAGCAGTGGTTGACGGAAAAATTAATCTTGATGATGATATCAGAAAATACCTAAAAGGAGATTATCCCAATCTGGAATACAACGGTACTCCGATTAAAATCAAAAACTTTATCGCTTACAATTCCGCATTACCACGGACATTACCTGATGATGAAGCGATTTATAAAAATCTGACGAGTGAAACCCCATTTTTATTAAGAGATCTCTCTGCCTCTTATTCCAGGGAACAGTTTTTCAAAGATTTAAAAAATGTAAAACTGAAAGGACTTCCGGGAGTAGAATATAACTACAGTAATCTGAGTCTGGAACTAACAGGAGTTATTTTGGAAAACGCATACGGAAAGAGTATGGAAACCCTTTTCAATGAAAATATTTTTTCCAGGCTGGGAATGCAGCATACCAAATTCGGAGCTCAAAAAACGGAGCTTGTAGCAAATGGGTATTACGACGGAAAGTTGATGCCGCATTTTGAATCGAACCTATGGAGTTCTTCAGGAATGAAAACCATATCCAGTATGGGAGATCTTATGAAATTCATGAAAGATGAGTTGTATTCAAAAGACAAAGTCATTCTGGAGTCACAGAGAAATATTGATAACAGCAAGGAAAACTGGCACAGCTACTTCTGGGATAACTTCTACATCAGTGAATACGGAAAGGTTGGCAATAAACATGGCGGAGCATTCGGCACGCAAACCTGGTTTGCCATTTATCCCGAACTTAAAATGGGAATTTGTGTAATCGTCAACAATAGTACACCCACAACTTTCCCTATTCTTCAGAATGCTGCTGGCGAAATAATAGAAGATTTCGCAGTCCCTTCAGCAAAAAAAGAAATGTACGGATATTCAGTAAAAGGAAATAACGTTGTATTCAGCTATACCCACCCTCAAAATGCAGATGCCGGACTGCTCAATACCGTTGCACTAGCAGGCTCCTTCAATGACTGGAATCCTGAAAATAAGGACTACCAGATGACAAAAAAAGATAAAAACCGGTTTGAACTGGAAGTTCCTGTATCCAAATTTGAAAAAGGGAAGACATATACCTTTAAATTTGTACTGAACAAGATCGCCTGGCTGAATGCTCCTAAAAGAGCTTCGAATGCGGACAGTACACCGGATAAGAACTTAATATTCACACTTTAAATAGAAGAAAAAAATCAGCCTGATGAGAAATGCATTGATGTTTATACTTATTCTGACCTTTGTGAAGAGCTATTCACAGAGTGAAAAGACAGTATATTCAATCATTGAAGCGAATGCAAAAAAACTGGCTGAAAAATCAGGAGCCTATTCCGTGTCCATCGGAATCATAAAAGATGGAAAAGTCTATACCAGACATTTTGGTGAACTCGATAAAGGAAAAGGAAACCAGGCAAATGATAATACCTACTTTGAAATAGCTTCAGTAACCAAGCTTTTTACAGGTCAGATGCTGTCTAAAGCAGTATTGGAAGGAAAGATTAATCTTGATGATGACATTAGGAAATATCTTAAAGACGATTACCGGAATTTAGAATTTAACGGAACTCCTGTAAAAGTCAGAAATATTCTTTCTTATACTACAGCATTACCAAGAAGCTTGCCTGATGAAGATGATTTGAAAGGTAAAAATTGGACTGATAAAAGTCCTTTTTTAATAGTGGAACGTGAAGCGGGCTATTTTAAAGACCAGTTTTTAAAAGATCTGAAGCAGGTAAAACTGGATACCGTTCCCGGATTTAAATATCAATACAGCAACTTAAGTCTTGAACTGGCAGGACATATCCTTGAAAATGTCTATGGTAAAGAGGTAGAAACGCTTTTCCATGAAAATATTTTTTCAAAATTAGGGATGAAGAATACTAAGTTTACCCTGGGGAAAAATGAAATATTAGCCAATGGATACAATGGAGATCATCAGTTAATGCCTCATTTTGCCTCTAATTTATGGGGTTCTACAGGAGCAAGAACAAAATCAACTCTCGGAGATCTGATGAAGTTTCTGAAAGATGAACTGTATTCAAAAGACAAGGTTGTTCAGGGAACCCATAAAAATATAGAGAATAGTAAAGAAACCTGGAAGGGCTATCTTTGGGATGACTATTACATCAGTGAATTCGGAAAAGTTGGATTTAAACATGGTGGCTCTTTTGGAACTCAGACCTGGTTTACGGTATACCCTGAATTGAATATAGGAATCTGTATGATTGTCAATGTCAGTGTAGACGGGGGCGGATTTGTACTTCTGGACAGCGCTTCAGAAATCATGGAAGACCTTACTTCATCATCAGCAAAAAAAGAAGTGTACGGATATTCTGTAAAAGGAAATAACGTTGTGTTCAGCTATACCCATCCCAAAAATGCAGATGCCGGGTTGCTCAATACCATTGCAGTAGCAGGTTCTTTCAATGACTGGAATCCTGAAAATAAAGAATACCGGATGACGAAAAAAGATAAAAACCGGTTCGAACTGGAAGTTCCCATATCCAAATTTGAAAAAGGTAAGACATATTCCTTTAAATTTGTACTGAACAAAGTAGTCTGGATGAATGCTCCTAAAAAAGCTTCCAATGCAGACGGAACTCCGGATAGAAATCTGACACTGGTGCTTTAAAGTAAAAAGAATAAATAAATCTAATATTAAAATCTGACATCTAATGTCTAAAAACAAAAGAATTTTCGTAGAAAAAAGAGGAATTTTCGATGTGGAAAGTCCAAAAATTTTTGATGAAGTAAAAGCGGTGGTTCCTGCCGTTCAAAGCGTAAAAGTATACAATGTGTACGATATTTTCGGTTTGAATGACGGAGAATTTGAAAAAGTAGTATATAACACTTTTGTAGACCCTGTTACGGATATTTTACACACCGAAAACCCGGCAGAAAAAATCCACTTTGGAATGGAGTTTTTACCCGGACAGTATGACCAGAGAGCAGATTCTGCCCAGCAGTGTATTGCATTGCTGACGGAAAATGAAAAATCAAAAGTAAGAAGCGGTAAGCTGATTGAATTTGAAGGAATCTCTGAATCAGATCTTGTTAAAATCAAAGACCTGCTGATCAATAAAGTAGAGTCTCAGGAAAAAGACCTGTCCGTACTGGATATTCCTGCCGATGAAACCCCTTCAAAAGTTTTGGTTCATGAAAATTTCACCAATTTTAATGATGCTGAGCTTGAGAATTTCTACAATAACCACGGTTTTGCCCTGGGGCTGGATGACCTTAAGTTCATTCAGGAATATTTCAAAACAGAGCAGAGAAACCCTACCGAAACAGAACTTAAAGTTTTAGATACCTACTGGAGTGACCACTGCCGTCATACCACTTTCGAAACAGAATTGTCAGACATTCAGTTTGAAGGGCAGTTCAAACATACATTGGAAACCATTTTCAATGACTATATCGAAAAAAGAAAATTCTTAGGCCGAGAACTGAAGCCAATCTCATTAATGGATCTGGCCACCGTATGCGGTAAATATTTTCATAAAACAGGTAACCTGGATAATCTTGTGATTTCCGATGAGATCAACGCCTGTACCATCCAGATTGAAGCAGAATACGACGGTAAAAAAGAACCTTGGTATTTATTATTCAAAAATGAAACCCACAATCACCCTACAGAAATTGAACCTTTCGGAGGGGCTTCTACCTGTTTAGGAGGAGCCATCAGAGATCCTTTATCTGGAAGATCTTTTGTATTCCAGGCGATGAGACTGACAGGTGCTGCTGATGTTTTAGAATCAGTAGACAAAACCTTACCGGGAAAATTACCACAAAAAACCATTACCAAACAGGCTGCCAACGGATATTCATCGTATGGTAACCAGATCGGTCTGGCAACAACCATGGTTTCCGAAATCTATGATGAAGGCTACAAAGCCAAAAGAATGGAAGTAGGGTTTGTAACCGGAGCGGTTCCTATAGATTGGGTAAGACGTGAAAAACCAGCCAATGGGGATTCCATCATTATTTTAGGAGGGGCAACAGGACGTGACGGAGTTGGTGGTGCCAGCGGAAGTTCAAAAGAGCAGGACGAAACCTCTATTCACACCATGAGTTCCGAAGTTCAGAAAGGAAATGCAGTAGAAGAACGTAAAATCCAGAGACTGTTCAGAAATCCGGAGGTGACAAGACTGATTAAAAAGTCAAATGACTTCGGTGCCGGAGGAGTTTCCGTAGCCATCGGTGAAATTGCAGACTCTCTGGAAGTAAACCTTGATGTGCTTCCTTTAAAATATGAAGGATTAAACGGAACCGAACTGGCTATTTCCGAATCTCAGGAAAGAATGGCTGTAGTGGTAGATCCGAAAGATAAAGAAAAGTTCATTAAATTCTGTGAAGCTGAAAATATCGTAGCGGTAGAAGTAGCGAAAGTAACAGATTCAGGAAGAATGCAGATGTTCTGGAAAGGAGATAAAATCGTAGATCTTTCAAGAGCATTCCTGGATACCAACGGATGTTCAAAATCTCAGGAAGTAAAGATCACTCACCTTGAAGAAGTAAAAGAAGAAACCAAAACATTCACGGAAGAAAACTTCCTGGATACCTTAAAAGATAAAAACGTAGCTTCCCAGAAAGGATTGCTGGAAATGTTCGATTCTTCAGTTGGAGGAACGACCGTAGCAATGCCTTTAGGAGGGAAATATCAGCAGACCTTAATGGAAGGAAGTGTTCAGACACTGCCTGTTTTAGGAGCAAAAGATATTAAAACCGTTTCTCTGGCAAGCTGGGGCTTTGATGCTGAAATTTCAAAACAGAACTCATTGCTGGGAGCATCTTATGCAGTCGTAGAAAGCGTTGCGAAGATCGTTGCCATGGGTGGGGATTACAAAAACATCAGATTAAGCTTCCAGGAATATTTTGAGAAACTTGGACAAAACCCTGAAAAATGGGGCAAACCTTTAGCCTCCCTTTTAGGAGCTTATGATGCTCAGATCAACCTTGGCTTAGCGGCTATCGGAGGAAAAGATTCCATGAGCGGAACTTACCAGGATCTGAACGTACCGCCAACATTGATTTCTTTTGCATGTGCCAATGGAGAAAAACAAAACATCATTTCCCCGGAATTTAAAGCAGCAGGAAACAAGATTTATTTCTTCAATCATATCGCTCAGGAAAGTGGTCTTCCAGATTATACTGCTTTAAAAGAAGTTTATGAATTCATCTTTGAAAACATTAACTCAGGAAAAATCGTTTCTGTAAAAACAGTGAAAGACGGTGGAGTGGCTGTAGCATTGGCCAAAATGAGCTTCGGAAACAGATTAGGTGCAGAAATAAATGCAGATGAAAATACTTTATTAGCTAAAAATATCGGTAGCTTAATTATCGAAGCTAAAGAAGAACTAAGCTCTGTAAATCTTCAGATGATTGGAAAAGTAGTTACGGATGAAGTGGTAACCATCAATAATTTCAAATTTCAAATTTCAAATCTTGAATCAGCTTACACCGGTACATTTGAAAACCTTTTCCCAACGGTAGAAAAAGAAAAAATTACGGTGGAGATTGATGAAAAATCAAACTCCATCCATCCAAGAAATATCATCATCAAGAAACACGGAATTGCGCAGCCTAAAGTATTCGCTCCGGTATTCCCGGGAACCAACTGTGAGTATGACACACTGAATGCATTCCAGAAAGAAGGAGCTGTAGTAAGCAGTCTGCCTTTGATCAACATCAGTCACCAATTATTGGATGAAAGCATCGATGCATGGGTAGAAGAGATCAGAACCTCTCAGATTTTAGCATTCTCGGGAGGATTCTCAGCAGGGGATGAGCCGGATGGTTCCGCAAAATTCATCGTGAATGTTCTGAAAAACGAAAAGATGAAAAATGCCGTTCACGAGCTGTTAGACAGAGACGGAATGATCATCGGGATTTGTAACGGATTCCAGGCGTTGGTGAAATCAGGGCTGCTGCCTTACGGAAGAATTAAAGATCTGGATGAAAACTCTCCAACATTGGCTCATAACGCCATCAGAAGACATATTTCCCAGATGGTGACAGTAAGAGTGGTGAATGATGAAAGCCCATGGTTAAAAGGAATGAAAGGCCAGGAGTTTACCATTCCGATTTCCCACGGTGAAGGACGTTTCATGGCTTCAGAAGAAGAAATCAAAAAGCTTTATGAAAACGGACAGATTGCAACACAGTATATCGATTTAGACGGAAACATTGCCCACGGAATGCCGTTCAACCCAAACAACTCACTGTTCGGAATTGAAGGAATTACCAGTCCATGTGGAAAGATTTACGGAAGAATGGGACATCCTGAACGTTTTGCAGAAGGCCTCATGAAAAATATTCCTACCGCGAATTATCACAATATATTCAAAAACGGTGTTGAATACTTCAAATAACAATACAAGAAAAATGATCGTCATCCATGGCGGTCATTTTTCGTCTCTAGCAGGTTTCTATGATGAAATTTCCAACGTGCTGATGAAAGATGCGGACTGGAAAGTGGGAACGCTTGATGGCTTTGATGATATTTTATATGGCGGTTTCGGAATATTTGAAAATAATGAGGAAATAGAAATGATATGGAAGCTGTCTGGAAAATCAAAAGAAGACCTTGGCCTAATGGCTACACAGGAATTTTATGAAAATAAGATCAGACAGGGCAAACCTTTTAACACCGAATTGATTCAACAGAAACTAAACGAGCTTCTGGCCGGAAGAGGACAAACACTGTTTGAAATTCTGGTTGAAATCATACAATCCCATAAAAATATTACGTTGGTTTTATCGGAAGACTAATAAAAGTACTTTCTCTTTATGCCCTAAGTATAAGCCTAAATAATTAATTTTGCAGCCCACAATACTATTGAATTAATCATGACAAGACTAATGAATCTTTTGTTGAAATGTAAAGTTTTTATGATGTTTAACTTGGCAGTTCTTTTTCTGAAGATTTTTTATTCTCACAAAAAAAATTTTGAGGGACTTACCTTTGAAGATTGGGATATTGCTAATAATTTGGTTAAATATGGAGTGTATTCCGAATTTATGAGTGTAGGGCCTACCGCGTATAAGCTGCCGGTATATCCACTTTTTTTATCTCTATTCATTTATATTTTTGGGGACCATGCAAAAACAGCTGTTATTCTATCGCAGCATTTTATCTTTTTTCTAATCCCCCTGCTTTTTATTCTCATTTCAAAAATATTCAATAAAGATAAAATAGGAATTCTTACCGGATATTTATTTATAGGATCACCTGCCTACTTTCTCTATTCCAATACTTTGGAAATTACGAATGTTTTCATTTTTATTTTTCTGATCTTTCTATACTTTTTTTTAGTCATATGGAATGGAAAATATTCCTGGGGACACGTCATCATGCTGGGAATCAGTTCGGCAGTGTTATTTTTAAGCCAGGTGGTTGCAGTTCCGCTTTCCATGATTCTTTTACTGTGCCTTCTTTTATTTAAAAAAATTAAGCTGAAAGAACTGGTGGCAGTGCTGGGAATTATCGGCTGTTTATATACCCCGTGGGTAGCCCGGAATTACGTAACTTTTAATAAGATTATTCTATCCAAGAGCCCCGTTTGGCAGAATATACATTTCGGATATTTTCATGAAGTACAGGTTTTTGAGTCATTACAAAAAATATCTCTTCAGAAAAGCTCCGAAATAAGAAAAAAAAGAATGCATACCGATGAGTTCACCATGGAGAAAATATATGAAAAAGAAGTCAGGAGTATTGAAAAAAACAACCCTTATATCTCACTGAAAAAAGCCGCTGCCAATGCACTTATGTTATGGTATGTACCATCAAGATATTTCTATGATTCCTCACCCGCAGTCATGGGAAGGAAAGTTTATGTTATCATTTTGAATTTTACTGTTTTGATAAGCTTGATCCAGTTATACAGGCACAAAAAGTGGGAATTATTTCTTTTTTCAATATTGTTGTTTGGTAACTTTACAGTACCTTATATGATAGGACAGGCCGGAATGACAAGATTTAAACTGGATTTTGAATGGTATCAGCTGTTTTTAGCAGCATACCTCGTGTATAACACTGTTTTTAATAAATATAAAAAAGAAACTGAATAAGTGAAAAAAATAGTATACGGGCTGTTCTTCGGAGACAGCATTACTTACGGAGAATATGACGGTGTTTTTGGCGGATGGGTTGATATTCTGAAAAGATACGCACTCCAGCAGTTCCATGAAGGAAATGGTGATGAACTCATCTTATTCAATCTTGGAATTGGCGGTGAAACAACTGAAGGGCTGCTGAAAAGAATGCCCCATGAATTAAGTGCAAGAAACTCAGCAGACGGAAATATTGTTTTTCTGGGATACGGAGCCAATGATCTGGCCATAAAAGACAATAAGCAGGTAGTAGGACATGAAAAATTCAAAAATAATATGATCGCTGCAGCTAAGGAAGCTAAAAAATTTTCTTCCGATATTTACCTGGTAAGTATTCTTCCTTTTGCTCAGAAAATAGATGGAGTAGTAGTAAACTCAGGAAAATTGAGAACCAATAAAGAAGTTATTGTGTACAATCGGATTCTCAGAGATATTGCGTCAGACCATGGGCTTGGTTATATCGATTTTTACACTGCTTTTTTTGAAGATAAGGAATTTCTGCTGTCGGCAGACGGTGTTCATCCCAATGAAAAAGGCTACGGAATTATGGCGGAAATAGCAATCCCAATCATCGAAAAATATTTATAATACAGAACCCTGCAGAAAGAGCAGGTACAAATGGAGATATCCCTGTTTTGAAATACTTTTTTATTGAAATAGATATTTTCTGTAAATAATAACTCCTGCAACAACTGCCAGAATACTCGTCAGAAGAACCGCGCCTGCTGCAATATCTTTAATAAAACCAATTCTTTTATCAAAATCAGGCTGAACCATATCACAAAGCTTTTCTACGGCTGTATTAAAGATTTCAGCGCTCAGAACCACAAAACAGACCAGAAGAATAAGAATGGCATCTGTAGCAGAAAGCTGTAAGTAAAAGATCAGAAAAATATTGATGAAGAAAGCCACAAGCTCAATTTGGAAATTCCTTTCCGTTTTTACCATTAAAAAAATACCGCGGAAAGCGTTAAAAAAACTTTTATGGACGGGTGGTTTTCGCATCGGGAAAATATTCTTGACAAATATAATTATTTGATCAAAAATAATTCATAAATTTATCATCGGAGGATTGTCTTCCTTATCAAAAAATTGAGATAGAAATAGTTGGGAAATTCTTTTGATGGTTGTTAATAACTCTCAGGATTATTTTTTTTAATCTATTTTCTATTTATTATATTTGTAAAAATTATTTTTAAATCTATGAAATTTATTATTTCAAGTGGTGAACTGCAGAAGGCTCTGCAAACTGTAAGTGGCGTAATATCAAGTTCTCAGTCGAGACCGATTTTAGAAAACTATCTTTTTGAATTAGACGGAAATAATGTTACCATTACAGCATCTGATGGCGAGACAACTCTTGTAACGTCCTTAGAAGTAAAGTCTGATGATTCAGGGAAATTTGCCGTTCCTGCTAAGATTTTCCAGGATTTTATCAAAACCTATGGCGAGCAGCCTTTAACGCTTGCTGTAAAAGACAATGCAGAAGGTACAGGAAGCCAGCTTGAGATCCTGGATGAAAAAGATAATTTCGCTGTAGCACTGGATAATGCAGACGATTATCCTGAACTGCCGGAATTTGATGCATCACAAAGCGTAACCATGCCTGCAGGTGTTTTATCTGAAGCATTAACCAATACCCTTTTTGCAACAAGTAACGATTCTCTTCGTCCCGTAATGACCGGGGTACTTTTCCAGTTTGGTGAAAACGAAACCAACTTTGTATCTACAGACTCTCACAGACTGGTAGTATACAAGAGATCTGACCTGATGAACCCTGAACCAATGGAATTCATCATGCCGAAAAAACCACTCAACATTTTCAAAAATATTCTGGCAAGCTCTAATGAAGACGTTACCATCGATTTCAATGAGAATATGGCCAAGTTTACTTTTGGCAAACATATTTGGATCTGTAGACTGATTGACGGGAAATATCCTAACTATACTGCGGTAATCCCTAAAGAAAATCCGAATATACTGACGATCAACAGAAATCTTTTATTAGGAGCAATCAAAAGAGCATCAATCATGTCCAACAAGTCAACCAATCAGGTTAGATTTAAGCTCTCTGCCAATATTCTTCACCTTCATGCAGAAGATACAGAATATGCCAACAAAGCAGATATGCAGATTCCTTGCGACTACAACGGAGAAGATATCAATATCGGGTTCAGTTCTAAGTTCTTAACAGAAATGCTTACCATTTTAGGTTCCGATGATATTACCATGAAAATGTCCCAGCCTAACAGACCGGGAATCATTGAGCCTCTTGACGGTCTTGAAGAAAGCGAAAATATTCTAATGTTATCAATGCCGGTGATCGGATTGTAATATTTTAAATACATAAAAACTCAAAAGAGGCTGAATTTTCAGTCTCTTTTTTTGATAAAACAAACCATGAAGAAAATATTGATCCTGATTGCAGGATTACAGTTTATCCAGATGTTTTCACAGAAAAATATCAAGGTATATCAGGAACGCAAGGGAGATATGGTAGCTTATTATGCAGACAACCGGGAGGTTTATCCCATGTCTTTTGTGTTTTCCGGAACACCGGAACTGGAAAATGCAACAGCTCCCGAAGTTTTTAAAGCAGTACAGGTTATACCAGCACAGTCATTCAAAAACCGGATTGCCTATTTTGTTGTAAAGGATAAGACAAAAAAGTGGGGCGCAAAAAAAATGCCGGGCTATACGATGTACACCGGCAATGTTAATCAGAATACCTATGATTCGGACTATAAGTACGATCTGCCGTTTAAAAAAGGTAATTCTTTCACAGTACATCAGGGATATAATGGAGCTTTTTCGCACCGTAATGAAAACTCCCTTGATTTTAAAATGCCGGAAGGCACAGAAATTACGGCTGCCAGAGAAGGAATCGTAACTGATTTTATTCAGCACAATAATACAGGATGCCCTACAATAAGCTGCATAGATCAGGGAAATTATGTTACGATAATGCACTCAGACGGAACCTTTGCCCAATATTATCATTTGAAGGAGAATGGAGTTAAAGTGAATCTCGGTGATCAGGTAAAAAAGGGTGATGTGATAGCATTAAGCGGGAATACAGGCTGGAGTAACGGACCCCACCTGCATTTTGTATGTTATATTCCCAATCTTGCAGAAGAAAAGCTGATGAAGACGATAAAAACACTTTTTAGAACAGGTAATGGAAGTAAGACGGAGTATCTTATGGAGAAAAAGAAATATTTCAGAGGATACTGAGTTTTCGACTGGGCCAGGCACAAAGAAAAAGCGTTTTGATGTGACGGAAGAAGATTGTTCTGCCAGACAGGTATTAAAACAAATCAAAGGAATTTATCCTATTAAAGTCGCTTCTAAATTTCGCTGTTTCTTAAAAAAACACGACATTTGTAGCGCGAAAACTCACGTAAATATTTACGTGAATCTTCAAATAAAAGTTCAAAATAGAGTAAATGAAATCTAAGGTTTCATTTGACGGGTAAAATTAGTAGATCGATAAACAAATGAAAATATCAAACAACTGGCTGAAAGACTATGTCAAAACGGAACTGAAAACGGAAAGGATTGGAGAATTCCTTACAGATATAGGTCTTGAAGTTGAAGGGATAGAAAAATTTGAAAGTGTAAAAGGCAGTCTGGAAGGAATTGTTGTAGGAAAAGTATTGACCTGCGAGAAACATCCGAATGCAGACAAACTGAAAAAAACTACGGTGGATGTAGGAAACGGAAAAGTTTTAAACATCGTGTGCGGTGCTCCTAATGTGGAAGCCGGACAGACCGTGCCTGTAGCGGTGGTAGGAACTAAAATTTATGATAAAACCGGGAACTTTTTCGAAATCAAGGAAGCAAAGATCAGAGGAGAGGTTTCTCAGGGAATGATCTGTGCAGAAGATGAGCTTGGATTAAGTGAAGATCACGGTGGAATCATGGTTTTAGACGAAACCAAATATGAAGTAGGAAAAAACTTTGCCGATTATTTTGAACTGACCAATGATGAAGTTTTTGAAATCGGTCTGACACCTAATAGGACAGATGCCATGTCACATTACGGTGTGGCAAGAGACCTGTACGCTTTTCTTTCCACTAATCAGCAGAAGTCAACGTTTGAGAAAGTTTCCTCTGTCGTTTTAAACGGTGAAGGTACCCACGAATTTACTCTGGAGGTAGAAGATACTGCGCTTTGCCCAAGATATATCGGAGCCGTTATTGAAGAGGTAAAAGTAGCAGATTCTCCGGCTTGGTTAAAAGACAGACTGAAAGCTATCGGATTAAGCCCGATTAACAATATTGTAGACATCACCAACTATATCCTTCACGGCTATGGACAGCCGCTTCATGCTTTTGATGCAGATAAGATTGCAGATAAAAAAGTAAAAGTAGGGGTGGTAAAAGAAGGAACAAAATTCAAAACTCTTGACGGAACAGAAAGAACCTTGAACGGTTCCGAGATCATGATCAAAGACGGTAAAGATAACCCGATGTGTATTGCAGGAGTGTTCGGCGGGGCAGAATCCGGGGTTTCTGATGCTACAAAAACCATATTCCTGGAAAGTGCTTATTTCAATCCGGTAGCGGTAAGAAAAGGAGCAAAATTCCACGGACTGAATACAGATGCTTCTTTCAGGTTTGAAAGAGGAGTTGATCCTAATATTACCAGAACAGCAATTACCCATGCCATTAAAATGATCCAGGAAATTGCAGGAGGAAAATTTGTAGGAGAACTGTTAGAAGAATATCCAAAGAAAATTGAAGACAGCTATGTGATCATCAGATTCTCTAAGATTGAACAGATTTTAGGAACAAAAATTCACAGAGAGAAAGTAAAAGAAATTTTAAAAGCCCTTGAGATTCAGGTACTGAACGAAATTCAGAACGGTCTTGAAATCTCTGTACCGGCTTATAGAGCAGATGTAACAAGAGAAATCGACGTTATTGAAGAGATTCTTAGAATTTACGGATACAACAAAATTGATGCTCCACAGAAGATCTCCTTTACTCCTGTAAAATTAAATGCAAATGACCAGGATGAACTGGAAAACAGCTGGGCAAGAACATTACAGGGATTAGGTTTCAATGAAGTGATGAACAATTCTCTGACCTCTGTGAAAGATGAAACAGATGCCGTGAAGCTGTTAAACCCATTGAGCGGTGATCTTGCATTTATGAGAAAATCTTTATTGGAAGGGCTTCTTCAGAATGCTGTTTACAATATCAACAGAAAAAATCAGGACATTAAGTTCTTTGAACTGGGTAAAATTTACCACAAGAGAGATAAATATGAAGAAAGAAAACAGCTGGCCATTCTTGTTTCCGGAAGAGATGCTGCAGAAAACTGGCTGCTGCCAAAATCTGTGGTAAGTTTCTATAACCTTAAAGCTTACGTTAAAGTTTTATTGGAAAAACTAATGGTTGATTATAAAGAAACGGCTTTATCTGATGAAAGATTCTCTGACGCCTTAGCTTATGAAGTGAACGGAAAAACGTTGGTAAGAATTGGTAAAGTAGCTCCTACATTGCTGAAAGATGCTGATGTTGACCAGGAATGCTTCTATGCTGAAATAGAACTGGAACTGGCTCAGGAATTACGCTCTAAGAATACCCTGAAATTTAAGGATATTCCTAAATTCAACAAGATCAGAAGAGACCTTGCATTATTGATTGATAAGAATGTAAACTATCAGGATCTTTACCAGACTGCAAAGAAAAATAAATCCCCATTCATTAAAAACATCAACTTATTTGATGTATATGAAGGGAAAAATCTTCCGGAAGGAAAGAAATCTTATGCGATGAGCTTTGAGCTTCTGAATGAAGAAAAAACACTGGAAGAAAAAGAAATTTCAGAAGTAATGGATTCTTTAATCAAAGCATTCCAGAAAGAATACAATGCAGAATTAAGATCTTAATTCAATAGAATAATATACTTATAAAACGGACTTTTTAGTCCGTTTTTTTTGTTATATAAAATTCTTATTATAAAATCCAAACTGCATTTTTTTAGTTGGAAAACGCAATGGCGCAAGGTTTTTTGACTATGCTGATGTTTTTAAGGCGCAAGAAAAATCAAAGATTTTCAGCAAGTTCTCCAGCATAAAATTTTATCGCAGATAAAATCGTTGCGCCTTATGTACCCAGGAAGTTGGCAAAAAAAAATAGCGTTTTTGCGCAAACCCAATAAAAACAATTCCCAAAAATCTGCGCCATCTGCAAAATCAGCGAGCGAATAAAAAACTATCCAAAATTCATTCGTGCATCCGTGGCAGATCAGAATAAATTTTTAATAAAATCATTGGAAGAAATAGTAAAATAAACCTCTTAAAAAAGTAATAAAATTTCTCGCAAACCGTTTAGATAATATAAAATCCGTAAATTTGATTAATTCTAAAAGAAAAAAATGAAAAATCTTTTTTTAAGTATATGTGCGGCAGCAGTTTTGGCGTCGTGTGGTGCAGCAACAAGTGCTTCTGCTTCAAAAGTAGGAAAAGCGCAACCTTCATTAGAAAATACAAAATGGACCCTTGCAGATAACGTAAAAGGAAAAATTCCTACCCTGAATTTTGAAGGAGAAAAGATCAATGGTAATGCAGGATGCAATAATTATTTCGGAACGGCTAAAATAGAATCTTCTACAGGTACTTTCTCTGCAGGGCAGTTAGGATCTACCAAAATGATGTGCAACAGCATGAGTGTGGAACAGAATTTTATGGATATGGTAGGGAAAGCCAATAAATATGTGATTTCCGGGAATACCTTAGAGCTTTACAAAGACAATCTTTTATTGTTGAAGTTCAACAAAACAGAATAAAAAATAAAAGGAACTCAATTTGAGTTCCTTTTTTATGTTTAGATTGTTATTAATCTTCCTCTTCTTCGTCGTACTTAGCCAACTCTTCATCGCACCATTTAAATGCCGCTTCTACCACTTTAGTAGCTTCATCCGCCATTGTTTCTTCATCATCACCTTCAAGATCATCTAACCACTCAACCTCTTCTTCCTCAACGTTTAAGATAAATCTTGGATATTCTGTGTGTACTACGAATAGATCTTCAGGAAATTCCGAATTATCTGCTAATAAAAACTTTGGTAATTTCATTTTTTTAATGTTTTAACTTTAATCAAAGATAATAAAATTATTGATATTTATTCTTGTCGATTTTAATTTTTTGTAAAACTTTATACCATGTCAAGGTAGTTTTACGAACCGTATCCTGAGGTTTATAAGTGAGTGTGACATTGGAATTTACCGTACTGACAAGTTCTGCTGTTTTCATTTTATTCATGTCTTCTTCATTTTTCGTAACATAGAACTGTAAAGGAACCTTATCCAGTTTTTCATTTTCCAGAAATTCTGAAACTGCTTTTCTGTTTTCCAGATAATTTCCTTTGGACAGCCAGGTAAAAGTCATTCCGGTCATGATACTCAGTATGCTGATGAGATAGGTTCTCATCCCGAAAATTGCAAATAGCCTGTTGAAATAGACCAGCCACAGCGGAACAAGAAATGGTCCTATGATTCTGTAATCCATTGCATTCACAGAATAAAAATACTGGATAAAGTAAGAGCATACAACTCCCGTAACACTGATGGTTACAAAGAACTGTTCTGTTTCTGACAACTTTTTATTTATTAAAAGATAGATCAGTAAAACGATATTTAAACCTCCGATACCATAAATAGCATAATTGATTTTGCCTCCACCCGGATCAGCAATATGAATAAAAGGGTTAAAGGAAGTAGCAAGCCCCTGGAAAAGTTCTCTTAGTAATTTAGAAGTAGGATAGAGTCCTACTTCCAGAAAGGTTTTAACATAATTCTGATTAAAATAATCGATAAACAGGAATTTGTAAGCTATTACAAATGCTAAACCGATGAATCCTGATAATATAAATGCCGGGCTATATTTCTTTTTCAGGGACAATAGTCCGAAAAGACCGGTTCCGGCTATAAAAAACAGGGCACTGTATCGGATGTTGTAAAGAGCAATTAATGAAAGAGAGAGATAAAAAACAGCTTTTCCTTTTTCAAGCTTTCCGGTAATGATCTGTGAGGCGGTATAAAGAAACAGGAAAACAAACGGAAGAATGAATGGTTCACTCATGGTATACGCATAAAGCGAAACAAAACTGAACAGAGCACTCATCATAATGGCTTCTCTTTTATAGAAGTCTTTTGCCCAGCAGAAGCAGACAATAAATAACAAGGCTGTTATACCCAGCGCTTTGCTTCCCCAGAACTCATCAAATCCCATAAAAGTAAACAATTTGATGGCTGCCGGATAGCCCAAAGGAGTAGTGGTGTTATCAATAACCGGGAAAACATGAGCAAACCTCATAAAGCGGATAGAGTCCGGGTTTACCCTTCCTTTTTCATTCAGCAGAAAACGTAAAATGGTCATCATTACCGTAATGATGACCATTGCTATCTGGATATTTTTTTCTTTTATTCTCATTAAGCTAAAAAATAATCCCTGAAGAATTTATTTCAAAAACATTTTTGAAACTTTTTCAGCTTTTTTGCTTTCAGAATAATCATAGAACCCTTCTCCGGATTTTACCCCAAGTTTTCCTGCCATTACCATGTTGACAAGAAGCGGATTGGGAGCATATTTAGGATTTTTAAAGCCTTCATACATAACATTAAGAATAGCAAGGCATACGTCAAGTCCGATAAAATCTGCCAGTTGAAGAGGTCCCATCGGATGTGCCATTCCAAGCTTCATCACCGTATCAATTTCTTCTACACCTGCCACTCCGTTGTAAAGAGTTTCGATAGATTCGTTGATCATTGGCATCAGGATTCTGTTGGCAACAAAACCTGGATAATCATTTACCTCTACAGGAACTTTGCCCAAAGTTTTGCTCATTTCATAAATAGAATCAAAAGTCTCTTTAGAAGTAGAATATCCTTTGATGATCTCTACAAGCTTCATAATAGGCACCGGGTTCATAAAGTGCATCCCGATTACTTTGTCAGCTCTTTTTGTAGCTGCTGCAATCTTAGTAATAGAAATAGATGAAGTATTGGTAGCCAGAATACAGTTTTCAGGAGCAAATTCGTCCATCTGTCCGAAAATTTTTAGTTTCAGATCCTGATTTTCAGTAGCAGCTTCCACGATAAGGTCAGCAGCTCCCACAGCATTTTTAAGTTCAGTAAAAGTGCTGATGTTTCCTAACGTCTCAGCTTTTTGCTCTTCTGTAAGGTTCCCTTTAGCTATAATTCTGTCAAGATTGGTCGTAATGGTTTTCAGGCCTCTGTCCAGCGCATCCTGAGAAACATCTACCAGATTTACTTTGAATCCGCTTTGTGCAAAAGTATGCGCAATACCATTCCCCATGGTTCCTGCCCCGATAACTACGATGTTTTTGATCATTTTTCTTTTATTTTTTATAGATAGTTAAATTTTTTCTGTTCATAAGATCGTCCTGATAAATGGTTACCGCCTTATTAAAATTGACGTTTCCGTCTCTATTCTGGTTTCTTTTCTGATTTTGTGAAGATATAACAGAAGAAAGACCTCTCATAAAAATATCTTTCTGCTTTTTCCCAAGCCCGCTGATACCAATGTATAAATTGAATTCTCCTTCTCTTCCAAGGCCGCTCTGAATAAGGATTTCAAAAGCTTTAGACTGGTTTTTCTTTTCAAACTGCTTCAGATAATTCAGTACCGGTTCTGTGGAAGGTGTTCCGCAGCAGATGCTGGAATAGCCTATTTCTATGTAAGCCGGGCTTTTTTGTGCAGAAAAAAAAGTAAAGCAGAAAAGTCCTGTTATAATGAGTAAGTTTTTCATTTTCTTAGCTTTAAAAATAAGCTTAATATTTTATCTGATAAAATCTATTTTTTCTTTTTCTGAAAGAAGGTTATATCAGTTTCGTCCTGATTAGGAAATCAATTTTACAATTTCAAGAGCTACTTTTAATGCTTCAGTTCCGTCTTCCAGAGAAACTTCTACGTTTTTACCATCAGTAATGGCGTATGCAAGAGAGTTCAGTTCATCCAGAATAGCATTGTTTGCCTGAATATTAGGATATTCAAATAAAATCTGATTCTTTTCTCCATCAGCATTTTCAATGATCATATCGAAAGGAGTCGGATTTTCCGGAGCATCTTTCATTCGGATTACTTCAGCTTTTTTCTCTAAGAAATCAACGGAAATATACGCATCTTTCTGGAAGAAACGACTTTTTCTCATGGCCTTCATAGATATTCTGGAAGTCGTAAGGTTGGCTACACAACCGTTTTCAAACTCAATTCTGGCATTGGCGATATCCGGGGTTTTGCTTACAACACACACACCGCTTGCATGAATATTTTTTACTTTGGATTTTACCATGCTCAATAAAATATCCAGATCGTGAATCATAAGGTCCAGTACAACAGAAACATCCGTCCCGCGTGGATTGAATTCAGCAAGTCTGTGAATTTCAATAAACATAGGATTTTGGATGTATTCTTTAGTAGCGATAAAAGCGGGATTGTATCGTTCCACATGGCCTACCTGAGCTTTAATACCGTTTTCCTGACACAGACGTAAGATTTCTTCTGCCTGCTCAAGCGTTTGGGTAACCGGTTTTTCAATGAAAAAATGAAGCTTTTTTTCAATGGCTTTTAATGCATAATCATAGTGATAAACCGTTGGAGTTACAATATCCAGCATATCAATCTGCTCCAGAAGTTCATCAAAATTTTCAAAATATTTATATCCGAATTCAGCTTCTATTTTCTTTCCGTTTTCAACATCTTTATCATGAAAACCTACCAGTTCATACTTATCAGACTGATTCAGAAGTCTTAAATGGATCTTTCCAAGATGTCCGGCACCTACCAAACCTGCTTTTAACATAGCTTTTTTAATTTCTGTAAAGATAATAATTTTAGGTATTAAGAAATACTCTGCAGCTTTTAGGTTGATCAATATGGATAGTTTTTTTACTTTTGCAGGAACGATTACCCAAACCTTAATATCCATACCCACCCATGACGCACGATTCGTTTGTACATAAAGGAAAAAGAAAGATCCTTGTGGACTATCTCCGACAAAGGATCGGAATTTCAGATGAAAATGTACTTTCGGCAATGAATGAAGTCCCGAGACACCTTTTTATTGAAAGTATTTTTGAAGATTTTGCCTATGAAGACCGGGCATTTCCTATTCTTGCCCAACAGACCATTTCGCATCCTTCAACGGTAGCGGAGCAGTCTGAGCTCCTGCAGGTACAACCCGGAGAAAAAATTCTGGAAATAGGAACAGGCTGTGGGTATCAGACGGCTGTTCTGCTGGCCATGAAAGGGTTGGTATATACCGTAGAAAGACAGAAAGACCTTTTTGATTTTTCAAAGAAGAAACTTAGAGAAATGCATTTGTATCCTAAATTTCAGAGCTTTGGGGATGGATTTGCAGGACTTCCCACCTTTGCTCCTTTTGATAAGATCATCGTAACCTGTGGAGCATCAGTTCTCCCTACAGAATTACTGAAACAGCTAAAAGTAGGAGGGAAAATGGTGATTCCATTAGGTCCTACAGATGAGCAGGTTTTATACAGATTTACAAAAGTAGGCCCAACCCAGTTTGAAAAAGAAGAATTCGGAGCCTATAAATTTGTGCCAATGCTTGGAAACACTAATCATTAGCAACAATTCTAAGGTGTAAAGTTCATTTCGGAATGAAAATTGGACTCGAAACTAAACCTAATTTAATATTAAAGTTATAACCTTACTTTTTATGGGAGTAAGGTTTTTTTATGGAGCTCATTAATCAAAGACAATATGAAAGTTTTTATCAATAAAAGAATTCCTGAGATCGGGATCACCATGTTGGAAAGAGAAGGAATAGATATTATATTTCCTGAAAAAGAAGATCTTTCTTATGAAGAATGGCTGTGGCACTGCAGAAATGCAGATGCCGTTTTAAACGTAGGAAATACATTCAGATATGATAAAACATTTTTTCAAGAATGTCCGAATATTAAAGCGATTGTACTTTACTCGGTAGGTTTTGATCATGTAGATATTCAGGAAGCTGACCGCAGAAAAATTCCCGTTGGAAATACTCCTGATGTTTTAAGCAGAGCCACGTCAGATACAGCATTCCTGCTGATGCAGTCTGTGGCCAGAAGAGCAGGATATAATTTTCAGAAAGTAAAAGAGGGAAATTGGGGAGCATTTGATCCGATGGATGCTTTGGGGCAGGAACTCTACGGAAAGACATTGGGAATCTTCGGTCTGGGAAGAATAGGCTTTGAAATGGCAAAAAAATCACAGAGAGCCTTTGATATGAAGATTATCTATTATAACCGCCACCGGAATGAAGAAGCAGAAAAAGAACTGAATGCGGACTATGTTTCTTTTGATGAATTGATCATGAATTCAGATGTACTGAGTATTCATGCCAGTTTTAGCCCTGAACAGAAAGACCTTTTTAATCATTCGGTTTTTGAGAAGATGAGATCTGGTGCTATTTTTATCAACACAGCGAGGGGAGGTTTTCACAATCAGGAAGATCTTTACCAGGCGATTGTTTCCGGCCAGATCTGGGGAGCAGGACTGGATGTAACAAATCCTGAACCCATGTCTCAGGATGATCCTCTTCTGGAACTTTCAACAGTTTGTGTGCTGCCTCATATAGGCTCAGCCACTATTGAAGCCCGAAACGGAATGGCAAGGCTGGCTGCAGAAAACATCATTGCTCTTTCAAAAGGAGGAAAAATGCCGTACTGTGCAAATCCTGAAGTATATTCATAGAAAATCTACAACTTGGAATTATTTTTGTTCTGTTTTTATAAACCTTAAATACTCAATACCATGACACCCGAAAATAATAACAACGAACAAGACAGAAGATTGGAACAGATGGATTACAGTCCGGATGAAGATATATTCAATAAACAAAAGCATATTCCGCTGGATGGGGACGGAAATCCTATCCTCAGTGAAGAAGATGATGATAAGATTGATAAAGGATTAGATATTCCCGGAGTAGAAGACGATGATGAAATGGAAGAAATAGGATCTGAAGATGAAGAAAATAATTATTGGAGTCTCAGTGATAATGCAGATGATCATGAAGAGGGAAATGATGATGTCTTAACTTAAAATATTGAATAGCAACAGAACAGCCTTACTGAAATTTCAGTGAGGTTTTTTATTTTAAATCCAATGAGTACATCCATACAATTATTCGTGCATTCGCAACATAAAAAAATCTTGGAGTATAAGATGTTCCGGAAACAGTGTTATTTTGCGTATAGCCCTCTGCTTTAAAAGAAACAAATTCGCTTTTTCCCCCTATTAGTTGCTTATTTTTCCTAATTTGAATATCTTTAAAACTTCAAAACGTTGAATTTTAAACAGCAATATGACATTTCAAGAACAGATACAGCAGGGGATTCCAAATCAGCTGCCACAGCCGAAACCCTACGAAACCAATATCAACCATGCTCCAAAGCGTAAAGAAATTCTGGGCGAAGAGGAAAAAAAGCTGGCATTAAAGAATGCACTGCGTTATTTTGATCCTAAATTTCATGCAGAATTAATTCCGGAATTTAAAAAAGAACTGGAAGATTACGGAAGGATTTATATGTACCGTTTCCGTCCGGATTATGAAATGAAGGGAAGATCCATCGCTGATTATCCCGGAAAATCGGAACAGGCTAAAGCCATCATGCTGATGATCCAGAACAATCTGGATTATGCCGTGGCGCAGCACCCTCACGAACTTATTACGTATGGTGGAAACGGGGCGGTTTTTTCCAACTGGGCGCAGTATCTGTTAACGATGAAATATTTATCGGAAATGTCAGATGAGCAGACACTGGTGATGTATTCAGGTCATCCGATGGGACTGTTTCCATCACATAAAGATGCACCAAGAGTGGTGGTAACCAACGGAATGATGATCCCGAATTATTCAAAGCCGGACGATTGGGAGAAATTCAATGCGTTAGGGGTTACCCAATACGGGCAGATGACTGCCGGAAGCTATATGTATATCGGGCCACAAGGGATTGTTCACGGAACAACCATTACCGTTCTTAATGCATTCAGAAAAATAAATAAAGAACCAAAAGGAGGTCTTTTTGTGACTTCAGGGTTAGGAGGAATGAGCGGTGCTCAGCCGAAAGCAGGAAATATTGCAGGCTGTGTTACAGTATGTGCCGAAGTAAATCCAAAGATTACAAAAATCCGTCACGAGCAAAAATGGGTCAACGAAATTCATGAAGACCTTGATGAACTGGTAAAAAGAGTAAAAGAGGCTCAACAGAATAAAGAAACCGTTTCTTTAGCCTACCTTGGAAATATTGTTGAAGTTTGGGAAAAATTTGACCAGGAAGATCTGAGAATTGATATAGGATCAGATCAAACCTCACTTCACAACCCTTGGGCAGGAGGATATTATCCGGCAGGGCAGAGCTTTGAGGAGTCCAACACCATGATGGCGGAAAATCCTGAATTATTCAGAGAAAAAGTTCAGGAGACATTAAGAAGACACGCTGCTGCTATTAATAAACACACTCAAAAAGGAACGTATTTCTTTGATTACGGAAATGCCTTTTTATTGGAAGCTTCCAGAGCCGGAGCTGATGTAATGGCAGAGCATCCGACATTGGGAAGAGAATTCAGATATCCAAGCTATGTTCAGGATATCATGGGACCGATGTGCTTTGATTACGGATTCGGGCCTTTCCGTTGGGTATGTGCAAGCGGAAATCCTGAAGATCTTCAGAAGACCGATAATATTGCCTGCGCTGTTTTAGAGGAAATGATTAAAAATTCTCCTGAAGAAATCCAGCAGCAGATGAAAGATAACATTCAGTGGATCAAAGGAGCTCAGGAAAATAAGCTGGTGGTAGGTTCGCAGGCCAGAATCCTATATGCTGATGCAGAAGGAAGAATGAAGATTGCGGAAGCATTCAACAATGCTATCAATAAAGGAGAAATCGGACCTGTAGTACTGGGAAGAGACCACCATGATGTTTCCGGGACAGATTCGCCGTACAGAGAAACGTCCAATATTTATGACGGTTCCAGATTTACCGCAGATATGGCCATCCATAACGTGATCGGAGACAGTTTCCGCGGGGCTACCTGGGTGTCTATCCACAACGGTGGAGGAGTAGGTTGGGGAGAAGTTATCAACGGAGGTTTCGGAATGCTGCTTGACGGAAGCGCAGATGCTGACAGAAGGCTGAAATCTATGTTGTTCTGGGATGTCAATAACGGAATTTCAAGAAGAAGCTGGGCCAGAAATGAAGGCGCTGTTTTTGCCATCAAAAGAGCGATGGAAGCAGAACCGAACTTAAAAGTAACACTTCCGAATTTTGTAGACGAAAACTTACTGTAAATCATCATATAACCTTGGCAGAAATTAATAAAAACCTGTTTACCCATCTGAACGTGGATGACAATGATCCCGTTTGGGACAAATTCGCCGGGGTTAAATTTCCAAAGAAAAATATATTTTCCGATAATAAAGCCTATCTTCTTGAAGATGGGCTTGTTCGGAAATATTACCTTAACAGTACATCAGATATCGATATTGAAGTTTGTGCAGATTTTTACTTCCCCGGAGATATTTTTACCGTTGGAGAAAAAGGATCTGACGCTGTTTATGAATCGATAAACAATGGCCTGGCCTGGGAAATTTCGCTGGATGAAGTAAAGGAAATGTTTGCCGTCAATCCCGAATGCCGCTTTGTACAGAACTATTATCTGAGCAGAAAACTAAGTGCCGCCCTGAAAAGAGAAATGCTGCTGCTGAAAAACACTCCTCAGGACCTCTATGAATACCTTCTGAAGAATAAGCCTCACTACATCCAGAATATTCCATTAAAATACTTAGCTTCTTACATTGGAATTACCCCTATTTCTTTAAGCCGGATCAGAAAAAGAATTAATGATTAGATCGACTGGAGATTACTGTAAACCTTAGAGTTTCTGAAATTATTTTAGAAAAATATAGAAAAGAAAAGTTAGAATTGTTATAACCTCAATAACTTCCTTCTTCCATCCTCCAGCTTCCATCAACCCTCATTAATTATCTTTTGTTTATTGACTGGCCTTCCATAAGTCTTTTCCTTTGTGAAAAAAGAATATGGAAATACAAAAATTAAACTGGGCCGGAATAAAACTGATATCCCGACAAAAAACAATCTTACTAGATGCTGCCGAAGATTTTTCTTACTACAAACCTGTTTTGGGAGATGCCGTTGAAGATCTGATCATATTTTCAGATGAGATACAGGCTGATTATATCCTGTTTACCCATCTTCATCTTGACCATTTTGACAAAAGCGTGATCAGAAAATGCCTGAAAAAAGATGGAAAGCTGATTGTCTATTCAGGGCTGGAAGTTATTGTCAGAAAAATTGTAGGGGATATAGAAATGATCGTTCTGGATCTGGATGAAACCTTTACTGAAAATAATATTGCTTTCAAACCGGTATTTGCTATGGATGGAGTGGGAGAAATCCAGACTTCCTGGATTGTAGATGACGGAACCACAAAGATTTTTCATGGTGGTGACACCATCTGGCATAATCAGTTCTGGAAGCTGGGAAAAGAAAATCCAGACATTGATTATGCATTTCTTCCCGTGAACGGTGTTGTGGTAAATTTTGAGATCATCGGCCTGGAGTACAGCCCGATTCCTGCTTCCCTTAATCTGAAAGAAGCTTTTGCTGCTGCTCATCTTTTACATGCTAAAAAACTGGTTCCTATTCATTATGGTTTGTTTACGCACGAGAAATTTTATGTTCCGCAGGAGTTTGATGAAAATGATTTGAGGAGCGTTTCGGAAGAAGTGGGGCAGGAGTATGTGGTTTTGGGGGATGGGGAGATGCTGGTAGAATATTAAAAATAAAAACCTGCTATGTGAAGCAGGTTTTTTATAAATACAAGCTTAAAATATTACTAAATAATTTAAATTTTACTGTCAACTACAAATTTATGAAGACTTTTAAACGACTTACATTTATTTTTTACAATATCAATATCTATTGATTTAGCTATTAGTAAATTATGTTTTGTGTTTAAATAGATTTTAGTATCATTTGATGCCTTTTCTATTTCTTTACCCAATACTTCTTTGGGAGATTTTACTGTTTCAGGATGATGATATGTTTTAGGCTTTTTTTTCAAATTTAAAGCATTTTTTAGTCCATTTTCATCGGCTAAAAACCATGCTTCCATTTCTTCAGTGGGTATATTTATTAAAGTTTTTGAAATTGCAAATGGGTGTATGCTTTTATGAATAATCTCATAGAGATCTTCATATTTATTTTTATCTAAATCATGGATGAGGATTAATACAGAACATCCTCTTTGCTTTAGTTGGTTTGCCCAATCATCTGCTTTTCGTTTAATTTTCCCACAACCTCTTCCCACAAAATGTTTGAAACCAATATTATTTTTTCCCGTAATTCTTTTTATTAACTCTTTTACTGCTTCAACATCACTTTCGTCTTCAGCAATTATTCCGATTTTTTTTGGTAATTTACTCATGATCTAAACCTCCTTCTTTCCAATATTCACCTAAATTTCCTGTTTCTTGCAAATATGATTTTAAAGCTTTATAATCATTTTTTGATAAAGCTTTATCTAGTGGCTTTGCAACAGTGCCTTTTTGTGAATTTTTTGTTACAATTAATAAGTTTTCGGGACTTAGTCTATCTAAAACAAAATCAGAATGTGTGCTTATGATAATTTGTTTTTTCTTAGATTGAACTGAAATTAATGAAATAATACTATTTAGTAAACCGTGGTGAACACAAACTTCAGGTTCTTCAATTAATAATAATTCATTTTCATCAGTAATAATATAGAATATGAGAGCAAGTGTTTTAAAAGTACCTTCAGACAATTGATTTGGAGAAAGTTCTACACCGTCAATTGTTACATAAGGGATAATTAATTGTCGATTGCGTTCAATCTTCCTTATCTTTCCACCAGATTTTACTTCATATGAACTTGATGGCATATCATATTCAGAAAAAGAAATATTATTTATAATTCCAATTCCTTCTTGATTAACAGTTGAAATGAATTTATTAAATTCGTTTTTATTGTTTTTATATTTTATATATAAATCATTTAAAAATTTTTCATGGTGAAAATTAAATCTATTACTACGGTAAGATTTGTTTTCGTCAAGTTCAAATGAAATTGGACATTTCGAAGGATCGGAAAATTGACTTGCACTATAATAACTTATATTATTAAAGAAATCTCTAATTGAATATAATGCATTAATTTGAGACTCTACAAGATCGGGCAATTTAAAATATTCTCTTAGTATAAAATCATTTTCTTTAAATTTTATTTCGTGAATATATTTAAATAATTCAAGTGGAATTTCAATCCACTTTTTACTACCTGTAATGTCAAAAAAATTGAACTTTAGGATTGAATCTAGAACCTCATCATTATTTCTATCGTCTGTTTCATATCTTAAAGTACCTTTAACTTTAATTGTATATTCATCCAACTTAAAGTCAAGTGAAATTTCTGTCAAGGATCCAGAAAGATTTTTCTGTTTTGTTCCAGGTATTCTATAACTTTCCTTTAGTTTTTTTAGTAAAAGTAACCCATTTAATATATTTGTCTTTCCCGCACCATTTATTCCAATTAGGCACATCAAGCTTTGATTTAAGTCAATATTAGATTTTAGACATGACCTATAATTATTAATTTCAAATTTGGTTAATTTAATCATATACATATTGGTTATTAATTATATAAGGTATGGATTAGCAAATTTTTTAATACTCTCATAATTGTCATCAAAAATAAAAAAAACATTTAATAAACAATTACGGTTTCCCATATTCCAAAATTTCCAACTCCAATATATTTTGTTTACAAACCATAAAATCCTTGTCTTTCAAAAACAACAGTAAACAACAGATTTTTGAAGTCGTTCGTTTATTTAAAACAGTTTTCGAAAATATATTGGACTTTGCGTGAAATTTTTTGATGAATTAGGAAATTTTTCTCATGTTTTTTTAATATTATTGATTATTATTTACTAGGATAACGTAAAAAAAGCAAATTACATTCACAAAAGCCTTGTAGCTTAACTTAGGAAGTATCTCCAATACTTAATTCCAAAGATATTTTATTATGATTTATTACCACTACGTTTATTCGAATATATATTTGTACTTTGTCTAGAAAATTTTAATACTCTTTAAATAAAATATAACCATTCCAACCTTTTTTATTTTCAGTGCATCTTTATAATAAAAGACATCCTCATGAAAATTACCATACCCACGCCCTGTCATGAAAACTGGAATAACATGACTCCTGATGAAAAAGGAAAATTCTGTTCAGTCTGCTCCAAAACGGTCAGAGATTTCAGAAAAGCTTCAGATGAAGAAATTATGGAGGTTTTTTCTGATTCTTCAGAAAATATATGTGGAAATTTTAATGAAACCCAATTGGGGAGAGATTTGCGGTATTCCTTTGTCAATGCTCTTTTTATGAAATTTGCAGTGGGTTTCATGCTGACAGCAGGAGGATTTGTTTCTTTAGAAGCACAGCAAAAAGATCTGCCTGCACAATTAGCTGGTTTAAGAGGGAAGGCTTTTGCGCCTGTGGTAAAAGATAGTTTATTTTCGCAAAGAATGATTGGAGGAGCTTCAATGAGTCTGCAGAATCATCAAGAGCCCTTATGCCTCCTCAATGGGAAAGTAAGCAGTCTGGAGGAGCTCAGGAAGATAGATCCTGATATGATAAAGACAATGAAGGTTCTTGATAAAAATAAAGCAAGTGCAATGTTTTCAAATGAAAAAGCTAAAAACGGAGTTATTCTGGTAACCACTAAGAAGAGAAAATTCAGAAAATAAAACCTTCCATGCGGGAATTTTGTTCGTACTTTACTGAAGAAATATTTTATACTCTTAAATAAAAAAATAATCCCATTCCAACCTTTTTGCTCTTAAAAGCATCTTTATAATAAAAAGAAACCCTCATGAAAATCACCATACCTACTCCTTGCCACGAAAACTGGAATAATATGTCTCCTGATGAAAAGGGAAGGTTCTGTTCTGTTTGTTCCAAGACAGTCAGAGATTTCAGAACTTCTACAGATGAAGAAATTATGGATGTTTTTTCAGATTCTTCAGAAAATATATGCGGAAATTTTAATCCGTCACAGCTCAACAGGGATTTACATTACTCCACTATCAATGCTCTTTTTGCAAAATTTGCGGTGGGTTTTGCTTTAACAGCAGGAGGCCTTATAGCCGTAAATGCGCAGCAAAGTGTAAAAAATGATACGGTAGAAACAGCGGAGTTAAAAGATGTGGTATTATTGGGATTTCAAAAGAACAGCAAAGCCCATCAACGGATGCTGGTTGGAGGAGGAACAGTCGTTAATCGGAGAGATATTGAACCTCTATATGTATTAAATGGAAAGATATCTGATTATGAATCAACCAGAAGTCTTGATCAAAACTCAATTAAAGAAATGAAAATTTTAAAAGGTAGTGAGGCGACTGCTTTATATGGAGATAAAGCTAAAAATGGAGTCGTATTGATCACAACTAAGAAGAGACAGTTCAGAAAATAAAAATCTCCGGTACTGATTACCGGAGATTTTGTTTAAGATATAGATAACTGTCAGAAATTAAAAGCCCGAAATAAACTTCCATCCTCCCTTCTTCAGTTTCCCTTCTTTTTTTATTTCTTCACGGCTTTAATAGCCGCTTCATAATTAGGTTCCTGGGAAATATCAGCAACCTGTTCCTGATAAACAACTTTTCCTGAAGGATCAATAACAACAACCGCTCTGCTTAAAAGCCCCTTCATGGCGGAATCTGTGATTTCCACGCCATATGTTTTCCCAAAATCAGAACGGAAATCAGAAAGCATTACTACATTTTTGATTCCTTCCGCACCGCAAAACCTTTTCTGGGCGAAAGGCAGATCTTTGGAAATACAAAGAACAACAGTATTTGGAAGATTAGCCGCATCTTCATTGAAATGATGTACAGAAGCAGAACAAACACCCGTATCTACACTTGGGAAAATATTAAGAATTACATATTTTCCTTTATAAGAATCTAAGGTCTGATCTTTCATATCAACATCCGTAAGCGTAAACTTTGGGGCAGTTTTATTCACTGCTGGTAATTGAGAATAGGTATGTACCGGCTTACCTCTCATTAAAATGGTATTGGCTGTTTTGGTATTTTGAGCAAAGATAAATGCTGAGAAGAACAATAACGTACTGAAAACTAATTTTGAATACATGAGATTTATTTTTACAGCAAAATTATTCTTTTTTTCAGTAAGCAGGATTAATTTTCGTTCAAACAGCTTTGAAATAGAGGAAATCTATTAAATCATTATTCCTGAAACCGAATTTTCCCTCTACCTTTATTCTTCAGAAAACAATCAAAATATTAAATAATAAACGATATGGATTCAGCAAACAAGCCGTCATTTCAAAATATTTTTAAAAACGAAAGTGAAATTCCTGAAGAGTTTAAAGTTCCTGAGATTCACCAGAAAGTGTATCTTCTCAACGGAGAATTGGTAGAGTGGAAAGGCGAAGTACAGAATATTTATTCACCCGTTTGTATTCCTACAGAAAATGGCCTGGAAAGGAAATTACTCGGAAGTATTCCCAATATTGGCCCGGCAGAAGCCATGGAAGTTCTCGAAGCCTGTGTTAAAGCCTATGACAACGGTCTCGGTGAATGGCCAACAATGTCTGTAGAGGGGCGGATACAGTGTATGCAGAAATTTGTTTACCTGATGATCCAGCAGCGTGATCTCATCATAAAACTGCTGATGTGGGAGATTGGGAAAACCTTGGCAGATTCCACAAAAGAATTCGACAGAACGGTGGATTATATTAATCAGACGATTGATGCCCTGAAAGATCTGGACCGGGAATCTTCACGCTTCCAGGAGGCAGAAGGTACCATTGCACAGATCAGAAGAGCTCCTTTGGGGGTTGTTTTGAGTATGGGACCTTTCAATTATCCTTTAAATGAGATCTTCACAACATTGATTCCTGCGTTGATCATGGGAAATACAATCCTGTTTAAGCTTCCTAAACATGGAGTGCTGGCTCATTATCCGCTCCTGAATGCATTTAAGGAAGCTTTCCCGAAAGGAACGGTAAATACCCTTTACGGAAAAGGTTCAGAGATCATTACTCCAATCATGGAAAGCGGAAAAGTAAATGTTCTGGCTTTTATCGGCTCCAGTAAAGTAGCCAATGGGCTGAAAAAACTGCATCCTAAGGTAAACCGGCTTCGCGCTATTCTGAGTTTAGATGCAAAAAATGCTGCTATTGTAACTAAAAATGCTGATTTGGACGTAGCCGTGAATGAATGTATTTTAGGGGCGTTGTCTTTTAACGGACAAAGGTGTACCGCATTGAAACTTATTTTTGTTCAAAAAGAAGTGGCTGCAGAGTTCACCCGAAAATTAAGTGATGCTGTTTCCGCCCTTAAGCCCGGTCTTCCCTGGGAAAATGGGGTTAAAGTTACACCCCTTCCGGAAGTTAATAAACCGCCGTACCTTCAGGAATGTATTGATGATGCTTTATCGAAAGGTGCCGCAGTTTTGAATCAGAATGGTGGATATACCGAAGCATCTTTTGTCTATCCGGCAGTGGTTTATCCTGTTGACAGCCGTATGAAACTTTATCATGAAGAGCAGTTCGGTCCTGTAATTCCCGTAGTTCCTTTTGATGATATTGAAGAACCTGTAGAATATCAGATCAATGCTTCTCATGGGATGCAGGTGAGTATTTTCAGTGAAGATCCGGAAGAAGTGGGAAGGCTGATTGATCCTTTTGTCAATCTGGTGAGCCGGGTAAATATCAATTGTCAGGCACAGCGTGGACCGGATGTTTTTCCTTTTACCGGAAGAAAAGACAGTGCAGAAGGAACGCTTTCTGTTTTTGATGCGCTCCGCTCATTTTCAATAAGGTCCCTGGTAGCCGCAAAGCTTACCGATTCCAATAAAAAATTACTCAATACAATCGTTAGAGATCATGACTCTCATTTTCTAAGTACAGACTATATTTTCTAAGATTTGATTTTGACTTCAATTTAACATAAAATAATAATCCTCAAAAAATATAATCATTTATTGAGGATTTTGTATATTAATGCTTGAGTTTTGTAGTTATTTTTAATAAAAGAAGGCAGCTTTTGAATGAATTGCTGTTTTAGGGCTAGAATTTTTACCATGTTTTCAATGGAAAGTGAATTTTTAGAAAAGATTGAGAAACATAAAGGTGTTATCTTCAAGATTTCTAAGATGTATATGGATAATCAGGATGATCAGAATGATCTTTATCAGGAGATCATTTATCAGGCCTGGAAATCATATGGTGATTTCCAAAGAAAGAGCGACTTTTCTACCTGGCTCTACAGAACTGCACTAAATACTGCTATCGTATTTCTCCGAAGCGAAAAAAAACGTAGTTTTATACAAAATCAGCAGGTGGAAAACCTTGCTGTCCATCAAGAGCCTTACAATGATACGGATGATCAAAATATGAAGCTGATGTATGAAGCAATCCACCAGCTCAGCCCGATTGATAAAGCGCTCATTTTTTATTTTTTGCAGGACTTTCCGGGTAAAGAGATTGCCCGGCAGTTAGGAATAACCGAAGTCAATGCAAGAGTGAAGATGAACAGGGCTAAAACCAAGCTGAAAGAGATTATTGAGAAGAAAAAAACACAGATTTAAACACATACAATGGAGTTAGAGAATTTTAAAGAACTTTGGAATAAAGATACCAAAGATGACCTGCCCGAGGTCTCTTTGGAAAAGCAGAATGAGATACATTCGCCGCTGCAGATGCTTAAAATTAATATGGAAACAGAGTTTTGGCTGATGGTCGTCACCCTGCCCATGCTTATGACCGGATTCCCGTTTGCTTCCGGAGATGCCAATATCAAGATCATATCGGCATTTGTGGTTGTGCTTACCCTTGCTCTTATCGTTTATTTTTACTCCAGATTCCTTAAGCTTTATAAGATGCTCTGCCAAAAAAGTATCAATACAAATTATGACTTGTTTAACCTTAAAACGCAACTTTTAATATCGAAAGAAATCTACATTTCCTATTATATTTCCTATATTCCTCTTGCTTTTCTGTTATCACTGATTACCATCAATTTTCATTTTGAAATGAAATACAACCTCGCTATTTTTGGAATCAGCTTCATGATCACTTTATTGCTGGTGTGGTTCATTATCAAATATTGGATGTATTATATGTACGGAAGATACATCAATGATGTTGTCCAGTTGATAGATGAACTTAATGGAGTAGAAATAAAACAAAATCCAAGACGAAATAAAACTTCATGGTTTGAACGCTCTCAAAAATTTTTCATCACAAAATTCGGAATCAGGGGAAATATTCTGAATACCGTTTTGTGGTTTGTATCAGTCTATATTTTTATTCTTGCATTTTTAACAGCGGTGCTTCTTATTTTTATCATTATAGGAGCGCTTCTCAATTTTATTGATTTAAATGAGCTTCAAAAGGCTTTAAACAGGATGAATTGAAAAAAAAACAGCATATATTACCATTCGCGGCAGGGATTTTTCTGCCGCGAATTATTTTTTTTTCTAAAAAAGTGTAACATTTTTGTTTTTTTTCTACTAACTGTGAAGATTAGAAATAGTTTTTGTTGATATGGAGATAATTCCTCACCATTTCACACTATCTATTTAAATTTTAAGACATAAATATTGGTTCAGAAAATTAATTTACTTATTAAAAAATTATTTCGTACAAATGTCCTTTTCAAAGGATGCTGCAGAGCAAAAACTTAAAAAAACACATAATGAGATCCGGCAGAATATTTTCTGTCGGGTTTTTATTTTTAATGTTTTTTTATAGGATATTTTAGTATTTGTTTTATTAAATCATTTAAATATTAAAAATTATGTAACATTTATGTATTTCTCCTACTAACTGTGAAATACTAATTAATAAATGTAATATCAATGAAAAAAATGACTACTCTTGCCAAAGTCCTGGCTTTTGCTCTTACTGCAGGTCTTACCCCTTTTACCTTACTACACGCACAAAACAGACAAGGTTCTGAAACTTCAATTAAGGATTTTCCGAAAATTTCGATCACTTCAGTAATGGGGAATTTTAATGCAAGTTTCAGCGGGAGAGATATTGCTCCGGATTTTCTGGCCAACCATTTAGGAGAGTGGCTAGGGACCGGAACCGATCATTCGTACAGGTTTCTTAAAAAGAATAAGGATGAGTTGGGAATCACTCACTCTGTATATGAACATTATTATAAAGGAGTAAAAGTAATGGATGATATGGTCCTGCTCCATGAAAAAGATGGAAAATTAATTTATGTAAACGGAGAAATTATTTCTGACATCAATTTATCTCCTAGACAGCAGCCTACTTTACAGAAGATAAGATCTCTCATTATCTCTGATCTGAATGCTAGGGGTAAGATTACTATATCCAATATAGAAGAAGTCATCACGAAAGTTGATAATGGGCGCTCTGCTGCTGTTTATCATACATCAAAAGTAGAAACTTTGTCTATGAAGCCTTTACAGGCCTTTACGTATTATATAGATAACAATTCAGGAACGGTTGTTAAGAAAATTTCCAGAATCCATGATGTAGATACTCCATCTCAGAGCTCAACCTATTATAAGGGTACTCAATCTATTACTGCTGATTCTTATAATGGTCAGTACCGGTTGAAAGACAATGCCCGGAACATCCATACCCGAAACGGAACTACTCTTGATATAGACACTATAAATGGAGGAATTATTAGTGTAGAAGAATATATCAGTCCTACGGCAGATTATACGGCAAGTGATACAAAACCTCCGGTAGAAGTTCATTGGGGTATGAAAAATGCCTATGATTATTATATCAACCGCCACAACAGGAATAGCTATGACGGAAATGGAGCTAGAATTGATAATTATTATAATTTCGATTTTGGAGGGCTCACCGGAGGTGCAAATGCAGCTGCCCTTGATACTCCTTTGTATGGAGGAATTGTATGTATGCTTTACGGAAACGGAAAGATGTTTAACGGGCTGATCACTTATATGAACCCCGTGGTAGGAATAGATGTGGCTGGACATGAATATTCTCACCTGATTATCGGAAGAAACGGTTTAGGTGGATTAAATTATCAATCAGAATCCGGAGCAATCAACGAATCTATCGCTGATATGCTGGGAACAGCAATTGAATTTTATTCAGGAAGTAATCCGAACTGGACCATAGGCGAAGGAATTACCGTAGCTTCTATATTTAATCCTTCTCCAAGTCCTTATATGAGAAGTATGTCTGATCCTAATAATGTAAATCCAACTCCGCAGCCGGATACCTATAACGGAACTCATTGGGCAAGTACCGCTAATCCTGATCCAAATAATGATAATGGAGGTGTACATATCAACAGCGGAGTAGGGAACTACTGGTTTTATCTTCTCTCGCAGGGAGGTTCAGGAACCAACGATATCGGCAATGCCTATAACGTGACGGGAATTACCATTGAAAAAGCAGAGAAGATTATCTATAGAGCGTTACATCAGTATATGACTCCAAATACAACCTATCTGGATGCTTATAATGCAACCAAACAAGCTGTAACGGATCTTTACGGTGCTTCCAGCAACGAACAGCAGCAGAATGTAAAGGCTTGGTATGGTGTAGGAATAGGAAATGGAGTACTGTCAACAAAAGAAATAACGAGAGCAGAAGATCATTTCCGCATTTATCCGAACCCTGTTAAAAACGGAGTATTTACCATAGAAAATAATAGAAATAATGCCTCTGTTGAAATCTATGATATTTCAGGAAGATTGATTAAAGCCACTCAGAAATTGGATAAAGGAGAAAATAAAGTTAGTATTGATGGAGTTAAGAAAGGAGTTTATGTGGTAAAAATCAATGCTGATGGAAGCGCTGTTGTTACTAAGAAAATAATAGTAGAATAATTTTTTATTAAAGATTAGTTTAATCCGGCAGAAAATTCCTGCCGGATTTTTTATTGAAAACAGATCTGATAATTGAAATACGTTGAAAACAGTTTCGGCGGGCTGAAAGCCCGCCGAAACTGTTTATTTATCTGATGATTTCTTTTTCTTTTGCAATCTCACTTTTTATCCATTCCAGCTGCGGATCTTTTTTATTGATAATGTCCTGCATACTTTCAGGAATAACCACATCCGGAACAACTCCTCTTTTGGTATTCAGAAAATCAATATTTGGCTGTACCAGAAGCAGGCCGATGGGAAGATTAATTTTTGAATTGGGAAGTTTCTGATAAGAATAAAATCCGGCAACCGTTCCGTCATTGGCCCCTCCGGTTTCTTCACCAACAAGAATAGCTCTTTTATCGTATTTAAGTTTAGCGGTAATGATGGATGATGCCGAAAAACTTCCTCCGTTGATCAGCACAAAAACTTTTCCTTGGAAAGCGTCTTTATTAGGTCGGGTAGGTTTATCAGCCTTCATTTTATAATATATCTTTCCGTCTTTCTTGTAGGTGCTGAAGGTCTGGGAAAATACATAAGTAGGATAAGCCAGGCTTTTAAAGGCATATTGAAGCGCATTGCTCTTTCTGAAATAATTGGTTTTTAGCGGGCTGAGTCTTGAGGTCAGCTGGGAAGGCTTGATCAGAACAAATGGTTCTGCTGCGAGATAAGAATACAGGTTATTAATCTCATGCAGTGAGCCTCCGTAATTGTTGCGAACGTCAATGATGAGGTATTTAGCCTTAGCATTTTTTATTTTGATAAATGTTTCCTTATAAAACTGGTCTGAATGATCACGGGAAAAACTCTTTACTTTTAGGTAAGCTGTCGTACTGTCTTGATCGAGGAATTTAAAATTTCGATTATAAGAATTACTGAAAGCTACATAGTCATTGACTTTCTTTTCAGAAGTGCGTTTTTCCTGTTCTTTATCTTTTTCCAGATCATTTTTAGTTTTAGATTCTCTATGAAGCGTATAAATATGCTTCTGACCGTTATAAACTGTTTCTATTACTGCGCTATCGGTAAATCCGTTTTCTGCCGTATAAAAATTGAAAAATACGTCTTTTAAAAAATAAGACTGGAAAGTAGTATTGTATCCATCGCTGCTGATTAGGTCTCTGTATTTTTTCAGATACTCTGAAACCGGAATCTGATTAATGGATAAAATTTCGCTACCCGGCTGTATGCCTTCTATAGAATCTTTGTTTTCAACAATAAATAAACGGTCTCCTTTTATATAATATTCAAAACGGCTGAACATTCCTTTTTTATGTTCCAGCTTTTTTATCTCTTTTTTAGTGAATTTTTTTCTGGGAATTCTCAAAGCGAGGTGTCCTTCCCGCACATCTGCAATAACGGGCTGCAATTTAAAATAAAATTGAAGCGGAGTCAAAGGTTGGTCGAAGGTCTGTTTAAGACTGTCAAATTTATGATCGAGTTCCTGTTTAGAGATATACCAATATAATTGCGGATGCATTTTTTGCAGTTTTAAATAAGCATAATCTACATCCTCTTTAAGTTTCTCCGGAGGAATGCAGGCTGCTCTTTGTTCATTATGTCTTCGGATAGAAGCACATGATGACATGATTAAAGCGGCAAATAAGATCGAATAATTTTTCAATGTGTTTGGAATTTTTTCAATCTGCTAAGTTAGAAAGTTTCTCATTATTGTTGTTTAAATTAATACTAAATTATTCAGAATACCTTATAAATTAAGTTAAAAAAGGTTGTTATCTGTATTTTTCATATAAAAATAAAAGTCAATACCTTTGGCATTTATTTTATAGAACAAGATGATTTATTGGGTGGTTATTACAGGGTTTATTGTAACGGTATTTTATTTTATAGTGATGAATAGGCCTGCATTTGGTGCTGCTCCGAAAGGTAAAAGGCTTGAACGAATACGCCAGTCAAAGTTGTATAAAAAAGGTAAATTTCACAACAGAAATTATACGCCAGCCGTTGCAGAGGGGTATGGAACTCTGCAGGTAACCTATGATTTTTTCTTTGGAAGAAAACATCCGCTGCTAAAACCTTTAAAAGCGATTTCTTCAGTATATACAGATCTTAAAAGCATTCCGAAAGACCAGGATGTGTTCATCTGGCTCGGACATTCATCTTATTACTTACAAACAGATGGCGTTTCTTTTTTGGTCGATCCTGTATTAAGCTTATATGGTTCACCATTCAAATATTTTAACAAAGCATTTAAAGGCTCGGATATTTTTAAACCTGAAGATATGCCTGATCTGGATTACCTGGTGATTACCCATGATCACTTCGACCATCTTGATTATCCTACCGTAAAATCTATTAAAGACCGTACAGGTATGGCTATTGTTCCTTTGGGAACAGGAGCACATCTGGAACGCTGGGGATACGGTGAAAATAAACTGATAGAAGAAGAGTGGGGTGCTGAAATAATCCTTAAAAATAATATAAAAATTACGTTTACGCCAGCCAGACATTTTTCCGGAAGAAAGATAAAGCAGAACAATACGCTTTGGACTTCTTACGTTCTGGAAACTCCGTCAAAAAAGATTTTCTTAGGCGGAGACAGCGGTTATGATACTCATTTTAAAGAAATTGGAGATCAATTCGGGCCTTTTGATTTTGCTGTTCTTGAAAACGGGCAGTATGACAAAGCTTGGAAATATATTCACGCGCTTCCGGAAGATGTGATCCAGGCGGCTATTGATTTACAGGCAAAAAATACAATTCCTGTTCATTCTTCAAAATTTGCACTGGCTCTTCATCCTTGGAACGAACCTTTGCAGATGGTAACCCGTTTAGGAAAAGAAAAAGGACTATCCATTCTTACTCCAATGATCGGAGAAGTTGTAGATTTAAACCGGGATAATAATCAGTTCAGTGTCTGGTGGGAAGATTGAATCAGGCATGCCAGATATCTTTATATCTTCTGGGGTGGTTTTCAAATTGCTGGCGGACAAAATCGCATTCAGGATCTACTAGCAGGTCTTTTTCCTCAGCATAACGAACCAGTTCGTCCAGTAGCATTTTGGCATATCCCTGTCCCTCACGTTCTTCATCAAGTTTAGTGTAATATACAATCAGCAGCCTTCCGTCAACTTCAATTGACATGTATCCTACTTTATTCCCGTCAATCAATAGCTGCAGTTCATCCTGGTATGGAGATATTTCAAACTTTATATTTTCCATAATGTATGAGATTTTATTGAGTTAATAAATGACTTCGAATACTTTTTCCGCATTCTTTTCCATTAAAATTACAAATTAAAACAATATGAAATAAAAGTTTTAAGAATCTTAACGAAATTTAAGGAATATAATAATTCAGGGATTAGTCCATTTTCAGACTATTTTGTCATCTTAGTTGCCATAATCTTGTCAATCCTGTTTCCGTCCTTGTCCACAATTTCCAGAATAAGATTGCCAATCTGTACTTTTTCCCCGGTTTTCGGAAGAGTGTCTCTGCCATAGATGAAAAGTCCTGAAACGCTGATGAAGTGTTTCTCTATTTCCTCATCCAGATCAACTTTGAAATACTTTTTAAAATCGTACAGCGGGCATTTGCCATCAATAAGCCATGAGTTTTCATTCCGTTTGATAATATCCCTGTCGTCATCAGATTCATCAGGAGTATTTCCGACAAGATCATTCAATATATCATTCAGGGTAATAATACCTTTTGTTGTTCCATACTCATCAATAACAACAGCAATATGGGAGCGGCTGATCTGGAAGCTTTCCATCATAGGATAGATGAAAGATTTCTCACTTACAAAAACCGTTTTTCTCACATGTTCCCGGAGATTAAAATGAAGTGGGTCAAGATCGAACAGATCCCGCATTTTGACGATTCCTATAATATGATCCAGGTTGTTTTTGTCAGTCACAGGATAAGCAGAGAACGAACTGTTTCTGATTTTTGATTTTACCGTTTCATAGTTGTCATCAGCATCCACAGAAATTATTTTTGAACGGTGTGTAGCAGCAGAACTAACTTTGCGGTCGCCAAGTTCAAAAGCATTCTTTAAAACATCATGTTCTTTTTCTTCAATAATGCCACCTTCTTTTCCTTCCCTGATGATCGATTTAATTTCCTCTTCAGTAATCAGTTCCTTTTCATCATTTTTAATTCCGAAAAGTCTCAGAACCCCATTATTGGTAACAGTGAGCAGCCAGATAAAAGGGGAAGCAATCACAGAAAGCCAATACATGGGCTTTGCTATAATAATGGCTGTTTTTTCCGGAAATTTCATTCCTATTCGCTTTGGAATCAGTTCACCGAAAACAATAGAGAGAAACGTAATAAGCGCCACAATGATAAAAGACGCAATTCCTTTGGAATATTCTGTGAAAGTTTCAAACTGAGCAATATAGGCAGCAAGATCCGAAGTAAGCCTGTCCCCGGAAAAAATACCAAGGAGAATTCCAATCAGGGTAATACCAATCTGTACGGTGGATAAAAATTGATTAGGGTTTTCAGAAAGTTTGATTGCGGTTTTGGCGTTAGTATTTCCTTTTTTCTTTTCCTTCCTAAGTCTGAAACCTTTGGAGGAAACGAGTGCCATCTCAGACATGGAGAAAATTCCATTCAGCAGAATAAGCAGTATGATAATGATAATTTCCATAAAGGAATCCTAATGATTGTATATAAATATAGAAAATATCTGAAAGATTATCAATGATTTATGTGGTTTTTAACAAACATTATGAGTTCAATTTGAAGACTTGGCATTTTAATTGGAAAATATAAAACAGTTTAATTTAAAAATGAGGTGAAATGAAAAAAATAATAATAGCAATACTGCTTACGGGTACATTCGGTTTGAGCTTTGCACAATCTGATTATTATAATGATTACCGCAGGAGCATTACCGATGTAAACTGGCAGACGGTAGCAGCGGACCTTCTGCTCTCTGTTGTACAGACCAATCAATTGAATGCACTGAACAACAGGTATGACAACTATGATTCCTGGAACCGGGTTTATGTAAGCCATCCGGATCGGTGGAGAGAAGACCGGTATTACGAAATAGAAAGAATCTTAGGCCGTGAAAAGTACTTAAAGTTTAAGAAAAAATATTACAAAGGACAAAATCCTGTAGCAGTATACAACCGAAATAAAAATAACGACAAGAAATACAAAAAAAATAAGTCCAAAGTATATAAAATGGATAAAAAACATGATCATCACGATCATCATTAAATCAACGATCAACTATACATTCAATTTTGATGGCCGGCTTTTAGTCGGTCATTTTTTATAATTCTTTATACTTTTATTTGTTTGAATTTTATAATTTTGATGTATGGAGTCTAAAGAAACATTAAAAGGATTTTATGAACGGAACGAGCTTTCCCGGGAACTGTCATGTATTATAACTCCCGGAATTGGTCATTTTAATGTGTTTTCCCGTGACAGCTGTTCGTTGGTAACCCCTTACAGCAGGAGGGATTATTATAAAATTTCACTGATTATAGGAAAAGGAAAACTTCATTATGCCGACAAATGGATTCATATAGATCAGCCGGCTATTTTATTTTCAAACCCAATGGTGCCATATTCATGGGAAGCAGAGGATGAAAATCAGACCGGGTGGTTTTGTCTTTTTACCGAAGAATTTCTTCAGAACGGAAGCCGCATCGGGAATCTTCAGGATTCTCCGCTGTTCAGGATTGGCGGTACTCCGGTTTTCTTTGTCAATAAAGACCAGCAAAAGACCATTTCAGAGCTTTATAGCAAAATGACGGCCGAGATCCAGTCGGATTATACGCATAAATATGATATGCTGCGCGCTTATCTTCATCTTTTGATTCATGAAACCATGAAAATGCATCCTGCAGAAAGTTTTCAACCGTATCAAAATGCTTCACAAAGAGTGGCTTCATTGTTTATGGAATTGCTGGAAAGACAGTTTCCGATTGATAGTCCGGACGCTTATCTGAAGTTGAAAACTCCAAATGATTTTGCACAGAACCTTTCCATTCATGTCAATTCCCTGAACCGTTCCGTAAAAGAGATAACCGGAAGAACCACAAGTCAGCAGATTACTTCAAGAATCATTCAGGAGGCCAGTGCGTTACTGAAGCATACGGATTGGAATATTTCAGAAATCGCTTATGGGCTGGGATTTGAAGAGCCTGCTTATTTTACGAATTATTTTAAAAGACAGACTGGAATAACCCCAAATGCAGTAAGAAACTAGTTTGTTTGAATTTTATAAGTCTTCGTTTGAATTCTATATCGCTGCCATTGAGTTCTTGTTTTAATTTTGTCTTGTAAATATAAAATCACAGCAATCATGAAATTTAGAAAATTAGGAAACACAGGAGAGCAGCTTTCTGCCATAGGATTAGGATGTATGGGTATGAGCTTTGCTTACGGACCTGCCAATGAGCAGGAAAGCATCAATACACTTCATAAAGCCCTTGATCTGGGCGTAAATTTCTGGGATACCGCAGATATGTACGCCAACGGAGAAAATGAAAAACTGATCTCAAAAGTTTTAGTTCCGAACCGTGATAAGATTTTTATCGCCACTAAATTCGGATTCAGATTCAAAGACGGAAAAGCGAGCCACAGCGGAGCTCCGGGAACTTATTTCGATGGTTCTCCGGAATGGATCAGACAGGCTGTAGATCTGAGTTTGCAGAGACTGAAAATAGATACAATTGATCTGTATTATGCCCATAGGATTGATCCTAATGTTCCGGTGGAAGAAACAGTAGGAGCGATGGCAGAACTGGTAAAAGAAGGTAAAGTAAAATACCTTGGATTGTCAGAAGCTTCCGCCGAATCCATCAGAAAAGCAAATAAAATTCATCCAATCACGGCTCTTCAGTCTGAATACTCAATTCTTACCAGAGACGTAGAAAAAGAAATACTTCCTACGATCAGGGAACTGGGAATTACGCTTGTTCCTTATTCTCCGCTGGCAAGAGGACTTTTTGCGAATATCAACGAAGTTCAGAATTTTGGAGATGAAGATTTCAGGAAATCACTGCCGCGTTATCAGGCAGAATATCTGGAAAACAACAGGAATCTAGCCAGAGAATTTAACGAATTTGCCCAGTCTAAAGGCGTGAAAGGAACCCAGCTGGCACTGGCATGGGTACTGAATCAAGGGGATGATATCATTCCGATTCCGGGAACCAAACAGATCAAATATCTTGAAGAAAATATCGAAGCGATAGCTATTGACTTAAGCCCGTCAGACCTTGAAACCATAGATTCACTCCTCAAAAAATATCCGAATGTAGGAGAGAGGTATAGCGAAGGTTCTATGAAGCTGGTTAATAATTAAACTCATTAATTGACTAACAAAGATCCGGATTCCTGAATGTCAAACAGGAATCCGGATTTTTTAATGAATTCAAAAAAAAATCAAAATCTCAAAACACACAAAAGCACCAAAAGAAACCTCCTATGTTAACATGATTTCAATATTCAATAGAATCGGGCTTCGGCCCGATTAAAATTTAAACCAACACCAAGAAATAATCAACAAAAAAAGCCCCTTGAAAAAGGAGCTTTTTGTATTTCAAAAGAATCTGAAGTTTAGATTCCGTCAATAATTTCATTTAAAACAGTGCTTGGTCTCATGGCTGCATACGTTTTGTAGGTATCAGTTTTGTAGTAACCATCAATGTTCTGAGGCTTGCCCTGAGCGCCGATTAATTCAGCATTGATTACAGCTTCATTTTCCTGCATAGCTGCTGCTACCGGAGCAAATTGAGCCGCTAATTCAGCATCAGCAGTCTGGTTAGCTAAAGCTTCAGCCCAGTACATTGCTAAATAGAAGTGAGAACCTCTGTTGTCGATCTGTCCTACTTTTCTTGCAGGAGATTTATCTGTAGCCAGGAATTTAGCATTAGCTTCATCCAATGCATCAGCTAAAACCTGAGATTTTGTATTCCCCTGAGTTTGTGCTAAATGCTCTAAAGAAGCCTGGAGTGCTAAGAATTCACCTAATGAATCCCATCTTAAATAGCCTTCTTCAAGGAACTGTTCAACATGTTTAGGAGCAGAACCTCCGGCTCCTGTTTCGAAAAGACCACCACCGTTCATCAATGGAACGATAGAAAGCATTTTTGCAGAAGTTCCTAATTCAAGGATCGGGAAAAGGTCTGTTAAATAATCTCTCAATACGTTTCCTGAAACAGAGATGGTGTCTTTACCTTCTCTTGCTCTTTTAAGGGTTTCAGTCATCGCGTCTTTTACATCAAGAATTCGGATATCAAGACCTGTAGTATCATGGTCGGCAAGATATTTTTCTACTTTTTTGATGATTTCTCTGTCGTGAGCTCTTCCTTTATCCAGCCAGAAAATAGCAGGAGTATCAGATAATCTTGATCTGTTTACAGCTAGTTTTACCCAGTCCTGGATAGGCGCATCTTTAGTCTGGCACATTCTGAAGATGTCATCTTTTTCTACTTTTTGAGAAAGAAGAACGTTTCCGTTTTCGTCCTGAACTTCTACAGTTCCGTCAGCAGATAACTGGAATGTTTTATCGTGAGAACCGTACTCTTCTGCTTTCTGAGCCATTAAACCTACGTTTGGAACAGAGCCCATTGTTGTAGGATCCAGTTTTCCGTGAGCTTTCATATCATCGATTACCGACTGATAGAAACCTGCGTAAGAACGGTCAGGGATGATGCATACTGTATCTTCTTCGTTACCGTCTTTGTTCCACATTTTACCTCCGCCTCTTACAAGAGCAGCCATAGATGCGTCTACAATAATATCAGAAGGTACGTGGAAGTTAGTGATTCCTTTGTCAGAATTTACCATAGCTACTCTTGGCCCTTCAGCAAGTGCTTTTTCAATATCAGCTTTGATGTCAGCCTCCTGAGCATTCCCTTTGATTTTTTCAAAAAGATCTGCAAGACCGTTGTTTGGATTGATATCTAAAGACTTGAAAGTCTCAGCGTATTTAGTAAATACCTCTTTGAAGAACGTTTCTACGATTGCCCCGAAAATAATAGGGTCAGAAATTTTCATCATCGTAGCTTTAAGGTGAGCAGAAAGGAGTACATCTTTTTTCTTTGCCTCTTCAATAGCTTCCAGAACAAATACTTTTAAAGCATTAAGGTTCATTACAGAAGAATCAATCACTTCACCAGCCTGGAGACCGGCAAAATCTTTCAATACATTTTCAGAACCGTCGTTTCCTTTGAATACGATTCTGTATTTTGTAGTGTTTTCTAACGTTGTTGAAGTTTCAGTTCCGTAGAAATCACCGTTATTCATGTGGGCAACATCAGTTTTGCTGTCAGAAGCCCAGTCACCCATTCTGTGAGGGTTGGCTTTTGCATAGTTTTTAACAGCTTTTGGAGCACGTCTGTCAGAGTTTCCTTCTCTCAATACAGGGTTTACAGCACTTCCTAATACTTTGGCATATTTAGCTTTGATTGCTTTTTCCTCATCATTTTTAGGCTCTGCAGGATAATTCGGAACAGCAAAACCTTTAGACTGAAGTTCGGCGATGGCTGCATCTAATTGAGGTACAGAAGCAGAAATATTGGGTAATTTGATGATATTGGCTTCAGGCTTTGTTGCTAATTCTCCTAATTCTGCCAAAGCATCACTAATCTTCTGATCGTCTTTTAAGAATTCAGGGAAGTTGGCTAAAATTCTTCCTGATAGAGAAATATCCGGAACTGCAATCTCAATAGCTGCTGATTTTGTAAACGCTTTCACAATCGGTAAAAAAGAATGTGTAGCCAGCATTGGAGCCTCATCCGTTAAAGTGTAATAGATTTTTGATTTGTCTGACATTATACTGTTATTTATTATTTGATTTTTTAAGACACACAAATTTACTAAATATGATTGTTTTATGAAGTATTTTACACAAAAAAAGAGGCCTGGGCCTCTTTAAATTTTATATCTGTGTAATTGTATAACTTCCGGTGCCATCAAAATTGAGGCTGAATTCAACTTTATAGTTTTTAGGTGTGGTAGAAGAAATATTAGGGAAGGTAATCGCAGCTCCTTCTACATCAAAAGCTCCATCGCCCAGGTTATCTCCTAAATCTTCAGGTTCTAAACTCTCTGAAGCAAGTCTGATGTAAAAAGAACCTCCGGTACTGGTTGTAACCCCATTGATAAGGGCTGTAAATTTTCCTGTAGTATTATTATAGGTGACAGAAGTTACAGGCGTGGTACCCGAAGATGAAGTAAACTGGATCTGAGGAGCAAAATTGAAGAAACCTGCCCTCATTTGCGGACCGTTAGGAGCGATCAGGATCTGGTAATATCCATTGGACGAAACATTGTAGTTACTTCCATTAGCAGTAACGTATCCATTGGAGTCTGAACCGTAAACCTGTGCACCATTACCCGGTGAAGCTATGAACTTAATCTGTGTATTGGCCTGAAGATATTTATAACCCACTTTTGTACTGCCATTTCCACGAAGTAATTCAGCAGAGGAAGGAGTGAAGGAGTTATATGATCCGTACGTATATAAGTTGGAAGGTAAAGTGTTGCCGGATGAACCCGTATTCGTAGGCAGGGTTAATGTACCGGAGTCACTTACGCTTAAGGTGTAATTGGTTCCGTTAGGAGATACCAGAGTAATTCCTTGGCCAGGACCAGTAACGATTGTTTTACTTACCTGTGCATAGGGAACACTCATCAGCTGGTTTACTCCAACATTGGTGTAGTTAGAACCTCCCTGTGGGTCCATTTCCACCTTAACGAATTTGGTATTCGTTCCCCAGTTGATTCCTCCGAAACTTCCTGTGGAAGAAGTTCCCTGTCCGATATTTAAATTAACCAGACCTTTAGCGTTCGTTGTTTTATTGTGAGTTTCAGTATACAGAACGGTTCCTGTAGCCGAATTTTCTAAAATGCTTACTCTTAAAGAAACGTTTCCGTTGGAAATGGGTGCTCCGGAAGCGTTAAAGGCAATGGTCTGGTAGCTGAAAGCCTGCGGAACCTGTGCGCTTAATAATGAAGCGACAAATAATCCTATTGTAGCGTAAAGTTTTTTCATGATCAGATAGTTTTTAAGGTTTTTTAATGATTTTAATAGGTTTGATGTCAGGATTTCTGAAAGAGATCATATAAATCCCGGAATGAAGGCTGCGGAGATCAAGTTTTCCGTTTTCGAGTTTTGTTTTCAGAACAAGTCTTCCCGCTGTGTCGTATACTTCGGCATCTTCAATCTTAGAATTGGAGCTTAATGAAACGTGAATAAAGTCAGTGGTTGGATTAGGGTAGATCTTAACATTTTCTTTTTCAATCTCACTGATGCCGAGAACCTGTAAAGACGTCTGATACAGCATTCCCATTGTGCCGGAACTGCTCTGGTTTGGGTTATCCGGGATAACGTAAATTTCTCCTACGGAATGAGAAAATCCGGATTCAGAAATGGCACCGGAATTAATTGTGCCAATAACTGACTGGGCGAAACCAAAGACCGGTACTCCAAAGAGCAGGAATGTAATTTTTTTTCGCATGGTTATTATTTTTTTTCAGGATGCGAATATACTTAAAATTTACATCTGAAAGTGAACCTGGACACTTATTTCACTTTAAGAATTATTTAACCTTTATTTGAGGGAAAAGATTTTCTATTTTGAGTAAATTTGAGGAAACTAAAAAAATAAATATTATGTCAACGACAATAACTTTAAAAGGAAACGAAGTACACACAATAGGAACATTACCATCGGTGGGAAGCACTGTTAAAGATTTTGCTCTGGTAGATTCCGGACTGAATGTAAAAACGTTGGAAACTTTTGAAGGAAAGAAAAAAGTATTCAATATCTTCCCAAGTATTGATACGCCTACTTGTGCGGCTTCCAGCAGAAAATTCAATGAAGAAGCTTCAAAACTGGACAATACAGTAATCATTAACGTTTCTAAAGACCTTCCGTTTGCATTAGGAAGATTCTGTGCAGCAGAAGGATTGAATAATGTTGAAACACTTTCAGATTTCAGAAGCAGCTTTGGCGATGATTATGAAGTAACTATTACAGATTCTCCTCTAAAAGGATTATTAAGCCGTGCCGTAATCGTTACAGACGAAAACAATAAAGTGGTTTACACAGAACAGGTTTCAGAAATTGCTGATGAGCCTAATTATGATGCAGCACTGACAGCATTAAACCAATAATAGAAACAAGCGTTATAAAGAGCCTTGCCGAAGCTTACTTTCAGCAGGGCTTTTTTTGACCTTGTTAATTCCAAAAACAGAATGAAAATGGTAAAAAGAATCGTAGCCAATATAAAAACAGAAGATCCTTCAAAAGCTGATCTTTTTTATCAGGACATTTTAGAACTTGATGTATTGATGGATCATGGCTGGATCAAAACTTTAGGAACCAATGAAGAATCAAAGATTCAGATCAGTTTTGCTGTTCAGGGCGGTAATGATACGGAGGTTCCCGATCTTTCCATTGAAGTGGATAACATTGAAGAAATCTACCATAAAATGATAATGTCCGGATTTGAAATCGTCTATGATATGACCGACGAAGATTGGGGTGTACGCCGCTTCTTCGTTAAAGATCCGTTTGGTAAAATAGTTAATATCCTTGAACATCAGTAAGCCAAATTATGAATGTCCCTTATAAGAGGTATTAAAGCATTCTGGCCAGCAATTGCTGATTGCGCTTCCTGCTCAGTGAAACGTCGCTGCAGGCAAAAATATCCACCAATTAATTAAAGAAAATAGTAATCCTCCCGTTAAAAAAAACGAAAATTCTATTATAATTATTTATTATGAAAGCAACACAAATCATCCCTATTCTCAGAATCTTCGATTACAAAAAAGCGGTAGAATTTTACGTTGACTGGCTTGGATTCGAGATTGTCTGGGAGCATTATTTTGGTGAAAATACTCCTGTTTATATGGAAGTAAAAAGAGAAAATATTATTTTCCATTTAAGCGAGCACCACGGAGACGGTTCCCCCGGAGTTAGAGTGGCTGTCTGGGGAGAAGGGGTTCCTGCCTATCATAAAGAGCTGATTGATAAAAAGTACAAATACAACCGTCCGGCTCTTGAAAAAACATTCTATAATGCAGTATCTTTTACAGTTATCGATCCTTCCGGAAATAAAATCACTTTCGAGGAAGAATATAATGAAGAAAAACATAAAGATCTGGCATTCTATTCGGCGGGTTGATAGAATTTGAGGTTTCTTTTGCCGGACGTAACAGGTTATCCAAATCATAAAAAATCCGGAATATTAAAGTTAACTTTGAACCTTTAAATTAAAAGATGAAACGTTCAGGAACTGCAGATTTACCCTTACACTATGGAAAAGTACCACCATGGCTGTACGAACGTATGTCTGTTCTTGGCCTTTCCATCATAGAAGTGATCCTGATGGATTATGGTAAAGATGAGGTACTCCGCCGGCTGGCAGATCCGTTCTGGTTTCAGAGTTTTGGCGCAGTGATGGGAATGGATTGGCATTCCTCGGGGATTACTACGTCTGTGATGGGGGCATTGAAACGTTCCATTAATCCTAGCTCACAGTCATTGGGACTGTACATCTGTGGTGGAAAAGGCAAGTTTTCAAGAGAGACCCCTTCTGAATTAATTCAGATTGCAGATAAAACGGGTCTGAACGGACATGAACTCGTTAAAGCCAGCAAACTTTCCGCTAAAGTAGATAATACAGCCATTCAGGATGGCTATCAGCTGTATCTGCATAACTTTATTCTGGCAGATAACGGAAGCTGGAGTGTCGTTCAGCAGGGAATGCACGAATCAGACGGAACTGCCAGACGTTACCACTGGCATTCGGAAAATGTAAAATCTTTTGTAGAAGAGCCTCATACAGGAATCAACGGAATTTCAAGAGGAAAGATTCTTAACCTTACGGATGCAGAGGCTTCAGGAAACAGAAAAGGGATTCTGGATATTTCCCACACCGATTCTATAGAGGTGATGAAAGATTTTTCAAGACTTATACTTCCTGAGCATCATGATGTGCGGGCTTCAGATGTTGATTTGAAACGTCTCGGCGCTCTTTTATATGTTACCCGCGAACAGCAGCCTCAGAATTTTGAAGATCTCCTGATGCTGGAAGGAGTGGGACCAAGAACCATGCAGTCTTTAGCTCTGGTTAGTGAAGTGATTCATGGTGCACCCTCAAGATTTGCAGATCCCGCCAGATTCTCCTTTGCACACGGAGGAAAAGATGGGCATCCGTTTCCGGTTCCGACGAAAATCTATGATGAAAGTATAAGTATCCTCAGAAAAGGAATTGAAAAATCAAAACTTGGAAATTCTGATAAGCTGAATACTTTAAACAAACTTCACCAAATCGTTACCCAGACAGAACAGGACTTCATTCCTGATTTTGATATTCAGCAGGTAATTGAAGAAGAAAGACAGAATTCATGGAGGTTCGGAGGAAAAACGGTTTTGGGGGATGCACAGAAACCTCAGAATCCTAAGCCGATCCAGCTTTCATTATTTTAATGTATAAGATATTTCTGATATATTAAAATAAATATATGATGAGATTAAATATGTTTCAAGCAAATCTGTTTAATTATTAGAAAGATTATTAAATAATTTATCCTGCTGTATTTAAGTTGATTAAAATAAATTTTATTGAATTTTCATTAAATTGTTTAATTTTTTACATTTCTGGTTCAATTAAAAGTCATATTTTTAAAGACTTTAAATTTAGACACCAATGACCAGCAAAGCCTTAGAAATCTGCTATGATTTTCCCTTTTTTATGCAGGAAGAACTTGAAGAAATATTTCAGGCTCATGAAAAAGTATCATTCCAGAAAGGAGAAAGTATTCTTATTGAAGGCAAAACTGCCAATGAATATTATATCCTTGAAAAAGGGCTGGCCCGCTCATTTGTCAATGATTTTAACGGAAATGAAGTAACTACCCATTTCTTTGCAGACAATGAGATCATCATCGAAGTCCTTTCATTGTTTCAGAGAATTCCGTCTCAGGAAAATATTGTCTGCATCACCGACTGCGAATGCTGGAGATTCGATTATGAAACCTTTCAGGAGCTTTTTCATAAAATACCCAACCTCAGAGAGTGGGGAAGAGCATGGATGTCTAAAGAACTGTTTACTTATAAACAGCGTTCCGTGGAAATGTTTACCCTGTCCGCTACCAGGCGTTACCTTAATCTCTTAGAAGAGAAACCGCTCGTTGTGCAGTATGCTCCTCTGAAGCAGATTGCTTCCTATCTTGGGGTTACAGATACTTCCTTAAGCAGAATCCGTAAAGAATTGGTCTCTCATCCTAAGAAAAATTAAATCTTGCCTTATGGCAAGTTGACTTTCATTGAAGCTTGGTAATTTTGGTTAAAAGTTAAACGCTAAAAATTACAAAAATGAAAGTCAGTCAAACCTATGTAAACCTTCCGGTAAAAGACGTACAGAAAACCAGAGATTTCTGGAACAAACTTGGCTTTGCCATCAATGAGCCGTTTTCTGATGATAAGGCAGTATGTGTTATGATAAAAGAAGACACATATATCATGTTCTTAAAAGACGATTATTTCCAGACTTTTTCAAATAAACCTGTTCCCAAAGGAGATACATCCGAAGTACTATTGGCTTTGGGACTGAACAGCCGTGAAGAAGTTGATCGTATTGTAAATTCAGCCGTGGAAAATGGAGCTACACAACATGAAGAACCGCAGGACTATGGATGGATGTATCAAAATTCTTTCTGGGATCTTGACGGACACGGATGGAATATGACTTATGCTGATATGTCCCAAATGCCCACAGAATAATCCGAAAGATTTTACTTTTCAAAGTTAAACACTAAAAATTACAAAATGAAAATCAGTCAGATTTATGTCAATTTACCCGTAAAAGATGTACAGAAAACCAGAGCATTCTGGACGAAGCTTGGTTTTTCCATCAACGAACAGTTCTCAGATGATAAGGCGATATGTGTAATTATGAAAGAAGATCATATATACACTATGTTTCTGAAAGAAGAATTTTTTCAAACATTTACCAACAGGCCTTTTGCTAAAGGAGATACCACCCAGGTGCTTCTTGCAGTTGGAGTAGACAGCCGTGAAGAAGTAGACCGTATTGTGAATACAGCCCTTGAAAACGGAGGTTCAAAATACAGCGAACCACTGGATTATGGGTGGATGTATCAGAGTGCCTTTGCTGATATAGATGGCCATCAGTGGGAAATAATGCACGGAGATGTTTCCCAGATGCCTACAGAATAACTCATCAATCTATAAGATTTTCTTACAAAATCAAAATAATCCGCAAAACAAAAATCTGTTGGATTTGCGAGAATAAAATCATCACAAAAATCTGAGAACTCTGTGACATCTGTGGGAAGCAAAAAATATAGCTTATGTATTGAAAAGTACAATGCCGCATGGGTTTTAAAAATTGCAATGCTTTTAAGACACAAGAAAATTAAAGGTTTTCAGCAATTATTATAGAACAAGATAATCCAAAATCATTCGTGCATCCGTGGCGTAAAACTATTTATAACGAAGCAATTCAAAAGATTTTTTCAGTTACAGAAAGAAAAATGATCACAATCACCAAGAGCAAAAAGTATCAATTATGGAAACAAAGTCAAACGATATTGAAATTATAAAAAGACAGACATCCGCTACTTACAGGATAGTCTCTTTAAATACAGAAGGAATAACGGATGAAGAATCCATGATTTTCCCTAATGATGAAGCCAACTGCATGAACTGGATTTTAGGACATCTGATTTATATAAGAAATGCCTTTCTGAATATATTAGGTGAAGAATCAGTCTGGGATAGTGAAAAGTTCTCATGCTATAACAGAGGAGAAAATCCTTTGGATAGAAAAGATAAGTTTGTCACTTTTGAAGAACTGAAATCTTATTTTAAAGAATCTCAGAATAGGTTGGAAAGTGCTCTTAATATGATAGAACATTTCAAACCTGGTACCATTAATGATATTGCAACTTTATCACTGCATGAAATTTATCACGGAGGACAGTTCGGATACCTCAGAAGAATCCTGGGAAAACCTGGGGCAATAAAATAGAGCAAAAAAAGCTGCCTAATCTGCCGGATCTACCGGAAAATAAAATTATCACAAAAATCTGAAAAATCTGTGGAAAGCAAAAATATACCACAACAGATTGCAGGTCTATAAAATAAGTTATTATTAAAACTAAAAAATACAAAAATGGACACGCCAAAATCAAAAAAAATGGAACTCATTATTCCTGCTTACAGGATGCATTCCCAGAGTTTTATGAATGTTCTGGAGGGAATTTCGGAAGAAGATGCTCTGAAAAGAATTGAAGGAAAAACCAATCATATCGTCTGGATGGCAGGAAACTTTGTGAATATGCGGTACGGCCTGGGCTGGGTTCTGGGACTTCGTGACGAAGATCCTTATGGTGAACTTTTTTTCCAGGGCAAAACATTGGATGAAAGTTTTAATTATCCGAGCCTCGCAGATCTGAAAAAGAGTTTTCATGAAATTTCTCCGAAAGTCTATCAGAAACTGTGGGAAGTATCTGATGAAGAGCTGGATGAAATCTTTGAAATCGGAATGAATGTTCCGTTTATTAAGGAAACAAAGCTCAATTTTGCAGGAATGTGCATCGGACGTGAAGATTACCTGTGCGGACAGATCGGATTGATGAGAAGAATTCTGGATTATCCGGGAATGAATTACGATGTAGATGAAAATCTAAAATACTGATCAATGGAGCCCAACGAAAAAGGATATAAAAATGTCAATGGGATCCGTATGTATTATGAGATCTACGGTGCCGGAAAACCTCTTATATTGATTCATGGAGGCGGTTCTTCTATCTTATTCGATTTTAAGGAAGTTATCACAAGACTGAACGGAAAATTTCAGCTGATAGGAATTGATCTGCAGAACCATGGGATGAGTGAACACCGCGATATTCCCGAAACCTTCGAACAGGACGCCCATGACGTAGCTGCCGTATTGAAAGAACTTCAAATTGAAAAAGCCGCATTCTGGGGATTCAGTAATGGCGGAAATACCGTCATGCAGATCGCCCATCTTTATCCTGAAATCACCGAGAAGCTTATTGTAGCCTCATCTTTTTTTAAGAAAAGTGGTATGATGGACGGTTTCTTCGAAAGTATGGCAGAAGCTACTCTGGAATCGATGCCAGAATCTCTAAAAATTAACTTTCTCAATCTGAATCCCGATTTTTCAAAGCTTGAAAACCTCTTTGATAAAGACAGCAAAAGAATGCAGACTTTTGAAGACTGGGATGAAAAAATTCTCTCGGGTATAGAAGTTCCCGTATTATTCGTCAGCGGTGATAAAGATGTGATGAAGCCGGAACATGTGGTGGAAATGTGGCGTTTGGTAAAAGGTTCCCAACTGATGATTCTGCCAGCAGGACATGGTTCTTATATGATGGCAGACTTTGAAGGAAATACAGATTCTGATCTCGTAGATCTGACTGTACATGAAATAGAAAAATTTTTAAACTCTTAAAAACAACCAATGGCTCAATTATTTTGTACCGTTGGAACTAAAAAAATCAATAACAATTTTAAAACTTAGAAATTATGGCTAAATTAAATCCGTATTTAAATTTTGATGGGAAAGCAGAAGAAGCGTTCACTTTCTACAAATCTGTTTTCGGAGGAGAATTCCTGGGAGAAGTTCACAAAATGGGAAACGCCCCTGGAACGGAGAATCTTTCTGAGGAAGAAAAAAACAGAGTAATGCATATTGCACTGCCTATTGGTAGCGACCTGCTGATGGCTTCGGATATTGTTCCCGGATTTGGGCAGACCCTTACGGTTGGAAACAATAATTATGTATCTATTTTTCCGGATTCCAGAGAAGAAGCAGACAGACTGTTCAAAGGGCTTTCTGAAGGCGGAAATGTAGAAATGCCTATTGAAGACCAGTTTTGGGGAGACTATTTCGGAAGCTTCCAGGATAAATATGGTGTTCATTGGATGGTGAACTATAATGAAGAATATTCAAAATAATCTTATATTTAACTAAAATTATCAAGGGACGGTTCATGCCGGACCGTCCTTACTAAACATTAAAAAATAGAACTATGGACCCGATTAAAATAGACATCACAATTTTAGCCCCGGTAGATAAGGTCTGGAATTATTTTAATGAACCCAAACATATTACAAAATGGAATTTTGCCCATGAAAGCTGGCAGTGTCCAAGTTCTGTTAATGATTTGAAAGTGGGAGGAAAGTTCAAAAACAGGATGGAGGCAAAAGATAAAAGCTTCGGGTTTGATTTTGAAGGAACCTATGATGAGGTTATTCCCAATGAAAAAATCAAATATCATATGGAAGACGGGCGGAAGGTAGACGTTATTTTTGAGAAAATAGACGAAAATACAACCAAAGTCACTGAAATTTTTGATCCTGAGAAACAAAACTCTGTGGAAATGCAGCGGGAAGGCTGGTACGCCATTCTCAATAATTTCCATAAATATGTTGAAAACCACTAAAATACCCGTTTGCAATCATGATAAACTTAGTTATAATGGCCCAATGTTTAAGCTCTGTTTGTGCCGTTAGTCATGTTGTTAAAAATGATAATTTCCTGCAGGGAATCCTGGCAGCACCTGCAAGAAGAGCTTTGGAAAGAGAAAAAATAGACTCTTTGGAAAAGCTTTCGGATTATTCTGAGGAAGACATCCGGAAACTGCATGGTTTTGGTAAAAATGCTATGGATAAGCTGAAGAGCTACATGAAAGAACATCAGGTTTCTTTTAGAGATATTTATATCTGAAACCATTATTAAATCTGAATAAAATAGTCATGCTGCCTAATTATCTGTAAGGAATTCAACGGCATGACATATAAAACTATATCATCCCCCTAAATTTAAACTTATGAACAACGATATTTTTCCATGCCTCTGGTACGATGGAGATGCAAAAGAATCCGCTGAATTTTATTGTGACGTATTTAACGGAAAGATCACGGCAGACACTCCTGTTGTTATGAATATTGATCTGTTTGGCCAAAAACTGATGTTGTTGAATGGTGGACCGCATTTCAAAAAAAATCCTTCTATTTCCTTTATGGTCATCTGCACTACCGAAGACGAAGTACAGACCTACTGGGATAAACTGATGGAAGGAGGAATGGCCCTGATGCCTCTGGACACTTATTCATGGAGCAGCAAATACGGCTGGGTACAGGATAAATACGGAGTGACCTGGCAGATATTCCTTGGAGATAAACCAACAGAACAGAAAATAATTCCTACCTTAATGTTCATTCATGAGAATAACGGAAAAGCAATGGAGGCAATGGAATTTTACACCAAAACTTTCCCCAATTCAAGCATAGGAAATATTCTCAGATATGGCGATGGAGGAGAAGGACATTCAATTCCGGAGCCCGCAGAAAATGTACAGCATGCCCATTTTACCATTGATGGTTACAGCTTCTTCTGCATGGATAATTCCTACGATCATCAGTTCGATTTTAATGAAGGGATTTCCATGGTTGTCATGACTGATGATCAGGAACAGACTGATCATTTCTGGAATACCCTTATCTCTGATGGAGGAAGAGAAAGCATGTGTGGCTGGCTGAAAGACCGTTATGGAATGAGCTGGCAGATTGTTCCTAAAAAATTGATCCAGCTGATGAGCGATCCTGATCAGGAAAAAGCCCAGAAAGTAGTTCAGGCGATGATGAAAATGCAGAAAATCGTGATACAGGATCTGGAAAACGCTTATAATTCTTAAGGAAAAGATAAAATTTTCTTTTTGTGACTGCAGTTTTCTTCAGATCTTCCTTTCGGCTTACCGTTTGATGCAATTAAGATAAAGATTTGCTTATGAAAACACAGAACAAGTCACAATCTAAGTCAAAAGTCCCTAAGGAAGGGTTATTTCCTGAGATTATAAGGAATGATTATCTGGGAAGCAGAAAGCTGGCTGATAAAAAAGCTGTCATTTCCGGTGGAGACAGTGGAATAGGACAGGCTGTAGCCGTTCATTTTGCACGGGAAGGCGCAGATGTAGCCATCATTTACAAAGAAAGTGATGATGACGCAAAAGAAACCAAAAGACTGGTAGAAAATGAGGGCCGGAAGTGCACTCTGATTAAAGGAGATCTTACCCGAAAAGCATTCAGAGAAAGATGTGCGGAGAAAATAAAGAACTTATGGGGAAACCTGGATATTCTGGTTAATAATGCCGGAATTCATACCTCAAAAGATACCCTTGAAAAGATCTCGGATAAGCAGATACAGAAAACCTTTGAAACCAATATTATCTCTATGATCTCACTTACAAGGCTTTTTTTGCCGGTAATGAGAAAAGGAGGGAGGATCATCTGCACGACGTCTGTTACGGCTTACCGCGGAAGTGATCACCTGATTGATTATGCAGCTACAAAAGGAGCGATTCTCTCTTTTATCAGGTCATTATCCACCAATCTGGCAGAAAAGAAAATTCTGGTTAACGGTATTGCTCCCGGACCAATATGGACCCCGCTCGTAAAAGAAACCTTTGATGATCTTTCCACATTTGGGAAAGATACCCCGCTGAAACGGGCGGGCCAGCCTTCTGAAGTTGCGCCGGCTTATGTTTTTCTCGCTTCAAAGGATGCAGAGTACATCACGGGAGAAGTCATTCATATTAACGGAGGTGACTTTGTGGGAGGATGAGCGGCTGGAAACTTTTATTAATATTAAATGCCGTATCTCTGAAAACCCGATATTTAAAATTTAAAAAATAACAATGGAAAAATTATCATTCAAAATACAGATTGAAGCACCCCCTGAAAAAGTATGGAATGTGCTTTGGGGTGAAATTACCTATCGGCAGTGGACAACTGCTTTCACAGAAGGTTCTTTTTATGAAGGGACACTGGAAAAAGGAAGCATTTTTAAATTTTTTGATCCGCATCAAAATGGGATGTACAGCCGTGTTGAGCAAAATATTCCGCATAAAGAAATGAAATTTCTGCACCTCGGAGAAATTTATAACGGAATAGAAGTTCCTCAGCAATGGGGAGATGCCACAGAAGCTTATCTGTTGGAAGAAACAGAGGATGGAACTGAACTGAAAACCGAAATTCAGGCTCCGGAAGAGTTCAAAAGTTTTTTTGAAGAAAAATTTCCTGCGGCCATGCAAATCGTTAAACATCTTTCGGAAAATCAGCTTTAAAAAACGAAGCAGATGGTCAGGATATTTACAGCTAATGTATTTCAAACCACAAAAATTTAAAATATGGAAACCTTATCGTACGAAACAGTAATCAATGCTCCGCAACAGAAAGTCTGGGATATTCTTTGGAATCCGGACACTTACACTGAATGGACCCAGTATTTTGGCCCGGAGTCTAAAATGACCTCGGACTGGAAAGTGGGCGGGAAAACTTATTTCCTTAATGCAGAAGGAGAAGGAATGGTTTCAACCATTGACAGTATAGAGGAACCCAATCAGATTATTTTCAAACATCTGGGAATGGTTGATAAAGAAGGAAATGAAGATACCCAAAGCAAAGAAGTAATGGAGTGGAGCGGGTGTTTCGAAAAGTATCTTCTGATTGATTTAGGAGGAAAAACAAAACTTCATACCGAAGTGCAGGTAGAAAAGGAATGGAGAGATCATTTGAATACAGGCTTTACAAAAGGCCTTGAAGTAGTAAAGAACCTTGCCGAAAAGTAATAACAGAATATTTAATACAATACTAACCTTGCAGACTTCAGAAACTGTGAGGTTTTTTGTTTTCTCTTAAAAATTTGAATACCAAATCCGGGATCAGGGGCGAAAACTATATATTGGGCAGAATTAATAAAAATAGATTCTCCCAGCTTTTGGAATTCATCCTCAATCTGTTCTTTATTGATCAAATAAGAACATAAATTAAATTTTAGCAGTATCTTCACAATCAGATATAAAGAACATTTTTCATGAAATTATTAGCCATTCTTTTCACAACTTTTATCCTTGCTCTTCTGATAACCTTACTATTTCAGGAAAAAGCAGATCTTGTATTTTCAGGAAACCTTGGAATGGCCGTGTTCATTATCTTCACCGGACTTTCACACTTTAAATTTCAGAAAGGAATGGTTATGATGATTCCCGATTATATACCAGGAAAACTATTTTGGGTATATTTTACAGGTGTTATTGAAATTGCGGCCGGAATAGGTTTAATGATTCCTCCTCTTCGTGAATTTACTGCCGTATCACTGATTTGTTTCTATATTTTGGTTTTTATAGCCAACATTCATTCATCCAGAAAACAGATCAATATTTTCAAAGCAGACTACACCGGGCCGGGGATGAAATATCTTTATACCCAGAGAATTCCGATGCAGCTGATCCTGATTGCCTGGACATGGTATTTTGGAATTTACCTGAATTGAGAGAAAGAATGCTTACGATAAGATTACGGCTGTAAAAGACACTGTGCTGCAATATGAAAATCTTAAAAACCTATATCTTGAAAAAGAAATTGAGAGGTGAATTTCTGAAATCCTATTTAATTGAATTTGAACCCGGAAATGAATAAGGTGTCTTTTCTCACTTTCTAATCCTTTAAAAAACTGCTTTTTCAATCCAAATTCAATTTTTTTTCATAAATTAGGGATAAATCATGTAACATTTTGATAGTGTGAAGAGTCTAACTAATAAGAAGCGTTTATTCTTTTATTGATTTAAAAGTGTAAATACAGATTATGGTTTAACTTAAAAATGATTTATGAATTTCAATGCTAAAATTTTCGGTGCGGCACAAATCGTACTATCTGCTATAATGATGAATGCACAAACTTCAACGACTAAGCTCCCGGGTGATCCCACTCTTCCGTCTTCCAAAGCCATTCTTGAGAAACTGGTTTCCTATGATAAAGGAAATTTTAAGTATAAAGTGGAAGATTATTTCGCAAGACCTAAAGCATCACAGTTTAAACTATCTCCTGATGGACAGTATCTTTCCTATAAAGAAAAAGACAAGGACAGCAAAAACCATGTTTACGTTAAAGATCTTAAAACAGGGAAAATTACCAAAGCTATCGTAGAAAAAGACGATCTCATTCAAAGTTACGGCTGGTTGGATAAAAAACGCCTTTTCTATACCCAGGATAAGGGAGGAAATGAAAATGTCCATTTATATGCGGCTGATATTGATGGAAAAAACCTTAAAGATCTCACTCCGTTTGAAGGGATTACCCTGAATATTGTACGGCTGATTAAAGACACAGATTATGTGGTAGTGTCGATGAATAAAAATAACAAACAGATCTTTGAACCGTACAGGATTAATTTCAATACTGGTGAAATGACCCAGCTTTACGAAAACAAAGATGTTAATAACCCTATTGATGACTACCTTTTTGATAAAGACGGAAATCTAAGAGGATATTCAGTTCTTGAAGGTGGATTAACAACGAAAACGTATTATAAAGATCTGCAGACCGGAAAATTCAATCTTATCAAATCTACAGACTGGAAAGACAGTTTCAGTATTATCCGTTTTAATGATAATTCTAAAAATAAGGATGAAGCGTATGTGTACACAAATCTGGACAGCGATAAAGCAAGAATTGTATTGTATGATCTTAAGAAAAATACTGTCATTAAAGAAATCTATTCCAATCCGGTATATGATGCCGGCTCTATAAGTGTTGCTGGAAAAAGCAGGAATTATGAACTGGATTACATTAGCTACAGCGGGGTGAAAGGCGAAACGATTCCTGTAAGCAAATTTTATAAAGAAGTGGATGATCAGCTGAAAAAAGAATTCGGTGATAAAGAATTTGGAATTGTCTCTTCAGATGATAATAATGAAAAGCTTCTGGTGATTGTAAGCAGTGACAAGCTTTACGGAACCTATTATGAATATGATACCAAAACCAAAAAAAACAAGCTGCTTTACGATCTGATGCCCATGCTGAAAGAAGCTGATATGGCAGAAATGAGACCTATTGAATTTAAAAGCAGAGACGGCCTGACGATTCATGGATATATTACACTTCCGAAAGCAGCTCTTGAAGGTAAAAAAGTTCCTATGATCGTTAATCCTCACGGAGGTCCTCAGGGAATCCGGGATGAGTGGGGATTCAATCCGGAAGCACAGCTTTTTGCCAGCAGAGGATATGCAACTCTTCAGGTAAATTTCAGAATTTCAGGTGGATATGGGAAAGAGTTTCAGAAAGCAGGTTATAAGCAGATCGGAAGAAAAGCAATGGATGATGTGGAAGACGGCGTAAAATATGCGATCGCGCAGGGATGGGCAGATAAAGATAAAATTGCCATTTACGGAGGAAGCCATGGAGGATATGCAACATTGATGGGGTTGATCAAAACTCCTGATCTGTATGCGTGCGGGGTAGACTACGTGGGAGTTTCCAATATATTTACTTTCTTTGATTCCTTTCCGGAATACTGGAAGCCTTATAAACAAATGGTAAAAGAGATCTGGTATGATCTGGACAACCCTGAAGAAGCGAAGATTGCGAAAGAAGTATCTCCGGTATTCCAGATTGATAAAATCAAGAAGCCGTTATTTGTGGTACAGGGAGCTAACGATCCAAGAGTTAATATTAATGAATCGGATCAGATTGTAAAAGGAATGCGCGCGAAAGGCTATGAAGTTCCGTACATGGTAAAATATGATGAAGGCCATGGATTTGGAAAAGAACCTAACAGAATTGAGCTGTATAAATATATGCTTGGCTTTTTTGCCGAGAATTTCAATAGAAAATAAGCAGAAATTTTTATAATGTTGAAAACGGAGGGTGTTGTATGCTTTCCGTTTTCTTTTGTTTGTCTGATCAAATTTAAAATATAAAAGTACTGATGAATAAACCATTTTATCGTAGATCATAAAATTTTTTTAAATTTATTAAAGTAAAATCAAAAGGCAGTCCGTCATATCAGTATGGAGGTTGTCGAAGAAATAACAATGCCACAGAAGGATAAAGAAAGTATTATCTCACAGACCGTTTCAAAGTACGGAGGAAAGCTGATGTCTTATATTCGTCCTAAAGTGAAAAACACCGAAGATGCAGAAGATATTCTGCAGGAAGTGTGGTACCAGTTCAGCAGCATAACCAATCTGTCAGAGATTGTCAATGTCGGAGGATGGCTGTACAGGGTAACGGCCAATAAAATCACGGACCGTTACCGCAAAAAGAAAACAGAAAATCTGGAAGACTTTGTTTATGAAGATGAAGACGGAGAGTTTTCTATCAAAGATATTCTGCTGATGGATGACAGTGCCGGCCCCGAAATTAAAATGTTTCAGGACGAGATCTGGAAAAAGTTATTTGAGGCCCTTGACGAACTTCCCGAAAAACAAAGATTAGTCTACGTAGAAAATGAACTGAATGACAAAACGCTCCAGGAGATCGCTGATGAGCAGGGCGAAAATATCAAAACCATTATCAGCCGTAAAAATTATGCTGTAAAGCATTTAAGAAACAGGTTGAGAAGATTATACGAAGATTTAAAAAGTTAGTAAAAAAGAAATTATGAATCATAAACACAAAAAAGGCTGGATTTTTTTATTGTTATGTCCGCCGCTGATCCTATTGGCAGTTACCTGGATCGTTATGCTGCTTTGGAACTGCCTGCTTCCTGAAATTTTGGGTGTGAAATCCATTACATTCTGGCAGGCGATGGGAATTCTGATCCTAAGTAAAATTCTTTTCGGAGGATTTCATTTTGGAAAAGGAATGAGAGACTTTAAAGAAAGAAAAATGAGAGAGAAAATGGAAGGACTTTCTCCTGAAGAAAGAGAAAAATTCAAAGAAGTGTGGAGAAACAAATGTTCAGGAGGATTCTTTAACAGAAACAACGAATAATTTAAAAATTTTAAAGAAGTAGTAAAGTAAAATTAAAATTCATTCGTCTATATAAAAAACAAGAAGTAGTAAAATTTAAAATTTTGAAAAAATGAAAAATTCAGCATTAAAAGGAGCTCTTGGAGCATTAGCTGTTGTGGGCGTTGCATTAATCGCTAAAAAAGCAATACAAAGAAAAAGATTTATCAAAGGTATTTTTAATGAATACGGAATCAAGGAAAGATCACCTTTCGGACTGGCAGATAAGATCAGAGAAATGAATGATGAGCAGTACCAGGAACTGAAAGGGAAATTCAAAAAGGAATTTGCATCCAAATGCTGCAGAAAAGATCAGAACTGCGAAGCATAAAAAAGTAAAATACTAAATTGAAATTGTTTAATTCCGGCGCGGGAAGCTTCGCTTCCCGCGCCGGAATTTTTTTGTTACTAAAATGAATAGTTCTGAATTAATCTCAGAAACTGGATACTAATTACAAATCTACAAACCTAACAGGTACTGAAGACCTGTTAGGTTTTAATGGATCAAACCCCAACTATATTTCAATAAAATATCATGAAAAAAAACTTTGTCATCTAAGAAATCTGTTCGGGAATAAAAACTTAATCCTTATTTTTGCATAGCTCAATGAAAGATTACTACTATTTTCTCGGGATTTCTCAGGATGCTTCGGAAGAAGACATCAAAAAGGTTTATAGAAAACTTTCTTTAAAATACCATCCGGATAAAAACGAAAATGATGATTTCTTTGCAGGCCGTTTCCGTGAAATTCAGGAAGCTTATGAAACGTTGAGTGATCCGGCCAGAAGAAAAGCATATGATCAGAATTTAGAGAGCCATCAGAAAAGCTTCAGGTATAATATTCCGCCGGCTATCAAAACTTTTACGGCGAATAAAATTCATGCTAAAAAAGGTGAGGAGATTATTATCAGCTGGCAGACAAGCAATGCCGATGTGGTGAAAGTGTTGCCTTTCGGGCTGGAAAAGCCTTATGGTGAGAGAATATTTAAAATCACAGAATTTAAAGACGGAAAATTCCAGCTGCTGCTTCATGCTACCAACTCACTGCTTCATAAAACGGTGGTACAGGGAATTACCATTACAGAAGTCTTTGAAAATGATACTGAAAAATTCAAAAATACGGTAGAGGAAATGTTTAAACCTCAGCCCAGAACATTGGCGAACAGATATGGGCAGCCGAAAATTGTAATGCTGATCTGGGGAATTATTCTTTTAATAATTGCAGTTTATGTGCTTTTCAATAACTTAGTATAAATCAAGCCATCTTTTTTCTGCCGGGACATTTCTTACATCTTTTCCCTTTCTTGAATTTTTTACAGCAGGATTTCTTTTCACAGAACATATCTTCATTATTGAATGCATATACAGGAGATAAAGGCGGTACTTTAAATGGAACTATCATATTCATGGTACAAATATATTAATTTAGAATAAATATAATTAATAAAAATTCATAAATATTACAAAACCTGATTATCAACATGTTTATCATTGAAAGGACACTTCATTTTTCGGATAAAAATAACTTTTCCAGCGTTATGCATTCTCCAAAAATGATACTTAATTCCCTTGTTTTCTAATAAATGGTCATTAATAAAACTGATCAGCTAAAGATACATACTGATGAGGATTATTCTATAAATTCATACAGATCTTGTAAATTATAGAAGTGGATGTAATAATATGTTCTGCATATAGGATAATCCTTCTTTTGGGAAACTTAGTAAAAGATGTTTTTGAGTTTTGTTTATTAAAATTATATTAAATTGTTCATTTTAAAATTCATATTTTATTTTTATTGAAATATTGATAATTTCAGATTATTGTACAATCCTGTAAAAAATTGTAATTTTACGAATCTTTTTTACAACAAAATCTAATAAATAAAAATGAATACAGAACAGTTTGTGAACCGCCACATTTCCCTTAATGAAGCCGATAAACAGGCGATGTTGGAAAAATTGGGCGTTTCAAGTATTGAAGAGTTAATTTCTCAGACTATTCCTTCTTCTATCCGTTTAGAGAAAGATCTGGAGATCTCGGAACCGCTTTCAGAATACGAGATGCTGAACCATTCGAAAGAATTGGCATCTAAGAATACTGATTATACAAGCTACATTGGTTTTGGTTACCATAATACGCTTTTGCCGTCAGCCATTCAGAGAAATATCTTTGAAAACCCAAGCTGGTATACGGCTTATACTCCATACCAGGCAGAAATTGCACAGGGAAGACTTGAAGCTCTTCTTAACTTCCAGACTGTAGTATGTGACCTTACCGGATTTACACTGGCTAATGCTTCTCTTTTAGATGAGTCAACAGCTGCTGCTGAAGCAATGCATATGTTCTTTAACAACAGAACAAAAGATCAGAAAAAAGCAGAGGCTAATAAGTTCTTTATTTCAGAACTGGTGCTTCCTCAGACGGTTTCTGTGTTAAAGACGAAAGCAGAAGGATTAGGTATCGAAGTGGTGGTAGGAGACCACAAAACCCATGCATTTGATGCTTCTTATTATGGGGTTTTATTACAATATCCGGGTAAAAACGGTATCGTTTTAGATTATACGGAAGATATTGTAGAATATAAGAAACTAGATTTACAGGTAGTTGTGGCTTGTGATCCGATGGCTTTGGTTAAATTAAAATCACCGGCTTCTATGGGAGCAGACTGTGCAGTAGGAACTTCACAGAGATTTGGTATACCATTGGGATACGGAGGACCTCACGCGGCATTCTTCTCTTGTAAAGATGATTATAAAAGAGATATTCCGGGAAGAATAATTGGAGTTTCCCAGGATATGTACGGAAGACGTGCATTAAGAATGGCATTACAGACCAGAGAACAGCATATCAAAAGAGAAAGAGCAACTTCAAACATTTGTACAGCTCAGGTCCTTTTAGCGGTAATGGCCGGAATGTATGCGGTTTATCACGGTCCAAAAGGATTAAATTATATCGCTGATCAGATCCACTTTAAAGCTAATGCTTTGAAAAACGGTCTTAAAGCTCTAGGATATCATACGGTGGAAGAGCCAATCTTCGATACGGTGAAAATCCTTTTAAATGAAGATGAAAAAGGAAGATTGATGAGAATGATGCTTGATCACAGACTGAACTTAAACTACTTCACAGAAGGAGTGGTAAGTATCGCGATCAACGAAAGCACAACATTGGATAAATTGAATTATTTAATGGCTTCTTTCGCCCAGTTTAAAGATAAGCAGACTTTCAAACTAGAAATCAAAGAAGGATACAGCATTCCTGAGGAGAACTTAAGAAAAGACGAGATCCTTACAGAGCAGGTATTCAATAAATATCACACCGAGACAGAATTGATGCGTTACATCAAGCGTCTTGAGAGAAAAGACCTTTCGTTAACCCATTCTATGATCTCTCTTGGCTCTTGTACCATGAAACTGAATGCAGCTACAGAAATGCTTCCATTGTCATGGGATAACTGGGGTAGTGTTCACCCGTTTGTACCGGTAGATCAGGCTGGCGGTTACCAGGAAATGATTCGTGAATTAGAAAAAGACCTTGCAGAAATTACAGGTTTTGCAGGAACTTCTCTTCAGCCGAATTCCGGTGCTCAGGGAGAATATGCAGGATTAATGGTCATCAGAGAATACCATATTTCAAGAGGAGAAGGCCACAGAAATGTAGTGCTGATCCCTCAGTCTGCACACGGAACCAACCCTGCTTCTGCAGCAATGGCCGGAATGAAGATTGTTGTCGTAAAGAATCTTGAAAACGGAGAAATCGATTTCGAAGATCTTAAAGCTAAGACAGAACAGCATTCTGAGAATTTATCATGCGTAATGATTACGTATCCGTCTACTTACGGATTCTTTGACGCTAATATTAAAGAAATTACAAGCCTGATCCACGAACATGGCGGACAGGTATATATGGACGGAGCCAACATGAATGCTCAGGTTGGATTCACAAGTCCAGGAAACATCGGAGCAGATGTTTGCCACCTTAACTTGCACAAGACTTTTGCTATTCCTCACGGAGGCGGAGGCCCTGGAGTGGGTCCAATCTGTGTAGCTAAACACCTGGTTCCATTCCTTCCTTCCAATGCCAATATCAGAATAGGGGCTAAAGAAGCCATCGACGGCATTTCTGCAGCACCTTACGGTTCAGGATTAATCCTTAATATTTCTTATGCTTACATTAAAATGTTAGGAACTGATGGTCTGAAAAAAGCGACAGGACACGCTATTCTGAATGCAAATTACCTGAAAGAAGTTTTAGCAGAGCATTTCCCGATCTTATATTCAAACGAAAACGGAAGAGTGGCTCACGAATGTATCGTAGATTTCCGTCAGTTCAAATCTTTAGGAATTGAAGTAGCTGATGTAGCGAAGAGATTAATGGACTACGGATTCCATGCTCCTACCGTTTCATTCCCGGTTGCAGGAACATTGATGATTGAGCCTACAGAATCTGAAAGCAAATCAGAAATCGACCGTTTCGCTGAAGCATTAATCTCTATCAAAAAAGAGATCGATGAAATTGCTAACGGTGAAGCAGATCAGGCTAACAACGTACTGAAAAACGCTCCTCACACTGAACAGGTAGTTGTTTCAGACTCATGGGACAAACCATACAGCAGAGAAAAAGCAGCATATCCGCTGGAGTGGGTAAGAGACCACAAATTCTTTGCTTCCGTATCCAGAGTAGACGAAGCGTACGGAGACAGAAACTTAGTATGTACTTGTGAGCCGATTGAAGCTTATATGTAATCAGAATTTTTTCTAGATATAAAAAACTCCCTTTCAGTAATGAGAGGGAGTTTTTTGTTATTGTAAACGAAGCAATGTGTCTTCTGGTATAGAATTATGAATTATTGTCTATAATTCCAGCCAGGGCGGTCACCACTTCATGATGTTTTCCGTCCGGATATTTACCTGAATAGTTTTGGTTTAAGGCTGAAGAAGTATAGTTGTTGTTATCCTGAAGCTCTTTTGTTAAATTAAAAATATAGTTAAGCTCTTTAGCTTCCTCAACATATTTTCCGGATGGGAAAAGATTTTCATATTTCTCTACTAAATCATTAGCAGGAATAAATTCCTGAGTAGCTGTGATCATAATTTTACAGAAACCTGCTTCACTGTCAATAAGAGATTTGTAAGAATCTACAGCGGATTCCCAGATGTTGTCTTCACACACATCAGCATCAAATCCATATTCTAGCGCTTTGGAGTAATGATTGGTAGCACCCCAGTAATCGCTTTTAGAGAGGTAAATCATTGCGCCGATCTGGTTGTGATAGATTGCTTTGTTGTCAGGGAATTTTTCCAGTAAAGCTTTAGAAATATGTAAAGCTTCTTCATAATTTCCGGCTTGAATAGTATTCGAAAGTGTCCAGAAATCATTTTTTTCTTCTTCTGATGTAAAATTGATAGCCATGGTTTTAGTTTAAATTGTTTTAGTGTTAATTGTAAATATAATGTTGTTTAAATTCGGGTTTTTTCTATTTTATCATTTTCAATTTCGTTTAAGTAGTCGATATACTTTACATTATTCCACATGATTGCCAAATCAAGCGGAGTTTTTTTAGATGAATCCTTAGCATGAATATCGGCGCCTTTTTCAATTAAAAGAGTAATAATTTTTTTCATTGTATCATCAAAATAATCTTGATTTTCGACAAACCAGCCTGCAATGCCATGTAAAATAGTTCTGCCAAATTCACCTTTTTGATTTATTTTTCCACCGTTTTCGAGTATCAAATTAATTGCTGGAATTTTTTTGTTGGTAACTGCACTCCAAAATAAAGGCATTTTATCATATTTTTTATTCAGATCATAGCCTTTTTCAATGAAATATTTAATTGCTTCTGTTTGCCCGCTGCCACAGGCAATTTTAATTGGATAAGAATAACCGTTATTGATTTTTAAACTGAAATCAGCACCTTCTTTTTCTAAGGCAAACATCTTATTAATATCATCACAATTTTTGCAGAGAGCCATTATTTGCTCATCAAATGGGTTGTTGTTAGGGAACAATACTTCTTTATAATTTATAGTTCCTTTTACCTCCTGAATAAGTTCAGCAGGAATGTTACCTAAAGTCTCAGGAATAAATTCTTTTTCCGGAGAAAATGAAATGATTTCAAAGTATTTGTTTGAAACGATATCTCCTGCTAATGACTTCAGAAATTCGAAGGCTGCCTTTTCATGAGACTCCATTTTTTCTATATCCGGATTATTGTAATAATAACCGGGATGTCCCCGCCAGAAGATCATTACTGCAGTTGCCTTATCACAATTACGGTCTCTTAAGACTTTTTCCAATCCATCCAGCCCATTATCCCAGTTATAGTAAAATGCTTTTTTAAATAGTGTTTTCGTTTTTGCTATCGATGTGGCCATATTTTTTTCTTTCAGGTAATTCATTAACGTTGTGCATATATTTTTCCAACTTACTCAAATCATGACCTTCAAAACCATGACTAAATGGAATAGCGCGCTCTTTTTTCTAAATGTCTTAAAAAAAAAATAAAGAATAACTCTTCATGGTCAAAAAAACGGAAAGGTTTTCCCATTAGTTTTTTGGCGAACCTGATCCTGAGGGCTTAAGACTAATATGATATTCATTTTCATCATCTGTATAGTCTTTAAGCGCTTAAAAAAAGCTCATGGTTTTAATTTTTTTATTGGTGAGTTAGTTGCTATTGGTCATTGCTTTCCACAAATCAATCAAAAGCTTTTTAAAAATGGGTGGTTTGCTGTTGGCTTCTTCCTGTGAAGAACCTGATGTTGCCTGTGATGATCCCGGTTTTCTGAATATAACGTAATCTGAAATATTACCCGGATTGGGTACATCGAATTTAACAAGTAAATCAATGTAGTCATTCTTTTTTTCCATGACCGTCATTTTCCATAATGTACTCATGTAGTAATTGGTTTTTGAGTTTTAATAGGTTATTATGCCGCATTCGTATTTACGTAATGTGCGGGTCCCAAAAATAAACAAATATTTTTCTTTTAACCCCGAATTAAAATAAATATTTGTTTATATGGTTGAATAATACAGTAAAATATTTCTTTTTGTATGGATTGTATTTAATTTTTGTATCAGATGTTTCAGTTATTTATTTCCAACATTTACTTACCGTTCAATACAGTATTCACATACTCTGTCCATTCATATACAGGAATACTTCGATCTAAATAAAAATCAGGCTGCAATCCTTTTCCGTCAATCGTAAAATCCGGGATACGCATGCTTCTTGAAAGTGAGTATCCTAATTCAAATTCTTTGCATGGAGAAGGAACAAAATACATGTTGGAAACGTCTAAAACACCAAATGTTGTTGTTCCGAATAATTTCACCTTTTTACTTTGCTTGGCTGCCAGTAGAAATTGTTCGTCCGTACTTCCGTTTCTTTCATTAATGATGATCCCTACATTTTTAGGATAAGGATAAACAGTATCATATTTGGTAATGCTGACTACACCCTCATTGAGATTCACAAATTTTCCAGGCTCTTTTTCCAGTTTGTCGAAGGAAGCTTTGGCCCATTTTTTATTTTCTTCATCAAATCCGTATTCAGGTTTGTTGATGAAATCCATCATTCTCTGATTATTTAGTTTTGTGGAAAGGAATTCCACGCCTACCGTTCTGATTGGGTTGGTGTAAATCAATGGAAGAATCTTGCTGTAACTGCCGTCACTTCCCCCTGTCCCGTTGCGGATGTCGATGATAAGGTTTTCTGTGGATAGAATTTTATCTCTGTTCGCAGCAATCACGCTATCAATTTTCTTTTTCTCAGATGCCTGAAAAGACGGGATTCTGAAATACAATGTCTTTTCATTGAGCTTTTCCACATAAGGTTTATTGGCGCTTACCGATTTGAAATATTGGTCATATTTCGGATCATCCTTAACTTTCGGATAAACCCTTGAAAGGCTGAAATCCCCGATTTGTAAATGATTTTTTCCAATCATGGTTATCTCTTTGGATTCCACGGCAGAATGGTCGCGCATATAAAAAATAGAATTTGTTTTACCATTAGAAAAATCAAGTTTCAGTTTCACCTGTCCTTTTGTCCAGGTTTCTGCGCCGGATTCTATGATGAATCCTACATATTGATCTCCTTTCTTTTTAATCCCGATTTTATAAGGTTCGGTTTCCCAGATTCCTTCATAATCATCAGCTTTCTTTTGATCCAGATACTTTTTGAAATCCTGGGCTTCTATTGAGAATGTTTCCCAATTGGCAAACTGATTTTCCTGTTTTGGACTGTTATCAGCAGGTTTTGACGATGTCTGTTTATTGATATTCCTTATCGCAATATGGCCGGAGCGGAAAAAAGTCATCCATTCATATAAAGCAGGTCCGCACTCAGTGAATGTTTTAATTGATTTTACTTTTTCTGCCGTTCTTTTATTATGGTCTTCGTAGGCCTGCTTTCCTTTCTGTTTCAATGCATATTCAAAGCCGGCATCATTTTCTTCAAATGTTTTTTTTACCCACTCAAAGTTTTTTGTACAATCACAGGTCTGGGCGTATAGAGATGTTGTTGTTAATGTAAATAAAGAAGAAATGAATATAGCTTTTAAGTTGTTCATGATATAGTTTATAAAAAAGACATCCGGCAGGTTTGAAATATTACATCTTCAGCGGTAAGTATGGATAAGATGTAATAAAGTATAGAAGTCGAATCGGCCTAAATTTAGTCAATTTCTACTGAAAAACAATTTTACAAATCAGAGAATTAATCTGGGATGGAGGAATAAAAGAAATTAAAAGTTTAATTTCATTGGGCTGAACAATGTGAAATCTTTACTTCTTGGTACTTGATTCACAAAAAATCACCTCTCATGTATTGAAAGGTGATATGAATTGATTGTGTCCTGTTATTTTACCTTCTTCTATAGCTGTATGCTATAAAAATGGCAATTCCCATTGCGAGAAAGGTGATCATTGAAATAGTTTCAATGGAAGCTTCACTTCTGTTCATTTGTGAAGGAGCTGGCCTGTCACATGAAAAAAAGAATAATGCCGTCATCAGAAGGCATCCAAAGAGTAGTTTTTTTGTCATAAGTGTATTTGTTTGGTTATTAATAAATTATGAGCAAAAAATGTACCGGATTTTTTACAGTTTGTGAATTATGATAAAGGAATTGAATCCATTCTTGCTAAAGGAGCATTACTGCTGTATTTCTTTTAATAACTCCGGCATATCCTTAATACGGACTGTCTTAGATTTGCTTTGTGATTCCTGAGCGGCCAGTTGTTCTTCTTTCTCATCAAAACCGTGAATGTTGCGGAGAATCTCAGATTTCATCCCATAAACATGAGGATCTGACTGATTAAGCTGTAATGATTTATTAATCTCTTTAAGAGCCAGCTTATAATTTCTTTGTTTGTACAGATAGATATGAGCTTTGGTAAAAGGGAGTCTGTAATCCTTAAGCTGCGATTCTTCAGCCTTATTAAGTATCTTTAAAATTTCTTCCGGTCTTGCTGTAGCGGTTTCAAAATCATTCTTATAATGCCAGATAGCCAGAGCTAAAAGCAAACGCGGTTCTTCAGGATATTTTTCCAAAGACTCCTTAATGTAACTTCCGATTTCTTTTGCATTGTAACTTATCCCATGGGTAGGGCCAAGAATGTCAATTAAATTATTAAATTCTTTCTCCTGATTTTTGAAGCCGTCAGTCCGATAAATCCGGTTCAGTAAAAAATAATGTTTGGAAACATTATATCGGTTAATAATATAACCTAAGCTGTTTTTGGGGAAATAATTTAAAGCAATTTCAGTAAGGCGGCGGGCTTTTTCGTAATTCTTTTTTTGAAAATAGAAATTGGCCAGATCATTAATTTTATCAAAGATATAGAGACCGTCCTCATTTTTCTTTTTATAAAGATCATAACTTTGCAGGATTAATTTTTTATAATAATTTTCGAGTCGTAGATCTTCATGTAGATAGGTCAGTAAATTGATTTTCTCATATTGATAGTAATCAAAAATCTCCCCGTTAGACTGAACACTTTCAATATTGCAAACAAACTCGATAGGAGAGATCATATCAATATATTTTAAAGCTTCACGTAAGTTTTCTTGTCTGCTGTCTTCAGTCAGGTTATAATAATAAGCTGCGAGGGAAATACAGATTTTTCTTTTCTTTTCGTCATTATTTGGGCTGGAAGCTGCTTGGCTGACATCATTAAATGCGGTAAGATAGTCGCTCAAAGCATTTTTATTATCACCTGTGAGATAATACAGATTTCCCCGTAATACCGTAAAGTCAATTATATTAGTATTCCTTCCATATTCGTTAACTTCTGCTTTGTGATCAATTAATCGGTTAATATCTGCCAGGATTTTTTCATAGGTCCAGTTTTCGAAAATCTGGTTAAACTGAAAATTGGGTGTAGAAGAATAAGTTTGTTTTCCTCCTTTAGTGTAAATATCAAATTGAGGATTAAAACTGATGTTCAGCCGTTTCCAGATTAGTTCATCATTATTGGGATCCGTTTTCAGTTGTTGGGTGAATCTTTCAAAATCTGCCTGTCTCATGGTGAAGGTATATCCCGGTTGGGCAGATAATAATGTTGAAATGAACAGAGAAAATATAGCGATCAGCTTTTTCATTCAGTTTAATTGAATAGGTTATTACGTATTGGATTACGATTTTTCCTAAAGTTAAATGGGAATGTGTATTTCACTGATTTATTTAAAAGATAGAACTAACTTTTCCCTTCATCCCAATAATAGCTATCCGGATATACCCTTGCTCCAAAAACAGCAGTTCCCACCCGTACAATTGTAGAACCTTCTTCAATGGCGGTCTCCAGATCTCCGCTCATACCCATAGAGAGCTCTTTCATTTCCACGTTTGGAATATTCTCATGAATGATTTCCTGCTGCAGGTTTTTAAGGATTTTAAAACAACTTCTTACTTTCTCTGTCTCCGCACTGAACAAACCGATGGTCATCAGCCCTTTGATTTTTAAAGTACTGAATTCTGCAACTTTTCTGGTCAGTTCCAAAGCTTTGTCAGGATGAACTCCAAATTTGCTTTCCTCTTGAGAAGTATTCACCTGGATCAGAACCTCAATATTTTTTCCTTCAGATAAAAGTCTTTGATGAAGTTTCTCAGCCAGATCCAGGCGGTCGAGAGACTGAACACAAACTATATCATACTTCAGAATATCTTTAATTTTATTGGTCTGAAGATGTCCGATAAAATGATTTTCATGGAGAATATCTTTAAGTTCTTCGTACTTTTCTTTCAGTTCCTGTACTTTGTTTTCGGCAATTAAAGTTTCATCATTCTCCAAAGCAATTTTAATGCGGTCAGCAGAAACCGTTTTTGTTGCCAGAAGCAACCTCACTTCTTTAGGATCTCTGCCTGCTTTTTCACACGCTTTTTTTATCCTGTCATTGATGATACTGATGTTGTGGAGGATGTCTTCTTTCATGACTGTGAGATTTTCTGGCTTTCCAGTTTTTTGATCAGAGAAGATTTTACAGAGGTTAGTGCATAATCTTTAGCTTCTGCAAAAGAAATTTCATATTTCCGCTCAATATTCTGGAATTCTTCAGGGAATTTAGACAGAAGATCATCATAAAAAGTATCCAGAAACTCTGCAGATGGCATTGTATAATTGATTTTTAGCTGAAAACGTCGTAACAAAGCCGTATCAATGATTTCTGGATGATTGGTTGCGCATAGCAGAAGAGCATTTTCAGGGTAATAATCAATCAATTGGATCAATGTATTGACCAGTCTTCTCATTTCGCCTACATCTTTGTCATCGCTTCCCCGGGCTTTTCCTATCTGATCCAGTTCATCCAGAAAAAGAACCGATCGTTCCCTGGCTGCTTTGTCGAATATCATTTTAATATTCTGGGAAGTTTCCCCGATGCGGGACGAAACAATATTGCTGAGATTCAGGATGATGATGTTTTTACCCAAAGCATTGGCTATTGCTTTAGCGGTCATTGTTTTTCCACATCCGGAATTGCCCTGAAGAAGAATTTTGTTATTCACGGGAAGGCCGTATTCCTGAAGTTCTTTCACATATGTATGTTCTTTGATAAGCTGTACGAGCTGTTCCCGGTTATGAGCATCAAGAAATACATCATGAAGGCCTACCTGTTCTTTGTCCTGAATAATAAGGTTATACAGATTCATGTTGATTTGAAAAATGATTCTTACTACAGACAAAGATAAGGCTTTATTGAATGAAGTACAGGTCCTGAAAGAGAATAAAAGGGTAGTCCAGAGGAGAGATAAAAGAGGTCTGATTGATTGACTTTGGAAACAGGTTAAAAAATTTCCACTGTCTGGGTATGGCTGAAGTTTAGGACTGAAGAAGAACCGTCTGATCTATGCGGGTTTGGAAATTTTCGGGGTCAATCTTATTTTTTAGTGGAGGATTCCAGTCTTGAACTTTGGATACTTTTTTCAAGAAAAAACAATAATTTTCAACTTTCAGCTGAACCTGATTCTATTTATTCTCAAATTCCATGTACCGCTCGGTATTTCCAACGTTTAAAAATAATTTCAAGATATAAGAAAAGCCGTGCAAAAGCACGGCTAAACTATTGGGATATATAAAAATTTGTTATGAAGTTCAGTTTGAAGTTATGTTTTTGGGCCCTTTTACTCCAAGTGAGTAAAAGAGCGGATCTGATATAATCAGATTAAAAACATAAACAATACAATTAATATAGTTGTTCTATAGGCTCTCAGCTTTAATAGAACTTAGTTTCTTTCTTCTCTCTTTACAGTTGCGAAATAAGAAGAAAAAACTACTAAACATGTTGCGATGCCAATGTAAGTTACCATTTTGTTTTATTTTTAATTATTTGACTTTTTTTTATCAATTTTACAATTGCAATATTACAACTTTCAAATCACGTGCCAAAGCAAATAATCATGATGTATATCAGTGTGTTATATTCAAATATTCTTAATTTTTAATGAATTTTTATTTACATTAAATTAATGTATTATTGAAAATTTATTAATATCTTTATTAGCTTATCCGTAAGTTTTTGTAAAAATGGTAACACTTTAAGTGCTTCTATATTAAAGTTGATAAAACAAAAAATAAGAAATGCGATGCATAATACTGATGCATAAAGAAAATTTTAAACAAGAGAATTTCATCAGATGGTGATTTTTTATGTTAAGAAAATTTATTCTTTCTCCTGGAAATTGGTTATTTTAAACTTCTGTTACTGACAGTTTTTATGACATCTTTTTTGAATTTATTGTCACAGATCATTGAAATAATGTCATACTTCTGGCAGGCTGTCAGTATTTTAAACAAATTTTAAGGGGTAAATTCTCAATCTGTCTGCCAGCAAAATGAAATAGTTCATGCATTTCATACTATAGAAACCCTTCTTCAAAATTTGTTGGCTACTAGAGAAAGAAAACAGATTTCATTATTTTTGTACAAAATCATCCTTATGGGCCGCAGTTATATTTTTCTTGCTTTAGCAATTGTATTTGAAATCATCGCAACCAGTTTTCTGAAAAAATCTGAAGAATTTTCAAAGCTATGGCCTTCTGTAGCTACTGTAATAGGATATGCTGCTGCATTTTATTTCCTGAGTATTACGCTCCGGCAGATTCCGGTAGGGATAACCTATGCAATCTGGTCTGGGGTAGGAATTGTTTTTATCACCCTTATTGGTGTAATTGCTTTTAAACAGGTTCCTGACCTCCCAGCAATTATCGGTATTGCCCTGATTGTTATTGGGGTTATTGTTATTAATGTGTTCTCAAAGATGGGAACGCATTAGATATAGTGCGATGATAAACTTAGGGGTAATAGGTAATAGGTAATAGGTAATAGGTAATAGGTAAGGCAGTTAAGTTTATTGGTCGGGTTTTTCAGTTTGTTATAAAGATCGGGCGGTGATCTTCTTTAGAAAAGTAATGGTTGACGGATTATTTTTTTTGGAATTTTCTGAAAATTTCCCTGAGTTGGCATTACTTTGTCCGAGGTTTTCCAAATGGATTATAGGAAATTCCGACATCGAGGTAAAATGACGGCTGATATTTCGCTTCAAAAATATAGTCTTTAAAAGATTCCTCTTTGTCAAAAACTCTTGCTCGCGGGACAGCCCTGATTCCTGTTTTTAAAATTCCTACAAAGTTTCCACCAAGGTTATGTTCATACATCGCTCCCGAATTGATCTCAACCTGCCGAAATTCGTAAGTCCTGTTATTGCGGTACAGGTAAAAATTAGTATTGTCCATTTCTGTTCCCAGGGAGATCCTTCCATTGGCGAAAATATCTTTTCGGATCAGCATTTTTTTCGGAAGAAGAATATCGAGAACCCATCCGTTATTAAATTTGTTTTCATAAGTAAAGATGGGGAGCACCGGAATCTGTGCACTGGGATCAATAAAACCGGCAATACCGATAATCATTTTTGTTTTTGGTGTTGCTTTCAAAATCACTGAAGCTGTTACTGTTCCCCGGGCTCTTTCAAAATGCTGATTACTTCCATCTACAGAAACTGAAGCCGTATAAATGGCTGTTTTATTAAATAACCTTGAAAAATAATTAAAATTCACTGCCTCAGTATGATAATGAAAGTTTTTTTCCTGTTTTCCGGCTCCGGGCTCTACAGGATGTTCCGTATTCATTGAGGTGTAGCGGTAATTGAGAGAGGTACCCAGCAGCCAGTTTTTCTTTTTGATAAAATAAATATTGGCTCTGGCTCTTATCTGCTGAAAGCTTTTTACTCGATTGTCTGGCAGATCTGCACCCTGAAGCTCTGATGAAAACTTATAAGGTGCAGTCTGGGTAAAATCTACAATAAGATCGCGGTTCTGTGGAAATTTATCGGCAAAAAATGCCCTTACTTTTAAAGGAATACTGTCTTTTTCTGAGCATTTACGATACTTTTAAAAGGAAAGATGGCAAGCGGAAAAAGAACTCTTCTCAATGTTTTCATGGTTTTATTTTAGTTGTTGGATGGCAGACTGGAAAAAATTGAACCGAAATATCCTGTCATAAAATATTTCAATGCTGTTCTCGATGATGAAGTTGGTATAGCGGGCGCTTCCAGCTGTCAGGTCCTCTTCTACAAAAACAAACCAGAGCTCTTTGAGTTCATTATATCTTTTGAATTCCTCAAATGCATTCCAGTCAAACGGCGTGGAATGTTTCATGTCATAAAATAAAATACCTTTCCGGATCCCTTTTTCTTCTATAATATTAATAGGATGGTGGATGTAGTTTAGGATTTTGAGATGTTCATGATAACATTCTGCAAAATGATGAAGATCAATAAGCTGTATTACTTTTTCTTCCTGTTGGGATTCTGTCATATAAAAACATTCTAAAGTGATTTCCTTTGCTAATTCCTGAAAAACGGCTAATTCCATAAGCATAAATTGAACAGGACAAAGAAATACAGAATAGACATGCTCCTGAATCTTTTTATACGAAACCGCTTTTATTTTATACGAAATCAGAGTGCGGGAAAATTGGTATAATAAAATACAGGGTTGGTATAATATTATATGAATAGTTTTCGTTATTCTCTATTTTTGTTCCAGTATTCATCACTCCGGAAAATATGAAATTAAGCAACTACAGATTCAAAGAAACACTTGTTATGGATTTTCTGACAGAAGGCCGGTTCAGACTTTCCAGACACCTGTTGTTTTTAATTTTCTTTTTTCTCCTGTTGTACAGTGCCAGGTTCTGGCATTGGTATTCTGGTATATATCAGTATTATATTCTCTTTTTTGTATATATAATGTTGATTACGATGGTTTACATTAATATTTATGTCCTTGTGCCCAGGTTCTTTTTCAGAGCAAGATATATTACCTATCTTATATTGCTGGTTTTAATGGGAGTGATTGGGCTAAACCTGATCGGATATGGATTTAAAACCCTGTTTTCCGATTTTAGGATTGTCAACATAAAAACAGAAGGTGAAAAGGGCAGTATCTATGAAGGTGTTCTGATGTGTGTACCCATCATTCTGACCACAACAACCGTAAAGCTTCTGCAAAAATGGATTCATGATAATAAAAGAATTATGGAACTCAGCAACCTTACCCTTCAGATGGAACTGAATGAACTCCGGAATCAGATTAATCCGCATTTTCTTTTTAATATGCTGAATAATGTGAAAGCACTGACCCGGACAGATCCGGAAAAAGCATCCACGGTGATCGTCAAACTCTCGGAATTCCTTAGGTATCAGCTTTATGAAAACAGTGAAGAAAAAACTTTGCTGACCTCAGAAATTGATTTCCTTTCCAATTTTCTTACTCTGGAAAAGATAAGAAGAGAGAATTTTTCCTTTGATATTGAAGCTGATACAGAAAACAAGGCTTCGAAAAGTGTTTTTATTCCTCCTAATTTATTCACTACTTTTGTTGAAAATGCTGTAAAACACAGTGCAGACATCAGTGGAAAAGATTCTTATATCAGGATCATCATCAGGGTTGAAAATAAAGAATTATTCTTTACATGTATTAATTCCAGGGATCCTAAATTCATCATATCCAACGAAAAGTACAGCGGACTGGGGCTTGCCAATATTAAAAGAAGACTGGAGCTGTTATATGGCAGTACATTTGATCTGAAGATTGCTTCCGGAGAAAAAGAATATACCGTAAATTTAAAAATTCCTGTATGAACTGTATTATAGTAGATGATGAACCACTGGCAAGAGCAGAAATGCGCTCATTGATCAACGAAATTTCAAAAATTGAGATTCTTGGAGAGTTTTCTAATGCCCCGGCTGCACTGGATTTTCTTAAAACCAATGATACCGATCTTATTTTTCTGGATATTGAAATGCCAATGGTTACCGGACTTGAGTTTGCAGAAATGCTGCCGGAAGGAACACTGGTTATTTTCACAACAGCGTATTCCCAATATGCTCTCAAAAGTTACGAGCTGGAAGCGGTAGACTATCTTCTGAAGCCTGTTGATCCTAAACGACTTGAAAAAGCAATAGGGAAAGCTATTTTGTACAGCGAACTTTTATCTAAAAATACCATAAAAAATACGGTAGAATCCAATACGGAAGACTTTCTGTTCATTAAGGCAGACCGGAGATTTTATAAAATTAGTTTTTCGGATGTTAAATTTATTGAGGGATTGAAAGACTATGTTGTGATTCATACCCGCCAGCAGAAGCTTATCACGGCCATGAACCTGAAAACCATCCATCAGAAAATTTCATGTGAAGCTTTTTTAAGGGTCAGCAAATCTTATGTGGTGAATGTTGATTTCATTGATTCATTTGATAACCATAATATCTATATTGATGAATCTGAAATTCCGATAGGAGAGGTCTACAGATCAGAGTTCTTTACAAAATATGCAGGTGGGTTCCTGAGTTCTGACTAGCGAGTTCTGTGCAGTTAAAATGCTAAGGCTTTTCTGTGATTAAAAAATCTCCCACAGATTATTCAGATGACACAAGTCTTTCTGTTTTAATTTTCCCGTAAATCCAGGATATTTTGCAAATCTGAAAAAAAATCTGCACCATCTGCGGGAATATGAAGGATGGAAATTGATTTTTAATCTAATAGTAATATCAGGAATAAAGCTTTTGGTCTTTTTCGCAGTAAAAGCTTCTTCGTTTTCCTAAGCCTGTTTGCTTTTTAATCAGTTTCAGTCCACATTTCGGACAGATTGTTTTCGTGTGGACCAGCCAGTGCTTTTTTAAAACAAATTCCTTTTTCCATTCCAGAAAATCAAAACTGTAGTTTCGGGCTTCAGCAATAAGGTCTTTCCGTTTTTTAGCCGGCAGTTTTCCTACAAGGCTTTCCGGTTGTACTCCGATTCTGAAAAGAACTTCATTTTTGATGATATTTCCTACTCCGGAAAAAATATCCTGATTCATTAAAGCATCGCAAACCATCATTCCCGGTTTTGCTTTCAGTTTCTGCTCCGCTTTTTCAGGGTTCCACAGATCGCTCATAACATCAGCTTCCCAGTCAATAGAAGACAGAAATTCAGAGTCAACAAGTTTTACAGAGCAGGTGTAAAAATACATGCTTTCTGACTGAAAGTGCAGTGATAAACGGAGGCTTTTATCCGGTTTGGTCTGTTCATCAGTACTATAGGAACCAAACATCAGCAAATGAATCCGGATTGCATGTTTCCTGAATATAAGGTAGGTCTGCTTCCCGAAAGTACGGATGTCCAAAAGAATCTGATCAATCAGAGGATCTTTGTCGAATTGAGCGTTACCCGAAGCTTCTGTCACGGTTTTCCCGACAAAATACTGCAGGCTTTCTTTCATGATGAGTATGGATGGACCTTCAGGCATAATTTTGCTTTTCAATAAAAATTCAAATACTATTCCGTAAAAATAAAATTTGGAGTAATTTTGAAAAATGATGAACTTAAACCAGATTTTTACCAATCAGCGTACAGGGAACAATCCACATACTAAAGCTTCAAGAACTGATTTTCAGAGAGATTTCGACCGAATTATTTTCTCTTCCGCTTTCAGAAGATTACAGAATAAAACCCAGGTTTTTCCTCTTCCCGGAAGTGTTTTTGTACACAACCGGCTGACTCACTCGTTAGAAGTATCATCGGTAGGAAGAAGTTTAGGAAGCATCATCGGAGAATTTATTTCCGAAACCTATAAAAATGAGTTGACAGAAGATTCCAGAAATTTCTATCTTCATAATTTAGGAAATGTAATTGCGGCGGCCTGTTTATGTCATGATGTGGGAAACCCTGCTTTCGGACATTCGGGAGAAGATGCCATTGCGAGCTATTTTGAAAGAAATGAAAAAGACCTGAAACCGAAATTCAATGAAAAAGAATGGGCTGATCTGGTGAATTTTGAAGGAAATGCCAATGCCATAAGAGTGTTGGCACAACGCCAGCAGGGAAAAGATGAAGGCGGGATTCAGCTTACATTTTCTACCTTAGCCAGCATTGCAAAATATCCCTGTGAAGCGGTGGCTAAGAAAAAAGGAATTATACACCGGAAAAAATTTGGGTTCTTCCAGAATGAGAAAGATCTGTTTTTAGAGATTGCCAAGGGTACGAGTCTGATTACAGAAAGTTCGGAACCATATATTTTCAAAAGACACCCGTTTGTATGGCTGGTAGAAGCTGCAGATGATATTTGCTATAATATTATTGATATGGAAGATGCCCACAGGCTGGGAATTGTATCAACCGCCGACTGTGAAAACCTGTTTTTCGAATTGGTGAAATCAGAAAGCAATGATATGGGCCGGGTGAAAAACAAGCTGGCTTCCATCTCCAATGAAAATGAGAAGATCTCTTACCTGAGAGCGAAAGCCATTAATGCTTTAATCAATAAATCGCTTGAGATTTACAGGAATAATTTCGAAACCATTCTTGAAGGAAACCTGGATAAAGCCCTTCTGGATGTTTACAAAGCTGACAACAGGGCACTGCACGATATTGAATCTTTCTCCATTGAAAAGATCTATAACCACAAAGCGGTCGTAGAGATTGAAAATGCCGGTTACAACGTAATGTATGAGCTTCTCGATCATTTTATTCCATCCATTCTGAAACCGGAAGATGAAAGAAAATCCTATGATAAAAAAGCCCTGAAACTCCTTCCGAGACAATTTGTGTATGAAGAAGGAACCGATTACCAGAAAGTTCTTGGAGTAATTGATTTTGTTTCAGGAATGACCGATAATTTTGCCACCGACCTTTACAGAAAAATCAAAGGGATTGATATCGGAATGACCGTTTAGTTAAAGCTGAAAAGGTATTTTTAAAATCAGGATATTATTTTGAGAATCAGGAGAATATTCATATTTTCCCGAATAGTCGTTTGAAATCGGGTAAACGGCTTTGACAGATAATTCGTCGTTGATCAACTCAAAGACTATTTTTTTGATGAGCAGGCTGTTTACTCCGCTGTTTTTCAGATAAAAAGCTTTAGAGAAATTTCCTTTAGCAATAAAAACAGCCTTCTTACCTTGTGCAATAAATGTTTCTATTTCTGAGATGAAAAATTCTCCTTTCAGATCTTTATTGGTTACAAAAGGTGCCAGCATCTGTAAAGGAAAAGAGAGTGCTACTTTATTCTTATCATAGATATCAAGGTTTGATTCCAGAGTGTCAAAGTCCCTGTTGGTTTTCTGGCTGCCTTCTTTCTTTCCAAAAGCCTCGGTATAAGTGATCTGAATATGTGTTTTTTTATCACCGAGTAGCTGTAAGGTAATACCGGTAGAAAGAAAGTTTTCAATATTTTGCTGCAATGGAATAATTTCCAAACCTGAAAATGAACTGATACCATTCGGGCTGCTGCTGAAAGAGTAGTTATTATAGTATGTTTTTTGTCTGATTCTTAAGAGTTCTTTGATCAGATTGGTCTTATTATAAATGAAATAATTGTATTCATGTTCTTTGTTATTTAAAAACAGATTATCCAGATGCGGGTAATAAGGCTGATGCTGCTGTGCCTGTAAGCCGGAAATTGCCAGTAGTAAAGCTAATAGAATAATTTTCATGGTATAGTTTAAGGTTATTAGTCGTAAATATAGCAGATTTAAAACTAAAATTATTTTATCTTTATCATAACTAATACTTAAAAATTAAACTATGAGTCTTTATTTAGCACCCATTATTTTTTTCGGACTGATTATTTTATTTGCTTCATTTTTTGTGGTTAAACAGGAAACAGCGGCTATTATTGAGCGTTTCGGAAAATTTCAGACTGTGAGACATTCCGGGCTGCATCTTAAAATTCCGGTTATTGACCAGATCGCCAAAAGACTGAATTTGAGAATTCAGCAACTGGATGTTATGATCGATACCAAAACACTGGATAACGTATTCATCAAAATGAAAATATCGGTTCAGTACCAGGTGATCAGGAATCAGGTAGGAGACGCCTATTACCGTCTGGAAAACCCGGAAAATCAGATTACCTCTTTTGTATTTGACGTTGTTCGGGCTGAAGTTCCCAAGCTAAAGCTGGATGATGTTTTTGTAAGAAAAGATGACATTGCAGTAGCGGTAAAAAGTGAACTTCAGGAAGCAATGAACAGTTACGGATATGATATTATTAAAGCTCTGGTAACCGATATTGATCCGGATGAACAGGTAAAACATGCCATGAACAGGATCAATGCAGCAGAAAGAGAAAAAACAGCAGCAGAGTATGAGTCTGAAGCTCAAAGAATAAGAATTGTAGCGGTAGCCAAAGCAGAAGCTGAATCTAAAAAACTTCAGGGGCAGGGGATTGCAGATCAAAGAAGAGAAATTGCTAAAGGTCTTGAGGAATCTGTGCGGATGTTGAATAACGTAGATATCAATTCTCATGAAGCATCTGCTCTGATCGTCGTTACACAGCACTACGATACCTTACATGCCGTAGGAGCAAGTAACCGGAGTAATCTTGTCCTTCTTCCGAATTCACCAACTGCGGCAAGCAATATGCTGAACGATCTGGTAGTGGCGATGACTACTGCCAATACCGTAGGAGAAGCCACTAAAGGAAAATATCCGGAACCACCTCAGAAAAACTCTTAATCTAAGAAATAAAGCAGAGAAAGGATAAGAAGGAAGTTCCTGAAGAACTGAAAAATAAATACATTTAAATTGTGTTGATGAAGTCAATAAAATAGCTGTTTAATATTCTGATCCGACACTAACTTCCATTCTCATTTTTTCCAGCTTCCATCAAAAACGCCCGGCTTCGCCGGGCGTTTTTTTAATTATTTTTTAGTTTTAGAAACCTGTTCTATCAGGGTATATTTTATAGAAGAAGCATCAGCCGGAGGATTGGCAATTTTCTCTGTTTTCACTTTCAGAACATATTCATATCCAGGCTCGTAAGTGAATCCTTCAATCTGAGAGTAGAAATTAGTCCAGCTTTCTGAAGCACTCTCTTTTACCTGCATGCATTTCATACGTCCTGCCCCGGCAGAGCAGTCTACAGTTTGAGCTCCTACGATTAAGGTTTTTTCACCGGCATTGGCTGTATTTTTCTTCGTTTTGGAAACTTGTTTTACCAATGTATATTTTATAGAGGATCCGTCAGCCGGAGGATTGGCGATTTTCTCTGTCTTCACTTTCAGAACGTATTCATATCCAGGTTCGTAGGTGAATCCTTCAATGTTGGTGTAGAAGTTAGTCCAGTTTTCTGAAGCTTTTTCTTTTACCTGAAGACATTTCATTGGAGCTACTCCGGTACAATCGGCAGTTTCCGGTCCTACAATGAATGTTTTTTCATCGGCTCCTGCTGCATTGGCTGTTGTACATTGCGTTACGGTGAATAATGCTAGTGCAGGAACAGCTCCTTTTAGAATGGTTGTGATACTTTTCATAAACTTATTTTAAGGCCTAATTGACAATTACCATGCCGAAATTTTTTCTATAGATTTTCTCTGGTTCATTAATTTTTAACGATTCAATTTTAATATTCTTAATATTTTAACCAAAAGAAACAATTGTATAGAATTAAACAACATTAACGTGAATGTGGAGTAAAGAAATTAAAGTGTACCTATGGCCCTTTCTTGTAATTCGAATATTCCTCCCTCATAAGACAGTAATATTATTGTATCTTCGTTTTTCAAAATAAAAAGATCAATGAGGAATAGAATTGGAGCAGGTATATTGTTTTTTACAGCGGTTTTTCTGTGTAATGCACAAAAAATAAAAAAAGAGGATGTTATCGGATTCTGGAAACTGAAAGAGGCCGGATTTTATGAAGAGGGTAAAAAAGTGGTGAAAGATTTTGATGATTGCCGTTTGATGAGGAATTATTCCATCAGAGAAGACGGGTTTGCAGTTTATAACCGTATAGAAGGAAGTTCCGGGAATTGTACACCAACTGAGCCAAGACTTTCTTTCTGGAAAATAACTGAAAACAGGATTCAGTTTTATGTGGGAGATCAGGTTCTGGAAGAGTCTGTTGTTACTTTAAATAAAGATAAAACGATTACATTATCCTCCTATATCCCTGAGCATATTAAAGTTGCTGGAGATACCTTAGCAGAAAAAGTAATCAATACTGTTCATTATGATATTCTTGAAAAGCAATATTAATCATACGCATTAAATTTTGTAAGTATGAATAACATTACAGTTATTTATCTTATCAATCTGCTTGTCATTTTCCTATACTTTTTGAAAGAGGCTCAGGCTTTGCATTTCAAAAAAAGTATCAATACAAACAGATTCCCCACAGATTGCACAGAATACACAGATTTTAGGTTTTTTAATTCTCACAGATCTTCGCAGATTCACCGCAAAGTCGCAAGGCTTTTAATGATTATGCTGCTTTTAGGGCGCAAGAAAACCGAAGATTTTCAGTAAGCTTTTATAACTCTGACTAATTAGCTGAAGGCTGGTCTACAGCTTCATCGAATCACCAGAGTTGAATCTACACTTTGCTGCCTGAAATGTGCTTTGCCTATAAATGAACTTTGCGTTTCAAAAAAACAGCAAATTTTCACACAAAATTCAATAGCATTATAATTTGGTGGATTCTTTCGGTTTGGCTTCAATACCTGTGAACTTCTGTTTTCCAATCAATAATTCAAAAAATAGCCTGAAATCCGAGATTAAGGACCATAAAGGATATCTGAAAGTAGCCGGTTTATTTTTTTCAATAACAGCATGACTGAACCATGCAAAACCGTATCCAAAGATCGGAATGTACCATAAAAATCGTTCTTTTCCGGAGCTGATGACATACCAGATGACCACAAAGATAAGCAGGGTTCCGATAAAGTGAAAAATTCGGGTTCCCATTTTCCTGTGCTCAGTAAGATAGAACTGATAAAATTCTCTGTAAGTTTTTATTCTTTCTGACATGGTGAAGTAGTTTGATGTTGTTCAGTAAGTTAAAGCAATAATTCTGCCGATTTTTTATAGCGTTAAAAAGTAAAAGGGCGAAACTGCAGATCTGCCTTTTCGCCCTTTTTATTTTCTGAAATATATCGTTTATTTTATTTCTTTTCGAAGCTTACTGTTTCTGTAGCCATAGCCGAAGTAAATTACCATTCCTATGGCAAACCATAATCCGAACCAGAACCAGTTGTCGTGGCTCATTCCGGTAAGAAGATAAAGACATGAGCTTAAGCCGATCAGCGGGATCAGAGACAGATTCTTGATAAATGTAACAATACACAAAACAAGGTTGATCAGGATAAAGAAGAAGATCGAAGCTCTGAATTCACCTTCTTTGGGATCTTTCCAGTTCATAAGGTTATCGAAAAACTCCGGCTGCCAGTAATAGAAAGCGGCTAATCCACCAATGAAAATGACAGGGAAAATAATCTTTCCGTTTACATACGGAAGGTGAAATCTTCCTTTAATTTTTTCTTTGGCCGGAAGAAGCAATACTCCTGCACAAACTAATACAAATGCGAATATCGTTCCTATACTGGTGAAATCCAGGATGAAAGTTTTATCGGTAAATAAAATAGGGATTCCTACTACAATTCCTGTTACAATAGTGGCGTAAGAAGGTGTTTTATATTTAGGATGTACTTTCTGAAATCTCTGAGGCATCAGTCCGTCACGGCTCATCGCATACCAGATTCTCGGCTGCCCCATCTGGAACACCAAAAGTACAGTGGTAATAGCAACGATAGCCACAAAAGAAACAACAAGTTCCATCCATGCTACATTGGCATTGGTTTTTTCAAATATAAAAGAAAGAGGATCTCCAACTCCGTCAAACTTCCTGTAATCTACCATTCCTGTAAGAACAAGGGTCAGGGCGATATAGATAAAAGTACACAGAACAAGAGAGATGATCATTCCTTTAGGTAAGGTTTTCTGCGGATCTTTGGTTTCTTCAGACAGTACACTTAAAGCATCAAAGCCAATGTAGGCAAAAAATACCCCCGAAACAGCACTCATTACTCCGGCAAAACCATTAGGCATAAAGGATGGTGTTCCTGTTACCGGGCTGACTGGAGTCCAGTTTTCGCTATTTACATATGCACAACCAACAAGTATTACCAGTACAATAACAGCCAGTTTTAAGATCACAAGAGAGTTGTTGAAATTCTTACTTTCTTTTACACCAACATAGCAAAGCCAAGTAATCAAGCCATTAATGACCAAAGCCGGAATGTCTACGATAAACTTCAGGCTTCCGATTAGCGGAGCGCTTTTCCATGCATTGAGTAACTCTTTATTTTCAGAACCGTTTTGGAAAGCTTTCCGGGCTTCAGTATAACTGCAGGTAAGATAATCAGGAATGTGCATTCCGAGACGCTCTAAAAAGCTGGTGAAATAATCAGACCATGAAAAGGCCACGTAAATATTGCCGAAAGAATATTCCATGATCAGTGCCCAGCCGATAATCCAGGCAATAAGCTCCCCGAAACTGGCATAAGCATAGGTGTACGCTGAGCCGGCCGTAGGGATTCTGCTGGCAAATTCAGCATAACATAACGCTGTAAATCCGCAGGCAAATCCACATATCAAATATAGAAGGATAACACCGGGACCTCCTCTGAAAACGGCTTCACCTAAGCTGCTGAAACTTCCTGCACCTATGATGGCCGCAATACCAAAAAATACAATGTCCCATACTCCCAATACCCTTAAGAGACCCGTTGAGGTGTCCGTATCTGAGTAGATTTTTCTTCTAAAAAGTTGATTCATCCAATAACTATATTTGATTTGAAAAAAAACAAAAGTAATGATAATTATAAAAGTATGTTAAAAAATAGCTAAATTTTCCATATTTTTCCTTAAACTCCCGCCGCAGACTTGTTTAAGCAATAAGTTTTCAATACTTTCGTTGATATAATAGACTAATTTTTTTATTCAAAAAAGAATGAAATCAAAAAAAATACTTTTAGCGGCTGCGGTCATTTATTTCGGAATTTCCGATGCTCAACAGTCTCAATATTTTACACAGAAAGAAAATTACAGATTCAATCTAGCTGAAAATCTTTATCAGACCAAAATATACAATGCTTCCCAATATGAATATGCAAGACAATATTTCTACAATCAGAATTTGTCACGTTCAAAAAAAGAGGCAGCACAGTTTTTTGATAATGTGATTGGGGTTATCCTTCAGAAAAATCATGCTGAAGAAGGATTAACGGCTTTCATGAAAGAATATCCGAATTCTGCTTATTTTGCTCAGGCCAATCTTCCGTTGGCGGATTATTATCTGGCTAAAAAAGATTTTGACAAAGCGTTGGAAACCTTGAAAAAGGTGAATCAGTATCAGCTTTCAAAAGAAGAAAATACACAGTATATTCTGAAATTGGGGTATGCCAAGTTCATGACCGGTGATTCTAAAGGGGCTACTGATGCTCTGGAAGAAGCCTATAAAACGGCTGATCAGTCGCAGAAAGGGGATATCGCCTATATGCTGGGACATCTTTATTATTCCAACAGGCAGAATGACCGGGCTTTCCAATATTTTGACTCTGTAAAAGACGACCCAAAATTCTCCAAGCTTGTCCGTCCTTATTATGTACAGATGTACTATAATGATAAGAACTATGATCAGGCTATTACTGAAGGGAATGCATTGCTGAACGAAAATATTTCTGAATCTTATAAAGCAGAAGTTCACAAGATCATCGGGGAAAGTTATTTCATGAAAAATGATTACACTTCGGCCTATCCGCATCTGAAAGACTATTTAAATGTACAGCAGAACCCGTCTGAAAATGACCTGTATGAAATGGGTTTTGTCGCAGCTCAGCTGAAAAAATATGATGAAGCGGTTTCTTATTATAACCAGCTTCTTAACAGTAATTCTGCGCTGGCTCAGAATGCTTACTATCAGTTAGGAAATGCTTATCTGGCGGTAGATAAAAAGCAGGAAGGCCTTTCCGCATTCCGTTCTTCTTATCAGATGGATTATGATGCAAAAGTAAAAAAACTGGCTCACGAACAGTACGCCAAGCTTAGTTACGATATCGGAAACCCGTTTGAAAGTCCGTCTGCGGTAATTCAAAGCTATATCAACAACAACCAGAATGATGCGAATGCTCCGGAAATGAGATCGCTTCTGGTAAAATCTTATCTGTATTCCGGAAACTACCAGGAAACCCTGAACGCTATTGATAAATTACAGAGTTCTACTCCGGAGATCAACAAGGTGGATCAGGAGGTTTCTTATCTTTTAGGAACGGAAGAATTCAACAAAGGAAATTATGATGAAGCGGAAAAATATTTCCTCAGAAGTTTAGGATTCAGCATCAATAAAGAATTTTATAACAGGGCATTATACTGGCTGGGACAGGTGTATTACCAGAAAGGAAATTACCCGTCTGCCATTGTACGCTACGAAAAACTGTTGAATGAAAATTTCCCTGAAAAGCAGCAATTATCATACGATTTAGGATATGCTTATTTCAAATCCAAGAAATTTGGCCAAGCAGCAACTTATTTCAAGCAGTATCTGAACAATCCAAAGCCTGAATTCAAGAATGATGCGGAACTTCGTCTGGCAGATATTCATTATGCTAACAATGATCTGAATGAAGCGATTGCTATTTATGATAAAAATGAAGATGCTACAGATTATACCTTGTATCAGAAGGCTATGGCTTTAGGATTTAAAGGTGATACACAGGCTAAGATCACGAATATGAAGAACCTTTTATCCAAATATCCAAGTTCTGAATATTATGATGATGCGCAGTACGAAATAGGAGCAGCTTATGCAGCTCAGGATGATTATACCAATTCCAATGATTATTTCGGAAAGGTAATTAAAACGTCTTCGGATAAAGATCTTATTGCTAATGCTTCTATATACAGAGCGCAGAATTATATCGACCAGAATCAGAATGATAAAGCGCTTTCTGAACTGAAATCACTCGGAGAGCAGTATAAAAATACAGCGTACGCCAGCAAGATCGTTCAGGCTGCCAAACCTATTTTCACTAAAAACGGAGATGTTTCCGGATATGAAAATTTTGCCAGAAATATCGGGGTGAATGTGGATGCTTCTGAAATCGATGAGATCAACCTTTCAACAGGAAAACAATATTTCACGAAGAAAGATTATAAAAATGCAATTTCTTATTATGAGAAGTACCTGACCCAAAATCCTACAGGTGAGGGACTATACCAGGCGAAGTATGAATTAGGAGAAAGTTATTACCAAACCAATAATTCAACTAAAGCTTTACTTGTTTTGCAGGAAGTGGCTGGAATTCAGAATGATTACCAGGATGATGCACAAACTCGTTTAGCTCAAATCTTTATCGCGCAAGGAAATACTGCTGAGGCCAAGAAGTACCTTGAAAACATCAAAAATTCTTCAGATATCGGCATTAAAAACTACGCCAATGTTGAGCTGATGAAGCTGTATGCGGATGAGAAAAACTTCTCTCAGGCTGAAAAACTGGCTGATGCTGTGATTGCCAATACGAAAAACTCTGCGGCAGTTATTGAAACTGCTAAAGTGATCAAAGCAAGAAGTTTGATGAATTCAGGGAAAGATAAAGATGCCCAGGCTTCGTATACTTCTCTTGAGAAATCATCCAATACATCGGTAGCTGCAGAAGCATTGTATGCAAAAGCGTACTATCAGAATAAAGGAAAGGCTTACAAGTCTTCTAATGAGACAATCTTTAAGCTGGCCAATAACTATGCATCAGAAGACTATTGGGGAGCTAAAGCACTGGTGCTGATGGCGAAAAACTATGTCGGACTGAAAGATAATTACCAGGCAAGCTATACCTGCGATCAGATCATTGAAAATTATAAAGATTTCCCTGAAATCGTAGCAGAAGCAAAAGAGGTTAAAAAGCAGATTAAAAAGTAAAAATGCAGTATCCTGTTCATGTAAACAGCCGTTGAAGGACTTTTACGTGAACACATAAATACACTCATAGTAATGAACAGAAAAATTCAATTATTATCCATATTATTCTTAGGGGTTTCGTCAGTAGCGTTCTCCCAGATCAAAGAAGAAAAACTGATTCTTAATAAGAAAAGAGAGCCGGAAGTGAAGAAGATCGAGAAGAAGAAAACTTCTGTAGAAACAATTAAGAATTATCCGCCGGAAGAGAAATCCCAGAATCCTGTAAAATATACGATTACAGATGTTCCTGCTGTTTCAGATTTTAAAACTTCTACCATTCAGGGGCAGGATGTAACTCCGAAATTTGAAGGAACGGCTCAGAATAATTATCTGCAGTTTGGAATGGGTAATTTCGGGAAGATTCTTGCGGATGCCAATATTTCCAAAACGCTTGAAAATAAGCTTGAAGTAGGGGCAGATTTCCATTTCCTTTCTACATTAGGTCTGAAAAAAGAATATGCATGGGATTCCAAGCAGAGTTCTACAGCGATCGGAGCTTACTTAAATTCATATGGTGAAAAAGGGAAATTTAACCTGAATGCACAATATGGACTGGATAATAACAGATATTACGGGATTTATGCCCTGGAGCCTTCTGCAGATGTTGATCTGAAACAGAGAGTCAACCAGTTCAAAGTAAACGGATATTATGATTTTTATTCGAATGAAATTCTGAATGACATCAGGGTAAAATCATCCTTCCTGAAAGATCATTTTGATGCTCAGGAAAACCAGGTATCCATTTTGGCGAATCTTTCCAAACATGCGGTGGAGATTGGAAAATCAGGAATCAATCTGAATGCGGATCTTGGAGTAGGTCTTGAAGCCGTAAAAACTGATTTCGGCATCGAAGATAAGAATTCATCCAATTTTGTAAATACCAATTTACTTCCGAAAGTAACGTTCAGAAAAGGAGATTCTTATTTGACGTTAGGATCTTCATTTGCTTTCCTGAATTCCAAGAATTCAAACGATTACTTTGCCCAGCAGAAAAATAATAAGACGTATTGGTTCCCACAGGCTGAATTCCAGTTTGCTGCTGCGAAAGAATTTAAATTCTACGGAGGGGTAGACGGTGGTTTGAAGCTGAATACATACGGAGATATGTTACAGGCTAATCCATTCATTCTTTCTGACCAGTTTTTAAAGCCTACAGAGACGAAATATCACTTTTATGTAGGATTGAGAGGAGATATTGATGAAACGTTCAAATACGACTTCTCTGCGGGTTACGGAAAGATGAGGGATATTATGTTCTTCCAGGCGAATAACCTTTTCAATAATACCTATTCGCTGAACCGTTCTGCCTATGATTTTGCCAATACATTCTCTGCCGTATATGATGACGGAAATGTAAGTGACATCAAAGGAAGTGTACAATATTTCCCGCTTGAAAATCTTATCCTTGATGGTGAAGTACGATTTACGAAATACGACCTGAAAAACTATGAGGATATTTATAACGTTCCTTTAGTGAATGCAAGCATCGGAGCGAAATATACGATGCTTGACAAAAAACTTCTTCTTGGATTTAAGGGAATTTTTGCAAGTGACAGAACGACTAATTCATTTGGTTTTGAAGGAGTAGCAGCGCCATCAGGAATGGTATTCCAGTCTACAGAAAACAGAAATGATAAAGTAGGCGGTTATGCTGATCTGAATCTTTCCGCAGAGTATAAAATCCATAAGAACTTTAGTGTTTTCGCTCTTGGAAACAACCTGCTGAGCTCTAAATACCAGACTTATAAAGGGTATAAAGTACTGGGAGCACAGATCCTGGGAGGGGTGAAAATCACTTTCTAAGCTTTAAAGAAATTTTAAAATAGATGAACCTTACATTTTCGGATGTAAGGTTTTTTCTTTTTTGATACATCAGTTTGTAAAATATTGATATGTAAATGTTTGTAGCAGTTTGTTTTTGTATTGAAACAGTTGTAAAGAACTTTCACTTTACGGTAATAAAAAGGATTTTAGAATTAAGCTTCTATAATTAGGGGAAATTGTAAAAAAATCATTATTTTCGCACTCGAAATCATAAGCAGCAGGCTGTTTTCAGTCTTTAATACTGCTCATGAATCTGGCTGCATAGTTTAATGGATAGAACTTCGGATTTCGGCTCCGACAGTGAGGGTTCGAGTCCTTCTGCGGTCACTTTTAGCCCCTGTTTAGGGGCTTTTTTTATTTACTACCCCGGATATCCCAAGAACTTATAGCTATTTGCTGTTTTAAGCTATCTTCTGAATTATATTTACTAAAGAATAGCCTTTTTTGTTCCCTTTTAAAAACATACAACAATTGGTGTTTTATTCATCAGAAGTAGGAATTCTCTCTGAAAATTGAGGATAGTCAGGATTTTGAATATCGAAATGTACATCGGATGGCTCGCTACTTTTTGTATATCTCCAACACCAGAATTCTACTCCAGAATTGATTAAGTAATCAATCCATAATAGAAGCTTTTCTTCGTTCTCACTCCATTTAACAAAGTAATAACCGCTTTCCGTTGGTCTTTCATTTGTAAGTTCTACATGGTCAAACATAAGTTTATAGTTTTTTTTGTTATTCTTAGATCATGTAAATTACTATTGCACAAATATCTCCGGCCGTTGCGGAGAATTTTATATCATGAATATCAATATCATTGGTTGATAAAAAGAAATTGATTTTTTCCTCCAGTTTTGTAATGTCGCTGTCTACGAAAATTTTTACTCTCATGGTTTAAATTTTAATTGTTTCAATATGCAATATATAGAAAATCGCCGGATTTTATTTTTTAATAATTTGTTGTTCTTTATTTTGGACGGATGATTTCAATCTTGAATTTTTGAATATTTTTGCTTTAAGATAAAAGTATCATAAAAGCTTTCTGCAAAGAATTAGAACTAATAATTAATTAGCCATCAAAAAATTAAGCAACAGGCAAAATGAAAGAGAATCATCAAACAAATAAACCATTGGAAACAGACGAAGAAATTAAAAAAATAGAAGACATTCTAGGTATAAAACCTGGGCAAGACCATGAAAAATCAGATTATTTAATAACATTAAAGCTCAACGATGTAACAATTGATGATTTCTCCAAATTTTTGCCCTATCTCAGTAAGGTAGGAAGAGTAGATCTCACCAACTGTATCATTCCCAGTTTTTCCGACTTATTGAAGCTGGATCATTGCAGTTATTTTTATCTTGATAATGTAACATTCAAAAATAATGGTAGCAATATCATAAGGGACTTTCCGCATGATGTTCGCTTTTCCAATATGAGCTTTGATGCCTGTTGTCTGAATGGTATGCAGGCATCGGGATCAACAAAGATATTCAGGCATCTCTTTATTAAAAACTGTCATATTGATAATATTCAGGAGCTGAGCAATATCGGAGGACTGTATTCCTTAGAATTAGACAAAATAACCTTCACCTGTCATTCAAAAAAAATAAAAGAGAAATCTATCAGCATAATCGATGTTTCCAACTCGCAGTTTGATGATATTTCTTTTATACCCTTTAAAAAATCGGTAAGAAATATTGATTTTAAAAACTGCAGGATAGGAAGTTTTGAAGGAATTTCGGGATTTGAGAAGCTTGGAGAAATGGAGATAGACAGCGATACCATCGTTGAAGATACAGAGGGACAGGAAAATCCTTTTAATAAAGAAATGATCTGCAGTTTCGTGAAGGGGGAAAAACCATTCAGCTTAAGAAATGTACTGTCTCTAAGAAATTATATCAATGAATTACATTTTACCGGTTTTAAAGAAAAAACGATTGATGATCTGGGGAAATTTGAAAAGTTAACCAGCCTGTCATTGGGCAAATCCATATTGTATGTGGATGCTTTTTTACCTATTGCCAGACAAATCAGGAAAATAGAACTCAGAGACTCTGTCATCAAAAAACATACTTATTTCAAACACTTTTCTAATCTGACAGGTTTTGAATTAGCATGTTTTGAAAAAGAAAATGCAGATGTCCGGAGCTTTTTAAAACTGCTTCCTCTGAAAAAGCAGCTGAAAGAACTGGTGTTTTATGAAAGAGATGAATTACGGAATAGGCTGAAAACCTACCCGGTCGGACAGTTTACAGCCCTGGAATCTTTAAAAATCGGTTTTGAAGTTTCAGCGCAGACCGTTGAATCCATTCTGACTTTAAAAAAGCTCAAAAGGCTGTATGTAAGTATTAAAAAGACAAAACAGACTTTCGATATAGGAAGGTTAAAAAAGCTTGAGTTTTTAACTCTTATCTTAGCGGATATCTCAACAAAAGTACGTTTCACCGGATTTGAGCATCTGAAACGCTTACAGTCACTGGGGATCATCAGTGACAGAAAATTTGATCTTAAGACACTTCCAAAGATGAAATCTTTAAAAAGATTGAGCGCTTCTGGCTATGATTGCCATATTAAAGGGATGAATCGATTTCCTAATTTGGAATTTCTGAAACTTCACGGAGCAATGAAACTGGAGCTGAAAACCTTGAAAAAGCTGAAAGTTTTGGACCTTCAAAATAGTGAAATTAAAGATTTTTCTTCGTTCGAAATACAACCTTCCCTTGAAAAATTAGATTTGTCAGGTCTTCAGGGAAAAATTAATTTAGAAAGGATATCGAAATTTCCTAATCTGAAATGGCTCACCCTCTTAGAAAGTTATGAGGTAGATGATATTTCAGGCTTAGAACCTTTAAAGAAATTAGAACGTCTTGATTTATACAGAACAAAAGTGACAGATATACGCGTGCTGAATACTTTGCCGGATTTAAAGGAAGTCAATATAGCAGTGAGCAATTATGGAGAATTAAATTTAGAATCGCAGCTGGACCGTCCGGAAATAGCTATTTACAGTGGATTACCATTGCGTAATTTATCAATTTGGAAAAAGGATAAATTCGGCATTTAAAATCTTCTAAGATATTCATCACAGACTAATTAAGAATAAAACAAAACCATCAACTCAATATACCATTGGAAACAGACGAAGAAATAAAAAAAATAGAAGAGATTTTGGACATCACCTCTCAGGAGGGTGACAAGAAGCCTGCCCCTATCAGAAGATTAGAGCTCAAAGATGTAACAATTGATGATTTTTCCAAATTTTTGCCCTATCTCAGTAGGCTGACCACTTTATATCTCACCAACTGTATTATTCCCAGTTTTTCTGATTTATTGAAATTGGAGCATTGTCATTATTTCTATCTGGATCATGTGACGTTCAGAAATTATGACAGCACAGTAATAAGGGATTTCCCGGGTGAGATCCGTTTTTCCAATATGAGTTTTGATGCCAGCTGTCTTAGAGGTCTCCATACATCGGTGGACAAAGTGGTTAAGGAGCTTACAATCATAAATTGTCATATTGATAATATTCAGGAGCTGAGCAATATCGAAGACCTGTACTCACTAAGTCTCCATAAGATAACCTTTACTTACAAACCAAAAAAAATAAAGCAGGGATCTATCAGAAGTATCCATATTTCCGACTCACGGTTTGACGATGTTTCCTTTATACCCTTTGATCAATCGGTATCTGATATTAGTTTCAATAATTGCAGGATAGGGAGCATTGCCGGACTTTTGGGGTTTAAGAAGCTTGAGGAAATCGGTATAGATACCGATACCACCGTTGAAGACACAGAAGAGCATGAAAATCCTTTTAATAAAAAAATAAGCTGCCATTTCGCGACAGGGGAAAAACCATTCAGTTTAAAAAACGTAGTATCCCTTAAAAACTATATTAATCAATTACATTTTACCGGTTTTAAAGAAAAAACAATTGATAATCTTGGGAAATTTGAAAAGGTAGACCGTCTGCTATTTGATGAGTCCAGGTTTTATGCAGATGCTTTTTTACCCATTGCCAGGCAGATCAGGAGAGTTGAAATGAGCAACTCTGTCATCAAAAAACATACTTATTTCAAACATTTTCCCAATCTGACGAGCTTTGAATTCAGATGTCATGAAGACAATCATATACAATCCCGGAATTTTTCAAGACTGCTTCCGCTAAAGGATCAGCTGAAAGAGCTGGATTTTTATGAATCCCTTGAAAGTCCGGCAGCCTATCCGGTCGGACAATTTATAGCCCTGGAAACTTTAAAAATGGGTGCTGAAGTTTCAGTAGAAACCGCAGAGTCTGTCCTGACCTTAAAAAAGCTGAAAAAATTAGAGCTCAATGTTGAAAAAACGAAGCAGACTTTCGATATAGGAAGCTTAAAAAAGCTGGAGTTTTTAATTTTTAATTCAAGAGTTGGTTTCACCGGATTTGAACATTTGAAACGCTTAAAATCTTTGGAAATAGTGAATGAAAGTAAATTTGATATTACCACATTTCCCAAAATGAAATCTTTAAAAAGGTTGAATTTTTATGGGCATAATGGTAAAATTAAAGGGTTGAACCTGTTTCCTAATTTAGAATTCCTTCAGATTCATGCAGCGGGGAGACTGGAGCTGAAAACCATGAAAAAGCTGAAAGTTCTGGACCTGCAAAGTAGTAAGATGAAAGATTTTTCTTCGTTTGAAATCTTACCCGCCCTTGAAAAATTAGATTTATCAAATCTTCAGGATAAAATGAATTTAAGAGGGGTATCGAAATTTCCCAATCTAAAATGGCTCACCCTCTTAGAAAGTTATGAGATAGATGATATTTCAGGCCTAGAACCGCTAAAAAAGCTCGAGCGTCTTGATTTATACAGAACAAAAGTGACAGATGTGCGGGTACTGAACACTCTGCCCAATTTAAAGGAAGTTAATATAACAGTGGAGAATTATGGAGAATTAAATTTAGAATCGCAGCTGGACCGTCCGGAAATAGCCATTTACAGTGGATTACCATTGCGTAATTTATGGATTTGGGAAAAGGATGAATTCGGGATTTAAAAAGGCAATGATGTACAGATGTTTATAATGATCAGATAATAGAGCTCCAAAATATTCAGGTTATATTAAGTGTTATAACTGATGATCAATGTATAAATTTCCATAAGAAAATGATGTTATTTAAGTTTTTTAAGTGCTCCGTAAGAGTACTCTGTTCATAGAATTTGATAGATGATCTAAGGTGAGCTCCTTAGGAGCGACCTGATAATTATATTGATTAATATGCTGTTCTTAAAATAAAGTGGAATTATTCATCAACTTTGCGTTATTTTTTTTATTAGAAACAATTCAGATCTATTGAGTTATGGCAATGTAAACCGTATGTAATCAAATATATATAAATTATGGTGAGATTTAAACAGGCTCTTACAATATATTCCGGCCCAATTATTTTCCAATACCGGTTTTTTGCTTTTATGAACGGTCTTCCCAACGAATATCTTTTATATCATAACGAATATGCATTTGAACAAAAGTTTATTTCCTGGCTTAATTTTAATTGATATATTGTGCTCCCGTTTTACATAAGTTTAAAAATAAATAAAAAGTAAAACAATAATTAAAAAAAATAATATCAATCCTGTATTAAAGAGGGTGTTTTTTTAAGATATCTTAAGTTGAGGATTAGCCAAATAAAAACCATGAAAACCAAATTGTACTTATGCCTGTTAATGGCAGCAGTAAGTTCTATTACAGTATCTGCACAGACAATGTCTCTGGCAGATCAATTCATAAGCTATTTCAATAATTATCAGAAAAAAGAATTAGCGATGATGACAACGTCCGATTTTAAATTCAAAAATGAATCTTCGGATGAGATTTTAAACAGATATGACTTTTTTACCTTTTATTTTGATGATTCTGAAACGTTGCTTTCCAAATATAAGATTATTAAAAAAACGACACAAAAGGATAAAACCTATTATGTGGTAGAAGAACAGTCACAGTTTTTTAAATTGCTCGACGTTAAATTTCCGAAATGGAATATGACCATCACCACAGTAGAAGGAGAAGTAGATGAAGTTGCGCTTACACCAACAGAGGGCTATGATGCTTATATGACGGAACTGAAATCCAAGACAGAAAAGTTTGACGCCTGGATGACTGAGCATTATCCAAAGGTGGATTTGGAAGAATTAACAGATCCGTTCCTCATTCTGGAATATTTGAATAAATACGTTCAATCCAAAGGAATTTCTTTATCCGGTTTGCAGAAATATGATGAGTCTACCGGTATACCAGAACTGTTAACAGATAAAGATTCAAAGTTTGACAACATGGCCTGCGTGCATCAAAATAAATTGACGGAAGCCGAAAGAACCTCTTTTTATCCTTTCAATAAAGCTAAAAAAGTACTCTTAATCTCCTTTACGGATAAAGATAAAGAATTGAATTATTATGCTGAAACTCCCAGAATAACCGATTTGGCAATCGCTCAATCGACTAAACAGCTTAATAAAGTCGATATTAACAGATTAACTGATATATTTTATAATTACGGGTATAAAAAATTGGAAATGACGGTTCGTCAGAAATACGATTGTCCTGAATTTAAAAATGCAATAGTTTTTCTAGATGAGAATGACAAACCTTTTGAATACATAGCACTGTCTTTTGATTGCGGTCAGATTGAGTTCAGTTCCCGAAAAATGAATTATGGCCAGGAATGCAATACCAAAAGAGAATTTCTGGAAGTGTTTTTTGTTTCCAAAGGAGTTGATATCTTTCCACAAACCCTTAAAAAACCATGAAAACTAAATTATATCTATGCCTGTTAATGGCAGCAATAAGTTCTATCACAGTATCTGCACAGAAAATGAGCACGGCAGATCAATTTCTAAGCTATTTCAACAACTATCAGAAAAAAGAATTAGCCGGTATGCTCACCCCTGATTTTAAATTCAAAAGAAAATTTTCAACAGTAATTACAGATAGAAAAGAATTTTTAAACAAATATTTAGAAGATTCCGAAACGTTAATTGCGAAGTTTAAAGTGATTAAAAAACCGGACGGAAAAAATCAAAACTATTATGTAGTAGAAGACCAGTCACAATATCTGAAACTGCTTGATGTAAAATTTCCTAAATGGAATATGACCATCACCACAGTGGCAGGAAAGGTAAGCCAGGTGATGTTGGCTCCTACAAATGATCATGATAATTACGTTACGGAATTGACTTCAAAGACAGAAAAATTTAATTCCTGGATGAATGATAATCACCCGGAAGTTGATTTGAAAAAACCAACAGACCTGTCTCTGTCTCTGGAATATTTAAACGAATATATTGAGTCTAAAGGCATCCTTTTATCTGATCTGCAGCAATATGATGAATCCACCGGAGCAGTTGTAACCATATCAGATAGCAATTCATTATTTGACAACATGACCTGTATGCATCGTAATAAATTGACGGAAGCTAAAAGGGCGTCTTTTTATCCCTTTAATAAAGCTAAAAAAGTACTGTTAATTGCTTTTAATGATAAAGACTGGAAACTGGATTATTATGCTAAGTCTCCTAAAATAATCGACATTTCAAAAGCAATATCGTCTAAACAGCTTAACAAAGTCGATCTTAATACATTAACTGATTTATTCTATAATTATGGGTATAAGAAAATGGAGCTGGTAAAAACCATCAGTCAGGAATTTGATTGTTCTGAATTAAAAAATGCAATCGTATTTCTTGATGAAAAAGGTAACCCTTTTGAATATATAGCATTCGCTTTTGATTGCGATAAAATTGAGTTCAGTTCCCAAAAAATCAGTTATGGTGATGAATGCACTACAAAAAGAGAATTGCTAGAGCAGTTTTTTATTTCTAACGGAATGGAAACCGGTGAATAAACTATGAAAAAATATATTATTCTTGCTACATTTCTGGCCGGATTGCCGGTATTGGCACAACAAAAAACCACTTCTAAGGCTAAAACTATTTCCCCGCGGATCAATATAGGAGCGCCAAACCCCAGAATTCTGGATAAGGCGATTAAAGAATATCCTATTTATTTTAAAGGATTCTCGGTGGTAATACAGGATGAGGCAACTGATGAACTGGGCAATCATATGCTGGTCGGACGAATCAAAGCATTGGAAAAAGACGAAAAGAAAAGAGATCCGCTCATCAATAAAGCAATAGATTTTTCAGTCGGATTTTATGATGATCGTGATATTATCATTTCAACTGATCAAAATTATAAAATTTTAAAGGTTAGGCCCACCTATCGGGCACAGACAATCAGCTATAATACAAAGCTTAAAAAATTTATCATTGGGGGCAATGAGTACGGTTACGGGAATTCAAAGGAGAGTTATGTCAGGAGATGGCAGCCTATGATTACAGTGGTGAATCTGGAACAGCACGGTGCTGCTTATGCTATTAAAAATGATTATTCCTGTTACCTGAAAGATTTGATTATTGAAGGAGATAAAATTCATGTTTTAGCTGCTTCTGAAGAAATCAGATATAATGAGAAGCTTGAAATCATTACTGTTGATCTGAATAAATTTCATGCTGATAAAGAAGCTTATTTACCTGAAATCTTAGATCCGATTTCCCATATCATCTCTGTAAATAATGATGTTGGTGGAATGGATATATCAGAAATTTCAAAGGTGGGCTCAGACTATTATTTTTCTACTTCTAATCTGGACCAGACTAATATGAAATACAAAACATATGTTTTCAAGTTTGATGGCAGAACCCTCCAAGATCAGACAGAGTTTAAATACTTTAATGATCATATATATTCCGATCCGGATTTGGTAAAGCTTAGCGGATTCTATATTGGCTCTTCAAACGACCCCATTTTTTTAACCCAGAGAATTGGGTTTAACGAAATGAATCTGACGAAAACAAATACCGATTTTTATATTAAAAAGAATATTAAAATTAAGTTATCTGATTATATCGAATGGGCAGAAATAGTAGTATTTACCAATGGTAACATCGTAGTGCTTTCACAAAACGAAAACAAAGTTTGGGAATATTCTGTTTATAATTCAGATTTGGTATTCACTAAAAAAATTAATTCCGGTCTCTCAGGAAATTATTATCCGGGAAAATTAAAAATAGCGGATGAACATACGGTGGAATGCCTTTTTTATGATACAAAAGGATTGAAGAATAATGCTGTGATACAACATGTTGCCGTAAACTAGCTTCAACGTAGTCCGAAAAGTTATTCTAGACTGGAATTTATTTAATATTAAAAAATAATTACAATGTCATCACTCTACGAAGTTGGTGTTATAAAACGCCAGGAATCAAAAATTCAAATCAGTGTTCAGGTTATTCATCCTGACAGCAATTACATTAATGCTTCGCCGGGATTTGCATTAATGCTGCTTTATCGTAACGTTAATAACGATTCTCCTATAAAAAAAGAAGTTGATTTTGATGATACCCTTGATGAATCATGGATGAGGGAAAATGCACGGGCTTTTATCCAATCGGTGGATCTGAAAATGGGGAAACCCAACAAAAGAGGGTGGAAGAATGGAGTTCTGGATATCACGGTAACACATCCTGCATGGCTGGAGCACCTGAAAGATATGAAGTATTGGGATTCAGCAGCATTTGATCCGGCACGGGAATACGATGCCTGCGAACCCAGATTTCCCATTAAGGACGAAACCCCTGTTGCTCCTTCAGACCTAACTTCAAAAGAAGGTTTTATGCCCATTTGGAAGTATATGATACCGGATTACCTGCTCAAAACCCCGAAAGATATTTTGTGGTTTCCTACATTGGGAGAGAAATATTATAAGGATTCCAATACGATGATTACCGATTTGTCTGACGAAAATCTGCAAAAGTGGGAGGGAACCCTTGTGAGAACAACAAAGTCATTTGGTATTTTACACAAACGTGAAACGGATTGGGGGATCATAAAGTGCGGCAGTGGTAGCATGGGATCTTCCTATATTGATGGCGAAATGACTCAAATGGTTTTGAACCCCAAGAAAAAGAATGGCTATGCAAGCTCTCCTGAATCTATTTTGAGATGGGGCAGACCTGTAGTGTATGAAACAGCAATCAATGGCGATACTATTTCTTTCAAACTGATGATCATGAGTGAAGATGATGACCGCATATTCCTGGAAACAAAAATGAGTGTGCTGAAGTTTATGCTAAAACGATTGGAATCCTTTTCCGGTAAGGAGTACCAGATAGAGGGACCTTTGTTTGAGAAACTAAACGCCATTATAAAAGAAAAAGACATTAGAGATACCCACACACTCTATCTCAGACACAGGGAGATCGCGGAACAGTTCATTGTGAGCTCAAAAATAGAAAAAATAAGGGATGTACCTTATCCGGACTTTTATCAATTGAGCAATGAAGAAATTATAGATCTCTATTCTTTTGAAAAATGGCCTGCTTATGAAATAACGGTTAAAGTAACAGATGCAAAGTGGCTGGAGCAATATCCTTTAGAGCCATTTTCTTACATTTTTAGTGAATATGATTAACAATAACCAAAACCTAATAAAGAAAAATAAACATGGAAAAAGCAGAAAAATTATCAGGCGACCAGCTTAAAGAAGTAAAAGAAATTCTTGCCAATACTGCAGTTGGAGAATTAGTGGAAGGTGAAGACTTTGCTGATTTAGCCTATACAAAAGTGGAATTCGGATATATTTATCTGAGAGAAGGTCATTATGAATCATTATTTAAAATGATAACAGACAGGAAGACCGTCTTTTTTGCAGCACAGCGTGGAAGCCTTATGCGTTTACAGGATGCCTTTACAGAAGCACAGTTCGAGGGAACGGTTGAGCAGATGAAGGCATTTCATGGCGACTGGCTATAAAAATTAAAGAATAAATGTTTTAAACTAATAATAAAATTATGAAAAACAATCATTTAAACTCAGAAGAAGCACAGAATACGTTGGCAGAAATTTCTGAAAAACTGCAGCCTTTGCTGGTTGAAGGACGGGAGTATTTTACAGAAATTACAAAAACAAAATATGGAAGTACGGGAGGAACGGTGAAATTTCGCGAAAATGGTATTGTATACAATAGTAACAGTTCCGATGAAATCGAAGAGCATTTGGATAAAATCGAGGAAACAAGACCGCATTCACTGATTGATTTCTTTCCTACTCATTCCAAAGTGAGATTCACGTTCAAAAAAGGAGAATCTATTGTGGCAGAAGAGTATACTGTTACCATGTATCTGGAAGATATTAAATACAGCATTGAAAACGAATCTTACCGGGATGAAAAAACCATCAAAAGTGAAATGCTGGCCCGTTTTTGCCAGGAAGCAGATGAATTGGGAATGTTTATCGACTCCACTGTGTATTATGATGATTCAACGATGCGTTCTTTTGATTTTATGAGGAACAGTAAAGATTTAGAATCCATTTATCACCTTGTTGGAGGAATGGAAGCCTTTTATTTCAAGTATGAAAACGGAAAAATAGAAGCACAGTCGGTTCCTGCATTCGAAGAACATGGATTAAGCCTGCTTGCCATTGATCATATTGAAGTAGAACCGGAATACAAAAAACGGCAGGATGCCTTTAAGCAAGGTGTACAGTTGCGTCAAGATTTTTTCCGTTCACTGGGAACTTTGGACGACCGTATTATTTATCTGCGTGTTGGTGGTTTCAGGGATTATTCATGGCCTGAAGACAGCACGGTACATAATTCCTGTAAAATGCGTGTCATTCACACTCCGGAAACAACTATATTGATAACAGACGGTTTATCGGATATTTATACTTCGTCACGTGATGATGCAAATCTGCAATATAACGGTATCGGAGCTGAATTTTATATGGAATTCTACGGAGACATTCCTTTTGAAGTGATGCATAAGCATTTTGCTATGGCCTTGATCAACAGTACTTCTCAGGTAGCCTTAGGTCATGGGGATATCAAGAACCTGATGCTTGCCCACCAATATTTTACCGTTGAGTTTACGGAAGATAACATTGAATTGTGGGTAAACCGTGAGAATAATGAAAACCATAACCTCAGAAGCTTTTTAACGCCCGGAAAATTCTTAAAAGATGGCAGTCTGGGAATAATGCTGGGAATGGAGTCTAAATTGGTTCCGCAAAAAGTGCAGCTTAACCTGGAAGAAGTTTTAATGATTTCTATCAAACCTTTTGATGCTAAGTGGCTGAAAAGAACAAAACTCAGAAGTAAAGATAACGACATCGTCAATGCCGCAAAAGGAGAGATTATTCAGGGATGGAAAGATAGTGGAGAAATGAATCTGGTTCCGCTGACTTACCAGCCGGAATATATTCAGACCGCACCGGAAGCCCAGGGAATGATTCTTGCCCCTTTGTTTCCTTTTTAACAACAATTAATTATTCAGGCCCATTCTTATTCTTTGGAATGGGCTTTATCATGGATACAGCCTTTCTATTATACTATTAGGTACCTTTTTTATTGTAAGAAAAATCCGGAAATTCCCAAAGTATTAATTCCTATCATGTTATTTTCCTTTGGCTGATATTGCTTTAAAATGTATTTTTAAATATGGAAAAACGATTAGCCACAATTTTATTTTCCTTAAGTATACTCAGTTTATCTGGCCAGAACAAAGATAATCCCAAAGAAAATAAATCCGAATTCAAAAAGAATAAAACAACCACTCCTATGATTTCAACAAAGAATTTAAGCTTATTACCAGATAAAACAAAGTTACAGGCAGTCTGTAAAGCTATTTCTGTTTTGGATGCCATTCTTTCCCCGGAATGGGAATACCGTTATTATTCTTATAACAGACAATGGTCAGCAGATGAAGAGTTCTGCGAAATGCGGGATGGTTCCGGAGATCAGATGCTCATTTTATTCAGAAAAGATGGCTGTGTAATTAATGGTTTCGCTCATGAATATAAACAATCCAATAAGCAACAACTTACAAAGGACCTGCCACCTATTTTTAATGAATTTATCTTTGGCGAACCCGTTAAAACAATTGGAACAACATTTTGTTTGTGGACTACAGAACAGAAAAACTGGAGAACCGGAAAGATTGAAAATGCTGAAGATCATTCCGGGGAAATGCTGAAAATTTTCGATGGAAACCCGCAAACCTATATAGATTGGGCAACAGAATACTTTGAAGAAAGTTATAAAAAAAGCGGAATTCCACTGGAAACGGTAGCCAAAATCTATAAAGGAGAAACTCTAACAAAACAAATGGTACTGAGCATTGTTGATCAGGTTGAAGATTGGGAACAGCTTAAGACCGACCTGAATGAAATTGGGTACCCTTATCAATTTTGATTCAACAGAAGATATGCAATGTTTCCAGCATAATTTTGTCAATTATCGCTGAGGTTCTCATTTTTATATTCCTCCCATAACATACATGTTTTCCATAGTAGGAACAAGGCTTCCCCCTTCTTTTTCAAGAGTGATGGCAAAGGCCTGTGCTTTTGAAATAGTAGCTAATACCACTTTAGTATCTTTATCTTCAGAATACATTCCTGCACTTACAGGCTTTCCGCCTTCAATAGCCCAAAGCTGGTACTGCATACCTTCAGGAGCTTTTGGAAGACTTTCAGCATTAAGATAAACCTCTTTTGTTTTTTTATCCCAGAATACCATAGCTTTCGCATCCTGATGTTTCTCTACACCTTTTAGCATGACGGTCTGCATATCAGGATTAGAAAACATAGTTATTTTCTGATTCATTTTCTGCATAGTGAAATCCAGAGATTGCTTCTCAGTTTTCATTTTTGCAATTTCTTTCTGTGTTTCAGATTGTTTGCTTACCCAAAAAAGATTTCCCGCGATACTTGCTAAAAATAAAACCGAAGCAGCAATACCTATAGCTTTCCAGTTATTATTTCTTTTACTATTTTGCTCTTCTTCCCATGGTTTAATATCAGGAGCCGGCACTGGAATAGACGTTTCAGATTTCTCCTGAAGAGTTTGTTCCTGCTGGATTTTGTTCCAGATTTTAGATTTCAAATCATCTGGAGGCAGTACGGCCTGGGCAGTAGCAAGATTTTCCAACGTTTTTTGTGCCTCTTCAAAAGCTGTTTTCACTTCAGCATTATTCTTCATCACACATTCCAGAATCCCTGCTTCCTCGGGAGAAGCATGTCCTAGAATATAAGATTCTATAATTCCGGATGATATGTATTCTTTAGTGTTCAATTTATTGATAATCTTTTAACAAGTCCTTTAATTTCATAAGTGCATTCCGCATTTTCGTTTTTACGGTTCCCAGGGGTATTTTCAGTTTCTCGGATATTTCGTTTTGGGTATATCCCTGATAATAGGCCAGATCTATAATTTCTTGCTTATCAGACTCAAGCCCTTCCAATACATTATTAAATCCAATATAATCAGAGGTATTGTTGGTCGTTGAAAGTTCTGCAGAATTATATACGAAATCGGGAAGCGGTTGGTTTTTAAGCTCATTTTGGAAGCCTTTGGATTTTAAATAATCTATCGCCGTATTCCGGGCAATATTGATCATCCAGGTGTAAAACCTTCCTTTTGAAGCATCATATTGATGAATAGAGTTCCAGATTTTAACAAAAACATCCTGAATGATTTCTTCCGTATATTCCTTAGACTGAACAATACGAAGAATAACCCCATACAGCGCACCAGAATAGTGGTCATAGAGATAATGAAAACCATTTTCGTTTTTTTCTTTTAGTAAAACGATAAGTTCCTCTTCTGAGCAGATTGTTTTAATAGCTTTTATTTTTCTATCCAAATGTAGTGAAATAAAACATATCCTAAATGAAATCCATAGGATCTTTTATTTCGTAAATGATTTCTTGGATATATTTTAAATGATGCCCCGGAATTAAACAGACAAAGATTTTGAATGAACCCTATTGGCCTTTTGATTTTATTTATTGTGAAATTAATTGATTGATTTTCAATTGATTTAAATTAATTTCCGTTTTTTTAAATCTAAAACAGATCTCAACTCGTAAGTGAAATTAAGAACACAAATTACCCATAATTAATTAAAAAATTCATACAATGAACACACGATCAAAAATCACAGTTTTAGCAATGGTAGCTTTATCATTTGCGTTCAGCGGGAAGGTAACTGCACAAACGATGAAAGAAAAAACAGTAATGGTAGGAGGGGCTCCAATGTATCCCTCTAAGAATATTATTGAAAACGCCGTAAATTCTAAAGATCATAAAACTTTGGTAGCTGCCGTAAAAGCGGCGGGATTGGTAAATACATTAGAAGGAAAAGGTCCTTTTACTGTACTGGCTCCTACTGATGCCGCTTTTGCAAAACTTCCGAAAGGGACAGTAGAGAATCTTGTAAAACCTGAAAATAAAGCGATGCTTGCAAGCATACTAACGTACCACGTTTTACCCGGAAAATACAGTGCTAAAGAAATATGGAGCACCGTAAAAGCAGGAAATGGAAAAAGCATGATGAAAACAGTACAGGGAGAAGACCTTACATTTTGGACGAAAGGAAAGGATCTTTATATAAAAGATGCTAAAGGAAACAGTGCCAAAGTTACCATTGCTGATGTAAACCAGTCTAACGGGGTTATTCATGTGATAGATACGGTTCTGATGCCGTAGAAATTTAAGATTAAGCAGCATGTTTTCAATGTGCTGTTTTTCTTTTACTTAATCAAACACCTAAAAAATTAATAGTATGAAAAAAATGATTCATGTTTCTAATCAGGGAGCTACCCTTGATACAAGCCGAAGAAACTTTTTAAAATTGAGTGGAATAGGACTGGCCATTGCCGGGCTTACCATAATAGGCTGTGATGATGATAATGATTTTTATCCAATGGATAATAACCAGATTTTTGATCTTGGATCAGGAGATGTTGGAATTTTAAATTATGCCTATGCTCTTGAACAGCTGGAAGCCGATTTTTACACGAAAGTAGTCAATAATTTTTATTCCGGAATTTCCAGTGTAGAGAAAGAGGTTTTTACGGATCTTTATCATCATGAAGTGATTCACCGGGACTTTTTTAAAGCAGCTATTAGCAGTGCAGCCTCAAACGTTCTTCCAAAGCTTGAATTCCAATATCCCAATGTAAATTTTAATGACAGAAACTCTGTACTGGCCACTGCAAAAGCATTGGAAGACACCGGAGTAGCAGCGTACAACGGTGCCGGAAAATACATAACCAATCCAGCTTATCTTGTTATTGCCGGAAAAATAGTTTCAGTAGAAGCGAGACATGCATCTGCCATCAGAAACCTGATCAATCCCGGATCTGCAGATTTCTCAGGTGACGATGTAGTAGACGCCAACGGACTTGATCTTGCCAAAGAGCCGAAAGATATTGTAATGGCAGCAGGAGGTTTTATTAAAACCCGGTTTACGTGGAAAGAAAGAGGTATTAATTAATCATTCATCTTTAAAAATTTACATTATGAACATTCTCAGACTATTAGATAAGCTTTCCTATGATCAGTTTTTCATTAAGGAAGCCTCCAGATTAGAAACAATGACGAATACATCACTATTCGGGAAAAAAGCAGCTGTAGCGGCAGTTTCTCTTGGATCGGGAGCTTTAATGGCTGCACCGACAAACAAAGAAATCACAGGTACCGCTCTGAAAAATACCTTGACAGATGCTTTACAGTTAGCACTTGTTTTGGAATATCTTGAAAATGAATACTATGCTATAGGATTATCAACGCCTGGATTGATACCCAATTCAGACAGGACTGTTTTTATGCAGATTTCAAAACATGAAGCAGCGCATGTTGGTTTTTTGAAAACTACACTCACTTCCCTTGGAGTCCCTCCGGGTAATAAGCCTACTTTTGATTTTACGGCTAATGGAAGCTTTTCTCCATTTACAGATTATAATCAATTTCTCATTTTGGCCCAGGCTTTTGAAGATACGGGAGTGAGGGCTTATAAAGGGCAGGCCGGAAATGTTATGTCAAACAAAGTTGTACTTCAGGCGGCATTACAGATTCATTCCGTAGAGGCAAGGCATGCCTCTCAGGTGAGAAGAATGAGGGCTAATAAAGGTTGGATAGAGCTTGCCGATGGCGGAAATATGCCTTCAGCAACCAATCCTGTTTATGCCGGCGAAGACCTCATTAATCAGGCAGGTTATAACACAGGAACTTTATTTGGAGCAGCAGCGGGTTCTGCCGCTTATGATGAAATTTTGAGCAGCAGCGATGCGCAGACTATTGCAGGCTTGTTTATAGTGTGATTTTATGAAGTATTATTTAGAGATAATACTCTGTTGTACCTTATGAAACAAAAAGAAAACCCTTGCTTCAAAAGCTGTATGCTCTTTAAGAAAATAAGCTCCCCACTATCCGGTGGGGAGCTGTATATTTGATATAACTCTTTAGTTTAAATAAATTAAGCGCGGGCTTAATTAAGTTCATAATTGGCAATCACCAGACCCAGAATAAAATGAACATAGTCCTGTTCAGCATCTTTTCTGTTGATCAGCTTGTTTTTATACTCGTAGGAAGACAGCCTTTTTGCCAGCCTCTCGTAAACTTCAAATTCATTTCCTTTAATTTTTACCCTCATATTACCGTCTCTTCGGGTAACGAGCTGATCGTCTAAAGTTCTTACTTTAAACAATGCTTCACATAATGTCAGACGGGACTTCATTGATCCGATATATCTTTCAACTATATTTACCTTGAACGAATCAAATAGGATGTTGTGAAAAACAATTTTAGAGTTGGGCTCCTGAGTATTGAGCTCAAGTTTATAGTTCATGAATTTAAATTTTTTATAAAATAGATTTAATTATATCAAACAGCATTTATTTTGTATGCTTTTATCATTAGGTTCCAGTAATAAGGATGATAACTCATTCAGTTATTGGAAATAGAAAAGGAAGGATTACTCATTCATTCTCAGCTGCTGGTTAAATCCTTAACATAATATCATTTCAATGATAAGGACAAAAACAGTTAACAAATATAACACTTAAAACTTTAATTTAATAATATTTATGTTCACACTATCGGGAAAATTCGCTGAATTTTATAATTTATATAATACAGGAAAATGAAAGTAAGCTGTTTTAATAAATGAAAGGTTTTGTATGATGTTGATTTTTAATCATATGGTGTGATTTGTGCGGCCCTTTATATCAAATCAATATCATATTAACTTGGCTGGATTAAATATTTTTTAGAATTTTGCGCGTTCTTAAAAAAAGACTTAAAAAAGATTCTACTATCCATGAAAATAAAAACTATTCTTTTTAAAACCCAACTGATAGCTTCTCTTTCGGCAGCAGTATGGGGATTCGGCCAGACTGCTCATCAGAATAATGATAAAGATTTTATGCTTAACCTGAACTTTTTCCCGGTTGATAATAATTTTGCCAAAAGCGGGGTAGAAGTAAAGGACGGATACATCATCGCAGGGCAGAATTTTGTGAATGAGGGTGATAAACAGTTCAATTCTGCCATCATTAAAGTGTCTAAAGATGGGAAAGTGCTCAAAAAAACATTCCTGGGCGATAATAAAAACTATGATGATGAGTCTTTTAATAAAACTGTTTTTAGCATCACGAACAATAAGCTAGTTCAGATAGGATCCAAAAAAATGGATAAACGATCCCGTCTCTGGCTAAGGGAAATAGATGATAATCTCAATGTCTTACAGGAAAAAGTGGTAGAAACTGTACCTGCAGATGTATCGTTTGATCCTTTGGTTTTTAATGTAAAAGACGGATTTTATTGTGTAACCAATTCTGCATTTTCCCGTGACAGAGAACTCAATGTTACCTTTATCTCCAATGATCTGCAGAAAATTGAAAACAATGTGATCAGTTTTATAGAACCTCCGTTTGATTTTTATAATACAGGATACTATTCTGCTGCACTGGATCAGAATAAGCTTTATGTTCTGATGGGCGCTGTTGATGAAAGAGGCTCTTATGCATACAAAAGCTATCTTCTTGAATATGATCTGGTTTCCAAAAAAGTAACCCGCCATAAAAAGATCACCGGTGAAGAATTTCAAGGTAAAAAAATACTGATTCATAAAAATCAGATTTATGTTGTCGGAATGACCGATACGAAGGAACAATTTCCGAATAAACAGACCAGAAGAAATACTTCAGTCCGAGTTTATAATATGAACTTTGATAAAGTCCGTGAGTTTAATTATAACCCGAGCAGTAATCAGGGGAAATTTACGGAGCATATGCACGATGCAGCGATTGTTGCAGATAAGCTGTATATAACAGGAGAAATGTATAATTTTGGCGGTAGCTTTTCCAATGAATCTGTTTATCTCGTCTTTGATCTTCAGGGAAAGCTTCTGGACGAAAGATTTCTGAAATATGGTACTCCTTACAGCGAAAACAGACTGATCAAAATTTCAACACTAAAAAATGACGGGCTGATGCTTCTTGGAAAGGGAGACGGATGGAGAATTCTTATCAAATAATAAACAGATCATGAGATATTTAATTATTATTCTACTGCTTCTTTCCGGCGGCAGCCTGTATTCACAAAAGGCTAAAGGAAATGCAATAGCAGATAAAGATTTTCTGAAATACCTTCTTTCTGCCAATGAACAGAACAGTATTGCTGTAGATTCTACCTATCAGTCTTTAAGGCTGGATGCCAACAAAGACGGGATTATTTCAACTTCAGAAGCCGAAAAAGTAATGCAGCTGAACATTGAAAAGACTCCTATGGTAACTTTGAAGGGAATTGAACTTTTCAAAAACCTTAAGATCTTATTGATCAAGGCAGAAACCTTAAAAGACCTGAATGGGGTAGAAACCCTTAAGAAGCTTAAGCATATAGACTGTTCTTTCAATAAATCACTGAAAGAATTATCCTTTAAAAATCTTCCGAAACTGGAAACCATCGACTGCACCTGGTCTGCCCTTACCAAACTGGAACTTGCAGAACTGCCCAGCCTGAAAAGACTCAGATGCGGAACCAACCAATTGGGAAAACTGGACCTTTCCCAACTGACTTCTCTTACGGAGCTGGTTTGTGAAAGCAACAGTCTTACAGAACTTTCAGTAAACCATCTTAAAGACCTGAAATCTTTGCGCTGTGAAAATAATCTCTTAAGGAATCTTGAGGTGAGTAACCTCAAAGAACTGGAATACTTTAACTGTTCCTACAATGAAATTTCCACATTGAATTTTGAAAACTTCAAAAAGCTGACCGATATCAACTGTGCCTACAACAGAATTAAAAAACTGAACATTAAGACCAACGGAAAACCGCTTACTCGCCTTACTATTGAGGGAAACCGCTATATCAATACATTTTGCTATAACGATTTTGATATTGAGCTCATTAAAACAAGCAACATCGAAAAGATCAGTCTCACGAATTCCTGTAATTGATCAGTCAGGTATCATTAAAATTAAAGAATAACAAAGAAGCCGTCTCATCTTGGGACGGTTTCTTTTATGTTTTTATACCTCGCAGATCCAGCAAATTGAGCAGATTTTTTGTTGGAAAACGCAATAGGCACAGGAATTTGAACCATTATAACGCTTTTAAGGCGCAAGAAAACCAAAGGTTTTCAGTTATTTCTACCACAGAATAAGAAAACACTTTCCTTTGCTGAGTGTTAACGCCCTTGCGCCCTAAAAACAGCATGGATCTAAAAAATATTAGCGTCCTTAGCGTTAAACCAACAATATATTTAAAAAAAATATGTAAAATCGGTGTGATCTGTGGGAGATCAATGAAGCTTTATCCTTTTTTGGAAGAAAACTTTTCTATGGCTTCCTCTGTGACAGGAGTAAAGAAATTAACCAGATTGCCATCCGGATCCCTGAATAGTAAAGACTGATTACCCCAAGGCATTATTGTGGGTTCCTGTACAAGATAAGGAGTAAGGAAAGTTCTTAACTGCTCAAATTTCTTTTCAACATCGCTTACCAGAAATTCTATGATAACAGAACGGTTTTCTGCCGGTTGGGCGACACTTTCGCCGCCAAAAAACTGTAAAGTTCCAGTGCTTCCAATGGCAATGGTTGCTGTAGGAGTCTGAAGTTCTGCAAAATCAGGAGTATATTGTATCGCCTTGATACCTGTTACCTGCTCATAAAAAGGAATTAATTTTTCAATTTCGGACGTAATAATACGGATGGATACTGCATTCATTTTTTGAAGTTTTTAAATTACTTCACAAAAATAGAGTAGAGTTGTGACAAGAGTGTGTCAGGAGACTTGCTGGATAAAAAAGGTTTTATAAAAAAATCCTGACTGTATTGTGTCAGGATTTATACGTATGGAAAGGTGGGCCTATTTAGAATCTCCCGGTTTGTGCTCGTGTGGTTTTAAATTGGGATGTTTGGGTTGGTTTTCTGGCGTAACTCTTCTTCTTTTGTCAGATGTTCCATCTTGTGTTTTAGGTTTAGGACCAGTTTTGATTGCTTTAATTGTTTCCATAAAGATAATTTTAGTTAGTAATTTAGATTGCTGTTAGAGGTATTAATTAACCCGAGCTCAGGTTAATTATCAATTGAATTAAGATAAAAACCTTGATTTTAATACAGAGATATAAATACAATTTCCGCGGTGCCGGAGGCACCGCGGAATCATCAAACTATCCCTTATGATAAGGGCATCCGGCTGCCGGATCAGCAGTATTACCGGTAACTGCCATATCCGGCTTTTTATCAAAAAACTGTTCTTCAATGATTTTTCTCTGGTCTTCGGGAATATCTTCCAGCTTACGAAGCGTATTGGTCTGGATGTGGGGCCAGCTTGTTGTACCTCCATCGTTTCCGAAGTCAAATTCGAAGAAAACAATCTGTTCGTATTGGAGTTGAAGGATTTCTTTTCCGTTTTCAACAACCGTTTCAATCCACATGTACATATCTACTTCAACGGTAGGAACAAAGCGGTTAACAAAAGGAACATTTAAAATACCTCCCTGTGCACCGGTCTTCATTTTGGAAGACATCTTGACGTGGACGTAGTTTTTGACTTCCTGTCCTCTCAACGTATCACGGAGCCTCATATCAGGCCGTACGGAATAAGGATACAGATCATCAGCCAGTATTCGCTGGGTGTAGATCTTGTTTGATCCCGGGTCGTTCTCATCTGTCAGGATTTCATGTACCCAATCCGGTGCAGGCTGGTCCAGATCAATAATATGATCAGGTGTTACCCCGGCGCTGCCCATAGTGCGTGAAATAGAAAGATGATCCGGCTGCCATGCTTTCTCACCATATGGGAATTCAGGAGAGCCATTGATTAAATAACTCTGATTTTTAGGGGCAATATCTCCTAATAAGGTAATAGTACTGCCGTGAGGAATAACGCCGCTTCGAGAAATAGAATAATCCGGAATGAAATAAGGACCATCAAGACCAGCTCCGGGTTTTAATTCCTGAGCAGGAATAATTTCGTAGTAAGGCTGTCCTGGCTGCAGCTGGCTTTGAAGAATATATTCCTTTTCCTGTCCGTCCGGTGAAATGCGGAGAAGAGGCTCATCCCTGTATTTTCCGTCATAGCCGTAATTTTTATAATCTTCTTCTGAGAATGCGTGAATACCGCGGTCTCTTTCGATAGATTCTTTAGTTGCAGCATGATTGTACATATCGCTCAGCCATAGGTACATCCCGTTTTCCTCATGAATAGGCGTATATTTTAATGCATCTTGTCCTTCTACGGTGTTAACGCTCTTGATACTTTGTTCATATTTTACCGCTCCGCAGAACAGTTCACTGGCTCCGCCCCGGTTACGCACACCACCGGGAACGATGGAAAACGTAAGCTTTTCAATATATTCTTCACAGTCGAAGCTGAATTTTCCCGGAATAGTTCCTGAATTAGTACCCGGAGAAGGCATAATTGTGGTATGGACACCGCTGGCTAATGAAGGCCGGCTAATATTCTCGTTGTAATTGGCATTGTAGCTCACCCATGTTCCGTCCAGAGCCGCCAGAATACCGTAATCTACACTATTCTCAATCTGTTGAAGGTTCTCTTCCCTGAAGGGTCTTACCGGGTCATCAATAAGAAGTTTAGAGTACCCGTCCATCAATTCTTCCAAAAATCCTTGCTGGCCGGCTTTTGCGGTTCTCAGTAGCTGACTTCCGGCCTCAAGACCTTCTTTTTTTCGTTTAAGCATGATATATTGTTTTTATGGTTATGGTTACAAACTGATGTATTCGAAAGTAGGACCTGCTGTATATTGAGAATCCAATGGCTGTTTCATTAATCCGACAGCCTGTTCTTTCAGGGCATACATGTACATGATTGATTTTTCCAGTTCTTTCTGGTTGCCTTCCACTGCGCTCTGGATGGCATCTAATAAACGGCGGTAGGTCTTGTTGAATTCCACGCCCTGAGCATATAACTCTTTGTTGTCCGTATAATCGCTTAGCTTAGGGTTTTCTTTCATAGGATAAGCCGCACTCCAGTCTACAGGAAGAGGTTTCCCTGTCGGCGGGGTAGCAACGGGCATCATTCCGTCTTTATCCATGAAAGGCTCATAATTCCCTCCAATATAGAAATGCTCATGGAAAACTTCTTTAAATCTGAAATAATGAGCCAGTTCCACTCCCTCTTCAAACTGGGAAGGATCAACATCAAAAATAGAATCATCTGCACCTTCACCCTGTCCCTTGATTTCCTGGAAAACGGCAATTACCCCTTCCAGAGCTTCTACCGCATGTAATTTTCCACCGCTACCATAATATTGTTCCGGGCGGATCTGTTTGGCGGGATCTCCTGTGAAAATTCCTCCTGTGTTTAATTCTTTGAAGCTGGTAGGAAGGCTTCCGTGTTCCTGATAATAGGCAATAATCTGGAAAACCGTAATATAAAAGAACAGAACATCATAATATTCTCCGATGGTATGAACATTTTCCATGATAAAACCTTTCATATTTTCAAGTGTCCAGAAATTGTTTTCCTGCACGGCCATTCCTTTGGCTAATTTTGCACTGAATTCAAATTCCGGTTTGTACTTCGGAGCTTTTACTAGAGGACTGCTTGGACTTTCAATAGCGATAAAAGTGGCAATGCTATTGGGTGAAAACGTCTCGAGACCGACATAGAAATCAACATTCATGGGCAATTTCATCGGATAAACAGGGTAGTTCTGTGGTTTGTTCACAGAAGGCTGGATATTGATTGCATTCAGAACATTACAAACCATGATGAGGTGAAGCATTTCTTCAACAGCCACACTTCTGATGATCTGTGAAGCCAATGGATTCGTTCCCTCCTTGATGGAATAAAGAGCCGTAAGGTAGGGAGGAATGGTAGAATGCTCAATAAGGATAGCTGTCTGTAAAAGATCCTGAAGAACAGGACGGTAATCAATAGCAGCTAATCCCTTTTTTACCTTAGATGCTTTTTTATCCTTAAGCGGTAAATCTGAAATTTTTGAGCCGAACTGTGAACTTAAATACTGGTCAAACTCTTCAATCTGGTCATTGAGCAGCAGGTTCGTCAGCATTTTGCTGTGATGCTTTAATCCGTCAGTCCATTCTTGTTTACCTAAAGTGGAGTCAAATAATAAAGATTGTAGAGAAGTGTCGTCTGCAACGATAGTATCCCTACTTAAAGCCTTCGAAGACCGTAACGTTGCCGCTTTACTTTGAGGTATTGTTTCCTGTTCCTGAAGTTCTGTTTTATTGATAAGTCTTTGTCTCATGATTTTAATTTTTAAAAATGGGCTTCCAGATCGGTCAGGATAGATTCTACTGAACGGATCGTGAATGCAGATAAGGTTAAAGTAGGGTTGGAGGTTCCCAACGTTGTCATATTTCCGGCTCCGACGATGTATAAATTCGGGTGATCCCAGGATTTACAGTAGCTGTCCGTTACAGAGTCGTCCGGTGAAGAGCCCATTCTGTGGGTTCCCACAATATGTCCGGCTCCGTTGTAAGAATATCTTACATTATTATATACCGTTGTATTGGGATCTGTCGCGTTATACTTGGTGAAATCCTGAATTCCCAGCCTTTCAAACATCTGGTCTGAAGCCAGTTTTGCCTGTTCCATTGCCTTCTTTTCATAATCCGTAAGCTCGTAATGTACCACAGGACGCGGAATGCCCAGTGCATCCATGTACTGATTATTAATGGTTACTCTGTTATTAGGATTCGGCAGCTGTTCAATTTCAAAATGGAATAAAACCTGTCTGGAAAGCCTGTAGGTTAAAGCTTCTTTCAAATCTGTTCCAAAAAGCCCCTGTCCTAAGAATTCCGAAAGATCTGATCCCGGAGAAAAGGCAGGCCAGCTCCATCCCCAGTTATCGAGCGGAGAGATCCATGCCGAAAACTCACTCCTGAACTTCCCGTCACGGAAAGACGAAATATTGGTAGTCGATCCGGGCCCTCTATAGGAATATACTGGTTCAGGGAACAACCCCCAGGTCAGCATGACCATATGATCCATTAAATTTCTTCCTACCTGATCGCTGTTGTTGGCCACTGTTTTTTCTACCTGCCGGCCGTTTTCGGTAACCATATATTTTGAATTCAACAGAATTTTTGGATTTTCAAAAGCATTGGCTGCCAGAATAACGATAGAATCTGAAGTATCAATAAACTCTTCTATAAAATCTGTTTTCTCTTTTGAAGTATATCTTCTCAAATGAACTTTCGAAATTCTCTTCTGGTCAACGCTTAAACGATACACCACACTCTGAGCTTTAATCTCTATATGCGGATTGCGTTTAAGATTATCATTTTCATTGATTTTATACAATGCCTTTTTCAGGGTTTTTAAAGCATTGTATTTGGCCTGAACCGGGCAGATCGGTACACAGGAAGCATTACCTTCACAGCGTTCGCCCATATAAGGATTCCAGATGGATCCGAGCGCTTTGTATTCTTCTTTTTCCGAATCGTCCAGCACCAGGCTGTAGCCAGGCTTTTTATATTTTGCCCTGATGACTTTTGTATTTCCGTATCGAAGGTTTGGGGCAGAATTTCTTCCTTGCGGAGAAGGAACCAACAGTAACTGGATTTCTTCAAAATTCAGTTTAACACTTGTATCTTTAAGGCCTTTAATGATTTGATTATCCATGTAACTTTGGGGAATTTCTTCCATCGGAAACACATAATTGCCATAGTATTCTTCCATACTTTCATCGATGGGATATTCCTGTTTTGAAACATCTCCGGAAACACCGATCTCGAATTCAGCCATTTCGTAGTAAGGTTTTAAAGTATCGTAATCAATCGGCCAGTTGATCGGGCTTTTGTCGGAAGAATCAGGCTTATTGATCTCAATGCCATATTTTTCTGTAAGTCTGAAATCATTGGGAAGCATTCTTGGAGTAGTTCCCAGCCAGTGGAGGGTAGTTCCGCCTCCAACCCGGATCGCATCACTTGCAAAGGCCATAGGGCCAAACTGAACCAGATATCCTTTTTTATCAGGAAATGGAGGAGTGATCTGTGCGACGTCCAGAACGTTGGGTGAAGGAGCCTGCTTTAAATTGGGATAAGGAGAATTCGGAACTTTGGCTTCCTGAGTATAAAAAGTACGCATATACTCAGTATAATTGGTCATGGATGATACAGAATCCAGTTCAACCCCGGCTTCCAGACCGGCTTCATACATCAGAATCGATATTTCGTGATAGAATTCAAGAAAGAAATAGGTTTTAAAAAGCTCTAATCCAATCCTGTTTTCAAGCGTTTTGGGATCGATATTCTTTTTAGCTGCCTGAGCATCAATTTCTTTATGAGTCCTGTCTTTAGAATTGTTGATTTCGTTTTGATAGGAAGCAGATGCAGGCAGATGTTCTAATTTTTTAACTGATTCAAAATCAATTTCTGCCAGTATTTCTTTAAATCTCAGATTCGCTGCCGTACGATGAATGAATTTTTTTCCGTTCACGCTGTACACATGATCCGTCAGCAGTTTAGCGATCAGCGATCCGGCGATCCCTGTTCCTACGATGATCACATCTTTTTTGTGGGTAGGCTTTCTCATGAGTTGCTGTTTACAGGTTCAACTGCCCAGGATTTATAACCGGGTTGTTTGGCCCCCGGCGGATGGGCATTCATCACGTTCCATACCAGTCCTTCCTGATAAGAAAGATCGTTGATATAAGCTCCTTCCCAGGTCCCTAGGTACCATAAAGTAATTACCTTATCAGCAATATCACTCATTCCTGGATTCATGACGATTTCAGAAACAATTGCATTTTTTAACTGATCTTCAGTGAAAGACTTTTCAAGCACATTTTTAGAAACAGTCAGAAATTCTACAAACGTACCTGCGTCAAGGTTTCCCAGAATGTAAGTGTAGTACGTTTCTGTGAGCCCTGTAGATTGAAGTTCGTTCACCGTAAATCCGGTAAGGGCCTGTGAGATCGACATAAACACGTCGAAATAATAATCATCAACGTTGAGGATTTTGTTCGTAATAATCATTTCGTTAAAAGTTTGATGGTTGTGGTATCTTTATTTTTGTAATCATGGCTGGGCTTTCTGTCAGAAATTTCTGGGCATTGTTTGAACACCCATCTCATTTTCAGAAATGGTTTGTGGCTTTGAGGGCTATCCATAATGATCAGTTTTTGTTTATCCCGAAATTACCGAGATCCCGTTACATACGATTCAGTATTTCTACGTAATTTTTGTAAGTGTTTAAATTAAACGGCACATGAAATACTCTAAATAAAGAGATTTGGAGTGATTTGTTTTCACTTAATTTAGAATTATTTTAAATAGGTGGGATTTTCTTTTATCTGTTAATTATTTTTCAGTCAACAAATGTATAGTCTATTTCTTATCAGACTAAATATGTAAATTAGTGAATTGATATAGGTTCTTAAACGCCATGATAAAAACTAATGCTATTTATATCAAATGAATAAAAACTTCTGGAATTTATATAAAGATTCAAAAAAAGGAAAAGAAGTGATTGATCTTTTTACTTTTGATATTGAAAATGACGATCTTGAACTAAAAGCTAAACAAATTTTTCAAAAGTATAATGAATATTTTGGCGGACCTGATGTTGAAGATTATTTTTTAGATAACTGTTTTCTAATCATCGATAATATTATTGTAAATAGGTTATTTATAGAAAATGGAGAGAGTGATTCTGAATATTTCATAAGATTAATTGATCATCTTGAAGTTTTTTTTGTTGAAGAAAATTCACATGGAGAGATAATTATACAAGAAAACTCACGGCCAATAATTGTCCAAAAAGATTATAAATCTTTCTGTGCTATATTATCGGAGATTTCACTCATGCTTTACTTTTACAGTGATGGGTTTTTCTTTCCTGTTCTTTTTCGTGAACAATTTGATGTTTTCATGAAAATATTAGATGTTTTAGAAATTCCAATACCAAAACTGCCTGTAAAGTCAGATAAAAGAGGACGGCTGTTATTTTATAATAAACTTAATGACAATATTTTAAAGTTTGCAAATGAAAATCAGTTGAAACGAGAAGAAATTTGTGCCTGTATTTACGATTTTGCATTGATGCTGTTAGAAGAAGACGGAATGAAGATAGAAATGCCGGAGCCAACAAATGTATGGTTAACTGGGGGGAGTAAAGAAGATTATTTGACTTTTTTGCAAAACCCTATTATAGACGCAAAATCTGTTTGGGCATGTAATGAAAATACAAAACGAGGAGATATAATTGTGATGTATGTTCTTGCACCTTACAGCTGTATTCAATCAATTTGGAGAGCAGATATTGATGGCGTTTATACACCCTTTAACTATTATAACAGCAGAACGAGGACCAGTAATGGAATTGTTGTTCCTCATATAACAATAAAAGAACTAAAGGGAGATTCTTATTTTTCAAAACTTTCTATTACCCGCAAGAATTTTCAAGGTGTAAACGGGATTCGATTTTCAGCTACTGATTATAGAGAATTACAGCGTTTATTACAAGATAAAGGATTTGATGTTTCTGTTTTACCACAATTGCATAAACCTAATTTAGAATTTGATGAGAAGTTAGAAAGTGAAAAGGATGTTGAAGAAAAGCTGTTAATTCCATTACTGGAAAAGTTGGGATATTCTAACTTAGATTGGACAAGACAATTATCACAAAAAGCAGGAAGAAAAGAAAAAGCAATTCCTGATTTTGTATTCCTGCCAAAAGGTGAAATTTATTTCCAGAATGCACCAATGATAATTGAAGCAAAGTTTGATATGAGTTCCAACATTGAAAAAACAAAGTCGTACAATCAAGCTTTATCCTACGCTCGCCTGATGAAATCAACTGTTTTTGGCATTTGCGATAAAGAAAGATTAATAATTTATAAAGAAAGGAAAAAATATTTTGATCGTTTTAATCCGGCTTTTGAAAAACATTGGCAAAATATAAATGATGAGGAAATATTTGGGCAATTAAAGGTTTTGATAGGTAAAGATGTAATAAAAACTTATTAGAAAATATATTAAACTCTTATTAAAGGAAGGTTAACAGGCATTCAATTCGTCGAAGCGTACGGATAAGCATCCAGCTTCATCAGCGACGAAGTAGGCTTTAAATTCAATAATATACTTTTTCATACTGTCATATTCTGAACTAAATCCATAAATTTGTACCTCATCGGGTACCACTCCCCAAAACAATCCATTAAAAACGAATAACGAAAATTGAAGAAAGCATTGAGTTTGATGACTATAATTTTAACCAGTGTAAAATTATATTCACAGAATACGTACGTATTTTTTGGTTCATTTAACTGGGATAAAGAAACAGAGGGGATTTATGTGTATGAACTGGATACCGTCCGTGGAAAACTATCTAAAGTAACCTCAGCAAAAAATATTCTGAATCCGTCATTCCTGACCTTATCTCCCAACGGTAAGTATCTTTTTGCCTGTACAGAAAGCAAAACGAAAAATGCAGGAAGTGTAAGCAGTTTTGAGTTTAGCCCCAAAGACAGGACACTGACCTTTATCAACAGCCAAAAAAGCGGCGGCGAAAATCCGGTATATCTTACGGCCCATCAAAATGCAAAATGGCTGGTTAATGGGAATTATACAGAGGGAAGTGTTTCTGTATATCCGGTTTCGGAGGATGGAATGATTCAGCCTGCAGTTCAGAATTTCCAGTTTTCAGAAGGGAGTATCAATCGGGATAGGCAGGACCGTTCCCATATCCATTCAACTGTATTTTCTCCTGATTTTAACTATGTTTTTCTTCCTGATTTGGGAGCAGATAAGATCAGAGCTTATCAGTTTGAAAATGAAAAAGATAAACCTTTAACGACTGCTGAGATTCCTTTTACACAGGTCGTTTTAGGAAGCGGACCAAGGCATTTTACTTTTCACCCGAACGGAAAATTTGCCTATTGTATTGAAGAAATGGGAGGAGCAGTAAGTGTATATTCATACGAAAACGGGAAATTAACCCCTGTACAAAGGATGTTTACCCATTCTGAAAAATTCAAGGAGGATTTTGAAGGCTCGGATGTTCATATTTCTCCTGATGGTAAGTTTTTATATGCATCCAACCGCGGACATGAAAATAATATTGCGATCTTTTCCATTCAGAATGACGGAAAACTGAAAAATATAGGCTATCAGCCGACCAAAGGAAAACATCCGAGAACATTTGCTATAGATGAATCCGGAAAGTTCCTGATCGTAACCAATGTTGTAAGCAGTGATGTGTTTGTATTTAAGAGAAATGCAGAAACTGGACTGCTGAAAAAAGTAGGAGGCCGGGTTAAAATAAGAAATGTAACTTCCGTACAGATCAGAAAATATTAATTTTTTTACAGATACAGAATGGATAAAGAGGTAATAGACTATATCAGGAATTATTTTGGACATTGAAGGACCGGCGATGAACAGTCAGCATTGAAGTACCATATGTACACCAGTAAAACATCTGAAGATTCTCAGATGAGACAGGTAATGATCGAAAGAGGCTGGATAAACCAGGATCCGCAAGTAATCGCTCTTTTGAAAAATGGCTATAATGAATTTGAACAAAATACAATGAAAAGGATCATGACGGAAATTCCGGAAAAGGTATTCTTTAACAACTGTCCGGAATGCGGAAAATTGGCCAGGACCCCTTTGGCTAAGCAGTGCAGGCATTGCGGACACAACTGGCGGGATGAATAAAAAAAAGGTTCATCTTTTTAGGATAATTTTTAGCTTTTTCACCTCCTTAACCTCCTTAACCTTAATTCAGATTCCGATAAAATTTTAAAATCTAAAGTACAGGAATACTTATGGTTTATTCTTAACAGATATAGTTATGTATACTGAATTATTCAGTAGCAATGGGCTTTAGCCCATTGCACAAAATAAAATCTTCCAATCCGGCTTTATCCAAAATTTATGCATTAAAAATACAGTCCAAAAACTAATGGCTGCTGATAATACTCTTCAGCACCGCATTCTTAATAGTCGCTTCTTTATAACTCCAATATTCGCTGTTTCTTGGCATCTGGTTTTCAAGAACAATTACACTGGTGTCTGTGGAAGGAAAATACACATTAAGGCAGGTAAAGCCGTCTCCCAGTCCTGTGATCCCGAAATAATCCAGACCCTGTTCTTTGATAACCCTCACGCTATACCCGAATCCCATATTTTCTTTTCCAAAAACATTGTGCTGAGATAGAGTAGAAGCTGTCATCATCGCTTTTTGATATTTGGACGAAAGCAATTTCCCTTTGTACAGCGCCTGGTCCCATTTCGCCAGATCCTGAACTGTGGAAACAATTCCGGCAGCAGGGAGCAGTTCGTTATTGATGAATGTTTCATCAACTTTCTGATACTGATTATTTTCACTTCTGTATCCCGGAACTAAGGATTGCTTATTCTGTGGATCGTAGCAGAAGGTTTTATTCATTTTCAGTTTCCTGAAAAGGGAATGGGCCAGCTCCGTGAATTTCTTTTTCGTTGTATTTTCAAGGATCTCCCCTAAAAGAGCATAGGATAAATTACCATATTTGAATTGCGAACCCGGCTTGATAACCAGTGGTTTTTCCGTGTCCACAATACCGTGGGTATGATTCAGTAGGTTGTGCACTGTTACCGTGTCAGCCCACGATTGAGTAAGTTTCGGAAGGTATTTTTTGATCGGGGTCTGAAGATCAAGAGTTCCTTTTTCAGCTTCCTGCAGGACGAGGACTGCGGTAATTTGCTTTGAATTGGACATAATCTCGAACTGATCATTAGTTTTCAGGGGAGTTTTTTTATCAAAATCCCTGTATCCATGCGCTTTCAGATATTTGGTTTTCCCGGCTTGGGACACGAGGACAACCCCGGTGAACTGTAAAGGCACTGAAGAGGTAATAATACTGTCGATTTTCTTTACATAGGAATCAGATTTCTGGGCTTTTACAGGAATACTGAATAGTGCAGCAGTAAGTAATGCAGAAAAAAAATGGGTTTTAAACATGGATTTATTTAGTGTTATAATGGTCATAAGCGGCTTTGGAAATATCTGCTATAATGGCTTCAGCGTTGTCAAAGCTTTCATAGGTATTGTGTACGAAAACGGCAACCACGATTTTTTTGTTATGAGGAAGTTCAATAATTCCGTAGCTGTTGACTGCACCTGTCATGCCCGCTTCATTGGTGAAAGAAGTTCCGCTTCTGTGAGCAACTTTTACATTGGCCGGGAGTTTTCCTTTCAGGCGTTTCAGCCCGGTCTGGTTATTGAGCATGGCGTTATAAAGCCATTGAGTGCGCGCTTTATTCAATATTTTTCCCTGATAGAACTTTTCTAACAGGTTAGCCGCCTTATTGGGGGTGATCGTATTGATAAACTGAGAATCCCAGTCTTTGTGCATGCCTTCTTCATCGTTTTTGATGATGAAATCACTGCCGATAAGCTTTTGTACAGGTTCCGTACCCCCAATCAGTCTTAGGATAATATCCGTTAAATTGTTATCACTGTAGCACATCATCCATTGTAAAGCATCTTCCAAGGTAATGATAATATTTCCTTCAGGATATTTTTCCCGGAAGGGGCTCCAGGTATCTTCCAGCAGTTGTTCCTTTTTAATGAGCATCTTTTGATCCAACCTTAGCTTACCTTTTTCAACCTGATGAAGCGTTGTTAAAGCAATCGGGAACTTAAAGGTACTCAGCATCGGATAAAATTTTTCACCATTGATCTGGACTTTATCATTCTTTTGAACTCCGATAACAGAAACTCCTACATCCGCTTTTTTACCGGAAATAATGTTTTCAATTTTTTGAGTGAGAGTATGGGCTTTTTGAGCATTCAGGCTGAACGATCCCAGCATAAGGCTTAAGGCAGTACAGTAAAATCTTACAGATTGCATGGTATTTTATTAAAATGATTAATTCTTTAAATATTCGAGAATTCTGAGGGTCATATATTCTCCTTCTTCCGGAGTTGCATCATTATCCATATTGCCATGGTTGACAGGGGTGAAATCAACCGTCATTCCGTATTTCTTTTTTTCTTCTTCCGTAGGCAGAACTCCGTCGTCCGCAGGGTAATCCTTGGAGCGAAGCGTATAGATTTTAGGATGAGTTGTTCTGGGCAAAGGCATTCTCCGGTTATCCATGGTAATCACTTTATAGATCATTTCCGGATGCTGATGAGCAAACAGAGCGGTCATGTCACCACCGTTGGAATGTCCTATTACAGCCAGTTTATGGTAATCAAGATCAGGAAAATCGGTTTTTAGTTTGTTCAGGACAAAAAGAATATTCTGTGAACCACGTTCCCAATTGGGCATTCTTGTCACCTGAAGATTTCCATCCATTGCCAGTATTTCGTCGGTAGGCAGCTCATGCTGTATGCTTATAACAAAATACCCTTTTGAAGCGAGAAGCTTGGTGAGGTAAGAGTAAACAAAATAATCACCGCCTTTATTCTCACCCCACCCGTGGCTGAAAATGATTGGAGTAAGGTTATAGTTTTTTTTATTTTTAGGGTGATAAATGGCGATCGGGATCTTCCGGTCTCTGGATTGATCGAAATAAGTCAAAGTATCCGGTTCAAAATCAGCACTGGCAACTGCAATACCGCCGGTTTTCACAGAACACTGAATAAAAAGTAAACTTAAAATAATAAATAGTAAATACCGCATGATGTTAAAAGCTGAGTTATTTAAGGTCATAATTTCTGGCGGCCCACTTTTTAGCAGGGAGAATCCACTCATCGGAAGCAAGGTATAAAAACCCGTGCTTTAACCCTGTATTGATTTCCATTTCTTTAAAACGGGTAACAGGAAGAGTTGACAGTTCTTTTCTTTTGATGGCAGATACTCCGTAACTATCAGTTTTTTCATAAATAGTCAGAATATTTCCGCAGAAATTGATGTCAGGAATTTCCTTAATATCAGAATTCTGATAACAGCCGATCAGGACAAAATTAAGGTCCGGGTTTTTAGCATACGTTGAAACAAACTGAGCAATATATCCGCCTTTGGAAGTACCGACTACGGTAATGTGATCGGGCTTGACTCCCATTGCCGTTAAACTGTCGATTTGGGCTGTCACCTTCCTGGCGTACATTACAGCATCCGTTTTAGGTTTTCTTTTCTCGCTGATAACAACAAAGCCGTCCTTCCTGAAAGAAGCCAGTATTTCATTATATTCAGCTTTAGTATTATATTCAGGGGAAATAGTTCCTGAAGGATGGTTCTCTAAAAACTTATTGTGCAGAAAAAACACATAATTCTTTTCTTCCGGGACAGTTTCTGTTTTCTTATGAGGCTGGCAGCTGAAAGAGATTATTGAAATCAGTGCAGACAGGATGAGTTCTCTTATGGTCATTATTCTATTGAGCTTTATAGTAGTTGTAGGTAGCATTAGCAATATCTGCGATTATTTTTTCAGTGTCAGCACGTTCTTCTTTAATGTTTTTCAGATAGACTGAAAGGATAATATGCTGCCCGTTGGGTAGTTTAAAAATTCCGACATCATTCATGGCTGCTCTCATATTATCTTGATTATTCCCGGAAATACCTGTTCTGTGAGCAAGTTCGGTTCCGGGAGGCAGGCCTGCTTTCATCCAGGTCAGTCCGCGTGAGGTTTGCACCATGATCCGGTAAAGGTAGTCTGTTGTATTTTCCTTCAGAATTTTTCCATTATAAAACTTTTCCAGCAGAAGAGTGGTGGCTTCAGGAGTAGTCACATTGACATACAGATTTTCCCAGGCTTTACCCATCTGTTCCTCATCCAGTTTAATGGTAATATCTTTGATTCCCTGTTTATTGATGAATTTTTGAACGAATTCAGGGCCTCCTATCATTCTCAGAAGAATATCACAGCCATTGTTGTCACTGTGGGCAACCATATACCGTAGCAGTTGGTTAAGAGTCAGATGGATATTCCCATCAGGAAATTCATCCCGGATAGGACTCCAGGTGTCAGGAAGCAATTCCTCTTTCTTGATCAGGAATTTCTGATACAGTTTTAGTTTGCCTTTATCAACCTGATCCAGTACTGCAAGGGCAATATGAAATTTGAAAACGCTCATCATAGGCATGCTCATATGTCCATTGATGCTTAATGTATCTTCGTTCTCTATGTTTTTGATCGATATTCCGGCAGTTACATTTTTAGCCGTTATAATCCGGTTGATCTCTTTTCGCAAGTTTTCGGTCGACTGGGCGCTCAGTTGTATGGAAAGTACGCAGACCGAAGCCAGAAACAAAATTTTTTTCATTTTGTGAAAGGTCGTTTTTATAGTTTTAATGTATTGGCTAAATATTTCAGACTGTATGGGAAATTCAGTTTGAATGCTGTTCAGTATCTCGCTAAATTAAACAAAAAAAGAAAGCACTTTGTACGGTTTTTGAAAAAAATAAAAAAAATTCTCCTGTAAAAAAGAGGGCGTTATTCCAAAATTAAAAGACAGGTTATTCTATGAAAAGAATGAGCTTATTAAGCTAAATATCAGTAAATTTAATAACTTAAACTCAGTTCGGGAGAGATTAAAGGTTTGAAGCTGGTAGCTGGAAGAGGGAAGTTATGAAGGCCATCGATAATAGGTGGTTATCTTTCTTTAAATTAATTCAATTTTATAATAACTTCTAATACCTATAACTAAAAAGAACTTCCAGCCTTAACTCGAACTCTTAGGTTAGTTTAACGAAATATGAGATGATTACAATAGTATTGAAACGCATCTATGAAACACCTTCCCCGGAAGACGGTCTCCGTGTTCTGGTTGACCGTCTCTGGCCGAGAGGTATTTCTAAGGAACATGCAGCTATTGATGAATGGGATAAAGATCTGGCGCCTTCGTCAGAGCTCAGGAAATGGTTTCATCACGATCCTGAATTATGGAAAGATTTCTCCGAAAAATACAGGCAGGAACTTCATGAAAGTAATCATGGAAAAGACTTCCTGCTCCGTTACAAAGACCAGAAAAAGATCACGCTGCTATATGCTGCAAAAGACAAAAATCACTGTCATGCCATTATTTTAAAACAATATCTCGAAAGTTTATAGCCAAAAAAGCAGGGATTAACTCTCTGCTTTTTCTTTTTTTACGGCTTGGTTCATGATCAGGATAATTCCCAGAAGAAAAAGAGCAATAATAAGATAGCGCCACGCCAGACCATTTTGCTCCGTGACTGTTCCGCTTACAGAGATGATAAAACTGGTAACCGAAGTGATCACATACACCAATCCGCCCATCAAACCTCCGGCTGTTCCTGCATTTTTAGGAAAATACAGCATACTTGTTGTGAAGAATGATGTAAACAGAATTCCTGAACAGATATGAATAAAGAAGGCAAACGGAATCATGATAAAAAGACTTTCTGCAAAATATCCGGTAATAATCAGTCCGGTAATCAGGACAAGCTGCAGGATAATAGGCTGTAATATCCGATCCTTAAAATCAAGTTTAAGCCTGCGTTTTCCGATAAAACCGCCAATCATCCATGAAAAACCTAAGATCAGCGTACAGTAACCAATCACAACCGGAGTAAAATGGAACGTGTTTTCAATAATAAAAGGGCCGGTAATATTGAAAAGCATGACGATGGAATAACTAAGCCCCAGAATAATGATCCCAAGCATAAAAATACGGTTCTTTAGCATCATTTTATACAAACTGATATTTTCAGAAAGATCCAGTTTCTTCTTCTCCGGAAGGGTTTCTCCGCTGAAAAACCATTCGAAAAGGAAAAGAATTCCCGCATACAGCGCCAGAAAATGAAAATTGGCGTGCCAGTTGAACAGCTTTTCAAGATATCCGCCTAAAAAAGGCGCTAAAATAGGTCCGCACGACCAAACAATAGTGAAATAACTCAGGTAATGCTTTACTTTTTCAGAATCATAAATATCTACAAATATAGCACGGGTAGCCACAACCAGAACAGAAACGGCGGCTCCCTGGAGAATACGAAGCAGGCATATCAGGAAAATGCTGTCTGTCATCGTAATCAGGATACTGCTCAGGATCAATAGAAATAAGGCCAGTAATTTGGGCCGGTAGCGTCCTATACTGTCCAGGATACCCCCTACAAACAGCTGGGAAATCCCGTAACTTAGCAGATAAGATGTTAAAGTAATTTGAATATCTTTCTCAGAAACCTGCATTTCTTTAGCCATAGAAGGAAAGGAGGGCAGGTAAATATCAGTGACAAATCCGGAAAGCGGAATTGACACAAAAGCCATGATCGTTATTAATCTGATTCGTTTTTCAGATGCTTCTTTCACCAACATAATCATTCATTTTTTTTACCGTACAAAAGTACATCAGGAATAACAGGAATGAATTTTAAAAGACAAAGTAAAAATTACAAAAATCAAAGATTTATAATGCGTTTTTAAATTTAAGCGGAGAGACATCGGCATGCTTTTTAAAGAAATTATTGAAGTGGGCAGGCTGATCGAATCCCAGGGTATAGCCTATTTCAGCAATATCCCAGTTGGTATATTTCAGAAGGTTTTTAGACTCTTCAAACATCCTTTCTTTAATGATCTGGGTGGTGGTAAGCTGGGTAACCGACTTTACCGATGAATTCAGGTGGTTAACATGTACATTAAGATGCTCTGCAAAATCAGAAGCCGTTTTCAGAGCCAGCGGATAAGCCGGAGAGTCCAGAGGAAACTGTCTGTTGAGTAATTCATCAAATAAACGATATAGGCGGATATTAGCCGGCAGTTCATTAGGATTAATGTCATCCACACGGTTTTCCAGGGCCAGATGAAGAACAGAAGCCAGATGGCTTTTAATGCTGTTGCAACGGAACGGATATGCAGAATTGTTCATCCTGTAAATCTGGTCGAAATAAAGTGTTGCGAGCTGTGTCTGTTCCTCCGTTAAAAAAACAACAGGCTTGCTCCATTCCTTAAACAGGGAGGTCTTTTTAAAAAGATTGAATTCTGAATTTCCGTTAAAAAATTCCTGGTTGAAGAGACAGAAATAGCCTTCCTGGAAATCTCCGTCACATTCCCATGAATACGGAATGCTGGGCGATGGAAAAAACAGGGCAGGGCGGTCAATATACAGTTGGTGTGAACCATAATGAATCGTGCCTTTTCCTATGATAAAGCTGATCTTATAATAATCACGGCGGTTGTAAGGGCTTTTAAAACTGCAATACTTCCGCATTGAAATATTGAAGTGGGATTTTCCCATTTCAAAATCTTCAGAATCAAATATTTTGATCTGATCTTTACGGATGCGACGATAATAATCCTCTATGGTTTCCAGTTGGTCACTCATGGTATTGAAATTATAAAAATCAAAGATACGGAAATATGGTGAAGTCAGAAAGCCAGAAGTTGGAGTAGGGAAGCTGTTGAAGTCCTTAAACCAAAAGTACTCTGTTGTATGGATTTCTCCCAGAACAGAACATTACATGAGATCTCTGTCTTTCATTCTCTCTAAATCTCCATTGTCAGTACATGGGACGGAAGCTGAAAAGGTCCTGCTTTGGAATCCGCAACCACTGTAAAACCGGATTCTTTTAAAAACTCCAGAAGCGGATCATGAACCAGCATATTGATCCATAGTACATCCGTAAAGCTCACTGCCGATCTGCATTTTTTCCAGAGGGATTGCCTTGTTTCCGGAGCATTAAATTCAGGGAGAATAATAAAACTGATCTCTGTAGCTTTTTTTCCGTCAGAAATTCCGGGATATGTAGTACCGCTTTTTATAATGCTGTATCCAACTGGTTTCTGGTCAGCATAGGTCATAATCAGCTGGTTGGAAAGATCATTCAGATCATTGATCATCTTTCTGGGGTCTATTTCATTTTTGATGTATTTTTGAATGTCCTCTTCAGAAACAAAGTCTTTATGCAGACTGTAGACCGAAGAATCAATGATGGATATAAGATCAGAAATTCCCTCTTCAGAACCTACTTTAAATTTTGAAATGATCTCCATGAGTTTTTTTTATTCAAAATTATAAGATTATTTCATTCAAAAGGGATACAGTTATGTTAAATTTAATTGGTACAGTTAAAAGAGATGGAAAATTTTCAGCCTGCTTTCCATCTTTCAACGTAAAATATATTTAGACTCAACATTTTTATCCGCCTGTATCTGCGGGATATTGTCTATTGTTTTAAACTGCAGACCGTTGATCCATTTCTCATTCACAAGATCTATATCTGCTCCGCTGAGGATATGTTTCTGGAAAAAGTAAGAAATGTCTTTATCCAGGTATTTCTGAGCCAGGTCCAAAAGAAGTTCATCCGTAAACTTCAGGTTTTTCTCTTTACAGGTTTTCAGCAGTTCCTGCATCAGATCATCCAGCGATTTTTTATAATTACTTTTCATCAGGATCTGGTTATCCAGCCAGAAAGCGAAGATAGCTCCACGCCTGTAGGGAACTTTTTCTATATCACGGCTTTTCCAGAAATCATCTTTGATGGTATAATTCATAATGTTTCGCTGTGGGTTTTTCCAGTGGTTTTTAATTACTTCTTCATTAAACAGCTTCATCCATTCATCCAATGAAATATCTTTGATTCTCAGCCTGTTTTTATAGGTGTAATAATCTGTGAACCCTTCACTGAACCAGTAGTTAAGCTCTTCATGCTTGTTTTTGATGGTAGTTCCAATCCAGTCATGCATCATTTCATGATGGAGAAGATAAAGATAACTGTTTCTATTATTGAAGGGATTATTTGTTCCCTGGATCATAAACGCATTTTTTATGGCCGATCCGGTAGTACTGTATCCTTTAAATGTGCTGTCTTTCCGGGAGACGGTAGGACTCATAATTACAGTAAAATAATCCTGGTCATAATCTTTCCAGAAATCACGCTGAGACTGTACCGCTTTTTTCAGATTTGAAAACAGAAAATCATCAGAAAACCCGTTATTCCATTCATCCCGGACAGCAAAATATACAGGTTGATCATGAACTTTAAAATCATAGATTCTGTAATCACCACCTACAAAAAGGGAATTGTAAAAACCTTCCCATAACACGGTCTTGATCTTTTGTTGACGAACCTGGCTGGCAAAAGTATTGTGAATCTTAAAATCTGCAGGAAAACCAATCCACTCAACAGAAAATTCAAACTTTTGATCATCAGGCATCTCCGTGAAAGATTTCGGAACAACGAATAAGTTCTTCCCAAGAACATGAAAAAAATGGTTTTTGATCCTTGGGCGGTTGAAAATACGATGGTTGGGATCTTCAAAATCCTGTTTGATTCTATAGGTAAAAGAAACTTTTTTACTGTTTTTATGGTGAATTTTGACCAAATCTTTTTCCGGCTGCATCTCAAATCGGATCTCAGGATTGTCTTCCTGGCGCAGGATTAGGCATTTAAAAAGGTCTTTTTCACCCCAGTTTTCATTGCTGTAATAGAAATCGGTAACTTGTGAAGAGTTTTTTCCGGTATAATCTACCTGTACTTTTAAACCATCCTGCTCTGCATTTTTGCCATAATACACTTTATAGCTGATTTTATTTTGAGCATATACAGACAATGGTAGAATAAGAAGTAGTAAAAATAATTTCTGGATCATCGGTTAACTGTTTTTTCAAATGTAGTTAAAATGGTCAAAAGGTTGGTTGTCTTTTGATAATCACGCTTTAAAATATTTTATTATGTTCTTTCACCGATTTTAAATAACCAAAAAAGCGTATTCAAAAAAATCTGCAAAATCTGCGAGCGAAAAAACGTTCAAAACATCTGTGTCATCTGAGAGATCTGTGGCAAATCTATTGGTATTGATGCTTTTTTTGGAGCGCAAAGTTCCAGATTCTTTATGCATATTTTTAAGGAAGCTAAGTGTAGAATCAACTTGCTGGTCTTCGGCTGTTAATCATAGCTCCAAAACCTGCTGGCGCCCTAAAATATTTTAATCATTAAAATTCTTGCACCCTTTAGCAAAAAAACACTCAAAAGCATCCATGACCTGTAGAGAATTTCTTTTGTCCTATTATGCGTTTCAATATCCAAAAAAGCCTTGTGCCGTTGCGTTTTTCCAACATTCAGGGTGTGCAACAAGAAGAATTTCGATAAAAACATAGAATTTTGATGAATTAACCTCATTTTTTTTATCTTCAGTTAGGCTGGAATCACCATAAAACCTATATTTGCAGCCTAAATTTTAAAAATAATGAAAGAACTAATTGAAAAAATCAACGCAGAATTTGAAGCGTTCGCAACAGAGGCTAACCAACAAGCAGAAAAAGGAAACAAAGCTGCAGGTACAAGAGCTCGTAAATCAGCTTTAGAACTTAGCAAACTGTTCAAAGAATTCAGAAAAGTTTCTGTAGAAGAAGCTAAAAAATAGTTCAGTTCCAGCCGGCTCATCGAGCCGGTTTTTTTATGTCTTGATTTTTCTAAGGATTCACTGTATTAGATGTTAAAATCTCCCAGTTTTAAGTATTTTTTACTAAAATTACATTCCAAAAGTTAAATACTATTAAATTGTATTAAACCACTCTTTTTTTTCCGTTTCTGCATATATATTTGTGGCATTGATTTTAAAATTAATGAACTAATAACCCCATGAAACATTCTTATTTATTATTTGTCTTTTTTTTCGGAATTTTTTCTGCTCAGAAATTGAAAGTTGTAGACTCTGAAACCGGAAGTCCTGTTCCTAATGCGAGGATTCTTCTGAGTAATCAGATTATATACACCAATGAAGATGGATTTGCACCCGTTAATTCAGACGTTGCCAGTTTTGAAATATCGGCTTCGGGCTATCAGAAAGAAAAAGTAAGAGCTTTTAGTGCTTTAGTAAAATTGAAGCCGCTTTATAAAGATATCGGAGAAATTAAAATTGTAGATGTAGATATCAAAAAACTATTTCAGGATGTAAGCAAAAACTACCACAAACGGTATTATAATGAGCCTTCCCTGTATGATGTGGTGTATAAAGAAAAAAAGATAGATAATGATAAGCTTTATTTCCTGGTTATTGCAGAAACGAAGTTATGGAGTAAAAGCAACGAATATAACTTCAGGGACGGAATCCGGAAGAACTATGATGAAATCCTCCAGATGCAGCTGAATAATGTGAAGTACATGAGGAATATGAAATCCGACAGTGTTTTCATAGCCAATACCAATGATTTCTCCCACGAATATATGGGGAATTATTTCTTCAATTTTGAACTAAACCGCACAATGACTCACATAAAAAATAAAGATTCAAAATATTCAGGAAGGTTGATTTTTGAAGAAGGAGACGAACAGCTGATTTCTTTTAAAATAAAATCCGGTGCCGGTATTGAGATAAAAGGAGAGTTTAAATATAATAAGACTGATAAAACGATTACCTATTTTGAAACCCATTACCTGCAGACCCATTATCCAATGATGAAAAGAAAAACTACAGATGGAAGAGAGTACGATTATCAGTTGGGAGATGCCTCGCTTATTTTTGATTTTTATAAAAAAGACGGAATGTATTTGCCTGCTCTATGCAAACTGGAAGGGGATAAATATGTGGCAGTTTATGACGGGGAAAAACACGAACGTAAATTCAGCAGGGAGGTGATTTATAATACCTTCGCAAAATCCAATGATAGGGGGCTTTCTTCAAAGGTAGATTTTAGTAAAAATATCTGGGAAAATGTCCCTGTAAAAGAAGAAAAGGACGGAACGATTCTTCTGTCTGAGGAGGAGCAGGCTTTTATTAACGGAAAATAAATTCTTATTTTATTACAATGGGACCGTCCGGTTGGGCGGTCTTTTTTATGCTTTTTTCTTCTACAGATTTTTTTTGAATGGATCGTTGTTGGTTTAACCCTAATAACGGCAAGAGCATTAACATTCAGTAAAGGAAGAATCGGTGTGAAAATAGCTGTAAACCTTTGGTTTTCTTGCGCCTTAAAAGCGTTATAATGGTTTAAACCCTTGTGTCTATTGCGTTTTCCAACAAAAAAATCCCCAGTTTGATAAACTATTTTTTTGTTTCCCGCAGATCGCACAGATTTCGCAGATTTTTCTGAATGGGTATTGTTTGGTTAGTGTTAAAGATTTCTTTTTTTGTATAAATCGCCTCATATCGGCTTTTTTGCTTTCATTATCTCCCTAAATTCCTTTATCTTTAAGCAATCAATAAAGGTTATGAAGATAAATAGATTTTTTGCAGTGCCGGCAGTTGTGCTGGCAGCCCAGTTCTCGTGGGCTCAGATCAAGGTAGATTCGAAAGAAAAACTTAATCCCATAGTAAAAAGTTTTGTAGATGAAGTAAACAGCAATTCTCAGCTGGAAAATCTGGCTTATGAGCTATTGGATGGCATTGGTCCACGCCTTGTAGGAACTCCCGAAATGCTTGCCGCCAACGAGTGGTCAGCAGAAAAGCTCAAATCATGGGGGATAGAAGCTAACCTGCAGCAGTTTGGAACCTGGAAAGGATGGCAGAGAGGTACTACCCATGTAGATATGGTGTACCCGCGGATAAAATCACTGTCTGCAACACAGCTGGCGTGGAGTCCGGCGACTAAAAAAGCAGTGGAAGCAGAAGTAATTATTCTTCCAAAAGCAGCCTCCAAAGCTGAATTTGATCAATGGTTGTCTTCTGTAAAAGGAAAAATAGTACTGATTGCCCAGTATCAGAAAATCGGACGTTCAGATGAACAGATAAAAGAATTTGCAACTCCTGAACTTTATGAAAAGCTTAAAGCAGAAAAAGAACAGGCAACAAAGGATTTTAACGCCTATGTAAAAAATATAGGCTACGATAATAATACGCTTCCGGAAGCTCTGGAAAAAGCAGGAGCCGCAGGAATTGTGATTTCAAACTGGACAGGCATCATGGGGGCAAACCGGATTTTCGGGGCCAAGACTACAAAAATTCCAATGATTGATATTGATGTGGAAGATTATGGAATGCTGTACAGAATGGCTGAAAAAGGAGCAAAGCCTAAAATTAAAATTGATGCCCAGTCTAAAATACTTCCTGATGCCAAAAACTTCAATACCATCGGGATGATTAAAGGAAAAGAAAAGCCGGATGAATATGTAATCCTTTCTGCCCACCTTGATTCATGGGATGGGGCACAGGGAGCAACTGACAACGGAACGGGAACCATTACGATGCTTGAAGCGATGAGGCTTCTGAAAAAATATTACCCGAACAACAAAAGAACAATCGTTATCGGACTTTGGGGGAGCGAAGAGCAGGGACTGAACGGTTCCAGAGGTTTTGTAGCCGATAACCCTCAGATTATAAAAGGAGTGCAGGCTGCTTTCAACCAGGATAACGGAACGGGACGTGTGGTTAACATCAGCGGGCAGGGGTTTGTGAAAGCCTACGACTATATCGGAAGATGGCTTGACGGAGTGCCAAAATCAGTAAGAGGACATATTAAAACTGATTTCCCGGGAATGCCTGGTGGCGGAGGTTCCGATCATGCTTCATTCGTAGCAGCAGGAGTGCCGGGAATTTCTTTAGGCTCTCTGAACTGGGGGTATTTCGGATATACATGGCATACCACAAAAGATACCTATGATAAAATTGTTTTTGATGAGGTGAAAAATAATGTAGTTCTTACCGCTGCATTGGCTTATATGGCTTCTGAAGATCCTGAGTTTTCCAACAGAGAGAAAAGGGTAATGCCGCAGGATGACAAAGGTGAAACAATGAAATGGCCGGAAGCAAAAGAACCGAGAAGAGATTCTAAAGATTATAAATAATTGGAATAGAAAAGTCGGGGTGCTGGAGTTTCCTGATCAATGAAACTTATTCCTTGTTTTCCGTTAAAGGTATCTGAAAATTAAATGATAGACAAAAAAGACTGTTTCTATTGGAGAGACAGTCTTTTTCGTTTTTTTTAATTGAGAAATATTGTACTGTTCAATGCGCCGTTTTGATGTTTTTCTGTTGAAGCATTGCTTTTATTTCCTTGATTCTACTCTCCTGAACGATATAGGTTTTGCAGATTGTATTATTGAGGTGCATGCTGAAATTCATACGGGTACCTTCTGCTTCCCAGGTATGATGAGCTGGTGGAATATAATCTGTAAAGACGGGAAAGAAATTGATAAGGCATAAAAAATTCCTGCTCAATGACTTTAAAAATCTGGGATAATTCCCAAAGTCATCAATCACTTTCATTTTAAATACCTTTTTTCCTAAGGTAGTCCTCCAATAGGTTTCAGATATTGCTCCAAAGATAATTACACAGGGAATAGAATATATGAAACTTACTATAGCAATCTCTTTACCTATGATAAGGAAGATGAGAAAGAAGGGGAGCATATCAATGAGCTTGGCAAAAACCCTTTTCCGTTCACTGTCTTTATAAGAAGGGTTGTAAGGAAGATCATATTCAAAAGAATTATAGATTCTGTTACCCTGTTCGTCAAAATAACGGGTGGGTCTGTGAATGATCTTTTTTTCTTTAGTTTCTGATATTTTCATGGAGCTCCCTGAATAGTTTTTCAATTTGTTAAATATAATTTTTCAACTCTGAAAATTTTGAAACAGAATACCTTTGCTCTTGAATGTCCAGTTTTCCAAAGCCATATTCACAGAAAATAAAAGGCAGACCATTTGATTTTGAAGAGCTATAATCCGTCTGGGTATCTCCAATATAAATGGTATCATTATGCTTCATCGTATTCCTTTCCATAATCAGTTTTATATTCTCAGCTTTCGGTTTTTTTGTCCGGCCATGAGATTCAAAATCTGTAAATAGTTTGTTGAATTGGTAAAAATCCAGAAAAGCTTCAATGTATCCGTCCTGGCAGTTGCTCACAATGAAAAGATTGTGTGTTTTTGACAGGTCTTTTAAAGTATCTTCAACACCTTCATACAGGATCCCGCCCTGGGTACGCAAAATGATGTTCTCCTGTGCTGCAATTTCAGCAAGGATTGTTGTAACCTCCTGATCTGTAATTCCCGGTGCAATCATTTTGACAATATCGTCCGTCAGCAGACCCATATACTGATCCATATCTTCAGGTTTCAGTTCTTTTTCAATAAGCTGGTGCTGAGTTAAAACGTGGTTCCATATATTAATAATAGATGCTCTGGAATCCCATAAGGTTCCGTCTAAATCGAAAATTAAATTTTTATATTTCAAAATGCGGTGTTTATATTTTAATTTTTAATCATGATTAATGCGATAAAAACTACAAAATCATGCTTAACTGAACTCTTTTTCTCGCTTCATCCACTTCCGTTACTTTTACCTTTACATGCTGGTGAAGTTTCACCACTTCGTTTACATCAGATACAAAGCCGTCTTTCAGCTGGGAGATATGAACCAGTCCGCTTTCTTTGATTCCAAGGTCTACAAAACATCCGAATGCTGTAATATTGTTGACGATCCCCGGAAGGATCATTCCTGTTTTTAAATCTTTAATGCTTTTTACATTTGGATCAAACTCAAAAACCTTAGCTGCTTTTCGTGGATCCAGTCCCGGTTTTTCAAGCTCTTTCAGGATGTCTTTAATACTTAAAATTCCGATTTCTCCGGTAATATAGTTTTCTGGTTTTACCAAAGCAATTTTTTCTTTATTGGCAATCAGTTCATTGGTTTTAATACCGAGATCTTTAGCCATTTTTTCTACAATTCCATACGCTTCAGGGTGTACGGCAGAATTGTCCAGAGGGTTTTTAGCATTGGATATTCTGACAAATGCAGCGGCCTGCTGAAAAGCTTTTTCTCCAAGTCTTGGTACTTTTTTAAGCTGCTTCCGGTCTTCAAAAGCTCCGTTTTCAGCGCGGTAAGTAACGATATTTTCAGCCATTTTTTCTCCGATTCCGGAAACATAGCTTAATAGCGATTTGCTGGCTGTGTTTAAATTAATACCCACAGAGTTTACACATTTCATTACCGTGGAATCCAGTTCGCTCTTCAATTGGGTTTGGTCTACATCATGCTGATATTGGCCAACACCAATGGATTTTGCATCAATTTTTACCAGTTCTGCCAAAGGATCGGAAAGTCTTCTTCCGATGGAAACAGCGCCACGCACCGTCACATCATAGGTTGGAAATTCATCCCTTGCAATTTTACTGGCCGAATAAACAGATGCTCCGGCTTCCGAAACTACAAAAACCTGTAGCGGCCTGTCAAAAGCGATTTTTTTAATAAAGAACTCTGTTTCACGGCTTGCTGTTCCGTTTCCGATGGAAATGGCTTCAATGTTGTAAGCATTCACCATAGAACGGATCTTTTTCATGGCCATTCCGCTTTCATTCTGCGGAGCGTGAGGGTAGAGGGTTTCATTGTGGAGGAGATCTCCTTTTTCATCCAGACAAACGACTTTACATCCGCTTCTGTAACCGGGATCAATAGCCAGAATTCTTTTTTCTCCCAAAGGCGGTGCTAAAAGTAACTGACTTAAATTTTCAGAAAAGATCTGAATGGCTTTCTGATCAGCTTTTTCCTTAGCCTCCTGCAATGCTTCATTGGAAATAGCAGGTTCTAAAAGTCTTTTATAGCTGTCTTTTACAGCAAGAGCAATCTGCTCAGAACTTTCGTTATTGGATTTGATAATTGCTTTTTCAATGAAATCGATGGCTTCTTCTTTGTCAATGCTGACGTTTGTTTTCACAAAACCCTCTGCTTCGGCTCTTAACATAGCCAGAAGTCGATGGGAAGGAGTTCTGCCAAGGTTTTCTTCCCATTCAAAATATTGCGAAAACTTTTGGGCTTCTTCCTCATCCTTTTTGGCTTTTACCACTTTAGAGGTTACTACAGCCTTACGCTGAAAGATCCGGCGGAGATTCTTACGGACGTACATATTTTCATTAATCCATTCTGCCATGATATCTCTGGCGCCCTGAAGAGCCTCTTCCTCAGACGAAACTTCATTGTTGATATATTTTGAAGCCAGAAACAGAACATCATTGTTTTTCTGACTCATGATGATTTTGGCTAAAGGTTCCAATCCTTTTTCTTTAGCAGCATCTGCTTTGGTTTTCTTCCGTTTTTTGAAAGGCAGGTATAAATCTTCCAGCTCCTGTAGATCATAGCTCTCTTCAATCCTTTGACGAAGCTCAGGCGTTAAAGCATTCTGTTCCTCAATAGATTTTAAAATAGATTCTTTTCTCTTTATAATCTCATCAAACTGTTTACTGATCTTTGCAATCTGCTCAATCTGTATTTCATCCAGATTCCCGGTTTTATCCTTCCGGTACCGTGAAATAAAAGGAATGGTGCAGTCTTCTGCTAATAATTGTAATGTATTGTTGATGCTCTTTTCAGAAATATTGAGCTGCTTCTGTATAAATTCTACGGTCGTCATTGTTCTGTTTTCGGATGGCTAAAATAGGATTTTAAAACGAAAAAAGGCGAGTTGCCCCGCCTTGAATGTTTTCACAACGGAATAATCCTTATTGTGAATTGCTTTTCAAAATTATTAATACAAATATAGAAGAAAAAATCTTTAATAGAATTATGGAAATCCGTAATTCGGATGTTTTTTTTATTTCTATTTTTATGTAGTATCAAAAATTAGAATGATGATTAAAAATATACTTGGATTAGACTTGGGAACCAACTCCATTGGCTGGGCCTTAATAGAGGTTAATGAAAATAATATTCCTATTCGCATTATTGCAATGGGCTCCAGAATAATTCCTTTGTCAACAAGTGATAAAGAAGAATTTCAAAGAGGTTTGTCAATCACAAAAAATCAAAGTAGAACAGTAAGCCGTACTCAGCGAAAAGGATATGATAGAAAACAATTAAAGAAAAGTGATTTAAAGAAAATTCTAAAAAAATACAATATCTTCCCATCAGAAGAATTATTGAAACTTCCAATGCTTGATTTATGGAAACTGAGAAGTGATTCTGCTAATCCTAATGAAAATATTTCTGCAGAACAATTAGGGCGTATTCTCTATATGCTTAATCAGAAAAGAGGTTATAAGTCTGCCAGAAGTGAGGCTAATTCCGACAAAAAAGATACAGATTACGTTCAGGCGGTAAAAGGACGTTACGCTCAGTTAAAAGACAGAAATCAGACTATTGGGCAGTATTTTTATGAAGGACTTTCTAACGCGTTTTCAGACAAAAATAATCAGCAGTATTTCAGAATCAAAGAAGAAGTTTATCCAAGAGAAGCTTATATAGAAGAGTTTGATACTATTATTAATGCTCAAAAAGACAAACACGATTTTCTTACAGATAAGGTGGTTCATCAATTAAGAAATGAAATCATTTATTTTCAAAGGAAATTGAAATCTCAAAAAGGATTAGTGAGTATCTGTGAATTTGAAGGCTTTGAGAAAACTATTTTTGATAAGGGAAAAAACAAAAATAAATTGGTATTTGTCGGGCCAAAAGTTGCTCCTAAAACGTCTCCATTGTTTCAGCTTTGCCGAATCTGGGAAGTTGTGAATACAATTACATTAAAAATAAAAAATCCAGAAGGAAGCAAATATAAATGGGGTGAAAAAATTCCGGATTTAAAGGAGAAGGAAATTTTAGCAGATTATTTATTTAAAAATGAAAATTTAAGCTTTACTAAACTTCTCGAAATTTTAGAATTAAAAAGAGAAAATGTATATGTGAACAAGCAAATCCTGAAAGGCATTAAAGGAAATGAAACATATGCAGTTCTTCATAGTGTTTTAGGCGATAATGAACTTTTGAATTTTGATGTATCTATCATTACTTCAAATTATACTGCGATATTGGTAGATAAGAGGACAGGAGAAATTCTTGAAGAAAGAGCAGGACTTGAACTTGATGCATCATTGGAAAGAGAGCCGTTGTATCAACTGTGGCATACCATTTATTCTCTGAAGGATTTAGATGAATGTAAAAATGCTTTAATTAAAAGATTTGATTTTGATGAAGAAGTTGCCGAAAAGTTATCTAGTATCGATTTTAATAAACAGGCTTTCGGAAATAAATCGAATAAATCGATGAGAAAAATTCTTCCTTTTCTGATGGAAGGCTATAATTATTCTCAATCTTGTAGCTTAGCGGGCTATAATCATTCCAATTCTCTGACGAAAGAAGAAAAAGAACAACAAATTACTTTAAGCCGATTAGAGCTTCTTCCTAAAAATAGTTTGAGACAACCTATTGTTGAGAAAATTCTGAACCAGATGATTAATGTGGTTAACGCAATTCTTGAGCAATACGGAAAACCATCTGAAATTAGAGTTGAACTTGCACGTGAGCTTAAACAAAGTAAAGACGAGCGAAACGAGACCGATTTACAAAATTCTAAAAATAAAAAACTTAATGAAGAAATCGGAAAAAGGCTGATTGAATTAGGCTTGCCTGAAACCAAACGGTACATTCAAAAATATAAGTTCATATTTCCATCACTTAGTAAAAATCTGAAAGATGCTCACGTCAATAATCAATGTATTTATTGTGGAGAAATCTTCAATTTAACAGAAGCTTTAAGTGGAGATGCTTATGATGTTGACCATATTGTACCGAAAGCTTTATTGTTTGATGACTCTCAGACCAACAAAGTTTTGGTTCATCGAAAATGCAACTCAACAAAAACGAATCAAACTGCGTACGATTACATTGCGACAAAAGGCGATGAACAGGTTAGGGTATATTCGGAACGGGTGGATGACTGGTTCAAGAGAGGAATTATCTCTTACAGTAAAATGCAAAGGCTGAAAGTTTCACATAAAGAATATCTTGAAAGAAAGAAACTTGGAAAAGAAACGGAAACAGATAAAAAGCTTTGGGAAAATTTCATTGACAGACAATTGAGGGATACTCAATATATTTCTCGCAAATCAAGGGATATTTTACATAAAATATGCAATAATGTAACAACAACAGAAGGTGGAGTGACTGCAAAACTCCGTAATTTATGGGGTTGGGATGATGTTTTAATGAATCTTCAAATGCCTAAATACAAAGAATTAGGACAAACCGTCACCAAAGAGTGGACAAGCGAACACGGAAAAAGAAAACATCAAAAAGAAGAAATCGAAAACTGGACAAAAAGAGATGATCATCGTCATCACGCGATTGATGCTTTGGTAATTGCCTGTACAAGACAAAGTTTTATTCATAGGATAAATACTTTGAATTCGAGTGAAACAAAAGATTTGATGGTAAAAGAAGTTGAGGAAGCTAAAATAGAATTTAATGAAAAAACTACACTTTTAGAAAAGTATCTAAAAACTCAGAAACCTTTTAGTACACAAGAAGTGATGCAAGAAGCAGACAGGGTTTTAATTTCTTTTAAAGCAGGTAAAAAAGTAGCAACAATAACCAAATTTAAAGCGACAGGAAAAAATAAAGCGACAGGTGTGATTGTTCCAAGAGGAGCTTTACATGAACAATCTGTTTATGGGAAAATAAAAGTAATTGAGAATGATAAACCTTTAAAATATTTATTTGAAAACTCAGATAAAATTGTAAATCCAGGGATTAAAAATCTTGTTGAAACAAGGCTTTCAGAAAATGAAAATAATTCTAAAAAGGCTTTATCAACATTAAAGAAAAATCCAATCTTTTTAAACGAAGAAAATTCTGAAATTCTAGAAAAAGCATCTTGTTACAATGATGCAACGGTATTGAAATATAAATTACAAAATTTAAAAGCAAGTCAAGCCGATGATATTGTTGATGAAAAAGTAAAATTTTTGGTAAAAGAAAGACTTGCTCAATTTGGAAATAAGGAAAAGGAAGCTTTCAAAGATATCCTTTGGTTTAATGAGGAAAAACAAATTCCGATTATAACAGTCCGTTTGTTTGCCCGTCCCGATGCTAATAATTTACAGACAATTAAGAAAGACAAAGATGGTAAAGATATAGGCTTTGTTCTGACAGGAAATAATCATCATATCGCCATTTATGAAGATAAAGATAATAAGCTTGTTCAGCACAGTTGTACATTTTGGCATGCAGTAGAAAGGAAAAAATATAATATTCCTGCTGTTATTGGAAATTCATCAGATGTTTGGAGCCAATTATTAGATAAAGAACTTCCAGGATCATTTTTGAATAAATTACCAGCTGATAAACTCAATTTGAAGTTCAGTATGCAGCAAAATGAAATGTTTATTCTGGGTTTATCGCAAGATGAATTTGATGAAGCAAGAAAAAATAATGATAAATCTTTATTGAGTAAATATTTGTATTTGGTATGGAGTATTTCTGAAAATAATTATTGGTTCAGGCATCATTTAGAAACTAAAAATTCTGATTTAAAGAAAACTGATGGAGCTAAAGAAAGTAAAAGACTTTATAATATTAGAAGTTTAGGCTCTTTATTTTCTTTAAATCCAATAAAAGTCAGATTGAATCATTTAGGAGAAATTACCAAAATAGGAGAATAATAATTATGATCACCCGTTCCATCTACATCGGTAACCCTGCTTATCTTAAACTTAAAGATGAACAGATGTATATTTTAGAGCCTTCCACTAAAGAAATGAAGGGTAAAGTTCCGGTGGAAGATTTGGGATTATTGATGTTGGATCACTTCCAGATTACGATCTCACATCAATTGATTCAGAAAATGATGGGAAACAATGTAGTAGTGGTGAGTTGTGATGGTCATCATTTACCACATGGAATTATGCTTCCGCTTTATGGACACACTGAACATTCTGATCGGATTAAAGATCAATTAGAAGCCAGTGAACCTCTCAAAAAACAACTTTGGAAACAAACTGTAGAATGTAAAATTGAAAACCAAAAAGAAGTTTTAAAACGCTTAGGAAATTATTACGAACCGATGATTGATTACCAGAATAACGTGAAAAGCGGTGATGTTACCAATATGGAAGGTATTGCAGCACAACATTACTGGAAATACCTCATCAGTCTGGATTTTCTGAGGCAGCGTTTTGGAGATTCGCCTAATCAATTTTTTAATTTTGGGTATTCGGTTCTCAGAAGCATTGTGGCAAGAGCGATTGTAGAGACCGGATTGCTTCCCGTTCTCGGAGTTTTTCATAAAAATAAATATAATCCTTATTGTCTTGCCGATGATCTGATGGAGCCTTATCGCCCTTTTGTCGATTTATTGGTAATGCAATGGCTTGCAATCCATTCAGAAACGGAAGATTTAACTAAAGAATTTAAAGCTTTTATCTTACAGATTGCGACCAAAGATGTGAAAATAGATGATAAAACCAGACCATTACTGGTAGCCGTAAAAACAACAGCCACATCACTGTATAAATGTTATACGGGAGAAAAACGCCTGATCTCTTATCCTGAACTGATATGAATGCCGAAAGGTTTAATGCTTATCGAATTATGTGGGTTTTAGTATTATATGATTTGCCGACAGAAACTAAAGCCAATATGAAAGACGCTAGCCGCTTTCGTAAATCTTTGCTTGATGATGGTTTTACGTTATTTCAGTTTTCAATGTATGTAAGGCATTGTCCTAGTCGTGAAAATGCTGAGGTTCATATTAAAAGAGTAAAATTCATGCTTCCAAAAGCCGGAAAAGTAGCTATTATGTGCATTACCGACAAACAGTTTGGAGATATTGAGATATTCTTTGCCAGAAATAAAGAAGAACCCCCTCCAACCTTTCAACAGCTTGAATTATTCTAATTTTTAAATCCTAAAAACAAAAACAATCTGCTGATTTTCAGCAGATTGTTTTTTGAGGCTGTGACTAATCACGAAGATAATAATTTTTGAAAGCAATTCACAACGAAGCAAAGAAACAAAACAAAGAGATTATGGCTGTGACTAATCACGAAGATAATAATTTTTGAAAGCAATTCACAACTTGGTTTCAGCCCAAGTTACAAAGTGAATAGCTGTGACTAATCACGAAGATAATAATTTTTGAAAGCAATTCACAACTGTTTTTACAAAAAGGACAGAATAGGAGAAGCTGTGACTAATCACGAAGATAATAATTTTTGAAAGCAATTCACAACGACCAATTCAAAGACACTTACATAGAAAACGGCTGTGACTAATCACGAAGATAATAATTTTTGAAAGCAATTCACAACTAATGCCAGGACTAAATAGAATATAATATTGCTGTGACTAATCACGAAGATAATAATTTTTGAAAGCAATTCACAACTAATAGTTCCAAGTCCTAATACTTTTCTAAGCTGTGACTAATCACGAAGATAATAATTTTTGAAAGCAATTCACAACAATATGATATGTCTAATGCTGAGCATAAAAGCTGTGACTAATCACGAAGATAATAATTTTTGAAAGCAATTCACAACCTTACTTACAATGATCAACATTTACCCCATGCTGTGACTAATCACGAAGATAATAATTTTTGAAAGCAATTCACAACGAAAGGCAGTCGCAGAAGAAAATGCTAGAAGCTGTGACTAATCACGAAGATAATAATTTTTGAAAGCAATTCACAACGGCTGCACATGATTTCCAACGGAAAGGTTGGCTGTGACTAATCACGAAGATAATAATTTTTGAAAGCAATTCACAACTATTGTTTAAGCCTTACAAAACTTAAACCCGCTGTGACTAATCACGAAGATAATAATTTTTGAAAGCAATTCACAACCACAAGGGCAAATCATTCACAACTGGAAAAGCTGTGACTAATCACGAAGATAATAATTTTTGAAAGCAATTCACAACTTTACCTTTAATGTTTTGACCTCTTTTCTCGCTGTGACTAATCACGAAGATAATAATTTTTGAAAGCAATTCACAACCCAGAAGGGTATGAAATTGATAAGTTTGATGCTGTGACTAATCACGAAGATAATAATTTTTGAAAGCAATTCACAACAGGATCAAACAAAAAGAAAAAGCATTGGGAGCTGTGACTAATCACGAAGATAATAATTTTTGAAAGCAATTCACAACAGGAAGAAAGCTCTGAAGTAGAATTTAATTGCTGTGACTAATCACGAAGATAATAATTTTTGAAAGCAATTCACAACCTATCAAAAGGCGTTGAGGTTTAAAAAGAAGCTGTGACTAATCACGAAGATAATAATTTTTGAAAGCAATTCACAACTCATTGCTTTCCATTGCTTTTTTTATATCTGCTGTGACTAATCACGAAGATAATAATTTTTGAAAGCAATTCACAACCAATCGATAATGAGTTCGCCAAATGGAATTGCTGTGACTAATCACGAAGATAATAATTTTTGAAAGCAATTCACAACTTGTTTTCTGAAAAGGTTTGAAGAATTATTGCTGTGACTAATCACGAAGATAATAATTTTTGAAAGCAATTCACAACTATGATTTGGTACAGAATACACGACGACAAGCTGTGACTAATCACGAAGATAATAATTTTTGAAAGCAATTCACAACTATTACGATGGATGCGAACAGCCGGAAATAGCTGTGACTAATCACGAAGATAATAATTTTTGAAAGCAATTCACAACGGAACGCTTGAGCAGGTGCAAGACGCTTCTGCTGTGACTAATCACGAAGATAATAATTTTTGAAAGCAATTCACAACCAGGTACAATCATAATGAAATTCTATGTCAGCTGTGACTAATCACGAAGATAATAATTTTTGAAAGCAATTCACAACAGAACTGTTTGTGCTAATGGTGAACTCAGCGCTGTGACTAATCACGAAGATAATAATTTTTGAAAGCAATTCACAACGTGATACGGCTGATGAAATGAAATCTATTTGCTGTGACTAATCACGAAGATAATAATTTTTGAAAGCAATTCACAACCCGCCTACAGTATCGGTACACTTAAAAGCTGCTGTGACTAATCACGAAGATAATAATTTTTGAAAGCAATTCACAACGTAGTTATTTACCAGTCCTTTTGGAATGCTGCTGTGACTAATCACGAAGATAATAATTTTTGAAAGCAATTCACAACATTCAGACGAACCATTTTAACTGGGGCCAGGCTGTGACTAATCACGAAGATAATAATTTTTGAAAGCAATTCACAACAACAACGGCCATGTTGTCTACCGCCCTGGAGCTGTGACTAATCACGAAGATAATAATTTTTGAAAGCAATTCACAACGCAAATTGTTTTCGATGCTAATACTGAGGCGCTGTGACTAATCACGAAGATAATAATTTTTGAAAGCAATTCACAACTTGAACTGTTGCAGCACTACTGCTCAAAGAGCTGTGACTAATCACGAAGATAATAATTTTTGAAAGCAATTCACAACAACAACGGCCATGTTGTCTACCGCCCTGGAGCTGTGACTAATCACGAAGATAATAATTTTTGAAAGCAATTCACAACGCAAATTGTTTTCGATGCTAATACTGAGGCGCTGTGACTAATCACGAAGATAATAATTTTTGAAAGCAATTCACAACTTGAACTGTTGCAGCACTACTGCTCAAAGAGCTGTGACTAATCACGAAGATAATAATTTTTGAAAGCAATTCACAACACGATTATTTAACGTCAGCGCTCCCGGAAGGCTGTGACTAATCACGAAGATAATAATTTTTGAAAGCAATTCACAGCCATATCACCTGATAATTTCTCGTTAGCTATGCTGTGACTAATCACGAAGATAATAAATTTTGAAGGCTCTTCACAGCACCAGAAGATCATTAAATTTCTCTTGCTGAGCTGTGACTAATCACGAAGATAATAATTTTTGAAGAATTTCTTTTACAGGATCTGTAATGATTACCGGCTCGTCAATGTAGGAACTACAGGAAATAAGCAGGCTGGCAGTGAGGGACAGGAATAGAATTTTTTTCATGGCTTTATTTTTGATGCAAAAAAAATACTTTTTAATGAAACAGAAGTGAGATCAGCCGGAATGTGATAAAGATCATTACAACAAACCGCCTGTAGCACTTACAAACTGCCTATTATTATGAAATTATTTTTGTCCAGGCAGCCAGTTTCTTTATAAACGATAACCATAAAAACTATTAAATAATAACTCATGAAAGTACATTTAATTATTCTCATTTTATTTTCTTCATTCCTTTTCGGACAGAATTCAAGCTTTATTTATGATTTGAGATACAAACCGAACTCAGACAGCACCAAAACTGAAAAACTTACCTATTATCTGGACGTAAGGGAAAAGGAGTCCCTGTTTCGTTCCAACAAGTTCAGGAGATCAGATTCATTGAGGGTAAAGAGAGGAACTCCTGAAGGATATGATACCCAATTTAATAACAGACAGCTATATGTCAAAAAGAATTTCACGTCTAATGAAACCAAAAGATATGTTTTTGTTCCGATAGTATATAAAACATATGCTATTGATATTACAGACCAGCTTGACTGGAAAATTTCAGATGAGAAACAAATGATCGGCAGCTATAACTGTCAGAAAGCTGAAGTAAGTTATGGAGGAAGAAACTGGGAAGCATGGTTTACCACAGATATAGCCATTTCTGACGGACCTTATATTTTTAAAGGGCTACCCGGATTAATTGTAAAAATAAATGATGAAAAATCCGATTTTCAGTTTAATTTGGTTCAGGTAAAGAACTCCAACTGGAAAGAGCTGTATCCTGCAAAAATTGAAAAAATGATTGCGTGGAGCGATTATGAAAAGCTTCAGAGCGACTTTTACAGTGATCCGCTTTCTGCCGTAAAACCATCTGCTATTACCAACTATGATGAGGCAGGAAATGTCGTGAAAACTGATTTAAGAGAGATGAGAGAAATGATGAAGAAACATATCCGCGCACAAAATAACCCTATAGAACTGAATCATAAAGTGGAGTATAAATAAAGAATAGAGCTGAAATCATCGAGATATCTGATAAAGGTTTTCACTGTTTTACTTGCCTTATTAGAAAAATCAGAGCAATAAATTTATTTCTTGATGTATGTTAAGGTGATAATAGGATGAGGTTTTCTATTTTTGGAATCTCAAAATTGATGATTTTGAATTTTTAAACTTTAAGTAAAGAAAATTTTTTAAACAAACTAAATAGTATGAAAAAACTTAGCGTAATTGCATTAGTAGGAGTAGGATTGCTTGCAGCATCATGTAATAAAGAAAAATCAGCGGAAACTCCGGGTGCAGCTCAGGAGCAGACTGTTGCAGAAAGCAAAGGAGAAGTGTTGGCAGTGGATACTGTGGCTTCTATCGTAAACTGGAAAGCTTTCCATAAAGGAGGTTTTGCTCCACGTTGGGGTACACTTAATGTAAAATCAGGGGATTTAAGTGTTGAAGGAGGACAGGTTACTGCAGGAAACTTCGTAATTGATATGAAGTCTCTGAAAGTTGATCCGGCTTCAGTAACTGAAAAAGATAAAAAACCTGAAGATCTTGTAGCCCACTTAAAAAATGAAGATTTCTTTAACGTTGAAAAAAATCCGGTTTCAGATTTTAAAATCACAAGCGTAGCTGATCTTAAAGAAGCCCCTAAAGATGCCGTAGCAGGAGCTAATAAAACAGTAAGCGGAAACCTTACTTTATTAGGAAAAACAATGAACGTAACTTTCCCTGCTAAAGTAGATGTAGCTGAAGGTACAGCAGCTGTTCAGGCTAAATTCACTGTAAACAGAGCTGACTGGGGAATCAAATTCGGTACTTCAGAAGCAGATCCTGCAGAATGGATGATTAGCAAGGATATCGAGATTGCTGTGGATGTAAAGGCTAAGAAATAAGCTTATCAGATTATACATAACAAAGAACCGCTTCATTTTTCTGAAGCGGTTTTTTTTGTCCGGATATTTCTGAATGGAAAATCCTTGTTATTTAATCTCAGTTCGAGAGAAGTTCTGAAGGTCATCCATAATACATGTTGATCTTTTTTAAAGTGATTTGATTTTACAGTGATCTTCAAATACCTGTAACCGGAAGTAACTTCCATCTTCCATTCTTCCATCTTCCAACCTTTAATCTCAGTTTCCTTAATCCAAATTCAGATTATTTAACGATTTCATTATAATATAAAGGAAGATTACTCTCTTTATCGAATCCCATAATAATGATCCGGTAATTTTTAGCATCGTCATTGTTATAAAATTTAATAGAAGAATCGTCGCTGGAATCCACATCAAAGGCTGGGTTCCAGTAAAGAGTGCTTCGGCTGTCTTGTTGAATACGGTTAAATGCTCCGCCTGAATAGTCCAGGTTATTAAATAGCTCAGGCTTGTCATATCCTCTGAGTGAAACCTGCTTGAGCTGGGTAAACATCTCAGAAGTGGGGATTTTCCCCTGGCTTCCGCCTCTTTTGGTGTAGATGAGAATAGCACCGCCGGATCCACCGCCAAATCCTCCCATGAAGTAGTCTTTGATAATCTTTACCATAGCAACATCAGACATGGAAAGAAATGAAATCTGCTCAGGGCTAATAATCATCTCATCCAGATAGATCATAGGCTGGGCCCCCCTGATTAAAGGAACAAAAGCACCCTCTCTTTGCTGTATCTGAAGACCTGCAACCCTGCCTTGCAGCCATTGCATCACATTCGTGTGTCCCTGAGCTTTACCTTCATCATTAACAAAATCAAATACGGTTTCATTACTGCTCCTGAATAAAGGACTGCTTAATTCGTCATTGAGTTTCTTGGTCAGGTCTTTTTTCTGTGCTCTTAATTTTACCTCCTGAATATTGATTATTTTTTCATTAATCAATTTCTGATTGCTTTTTGTAGTTATGGAGCGGGTAATCTCTTCAGGAAGAGGATCATTGGGTAAGCGCTTCGTGAGAATGTATCTGCTTTCAGGCAGGCTGCTTCTGTACGGGACAAAATTATAATTGGGCTGAAAAATAACCTGAACCTGCTCTTTAGGAACTTTGGTTTCTTTATTCTCTCCATTTAACTGATAATGAAATTTAAACAGATCGTGAAAAATCAGTCCGCCCAATGTGAAGAATCCATTCGCATCTGTTTTCACAGGATAAAGGCCCATGCTTTGCTTTTCTGTGTTAAATATTAAGTTTAAAGTGGCATTAGGGGCCGGCTTTCCTAATACAGATACCTTTCCCTTGTAAGAAATATATTGTTCCGGATTATTTCTGATGATCGGGAAATCTCCTGCCATAACAGATTTCCAGTCAAATCTTTTCCATTTTTCAGAAATTAGAACAGCATCCAGTGCATCGGAATTATGCCCTTTTGTAAAATACTGATAAGGAGAAGACAGTTTCGAAGTTATATCTCCCGTAAGCCATAATGTGCTTAAAAGGCTGTTGTCGTCTTCTGTACTTTGAAAACGGCCATCCGCCACAGCTACAGTATAATGAGACACACTATTATCTGTATTTATTTTGAAAGAATTTAAAGCACGCGGGGCTTCATTTAATGAAGAAGACAGGGTAGGCTGTTTCACTTTTAGCTGGTCAGGCTTTACAAAGCAAAGTCTCTGGGTAATAACAGCATCCTTGTCATCAATAACAATGATCTGGAGAATTCCGTTAACAAGTTGTCCGGCAGGTATCGTATACACTTTTTCGTCAGATAATGTATTGATGACAGACTTAAAAACCAACTGATTATTAATTGTACCTATAACTTTGTAAAAAGTACTGGGATTAGCTATGTTTTTTGATTTTAATGAATATTTGATACCATCTGTCCTGCTTTCAACCTGAAGATTAATTCCGGAAGATGAAACAGCAGGAAGATTAATGCTTTGCTGGTTTCCTTTTGCGTCCTCTACAAAGAGTTTATATGTTTTACCGCTTTGGGGAGTCATTCGGAATGAGCCTACATTTTCATCAAAACCTTTAAAACTTGCAATCTTCTCATCGGGTTTTGCCGTATCAACAACATAACCATTCCAACTGGAAGGCATAGCCCCTTTAGATTGTATTCTTACAGCAAGCTTTGTATTGATTCCGTTGATAAATGTACCGCTTTCAGGGTAAACAGAAGCTGTCCATGGAGAATTGATGTTGAGCTCCAGTTTTTCAGGAGAAGCCGGATTATAGACAGGAATCTCTTTTACCAGTTGAAAGCCCTCACTGAAGTTAGTCATCCAGGTAGTATAGGCTCTCATATAATACACGTCTTCTTTCATAGATTCAGGAAGAGTGAAGCTTCCGTTGCCCTGACCATCGAATAAAGGAACTAGTTTTTTATCAATGAGTACTTTATTCCTGTCATATAATTCTACGAAAAGATTGGTCGAAATATCAGAAGGAGTGTATCCATCAAATACAAAAGATTTGAACCATATATGGTCTCCTGCTAAATAGCTGCTTTTATTCAGCAATAAATGTATTTTTTCCTGAGGATATTTTTCTTCAAGGGTCTGGATGGCCAATTCTGCTTTATCCTGAGCTGAAAGGCCCATGAATACATTTAAAGTAAATAATAGTATTAGTTTTTTTGACATCTTGTTTATTTACTGATTGAATTTTTTTTTTAATAATGACTAAAAATACATTATTTGTTTTTCCAGAACAAGTATTTTTGTGGAATGTTATTGTATCTCTTTCTTATAAACATAATCGTATTCATTGTTTACGGTTATGATAAGTATCTTTCTAAAAGCCATAAAAGACGGATCTCTGAAAATGCCCTTTTAGGACTTTCACTTCTGGGAGGAATCATAGGAGCTGCTTCAGGAATGATCATTTTCAATCATAAAACTTCAAAAAAATCATTTCTTGTCAAGTTTTTTCTGGTGGTTTTAATTGATTTGGTGCTGCTGTATAGGTTGATGAGGCATTGAAAAAGGACAAAACTCCCTTTTTTGGGGAGCTTTTTATGATCATTTACAAAGCAAATACTTTACTTTCCAGGAACGATTTCGCTTCAATTGAAGTGTCAAATCTTAAAACCTGATAGGCTGATAAGTGGATGTCTACTGGTGCCAGAGCTGATATATCCAGAAAAAAGCTAAGATGAGTGTCCAAAGGATCTGCTGAAGCATAACCTACGATGGTCTGCCATTTATTTTTGACTGTTGGGGTATACTGCATGACTTGATATTCATTTTCATTCCACACAAAAAAAGTAGGATCACCGGAATTAACTTTCATGTCAAAAGTGATTACATAATATCCTCCTTTGTTTGGATGAGTATTTACCAGGCTGTTTTCCAGTCGCATATAGCTTGTAACATAGTTAGGATCACCGCCTGATGGCAAAGTCGGAAAAGGAATGTTGAACTGATTACATGTTTCAAAAATAACACCATCATTTACGACCATTCCTGTTACCGGAGCCAGATTACCTGTAAGAATTTCGGAGGTTTCCAGGGTTACAGATTTTAATTTATTTTTGATATTTCCAACTTTGTTAAATCTCGGCGTGCTGATGGCTGGACGCGTAACAGCACTGTTGCTGTTATTATTGATGTGTACTGTCCGGCTGTAATCAAGACTATCTGCCAAGATAATATTGTCATTTTTAGGAAGACCGAAAATTGTGGAAGGTCGATATAAAATTAAATTACTATTGTACCCTACAACCTTTGACTCTGCAGCGTTAACTCCGATGTTAGATTCTGTATAACAGTTTGTAGCTTTTACAATGATGTTCTCTCCATTGATATAATAATCAGATACAAATGAATTATTTACGTTACAGTTTAAGTTTTTTCCTTCAAAAATATGAGTGTGCGGATTAATGTTTTTCTACCCCTTTGTGTTGCCGGATCATGTGTCTATTGATATAGGAGTAGTCTTTTTGACAGTCCCGGATCCTTCATTCCAACACGATTCAATAACAATTGGAGTAATAGCATTGTTACCGTTGATATAGGTATTGATATCATTGTGCTCAAAGATAACATTACTGAAAGTTACTCCTCCAAACCCTTCCGTTTCATTATGAATATATATACCTACTTCATTTCCGGATATTTCACCGCTATAAAAATACTTATTACCAGCATGCATAATATCCAGATTGGTTCCAAATTTATTATCAAGAAAATACATCCCGTATTTATTATGATGAATTCCCACAGAATAAAAATCCATTCCAATGTTTCCGAATAACCCCTGTAATCCCTTATTAAAAAATTTGAAATCTACATTCCTGAAAGTGATATTACCATTGAATTCATCCTGAGAACTGTATTCTGATTCGTGAGCTTTAGCCATACTGATACCATAGCCTTTCCAATCTGTTTGATTTCCGCCTTCGAAAGTTAATTCTTCAATAATTGTTGCATACTGCCAGTAAGGAGCCTTTTGGTCATTTAAAATCATAGCAGGTTGATTATAATCATAAGGTTTTATAAAGGTAGTGCTGCTGCTAGCTCCAAATATTTTGGCTTTGTGTTTTACTTCAATATTTACAAGGTAAATACCTTCGGGAAAATAGATGTTTTTTCTGATATTGCAAGCATTCTGTACAGCCTGAGTATCATTGGTGTTTCCATCTCCGGAAGCTCCAAACCATCTTACGTTTACAGTGTCATTGGGAAGTACTCTGCGGTAAAATACATTGTTTACATTTTTATAAATAATATCATCTGTATTACCTGTTGTAATAAGAGTTCCGTCATATTTATGGGTTGCTTCCGTAAAAACAGTCCACTCTCCGGTGAAGGGATCATTTAATTCAATTGTTGCCATTTTTTGTTTTTTTTGATGTTATTACTATTCCGTTTCCTGCAGGAAAACTTCTGAGACAAAAGTAATAGGAGACAGCGACAGAACTTGACGTGTTATATTATCATTGAATTTTTTAAAATAATATTTGAAATTTATAGAGATAAAAAAAATGAACATCCAATACAAATATTCAAAGTATTTTCCGGGTAGATTGATCCTATAGTTGCATGAAATTATCGGTACAAACGGTAAAATAAAGAAATAACAGAACCTGATGTCCCATCCCTTTTCCGGAGATTTTAAAAGGATTTTATCTAATTTTCTCATTATGAAATTGTTAAATATTGCATAAACTTTTTAATTAATTCATTTAAAATCACTATTTTTGCACCCGTAAAAATCCTATATGCAAAACATTAGAAATATTGCGATTATCGCACACGTTGACCACGGGAAGACGACTCTGGTTGACAAAATCATTCACGCTACCAACATTTTCCGTGAAAATCAGGAAAGCGGGGAATTAATTATGGATAACAATGATCTTGAAAGAGAAAGAGGGATCACCATCTTATCCAAGAATATTTCTGTTACTTATAAAGACACAAAAATTAACGTAATTGATACTCCTGGTCACGCCGATTTCGGTGGAGAAGTAGAAAGAGTATTGAAAATGGCTGATGGAGTTATTCTATTGGTGGATGCGTTCGAAGGACCAATGCCACAGACAAGATTCGTACTTCAGAAAGCTCTGGAATTAGGATTGAGACCATTAGTGGTAATCAATAAAGTAGATAAGCCAAACTGCCGTCCGGACGAAGTTCACGATCAGGTATTTGATTTATTCTTCAACCTTGAAGCTACTGAAGAACAGCTTGATTTCCCTACATTCTACGGATCTTCAAAACAAGGTTGGTTCAACACTTCATTAGAGCAGACCGAAGATATTTTACCACTATTAGACGGGATTTTACAATACGTTCCTGCTCCAAAAGTAGAAGAAGGAAACCTTCAGATGCAGATTACTTCTTTAGATTTCTCTTCTTTCTTAGGAAGAATTGCCATCGGGAAAGTAACAAGAGGAGAGATCAAAGAATCTCAGTGGATTGGTCTTGCTCAGGCAGATGGTAAAGTGTTGAAAGGTAAAGTAAAAGAACTTTATGTTTTCGAAGGATTAGGAAAGAAAAAAGTAACCGAAGTACAGGCAGGTGATATCTGTGCCGTAGTAGGTTTTGATGCTTTCCAGATTGGTGATTCTTTCGTTGATCTTGAAAATCCTGAACCATTGGAAAGAACGGCAATTGATGAGCCTACATTGAACATGACGTTCTCTATCAACAATTCACCTTTCTTCGGTAAAGACGGTAAATATGTTACGTCTAATCACCTGAAAGAAAGATTAACAAAAGAATTAGAGAAAAACTTAGCATTAAGAGTTCAGCAGACTGATGATGCAAACACGTTCCTTGTATTCGGTAGAGGTATTCTTCACTTATCTGTTTTAATTGAAACAATGAGAAGAGAAGGGTATGAAATGACTATCGGACAGCCGCAGGTAATCCTGAGAGAAATTGACGGTGAAAAATGTGAGCCTTATGAATCCTTGGTAGTGGATGTTCCTGAAGAATTCGCTTCAAGAGTAATCGATTTAGCTACTCAGAGAAAAGGAGATCTTCACATTATGGAAACGAAAGGAGAAATGCAGCATATGGAATTCGAAATTCCTTCAAGAGGATTAATCGGATTACGTTCTCAGATGTTGACTGCTACTGCGGGGGAAGCTATTATGGCACACCGTTTCACAGAATATAAGCCTTTCAAAGGAGCTATTCCTGGAAGAAACAACGGGGTGTTAATCAGCAAAACTCAAGGTCCGGCAACAGAATACTCTATTGCTAAATTACAGGACAGAGGTAAATTCTTCGTAGATCCAGGTGAGGAAATCTATGCTGGGATGATCATCGGTGAACAAAATAAACCAGGCGACCTTGTTGTAAACATCGTAGAAGCGAAGCAGTTGAACAACATGAGAGCTTCTGGAAAAGATAAAGATACAGGTGTTGCTCCAAAAATCTTATTCTCTCTTGAAGAGTGTATGGAATATATTCAGCATGATGAATGTATCGAGGTAACTCCAAACTTCATCAGAATGCGTAAAAAACTTCTTTCTGAAGAAGAAAGAAAAAGAGTAGAAAGATCAGCAAAAGCTTAATCTGAAATTCTTAAATTATAATTTAGCCTCGATTTTTCGGGGCTTTTTTTATGCTCATATTTATGATTTTTGTCAGTTTTCAAATATTTTTATTACTGTTTTTAAAAAACTTTGCAAACTTAATATAGTTAATCCGTTTATTTTGAATTTAATTGTTATTTGTTGTAAAGTGTGAGTTTTCAGTATGTTTTGATTTGTATTTTTATGAATTTCATTGCTTTAATTCAATTTAACATATGATTTTAATAAATACATTTTATTAATTATACTAACTAACACTTGTTAGTTTTAATAAAATTTGTATGTTTGGAAATGAAGCAATAAGGGCTTCACTGAAAAAAACTTAGATATGAAAAGAAAATTCTTACAACGCACTTTAGCTGGTGCTTTGCTGAGTGTTTCAATATTGGGAAATGCACAGCAAAATACATCAGACAAAACAATTAATGACTCTTTAGTTAGTGCAAAGCCAGTTATTGTGGCTCAACCTCAAGAAGCAAAAGTAAAAGTTGACTTTTATGGTTTCATCCGAAATGATATTTTCTACGATACCAGACAAAACATTGGTGCAGGAGAAAACATCGTTCCGCTTTATCCAAGAGATCGTGCACTGGATGTGAATGGTGAGGATATCAACGATTCCCCAAAATTTCATATGCTTTCAGTCGTTTCACGAGCGGGTATCAATGTAAAAGGTCCGGATGTTTTAGGAGCAAAAACAGCAGGTATTTTGGAAGGTGAATTTTTTGGTGCCACAGAAGGCGGAATCAACGAGTTTCGTTTAAGACATGCATACATTACTTTAGACTGGGAAAAAACACAGCTTGGAGTAGGGCAGTACTGGCATCCAATGGTAATTCTTGACTGTCTTCCGAATGTGGTTAACTACAGTACAGGTTCTCCGATTTTTGCATTAAACAGAAATCCTCAGGTAAGATTGACACATAAACTTTCAGATAAATTTAAAGTAATTGCCGCTATCAACTCGCAGCGTGATTTTACCCCAAACACCACACCTTACCGAGACAGCGGAATGCCTTCGACTCATTTACAGTTTCAATATAAATCTTCAAAATTTGTTGCTGGAATTGCCGCACAATACGAAGAGTTAAGACCACAACTGTCTTCAGGAACACCGCCAATCGTGAACAATAACCGTGTGAAAAGCTTTACAGCAATGGCATACGCAAAAGCAATCACAAAACCTTTGACAATCAGTGCATCTGCAATGATGGGGCAAAACTCTGCATCACTCGTGATGCTGGGAGGTTTCATAGGCTATGCAGCACCGGGACAGGCAGATATTTTCAGAACAATGAATACAAGAAGCGGTTGGATTGATTTTCAACAGACAACTGCTAAAAAAGTGGCATTCGGACTTTTCGCAGGTTATGTGAAAAACATGGGTGCTAATGATCCTGTTGAAGGAAGAGTAGCGACAACTTATGGTGTAACTTCTTCTTGGGGCGCAATTTCTGCAACTCCAGGAGGGCGAAGTGTTGATCATTTATGGAGAGTGGTTCCGCGTGTTGATTGGATTTTGAGCAAAGCAATTCGTCTGAGATTTGAGGTTGAGAATACAGTAGCCACCTGGGGAAATGCTCAAAGCAACGGAAGAGGTATCGGAAACGAATACAATGCACGAAACAACCGCTTCCACGTCGCGACTTTCTTTATGTTCTAAAAATGATTTCTAAAAATTAAAACGAAAAATTAAAATGGATATTACAACACAATCAAAGCAAAAAAACAGCATTCTGACTGTTATTATTGCGTCATCTGCAGGAACCTTGATCGAATGGTACGATATGTTTCTGGCAATTATTCTGGCAGGTTCACTTTCGGTAAACCTTTTCCCTGCTGACGGGTCATCCCACTTCTTAGAAACATTGGCCGTAGTCGCTTCATCATTCATGTTCAGACCAATTGGATCACTTATTTTTGGAAATATTGGTGACAAAATTGGACGAAAATACTCTTTCCTTCTTTCATTAATCTTAATGGGAGCTTCAACCTTCCTGATTGGGTGTATTCCCAATTTTTCAAGCATTGGCTGGGCTGCTCCAATTTTACTTTTAGTTTGCAGATTAATGCAGGGATTAGCTATCAGTGGCGAATATGCAGGTGCTGTAATTTACGTTGCAGAACACGCACCGGCAAATAAAAGAGGATTTTACACAGGTTTTATTCAGGCAACGGTTCCTATCGGACTTTTGGTTTGTTTAAGTGTAATCTTCGTGACAAGAACAATGATGTCTGAAACAGATTTCAATAGCTTCGGATGGAGAATTCCATTTTTATTAAGTTCAGTTTTGGTTCTTTTAAGTTATTTCGCCAGAAAAAAACTTCATGAAAGTCCGGTTTTTGAAGAGCTTAAAAAAGCAGGAAAAACAAGTAAAGCTCCAGTAAAAGAAGCGTTTACCACAAAAGGAAATATTAAATTGATGCTGAAAGCTATTTTCGGAGGTAATGCAGCACAAAGTTCTGTAATGCAGACCAGCCTTTTCGTCACGCTTTTCTTCATGCAGCGTGCTGTGAAATTAGAAGAAACTACAGTTTTAATGATTACAGGTGTTGTTACTTTGTTCAGTGCTTATTTCTACCAATATTTTGGAGCTTTAAGTGATAAAATCGGACGGAAAAAAGTACTGATTGGCGGTTTAATTTCAAGTTTAATCTTAATTCCAACCTCATTCTATTTATTTATGAAAATCGGAAATCCGGATGGCTTAACGGAAGTTCATGCCATCAGCACTGCCGCAACTTTAAAGATTATGGGAATCAGTTTCCTTCTTTCTGTAGCCGGAGCAGCAACCTATGGACCTTTAGGTGCATTTATGCTTGAGATTTTCCCAACCAAAATCCGTTATACAAGTATGGGATTTGCTCAAAACATGGGGAACGGCTTTATCGGTGGGGCGACAACCTTTGTAACTGAATTTATTAAGACTTCATTTGTGGTAAGCGTTGCTTTGACTCCTTTCATTGGGTTGGCTTATCCGGTTTTATTGGTTGTTATTGCAATTATTGTCAATATTTTGTTTGTTCCTGAAACCTACAAAACAGATCTTACCGAAGAAGAAAATGTAGATACAGTGAATGCTAAGGCAAACCAAAGTCTTTCAGAAGTTTAAATTATCCATTCATTTACATTTAATTAAGGTGCAGAAATTTTCTGCACCTTTTTTTTAACTAAATTTTACAGTGTAAGATTTTTGAAATTATCTTTATATCATTAGTTTTGTCTTTTACAACTCAGAAATTCTTTCTTGATATCATTTTATGAAAATCACTAAAATAAAATTAGTCTGCATATTAGGTTTCTTTGCATCTTTCAGCATTTCTTGTGCTGTGAGGGAAAACGGACCTAAATCCAAAACGACAAAAACAGTAAAGTCATCAAATAACACGGTTAAAGCTCCGAATCCTGCAAAAGTTCCGCCTATTGCGACAGCATTAGGTGAAGAAGATTTTAAAGTGAATCTTCCAGTAATCAAGCGTGAATTTCGTGGAGCTTGGATTGCGAGTGTGGCAAACATTAATTGGCCTTCAAGAAATAATTTATCGGTTGAGCAGCAAAAAGCTGAAGCAATCAGTATGTTGAATATGCTTCAGGAAAATAACTTCAATGCTGTCATCTTTCAGATAAGACCCTCTGCAGATGCTTTATACACCAGCAGTATTGAACCTTGGTCGTATTTCCTGACCGGGCAGACCGGAACACCTCCGTATCCAAATTACGACCCCCTGCAATTTTGGATTGAAGAATCTCACAAAAGAGGATTAGAGCTTCACGTATGGTTAAATCCTTATCGTGCTCATCACTCAAACGGAGGAAGTGTGAATGGGCATTCAATGGCCAGTAAACTCTCTGATATTGTAGTGAAGCTGAAGAACGGAATGTATTGGTTTGATCCGGCAAATCCAAGAACTCAGGGACATGTTTCCAATGTAGTAAAAGACATTGTGAAAAGATATGATATTGATGCCGTTCATTTTGATGATTATTTTTATCCTTATGCCGTTTATAACAGAGGAGCAGACTTTCCTGATAATGCATCATGGAATGAATATCTGAGAAACGGGGGAACATTATCCAGAGCAGATTGGAGAAGAGATAATGTCAATAAATTTGTAGAAAGAATCTATAAAGAAGTTCATGCCGAAAAAAACTATGTAAAATTCGGAATCAGCCCGTTCGGAATCTGGAAGCCTGGCTATCCTGCCGGAATCGTAGGATCTTCCCAATATGACGAACTGTATGCAGATGCTAAATTATGGCTGAATAAAGGCTGGGTAGATTATTTTTCACCACAGCTGTATTGGCCGATTGATTCTAAAGGACAGGGATTTGAAGCTTTGCTGAACTGGTGGAAGTCAGAAAATGTAATGAACCGCCACGTATGGCCGGGATTAAATACCGTTGAAATAAAGGTAGCAGACCGTCCCACTGAAATTAAAAATCAGATCGAGATTTCCAGGCAGGTCTTAAAGAATGATGCCGGAGAAATACATTGGAGTATTGCCGGGCTTACCAAAAATCCCAATATGCTTCCTGTTCTGAAAAATGGACCTTACAAAGAAAAAGCTCTGGTTCCGAAATCTCCATGGATTAAAGCAGATCCGTTACAAATTCCCACTCTATTTATTACAGATGGTGGAAATGCCGCTCAGGCCAGATGGAGTACGAAAAATATAGGAGATGTCTTCCAATGGATTCTTTTCACTCAATACAATGGTGTTTGGGAAACTGAAATTCTCACACTTGACACCCTTTCTAAAGATATTCCGAAGAATAAAAACGGACAAAAACTGAATGCTGTGGCCATAAAAGCAGTAGACAGGCTAGGAAACGAAAGTGATTATTCAGCAAGGAAAGTGAAATAAACCTGCTTAAAAAAAGCAAAACTATTGAATAATTCAAAATTCAGAAAGTTGTTTGCTTCATGATAAATCCGTTCAATCTGCTTTATCTGTGAGAGTTTTCCCGCAAATAAAGCAGATTTTTTATGTATACACTCACAATAAATTAAATGATTAATTGAGAATAAAAGCTGGCTGAAAACCTTGGGTTTTCTTGCGCCTTAAAATGCGTATAACAGTTTAAAATGCTTTGCGCCCCGCGTTTTCCAATATTCACAATTTTAGCCCATTAGATGAAATTTTCAATTTCTCTTCAAAAGTAGGGATGCCATCGCTTTTTTCTGATTTGATTGTTTTATTTACATTATAAAGCTGAGAGAAGATCTGAAAACAGCCAGCTTACTGAAACGGTAATACGGGAGAACCAGCCAATTTATTTTAGAATAACTATAAATTATCACTGTAAAATGATGAAATTCAATAGGATATAATAGTAGTTGATTTAATTTTGTTTACCATAAATGCTTTATCGGAACCATTTTTGCATGATAAATTCCATAATCACCAAAATATAACATTATGAATACTAACCGACTTTCCACCAATGTGGAAAAAGCATTGAGTGCTCAGATGAACAAAGAAATTCACGCATCACACGTTTTTTTATCTTACGGAATCTGGGCAGATGATAAAGGATATCAGGGAATTGCCAATTTTCTATACAGGCATGCACAGGAAGAAAGAAATCATTCTATTAAATTCATGGAATACATTCTGAACAGAGGCGGAAAACCTAAAGTAGAGGCTATTCCCGAACCACCAGCTGATCCTGAATCTCTATCAGCCTGCTTTGACGGTGTTTTCAAACATGAGGTAGATAACACTACGGCCATCTATAAAATTGTAGATCTGGCACTGGAAGAAAAAGACTGGGCAACATGGAACTTTATGCAATGGTTTGTTCAGGAACAGATTGAAGAGGAAACATTGGCCCAAAATCTGATTGATAAATTAAAAATTGCAGGTGGCGACCGTGCTACAGACGAGTCCTTATTTACACTGGACAGAGTTCTGCAGGATGCACCAAATGACGTGCCGCTGGCTCAGGAAGCCACGGGGAATAATCCATAAAACCTTTGAATAAATTTAACCTGATTTCAGATTGGACTTAAGGTTAAGATGCTTGAGCAGGAAGAGGGAGACAGGAAGTTAATTTTGTTTATAATTATTAATGATCATATACAATTTAATTGTCTTAAAAAGGATAAAAACTTATGATTTATAACCTCAATTGCTTCCCTCTTCCTGCCCCCAGCTTCACATCTTTATAAACCAGAAATTCTTATTCCCGATGAACATTACTTAAATCTGTCAGAATTTGGCAGATTTTTTTATTATGAAACTCATTCTAAAATCACTATCTTTGCACGCTTAAAGTTCAAGGTTCATTAATGCAGCAAAAAGTCTTAAGAAAACTTTAAACCTAATGTACTGAACTTTAAACCTAAACCTTAAAACTTTGAATTTTACAATATGAAATGTGGAATCGTAGGCCTTCCGAATGTAGGTAAATCAACCCTTTTTAACTGTTTAAGCAACGCAAAAGCTCAATCAGCAAACTATCCTTTCTGTACCATAGAACCGAACTTAGGAACGGTATCTGTACCAGACCAGAGATTGTTTGAACTGGAAAAAATAGTGAAGCCAGAGAGAGTTTTGCCGGCTGTTGTGGAAATTGTTGATATTGCAGGTCTCGTAAAAGGAGCCAGCAAAGGAGAAGGACTGGGAAATCAGTTCCTTGCCAATATTCGTGAGTGTGAAGCCATCATCCACGTTTTAAGATGCTTTGATAACGGAAATATCGTTCACGTTGAAGGATCTGTAGACCCGTTAAGAGATAAAGAAATTATCGATATCGAGCTGCAATTGAAAGATCTTGAAACGGTAGGTAAAGCTGTTGAAAAAGCTAAAAAATTCATTAAGTCAGGGAAAAAAGAAGATATTCTTACCTATGAAACCCTTCAGAATCTGCAGAAATTCCTGGAAGATGGAAAAAATGCAAGAGAATTTGCTGTAGATGATTTTGCAAAATCAATTATCGGTGAAGTGCAGCTTTTGACAAATAAGCCTGTTCTTTATGTTTGTAACGTAGACGAAAATTCAATCAAAAACGGAAACGAATGGATTGGTAAAATCGAAGAAATGGCTAAAAATGAAGGGGCTGAAGTAGTAGTTTTAGCTGCTCAGATTGAAGCAGACATCAATGAATTGGAAACTTTTGAAGAAAGAGAAATCTTCCTTGATGAACTTGGCCTTCAGGAACCGGGAGTAAACCGTCTGATCCGAAAAGCATATGACCTGTTGAAACTTCAGACGTACTTCACAGCCGGAGTAAAAGAGGTTAGAGCCTGGACCATAGGACAGGGATGGACAGCTCCTCAGGCTGCAGGGGTAATTCACACAGATTTCGAAAAAGGATTCATCCGTGCAGAAGTAATTAAATATGAAGATTACGTTACTTACGGTTCAGAAGTGAAGATAAAAGAAGCCGGAAAACTTTCCGTAGAAGGGAAAGAATATATCGTAAAAGACGGTGATATTATGCATTTCAGATTCAACGTATAAGAAAATATTAAAGTTCGTTATAATTAAAAAACGTTTCCATGAATTTGGGAGCGTTTTTTGCATTCATGTAGCAAACTTTAACTATGAAAATTTTATATTTTGCAGTCCTTGCCCTGCTTTTTTCGTGTTCAAAATCTGCTGAAGAGAACTGTTTTGTTGCCAGTAAAGACGAGCTTTATGGTCCATACGAAGAGCAGAAACCCTATACAGTACAGCAGATCCTTAATGAAAAACCCGCTTACCTTGAAATTATAAACCTGACAAAATACCGGGATTTTAAAAAAGACAGCATAGCAGACCATACTTACGATAAGGAATATGAAGAGAACTTCAAAAGAAAAGAAACTGATTTTAAAGTGTTTGATGAGAAGTTTTCCAAACAATTCTGGTATACTGCTCAACAGAAGGTAGGAAATGTGCTTTATGCCCTGGCCAGAAATAATTTAGGGTATTGGTTATTAAAGATAGAAAATAATAAGCCTTCAGCTTACTTTTTGGGTCTTAGTTTTAGTCATTACTATTTCAATAAAATTCAGGAACAGCCTATTATTCAGGAAGAATACCTTCAGATAGAAGGCAGTCTGGTGAAAATCATTAAAGTGCCGGGACTTCCGGGATATGATGATTATTCGGCGCAGGAAGACGGGAAATTATTCAAAATAAAGCTGAAGGATTTAATGAAGGATACAGATAAGGATGGTTATAACGATATTTTTGAGAAAAGTTTAGGTCTGAATTCGGATAATAAAGATACAGACGGAGACGGCATTAATGATTTTGAAGATATGAATCCTATGTATAAGTCCGATAAAAATAAATTTACCCAACTTTATGAATTGCTGCTCCTAAATAATGGTTATGGAGAAGAAAATCAGGACAAAAGGAATTATTCTTTTCTGGTATATGAAAGTGGCTGTGATTATTTTCATCAGGTTAATCCGGGATTCAGGGTACTATTTATCTCAGAAGATAAAAGAAAGCAGACTGCTTATACAAGGATAACGGATATCACTGACGGAGGCATTTCCAAAATACAGAAGAATGCAAAAAATCCCGACATATTCTATATTTACGAATTCGGAAGCAGCTCTTCTAATGATTATTCGGCAGAATACAAAAATGGAAAATGGGAAATACAATGGGTAGGAGGTATAGTGGTCTGATTGATACAAGCTTGAAGCTGGGAGTTGGAAGAGGGAAAGTCATAAAAGTCGCTTTTAGCTTTTTTAAGATGATTTGATTTCAAGTAACTTAAAAAAACGTATCCGGAAATTCAGATACGTTTTTTTATAAGTGATCATTTAAAATTATATTATGGATATAACGGATCCGGTACATATCTGCATTCAGGTTCTGCACATGTAACTCCGGTAGTTCTACATCTTCGTGTATCCAGATTAAGGCACCTCATCAATCCGCCAGAAACCGTTCTTAGCTCTTTTTTATTTAGTTTTCTGCCGTTTTTGAAATCTTTCATAACCCGTTGTATTAAAATTATGGAATGATCTCAATCGGTACTCTGCACTCTCTTTGTGCACATTTAGGAGAATACATGGTACATCCGTTAGGGTCAGAAGGCGGATCACACGGTGGGTTAGTACACAATATCGGTTCCATACAGTTAAGAAGTCCTCCGGCGATAGTTCTCAATTGCTTTTTGCTAAGCTTCTTTGCATTGGATAAGGTTTGCTTTTTCATTGTTTTGATTTTTAGTGTATTAGTTATAACGAATGTAGAAAAAATAAATGAAATATATCACTTTGTGTGGATAAAAAAATGTTTTTTTTATGAATTTCCATTCTGAGCAGTTTCGTATATTTGAATTGTACAAATTGTCTGAAATGGAAAAAATATCCCACGCATCACTTGAAGATTTCTATAAAGAGATGACCGCCAAGCTAGGAAAAGATCTCGAAAGTATTTTCCCGAAGGGCCTTCATAAAGACATCGGACATTTTAATGTATTTGATATCCGGCAGACCATAGAAAGGACAAAAACAACCTCAGAAATGCCTTATAACAGGCGGAAATATTACAAAATTAGTTTAATCAGAGGTAAAAACAGGGCCGAGTATGCAGATAAGATCATTCCTATAGAAAAGAATGCCTTATTATTCGCTACGCCTAAAGTTCCTTACCATTGGGTTCCCCAGGATCCCGATCAATCCGGAAGTTTTTGTGTATTTACAGAAGATTTTTTTGTTAAATCCCAATCCATGTTTTCTTTGGAAGACCTGCCGATATTCCAGCCCGGAAACGTACCATTGTTTGAAATAGAGGATGAGCTGGCAGATGAAATTGAAATTTTATTCACAAAGATTAAAAAGGAAATAGATTCCGAGTACATCTTTAAGTATGATCTCATCAGGAATTATGTACTTGAATTGATTCATTACGGACAGAAATTGCAGCCGGCAGCTACGCTTTCAACAGCTAATGATGCTTCATTACGGATAGTTTCTCTATTTATAGAACTTCTGGAAAGACAATTCCCGATTGAATCTTCAGAACAGCGGCTACAGCTGAAAACAGCAAAAGACTATGCCGACAGATTGGCTATACATGTAAACTATCTGAATAAGAAATTAAAAGAAAATACAGGGAAAACCACCACAGAATTTATTGCAGACCGCCTTATTCAGGAGGCCAAGATCATGCTTCGGCAGACCCAATGGAATGTGTCTGAAATTTCCTATGCGCTCGGTTTTGAGGAAATTGCCCACTTTTCAAACTTTTTTAAAAGAAAAACATCCTTTACTCCGCTTCAGTTTCGCTTATAATTTGAATTTTGCAAATTTCAGATTGATTCGGGCAAACATTCCTGCCCGGAAATAATCCAACTTTGTATTATTAAAATCAAACAAAATGACAGCAAAAACAAAAATAGCTTTAGTAACAGGAGGAAGCCGCGGACTTGGTAAAAACGCAGCTCTTAAAATCGCCCAAAAAGGACTTGATGTGATCATTACTTATAAAAACAGTAAAGAAGAAGCGGAAACAGTCGTTAATGAAATAAAAGCCTTGGGACAGAACGCTATAGCTTTTCAACTGGATACCAGAGATGTGAAAAGTTTTGCAGCTTTTGTAAAGCAGATAACAGAACATCTTGAACAGGAAACAGGAAGCCCGAAAATAGATTTTCTGGTTAACAATGCAGGAACAGCTCTGTATGCTCCGATTATGGAAGTAGCCGAAGAGCAGCTGGATGATATGGTTGATATCCATTTTAAAGGGGTCTTTTTCCTGACCCAGAAAATGCTTCCATTCATGAATGACGGTGGAGGAATTATCAATATTTCTTCAGGACTGGCAAGATTTGCCCTACCCGGATCATCCATTTACGGCTCGATGAAAGCAGGTGTGGAAATGCTGACGAAATATATGGCTAAAGAATTGGGACCAAGAAGAATTAAGGCTAACGTTATTGCACCAGGCGCTATAGAAACCGATTTTGGCGGTGGAAGAACCAGAGATGATAAAGCAGTCAATTCCACGATCTCCAGTATAACAGCATTAGGCAGAGCTGGTCTTCCGGATGATATCGGTGGAATAGTGGCCTTCCTGTGTACAGAAGACGCTGGCTGGATCAACGGACAAAGAATTGAAGCTTCAGGAGGAATGTTTTTATAGACTATTTCCGAACACGATATTACAATAAAAAAAGAACCAATTGAATGAAATTGGTTCTTTTTTTATAAGCAAACTCGTTTGAAGCTTAACCACAAAAGACAAAAGCTATTTGCATAGATATTAGATATGATAAGGTTCTCAAAAGAATAAAAATCGTAGATTTTTAAAGAGCTTATGTGAACTTTTATGCGCAAAGTATTTAAACTTAAAAAATCACTAAAGTATTTAAAATAAATCTTTTGTACCTCCGTGGTTTAATAAAAAAGTTTAAACAGCTTTAGTATATGCTAATTTACCTTTTCTTTTTTCCCTATCTTTAATATCATAATCTTAACAGCACTCAGATGTTTAAAGAATTCTTTGATCAGTTTCCCTATATCCTGCTTGGGCTTGAAGTCTTATATCTTTTGGGAACGGTCTTTCTTGCCGGTAAGATCATTATGGATACACGAACGACCAGCAAAACGCTGGCTTATCTCATGCTCATCATCTTTCTGCCTGTAGCAGGAATTATTATCTACTTTGTATTTGGAGTCAATTACAGGAAAAATAAATTTTACACCTTTAAAATAGAACGGAATGAACAGGTATACCGTACAGTGGCCGGATATATTCAAAAGACCCATGACAAAACACTTGAAGAACATAAAGAAGAAGTCTGGAACTTTATCACAACGGTTAACTTTCTGTATCACGCTGCCCGTTCTCCGTTATCGCAGGGAAATCACACCGAAGTACTGGTAAACGGAGAGGAAAAGTTTGCCAAAGTGTTTGAGGTGCTTGGAAGAGCCAGGCATCATATCCATCTTGAATACTATATTTATGATAACGATGAAGTAGGGAACAGGCTTGCTGATCTTCTGATAAAAAAAGCAGGAGAAGGTTTAAAAGTGCGTTTTCTTTATGATGATATGGGAAGCGGAAAGATAGGGAAGAAACTATTAAAAAGACTTAAAGAAGGTGGTGTGGAAGTATCTCCGGTAAATAAAATTACCTTCAGAATTCTGGCCAACAGGGTGAACTACAGAGACCATAGGAAAATCATTATTGTGGACGGATCTGAAGTCTTTACAGGGGGAATCAACGTGTCAGATAAATACATCAATCCCAATCCTAAACAGTATTGGCGGGATATACATCTGTACATCAAAGGAGAAGCAGCTTTTTACTTCCAGTTTCTGTTTTTAAGCAGCTGGACTTTTGCCACGGAAAAGTTTCCGGAAATTTCACAGGATTATTTTGATTATAAAACCATTGGCGGAGGCAGTTCATTGGTACAGACAGCAGCCAGCGGGCCGGATACTAAGCCTTCCATTATGCTGAGCACCCATTCGGCCATTCTCGCGGCCAAAAAAAGAATCTATATGGTTACTCCTTATTTCATTCCGGTAGAAACAGTGCTGGATGCCATTAAACAGGCAGCTGTTTCCGGTCTGGATGTAAGGCTGATGGTTCCGAAGTCAGGAGATTCCGTCATTGTGAATGCAGCGGCTTATTCCTATTACGAGGAACTTTTAGAGAATAATGTCCGGGTTTTCTTTTATAAAAAAGGGTTTATTCACGCCAAAACCATGCTTATCGATGATAATTTTTCAAGCATTGGAACAGCTAATATGGATGTCAGAAGCCAGGAACTGAATTTTGAAGTCAATGCATTGGTATTTGATTACAAGATCAACGAAAAACTTCACAGCATTTTTCTCGAAGATATGAATGACTGTGAAGAGATTTTTCTAGATACATGGCGAAAAAGACCTAAATATAAAGTCTTCTTTGAACATCTGGCAAGGCTGCTTTCTCCGCTTATATAAAAGGCTTTACTTTTGAAAGGTGTTCAATCGCTTTTTCTAGGGTTTCCTGTTTTTTTGCAAAACACAGTCGGATTACGTGGTCATTTCTCTTATTCTGATAGAACGATGAAAAAGGAACACTGGCTACTTTATGACGGATGGTAAGCTCGCTGGCAAAATCAAAATCATTCTGATCTGAAATGGCATCGTATTTTACCGCCTGAAAATAAGTGCCTTCACAGTCGAGAAGCTTAAAAGAAGTTCCGGCCAGTCCCTTTCGCAAAAAATCTCTTTTTTCCTGGAAAAACGCGTTCAGGTGAAGATAATGTTCATCATTTTTCATGTATTCTGCCAATGCCAGCTGGATGGGAGTATTTACACAGAAAACATTGAACTGGTGTACTTTTCTGAACTCATCAGTCAGGTTTTTGGGAGCGGCACAATAACCAGTTTTCCACCCTGTAACATGGAAAAGCTTTCCGAATGAAGCTACCAAAAGGCTTCTTTCTTTAAGTTCAGGATATTGGCAGATGCTTAAATGCTGTTTCCCGTCAAAAACAATATTTTCATATACTTCATCACTCAAAATAAGAATGGAAGTTCCTTTTACGAGTTGGATAAGTTCCTGCAGATCTTTTTCCTTTAAAATCTTTCCTGAAGGATTATTCGGGTTATTCAGAATAATCATTTTAGTTTTTTCACTTACCAGTCCTTTTACAGCTGCCCAGTCGATTTCATAATCCGTAGCTTTCATTTCAAAACGTTTGACAATGCCACCAAAAAGTTCTACTGTTGGTTCATAACAATCATAAGCCGGTTCAAAAATGATCACTTCATCATCTTTTTTCACAAAAGCAGCAATGGCTGTAAAAATAGCCTGCGTACCACCTGCGGTAACGGTTATTTCGGAATCCGGATGATAAACGGCTCGATGGCTGTTCTCTATTTTTCTGGCAATTTCTTCCTTCAATACCGGCATTCCTCCCAACGGGGCGTATTGATTAAAGCCTTTTTTAACAAAATAATCTACATGATCCAGCAGTTCAGAATCCGGCATAAAATCCGGAAATCCCTGAGACAGATTAATGGCTTCATTTTCATTGGCCAATTGAGTCATCTGGCTGAAAATAGTAGTTCCTACATTGGAAAGCTTTGATAAAGGAAGTTGTATCATAAAACGATTTTTATTGAAATCGAATTTAATGAAATATTTAGATTGACAACATGAAAAAATTGAACGTTTCCGGGATTTGCAGAATTTTTATGTCGAGCTAAATAAAAAAACAGTAGAAATTCTAAGATCTCTACTGTTTTATATCGGAACTTTATGATGTCTTGTGCTTTTTTACAGGTTTTAAGTTCCGTATTATCTATTTTGAAAGAATTAAACTTACTTAAATTTCGGGATACATTTCATTCATTATTCTTTAATTAGTTTGTGTACAGCAGATGCTCCCTGAGTGTCTTGTACTTTCACGAAATAAACACCTGTATTCAGTTTATTAATATCCAGAGTAATGGTGTTTTTTCCAGAGTCTGCTTTATGGGAAGAATTCATGGCTGTTTTTCCAAGCATATCTGTAATGGTAATAGCAATCGTAGTTTGAGATTTACAGTCAGTTGTTAATATAATATGATCTTTTGCCGGATTAGGCGTCATTGTTGAAAAGATACTGGCAGGAATTTCTTTAGGTATGGTAGGGCTTGGAGGGGTTTTATCCATGCCGAAATATTCATTCTCTTTACTGCTTTTCAACATCTGTGCACCATTCCAGAAATAATGCTGCATAAATCCGTTATTTCCTCTGTAGAATAAGACGTTTCCGGGGCCTTTGCCTATTGAACCTGCTACATTATGGGCATTTGGAGTTTGCAGGCTGGTTTCAATCCAGTCATGTACCCATGTATTATTACTGCCCAGATAATACAGGTGCATTTTTGCATCAATACCACGGTAGAAAATCTGGTTTCCTTCTCCGGCAGTAATGTCCCCATATACTTTAGCATCATTGTTGCCCCCTAACCATTGATGCTGCCAAGATGTATTGTTCCAGTAATACCTGTGCATATTGTTATCGGTTCCACGGTAATAAATCGTATTATTATTGTCTTTATCAATACTTATTGCTCCTGCTGCATTTTGTATGTTATAAGAAGAAGAAGCATTGCTTCCGGCCGGGTCTACATAGGCATGTACCCATGCGTTATTACCCCAGTAATACATTTGCAGCTTTCCGTCCCCGCCTCTGTAAAATATCTGAGCACCGTTGCCCACAACCACATCTCCTGCAATTTTAGTGTTGTTGCTGACAGATCCCGAAATGTCACCAGAATGCCATGCATTATTACTCCAGTATAAAATGTACAATTTATCGTTCGTTCCCCGATAATAGACACTATTGTTTTCGCCCAGTGCCAGACTGTGCGGTGCAGAGTGAACAGCACCTCCTACAACACCATGCTGCCAGGAATTATTCGCCCAGTACATTGTTTGTACATTACCATTCATACTGCGGTAAAAGATCTGGTTTCCTAAACCTACGGCAATATCACCACCAACCAGATTTGAATATGAATTATTAGGCTGAATAGTAGCGTGCTGCCAGCCGTTAGAAGTCCAGTAATACATCTGAACCTGACCGCTAAGAGCTCTGTAGAATATCTGGTTGCCCAATCCTACGTGTACACCATCGTAGTCACCGCTTTGCATTTTTCTGCTATTTAGATTGGTCGGAAATTTATGATGTCTCCATCCGGCAGGAATAAGCCCTTGTATAGACATTTGATTGGTATTATTGGGGTCTAAATGATCTTTAAGGCTTTGGTTGGATGCCCCTGCATAATTCCAGGATGCAGATAAACGGCCGAAGTGAGAAATATTATTAGGCGGACATACATATATAGGTTTCCGTTCACCAAAAAAACCATAGTCATATCCGTTAATTTTGGTTGCTGTTGTGTGGCCTACGATCCTTCCATTCTGATTAAACAAGGGAGACCCTGATGAACCTCCTTCTATGGTACCGCTATCAGGCCATGATTCCCACATAGTACCAGCGTACCAGGCTAATACGGGAGAAGTATTAGGTGCTATAATATCATTATCCAACGTTATTTTTTTAGGATTTCCCTTAGGATGATGAATAACAGCACCTTTTTTAGGATTATCTTCAGATCTGTCCCATCCAGGGAAATAAGGTCTGTAAGAAGAGGGCATTCTGTCGTTTAGTTGAAGAAGAAGCATATCGGCGTAATTATTGGAGCTTATCAGACTGGCTCCTGATATTTTGATGACATCATCATTCTTTCTGTAATCCCGGTTACTGCCATTACATTCTTCTTTTTCATGATTGAAATAAAAAACACTATTCTCCGGGCTGTTAAATAATCCGTAGCAATGCGTAGCGGAAAGGAAAAGAGATCGTCCGTTAAAGGCTGTATTATTAATCAGGGAACCTGAACAAAGCCCTTGCCCTCCTATAGTAACCAGAGCAACAGCTCTTTTATGCGTTTGCCATTCATTGCCAGCGCTGCAGTTAATATCATTATGGCATTTCAGAATTTTTCCAGGGGCTGCAGTTCCGCTTGCCAGCTCAAATACATCTAAGAAATCATGGGATACACTACCAATGGTAAAATAAGAATTGTTTTCCTGATAGCTGCTTCCTTTAATAACCAATTCTACAATAATACTGCTTCCTGGGATCAGTTCAGTAGGATATATACCACTTTCTGTATTATAAGTATGAGTTACTGGACCTACAACATAGCTCATATCCTCATTATAAAGGAAAAGGCTGCTCTCCTCCGGAAGACGCATATTTTTAAATATAAGCATCATAGAATAGGCATCTTTTGAGGTGATTCTGTACCGCCATACATGCAGGTCATTTAGTTTTTCCCACTTCCCTGAATTCAATGTTGTGATATCAGTATCAAATCTTTTGGCAAAAAGTTCTGCTCCCGATTCCTGCTGATTATATTCCTCATAAGTTTCCGCGATACTGAAAGCAGGACATTCAAAAGTGCTTATATTATCACTTAATCCATCATAAACTGTTGCTGTAGGGTTGAGCAGGGCTTCCTGAGCCGATAGAGTATTACCCCAAAATATGAATAGAATCAGGGCAATACTCTTATTAAAAAGAATAAGTTTTGTTTTCATGTTTTTATTTTTAAGTGGTTGATATGGTATGTTACTAAAAAACAGATCTCAAACCGGGGAACGAGATCTGCTTTTTTATTTCGGAACCTCCCAGCCGTTATTGGGAAGACCATTATTAGGTGGTGTATAATACGTACTGTTGATAGGATATGCGGGTGTTACAATCGGAGTAACTGGTGGAGTATAGGCCGGATTACCAGGTGTAATACTGCCATTACAGCCTTTAATGGAATTCATCAGACTTTTTTTCAGAGCCTTTTCCGTTATTTTTTTCATAATAATATTTTTATTGATTAGTATGACTAAAATAGAAAAGACTCCGTTGAAAAAGTATTTATAACTAATAAGTGCGACGGATGAGCAAGTAAGTGCGTCGTAAAATAAGACTAGTCCGTTTTTCCTATTCTGTAAAGGAAATCATTTTTTCTGCGGTATGAGACATCCAGTACGGAGCAGTCGCTCATCACCACCTGTCCGCCCCGGCCTTTAATGTATTCCTGCAGATGGGCAATATTAATAAGATGCTTGTGATGAATTCTGAAAAAATTATGCTCCAGAAGAACCGCCTCAAACTCATGCAGGGTCTTAGATACCATGATTTTAATTTTATTGGCGAGATGAAAGGTTGTATAGCTTGAATCGGCCTCACAGTGGACGATATCGGAAATATCCACTATTTTGAATCCCTGCAGAGTAGAGAGGATGATTTTATGATCCTGAAGCACTGTATTTTGGGCAGGCTGCATTTTTTTTATATTGTCAAGAGCTTTATTAACCGCAATAATAAAATCAATTTTTTTAATAGGTTTCAGAAGATAGTCTGTGGCTCCGTTTTTAATGGCCTGAATGGCAAAATTTTCAAAAGCGGTAATGAAAATAATCTGAGAGGTAATTTCTTTAAATTTAGATAACAGATCGAAAGCAGTACCGTCACTCAGCCGGATATCAAGAAATAAAATATCCGGTGAATTTTTGGTAAGATAAATGTAAGCTTCTTCCACACTGGAGGCCTCAAAACTGATCTGGATTTCCGGGAATTCTTTTTTTAATAACAGGGAGACATAATCTCTACCGTGTTTTTCGTCATCAATGATGCAAATTTGTGTTTTCATAAGGCGTAATGTAAAGTTTTATCTGGGTGCCCTGCTTTCCGTATTTTTCAGAAAGATTAATGACTTCCAGGATAATATTGGTTTCAAAAAGCTGTTTAAAAGTCTGGATTCTTTTTTTTGATAATTTTAATCCAAAGGAATTTTCATCGGCGGAAGATTCGTTTTTAGACTGGATTCCCCGGCCATTATCTTCAATCGTTATGCAGAGGGTAGAATCCGTATGATCAAAAGATACCCTGATGAAACCTTTTTCAGATCTTAAACCGGAAATCCCATGCTTGATCGCATTTTCTACAAAAGGCTGAATGAGCAGTGAAGGAATCACCCAGTTTGTGTTTACCCCTTCGGACAGATGGATTTCATAATCGAAAAGTTCGTTTTGGCGAAGCTTCTCCATATCCATATATAGAGAGAGATATTCTACTTCCTCGCGGATAGGCATGAAGGTTTTTTCAGAATAATGAAGTGTTTTCCTGATCAGCTGGGAAAATATATCCAGATAATTTTCAGTTTCCTCATAATCTTCTTTAAACAGCAGATACTTAATGGAATTCAGGCAGTTATAAATAAAATGCGGGTTGATCTGCGCTTTAATAGCCTGCAGTTCAAGTTGTGCAATTTTCTTCTCATGATAGAATTTTTCCAGCTTTTTATTACGTTTTTTCTGCAGATAAGAATTAATCAGAGCAGATAGAATAATTGTGACGATGGCGGCCAGCAATAGTTTAAACCACCAGGTCTGCCAGAATTCGGGTTTGATTTTAAAAGCAAAATCTGTAGAAGCATAAGACTGCTTTCCATTATAGCCTAACCCGTAAACCCGCAGGACATAATCTCCAGGAGGTATAGAGCTGAATATGAGTTTTGAGGAATTACTTATTTGCCAGGTGTCATTAAGCCCTTCAATCTTATATTTATAGCTTATCTTTCCCTGGGAGGCATAATCAAGAAAACTGAGGTTGAAAATGACCGTATTATTGGTATGGGCAGTCAGGTTTTCCTTTGGATTGTGATATTCATTATCTTCAATGGTTACAGAATTGATAATGACCTTTTTATGAATGGATTTCTCCTGAGCCAATAATTTTTTTATCGGGAATATTCCCAATCCTTTGGAGGTGCCAATAAAAATGGTATCATTTTTTATAACAGAACCGGCAACCGCATTAGACGGAAGACCATCGGTTTGGGTAAAGTTATTGATTCGGAGATTGTTTTCTGTTAATTCAATTCTGGAGATCCCGGAATTGGTGCTTGCCCAGAATGTATTTTCATTTTCTATTTCTATTTTCTTGACCTGGTCATTAATCAGCCCGTTGCTTTTTTCAATCTTTCTTATAATCCCTTTATCATTGAAAATAATAATCCCGTTGAGGTTGGTAGCGCCCAGATAAGTGTTTTCCCGTAATTTTTTGAGATCTGAAAAATAATACCCTTTTAAAAATGAGGTCTTTTTTTTCGTTTTGATATTGAATTTATACAGATCGCTGAAACTGCCGACGAATAAATTATCTTTATCGTAAGGCAGAACCGTATAGGTACGTTCACTGAAAAGGGTAGTTAATTTTTCATTTTTTAAATTATACACCATCAGATCATTAGCCGTACAGAAAAATACAGAGTCAGACGTATAGGGGACAATATTTTTTATATTATAGAATAGCTGTTTATTGGTGTTTTTAGAAAAATTATGAATGATAATTTTAATTGAAAGTCCAAAAATAGCGGTATTATGGTTGATATAGACTGATCTATTCTCATCCTTATTATCCTTATCCAGCGTCATATCCTGTATTTTGCCATTCTTATCAATAATGGCCCCGTAAGAACTGTTGTATCCCAAGATAATCCTATCATTATCTTTCGCGATAGCCTTAATATATTCGGAGTTGTTTTTTACCAATAAATTGATATGGTTGGTAAAAAGAGATTTTGTGATAAAAAAAACACCGTTGTTTCTGGAATTGAACCATACATTATCATCCTTATCTACCAGGACATTATTGATGACATAATTGTTTAATATTTTTACAGGTGGTGGCAGATTTTTTTTATTGTCAAGTAAAGATTGGTTGAAGTAAAGAACCCCGCCGTTTTGAAGATTGAGCCAAAGCTTGTTGTTTTTATCAATAACACCATAGAATATTTTTTCTTTTGTATCATAAGACAGGATTTTCTTGAGATGAAACGGATCGGACTGCTGGTAAATATCAATCTTTCCTTTGTTATTAAAAACCAGGAAATTATCTTTTTCACAAATCAGACCTGCCTTATCTGCTTTTATAGTCCTTTTTTTTCCGCTGACGATATTGTACACCAGAATTTCAGTTTTTAGGCCATCATGCAAATAGAGATTGTGAGTTTGAAAGTCAAATTTTACAGTTCCAAATGTTCGTGTATAGTCCAAAGGAATGGGGATTCTTTTTACTTTCCCATTTTCATAAATAAAAATATTCTGAGGATTAGTATATCCATATAAATAAAGCCTGTTTCCGTCACGGGTGATTTTTGGGATAGTACCTGAAAACTGATTTTTTATATAATCATTGATATTCAGATTGATCATCTTGCCATTTTTTAAATAAGCAAAGTCATTCAGAAAGGGGAGGATGAAAACCTCGCCATTGGGAAGAGGTTCACAGGAAATGATGTCAACGTTTTTTAATCCCTCTTTTTTCCCGTATTGTTTGAACTCTTTCCCGTCAAATCTGAACAACCCGTTATCACTGCCAATCCAGATAAAACCATTTTTATCCTGCCTTAGATGATAGGTGTAAGAGCTCTCTAACCCATCTTCTTCAGTATAGTTTACCATCCCGGGAATCTGTGCTGAAAATAAAATCAGGACCGCCGGAAAAATAAAATAAAAGCAAAAAATAAATCTTTTTATCACGCGATGTTGAATAATAATGTAAATATATAATATGATAAGTTAATAAACACAAGGTTTAGGGTTGAATATTCAAAAAATCAGCTTGAAAAAATTCGGATAATTTTAGACAATTTCGTACTTTTGTATGTTTGCTGAAATCATATATGTCACAAGAAATAAATCCAACCTACTCAGAAGATAATATCAGAACCCTCGATTGGCAGGAACACATCCGTTTGCGTCCCGGAATGTACATCGGGAAACTGGGGGACGGTTCCTCCGCTGATGACGGTATTTATATCCTCCTAAAAGAAATTCTGGACAACTCTATTGATGAGTTCAGAATGAAATCAGGGAAAAGAATTGAAATAAAACTGGATGACGGAAAAGTTACGATCCGTGACTTTGGCCGTGGAATTCCCCTGGGAAAGGTAGTAGATGCCGTTTCTAAAATGAATACGGGAGGAAAGTACGACAGTAAAGCCTTCAAAAAATCTGTAGGTCTGAACGGGGTAGGTACTAAAGCCGTTAATGCCCTTTCAGATTACTTCCGGGTAAGATCTTTCCGTGACGGAAAAATGAAGATGGCTGAATTTTCCAGAGGTCTCATCAAAGAAAACTATGATGAAAAAGAGACTTCGGACCGAAACGGAACCGAAATTTCCTTCATTCCTGATGGAGATATCTTCCTTCATTTCAAATACAGAAAAGAATATATCGAGAGAATGCTGCGCAATTATGCGTATCTGAATCCCGGACTGAAAATTCTTTTCAACGGAGAAACCTATTATTCTGAAAACGGACTTAAAGACTTACTTGAAGAAGAACTGGAAAGCGAAATTCTATATCCTATCGTTCATTTGAAAGACAATGATATAGAGCTGGCCATTACCCATTCTGATAAATCCCAGACAGAGACCTATTTTTCTTTCGTAAACGGACAGAATACCACACAGGGGGGAACGCATCTTAATGCCTTCCGTGAAGCCTATGTAAAAACAATCCGTGAGTTCTTCAATAAAAGTTTTGATGCTTCAGATATCAGAAAATCCATTATTGCGGCTATCTCCATCAATGTAGAAGAACCGGTATTTGAATCACAGACCAAAACAAAGCTAGGATCTAATGATATGGGACCAAACGGGCCAACCGTAAGAACTTTTATCATTGATTTCCTGAAAAGCAAGCTTGATAATTTCCTTCATAAAAACCCTGAGATTGCAGAAGCGATCCAAAGAAAGATCCTCATCTCCGAAAGAGAAAGAAAAGAACTTTCCGGAATTCAGAAACTAGCAAGAGAAAGAGCTAAAAAAGTATCTTTACACAACAAAAAACTGAGAGACTGCAGACAGCATTATAACGATCAGAAGGCTGAAAGAAAAGGAGATACCCAGATATTTATTACAGAGGGAGACTCTGCATCCGGATCCATCACAAAATCAAGAGATGTAGAAACCCAGGCGGTATTTTCTCTTAAAGGAAAACCATTGAACTGCTATGGCCTGACCAAAAAAGTAGTATACGAAAATGAAGAGTTCAATCTTCTTCAGGCGGCTCTAAATATTGAAGAAAGCCTGGAAGACTTAAGATACAACCAGGTAATTATTGCAACCGATGCCGATGTGGATGGAATGCACATCCGTCTGCTGATGATTACATTCTTCCTGCAATTCTTCCCGGATCTAATCAAAAACGGACACCTCTACATTCTGCAAACCCCACTTTTCAGAGTAAGAAACAAAAAAGAAACAAGATACTGCTACTCAGAAGCGGAAAGGATAAAAGCTCTGAACGAATTAGGCAAAAATCCTGAAATTACCCGATTCAAGGGACTTGGTGAAATCTCTCCTGATGAATTTAAGCACTTCATCGGAAAAGATATCCGCCTGGAACCTGTAGTCGTAGGTAAAGACCAGACCATAGAGCAGCTGCTGGAATTCTATATGGGAAAAAATACTCCGGACAGACAGGTATTCATCCTTGAAAATCTGGTAGTAGAAGACACTGATATTGATAAAAAAGAAATCTTAGACGAAGCAGCAACCAGCTAAAAGCTGACAACCAAAGACACCAAACACCAAAATACCAAAATGAGACTAAGCAACCGCAACAAAGCATCTGTTTATAATTTTGTAAACACATTGCTGCTGATGATGGTCGTATTTGGAATCACTGCATTTTTATTAAATGAATACAGATTTCAGGCTGTAGGAAAGATAAGCTATCTATTGCTGATCGTTCCCATTCTAATCCTGGGAGTGTTTTATCTGAACGGAAGGCAGATTTTTGAATATGACAGCGACGGCGAAGCGCTGAACTTTAAAAACAGGAATATCATTCCTTTTTTGGATAAGCCTCTTCATGATGAATTTCCAAAATATAAACTGATAGAATATGAGATCGTGAGTATTTTCTTCCTCAAAAGATTATACGTAAAGATTACCAGTAAGAATAACGGTTCTACCATGCTTAAATATGATATCTCATATTTAACCAGAAAAGAAGTAAACGATTTAAAACTCTCTCTGAATAAAGTAGTAAAAACCAATAAAGAGAAAAACGATTAAAATAACAGATGACGACAGAAGAATTCTCCCATGAGGGCGAGAGCTTAAAGAAAGTCTCCGGACTTTATAAAGACTGGTTTCTGGATTATGCTTCCTATGTAATCCTTGATAGAGCCATCCCTTCAGTATTTGACGGTCTGAAGCCGGTACAGAGAAGGATCATGCACTCTATGAGGGAGCTGGAAGACGGGCGCTACAATAAAGTGGCCAATATCGTAGGAAACACCATGAAGTATCACCCTCACGGTGATGCCTCCATTACCGATGCCATGGTGCAGATCGGGCAGAAGGAACTCCTGATCGATACCCAGGGGAACTGGGGAAATATCTATACGGGAGATTCTGCGGCAGCAGCGAGGTATATTGAAGCCAGGCTGACCCCTTTTGCACTGGAAGTGGTCTTCAACCCTAAGACAACAGAATGGGCAAAGTCTTATGACGGGAGAAATAATGAACCCATAGACCTTCCCGTAAAATTCCCGTTACTTCTGGCTCAGGGAGTAGAAGGAATTGGAGTAGGGCTTTCCACAAAGATCCTTCCGCATAATTTCAATGAACTGATTGCCGCATCTGTAGCTCACTTGAAAGGAAAGAAATTTGAACTGTTTCCTGACTTTCTGACGGCGGGTTATCTGGATGTTTCAGAGTATAATGACGGGCACAGAGGCGGAAAAGTAAGAGCCAGAGCCAGAATTACCCAGACGGATAAGCATACTCTGGTTATCTCCGAGCTGCCGTTTTCCAAAACGACGAGTGACCTGATTGATTCTATCCTGAAAGCCAATGAAAAAGGGAAAATCAAAATCAAAAAGATTGAAGATAACACCTCAGATGCAGTCGAGATTCTTATCCATCTTCATAACGATGTTTCACCGGATAAAACAATTGATGCCCTGTATGCATTTACAGACTGTCAGGTAACGATTTCTCCGAACGCCTGCGTGATTGTTGGGGATAAACCAATGTTCCTGAATGTTTCAGAGATCCTGAGAATGAACACGGAGCACACCGTTTCGCTTCTTAAAAAAGAACTTGAAATAGAACTTCATGAGCTTCAGGAAAGCTGGCATTTCTCTTCTCTGGAAAGAATTTTCATCGAAAACAGAATTTACCACGATATTGAAGAGGTAAAAAGCTGGGATGAAGTACTGAAAACCATTGATGAAGGATTGAAACCTCATACCAAGCACCTTTTAAGAGCAGTAACAGAAGAAGATATTGTAAAACTTACTGAGATCAGAATCAAGAGAATTTCAAGATTCGATTTAGATAAATTTAAAGAAAATATAGCCGCCCTTGAAGGTAAAATAGAGCAGGTTAAATTCAATCTTGGCAACCTGATTGCTTATGCTATTGATTATTATCTGAACATTCAGAAGAAATACGGAAAAGACAGGCAGAGAAAAACAGAGCTTAGAATTTTCGATACCATTGATGCAACAAAAGTAGCCGTAGCCAATGAAAAATTCTATGCCAATTTTGAAGAAGGCTTTATCGGAACATCCCTTCGAAAAGATCAATACATGTTCGACTGTTCAGATATTGATGATATCATTACATTCAGGAAAGACGGAAGCATGAAAGTGGTAAAAGTGGAAGCCAAAACCTTTATCGGAAAAGATATTCTGCACGTTGCAGTCTGGAAGAAAAATGATAAGCGTACCGTGTACAACATGATTTACCGTGAAGGAAAAGAAGGACCGTATTATATGAAACGTTTCTTTGTTACTGCGGTAACACGAAATACGGATTATCCGCTGGCTTCTGATAAAAAAGGTTCGGAAGTCCTGTATTTCTCAGCCAATCCTAACGGTGAAGCTGAAACAGTGACTGTATTGCTGAAACCAAATCCAAGAATCAGAAAGAATAAAATGGAGATTGATTTCTCTGATCTTGCCATTAAAGGAAGAGATTCCAAAGGAAATCTGGTGACGAAATACTCCGTAAAGAAGGTTGATATGAAAGAAGAAGGCGTTTCTACACTGGCTCCACGACGAATCTGGTTTGATGATACAGTGAGAAGACTGAATGCCGATGGAAGAGGAACCCTGCTGGGGAGCTTCAAAGGTGATGACCGAATTCTTACAATTAACACCAACGGTGAAGTAAAATTGGTCTCTTTCGATCTTGGTAACCGTTTTGATGACGAATATCTGGTTCTGGAAAAATGGAAGCCGCAGCAGCCGGTAACCTGCATCTATTATGATGGAGAAAAAGATATTTATTTCATCAAAAGATTCCTGCTGGAAAATACAGTGAATGTACAGACCTTTATGCCGTCTGAACATTCCAAATCCTTTATCGAGAATGTAATTGTAGCGGATGGAGCTTCAGCTGAGATCATTTTTGCCAAAGACAAAGGCAAAGACCGAGATCCTGAAATGATTAATATCGATGAGTTTATTGCTGTAAAAGGAATAAAAGCCATCGGAAACCAGTTTACAAAATTTAAAGTAAAAGCCATTAATATTACCATTCCTGAACCTCCTGAAGAAGAACCTGAAGTGTATGAAGAACCTGAAACCGGAGACGGGATTGTGGATGAAGACGGAGGGGTTATTGGAGATTTGTTCCAGGACGGTGAATCTGAAAATTAAGAATTAAAAAATTATGAGTATACCAGTTCTGGTCATTATTGCCGCAACCTGTTTGTTCAGCTACAGAGGCTTCAATGATGTTGCTTTATTTGAGAAATATAAATTCAATGTGGCAGCCATTGAAAACCGTAAGGAATATATAAGATTGATCAGCTCAGCATTTCTGCATGCAGATTTTATGCACCTGTTCTTCAATATGCTTTCACTGTATTTCTTTCAGGCTGCCGTAACCCATTTTTTTGGAGATATAGGCTTTCTGATCATTTATTTCGGTTCTATGATCCTTGGAAACCTGTTCAGCCTGTTGATCTATAAAAATCAGCCGTGGTATTCCGCTATCGGAGCATCAGGAGCTGTTTCCGGAATTATTTTTGCCGCTATAGCAATGGCCCCGAACGTTATTGAGGTGAACTTTCTTCCGGGTTGGATATTCGGAACTTTGTATTTTGGATACTCCGTTTACATGATGCTGAATCCTAAACAATGGGACAATCTGGGCCATGCCGCCCACCTCGGAGGAGCATTTTTTGGACTTGTATACGCCGTGGCAGTGCATCCGCAGCTGGCTGTGGAAAATATGCTTTATCTGGGAGCCATGTCGCTTCCATTGATTTATCTGTCTTACCAGATCTTTGTAAGGAAAAAAATAAGATAAAAAGCTATCTTTGATTAAAATATCAAAACCAATGAGCACATCAGAATTAAACCGTTTCATCGTTGTCTTAATCTATGGCTCATTGGTTTTGTTGTCTCTGCTGAAGCTGTCCAATCCGTTAAAAGTAAACCGGAAAGCCAATTTCTGGTTCGGAATATTTCTCTTTTTGTGGTCGAGTTTCTGGCTCGATGAGGTGTTAACGCTGGTGAAAGATGTTCCGGTGGAAATTCATTCCATCCTTTCTGTTCAGGTCGTACAGTTTCTTACCCCGATTATGTTTTACTTCAGTGTTTTGTTCTTCACCAATCCTTCTTTTAAATTTAAAGTAACAGACCTTAAGTATTCTATTCTTCCTGTCATTTTTCTGATTAATCTTCTGCTGCCACGCTTAGGTGTTGATAACAGCTCTTTTTTTCAGTTTGTTTTTATTGGGCTGATTCTCTTTCAGGCGTTATTTTATACAGGTCTGTCTTATGTTACCATCAGAAAGCACCAGAAAAGAATACAGCAGTTCTCTGCGAATACAGAAGGAATCAACCTGAACTGGCTGGAATATATTATTCTGATCATTTTTGTGATCAACATTATTTATGTAGTTTACAATCTGTCTTATAATTCCGTCTCCCTGAATTTCTTCATCAACGGGGCCTTTCTGCTCGTTATTTATTTTGTAGGCTATTATTCCCTGAAGCAGAAGGAAATCTATCCTGTAGAAGAAAAACAGCGCGAAGAACTGATCTCAATCAACAATGATTCCGATGAAGAGGAAATCAAACGAAAACTGATTCCAGATGAAGAGCTGCTGAAGATCAAAGGGCTTCTTGAAGAGGTTATGAACAAAAAGAAACCTTATCTCAACAGTGAACTGAACCTGATTAAACTTTCTGAACTTCTCTCAGTATCCACCCATCAGCTTTCTTATGTGATCAATACAGGATTTGGGAAAAACTTTTTCCAGTATGTGAATGAATACCGTATTGAGTATGCTAAAAAACTTCTGAAAGAGGCAGACAGTAAATTATCGATTCTGGGTATTGCTTACGAAGCTGGCTTCAATTCCAAAACTTCTTTTAATACCACCTTTAAAAAACTGACCAATCAGACCCCTTCTGAATATAAAAATGGTTCGGATTTATAAAGTCTTACGTTCTTGTTTGTTTAATGTGTTGATTTTTAATTGTTTGAATCTGTGTTTATTTGTGCTTTAAAATAGGTTCACGCAGATAATCCTGAACATTTCAGCACAGATTCCGGAATAGCTTTGTACCATAAATTTTGTGTTATGGATACCAAAGAATCATATGCGGTGGTTACAGGAGCAAGTCAGGGACTTGGAAAATCGTTTGCTGAAAACCTGGCAAAAAATAAGATCAATCTTATTCTGGTAAGTCTGCCGGGGCAGCATTTAAAAGAACTTTCCAAAGAGCTGGAAGAAGTTTACCGGATAAAGGTTCATTATTATGAAGTAGATCTCTCCGTGAACGAGAATGTTATGAAGCTTACAGACTGGCTGAATACTTCTTTCGAGATTCATATCCTGATCAATAACGCAGGACTGGGAGGGACCAAAAAATTTATTGATGCCACTCCGGATTATATCAATACCATTCTTCAGGTAAACGTTGCTGCAACTTCCCTGATTACACACCAGCTGCTTCCCAATCTCTTGAAACAGCCCAAAGCCTATATTTTAAACGTATCCAGTATGGCTGCGTTCTCTCCGATTGGCTTTAAAACTGTATATCCGGCCTCAAAAACCTTTATTCATTCTTTTTCCAGAGGACTGCACGAAGAACTGAAAGATACCAATGTATGTGTAAGCGTGGTAAATCCCGGGGCCATGAAAACCAATATTGATGTGCGCCGGAGAATTGAAAAACAAGGTTTTTTAGGCAGGCTTACTTTGCTGGATCCTGATAAAGTGGCCGCTTACTGTATTCGTCAGCTCTTTAAAAAAGATTCCGTTATTATGGTTAATCCAATTAGCTGGCTGATGATGAAAATCCTTCCGATCTGGATTAAGCTTCCCCTGATGACCAGTGCCATCAAAAAAGAAATCGAAGCATGAAAAAAGTTTTTGTAACCGGAGCCACAGGGCTTCTGGGAACTAATACCGTTATAAAATTATTAGAATATGGTTATTTTGTTATTGCTCTGGTGCGCAAGAAAAGCAGCTGGCTGGGTGAAGAAAATGAAAACCTCAGGTTTGTAGAAGGAGATTTGTTTTCAGATATTTCAGGACATCTGCAGGAAGTAGATACAATGATTCATATGGCCGCAGAAACCGCTCAGGATCTGCTGTATTATGAAGAATACAGAAAAATAAATTACGATGTAACGATTCATCTGTTTTCACAGGCGGATGCAGCCGGAGTAGGGACGTTTTTGTTTGTGAGTACAGCCAATACTTTAGGATATGGCAGCACAGAAGTGTGGGGGAGTGAAAAAGCACCACAACGCTATCCTTTTACCCGTTCGTTCTACGCCAAAAGTAAGCTGGAAACCGAAAATTATCTTCTTCAGCAGAACAGGACGACAAAGATTATCATTGTGAATCCTACTTTTATGATCGGAGCGTATGACCACAAGCCCAGTTCCGGAAAAATTATCTTCTGGGCTCTGAATAAAAAAATGGTCTTCTATCCAAAAGGAGGCAAAAATTTTGTACACGCAGAAGATGCCGCCAACGGGGTTATAAAAGCCTTTGAAAATGGACGAAATGGGGAAAAGTATTTACTGGCCGGAGAAAACCTGAGCTATAAAGACTTTTTCAAAAAAGTAAACCAGGTGACCAACCGGAATCCTGTAATGATTCCTATCCCTGATTCGGGACTTGCATTTCTTGGTTATCTGGGAGACGGCCTTCGAAAACTGAAGATCAGAACCAGCCTCAGCTCTCCCAATATGAAAGCATTGCGGATCAATAATTTCTACTCCAACAGAAAATCTGCTGAGGAACTGGGAGTTCATTATCAGACTGTAGATCAGGCTGTGGAAGATGCGGTACGTTTTTTTGAAAAGAAAAATAAGTGATGAGATAGAAATTTATTATCAAATCATTTAGAGCCTGTGAAAATTTCTAATTTGATTTTTTGTATAACATTCAAATTTTTATCTCAGTCAGCCTCAATTCGGGATAAGAAAATCAGACTTATATTAAGTGTTATAATTGATGATCAATTTATAAATTTCTGTAAAAAAATATGATGTTATTTGAACTTTTTAAGTGCTCCTTAGGAGTACTCTGTTCATAGAATTTATACATGATCTAAGGTGAGCTCCGTAGGAGCGACCTGATAATTATATTGTATTAATATGCTGTTCTGATAAAACTTTAATACAGGCTCTTATTTTGCCTTTTCTTTTAAACCTGAATACTTTCAATTTTAATCTGATCCGTTAAATATTTTGGAAGCCTTTTTATAGCTTCTATCAGTTTCATCGAGTTGATCTTTCTTTCTCTTTTACTTTTGATGGAGTAATTACAGTTTAAATAGAAAAAATAGGCAGCAATTCTATTATAGTCATCGAGGTTTTTATCGCTAATCATGGACAAAAGCTGTGAGAGAAACAGTTCCACATCTTTTGATTCTGAAACAGCTTTTCCTAATCTTGAAACATCTCCAAAATAATGATTGTTTACAGGGTTTTCTATTCTGAATGTTATTCCAAACAAAAGATCAGGTACGTTGATATTAAGGGATTCCAGTTCTTTTATATAAGTTCCTCTTCTTTCTCTGGCGTATCCGGAATCGGAGACCCTTTCAAAACGGTCATTCACAATATCAAGATGCGATTTGAGAAACACTTCCCAATTGGCTGTTTCTGCGGATAAAAGGGCCATATATACTCCCTGCATTCTCGGTGCCGAATCCTGGCTGCAGTTGCCAATTAATTCTATTGACCTTAATTCGTCCAGCAATTTTTCTTTTTCCTGTTTTGAAAGTTTTTTCAAGTCTCCTTTAGGAAAAGATACACCAAATCTTTCACTTTTTGCATCTTCTTTGAATTTGGAAACAGAAGGGTCAATTAAACATTCAGAATAGATAATCTGCCGGGAATATTTAGGAGCCAGAGGAATACTTTTAAAGTTTTCGGGAAAGAAAAAACCGTAAATCTGTTCATCAGAATTTGAGCTTTTTTCCCAATAATTATAAGCCCATTTATTTTTTGAGGGTCCATTATACAGCTCTTTTGTATAATTGAACCCTATACTCGTCGCATAATAACCATTGACAGGAATTTCCCTGATCCGAATAATATCATTCCGCTCATCATCTTTTTCTTTTGATTTTATGATTAAAAGGTCTTTTTCAATGACCGCTTCCGGATATTTTCTGATGAAATCCTCAATAGGAATATTCAGGTCCATATCTTTTTTGGCCTCTGATACATTTCCTGTATCCATTTTTACAGCATATCCGATAGTCTGCAGCTGGGAATAAAAAACTTTAGTCAGATCGCAGGTTTTATATTTTAAATTGAGCGAGTCGACAACTTTCCCAAGCTTGTTCATCGCGTTTTCACTGTAGATCAGGCCATTTTTATATTGGGTAAATTCCTGTGCGGAGAAAAAAGAACATAGAAGGCTTCCTGATAATAAACTTATTTTTTTCAGCATTATAGATGGTTTAGTTTTCCCAATAACGAGAGATTCGGACAAATTATTTTCCGATCCTGTAATTTTGTTATTCAGATAGTCTTTTAAGAGCATCCTCAATAGTTTCTGCAAAGTTGATATGCTTGGTTTTGTTGCTTTCAAAGATAAAATCCCTGATACTTTTACTTTCATATCGGCTGAAATCTCCTACAATGGCAAGTCCCATCCGGTAATTGGAGAACTTCTGAAGAATTTCGCCTGCAATTTTGGTTTTAAGGTCAAAAAAATCAGGCGTGATATTCTTTTCATAGATAATAACCTTGTCAAAGCCCTGGTAATAAATGTCCCCGAGAAGATCCAGACCATCTTCGGCCGACCTGATAAGGATTTCATCTGCAATTATTTCTGCAATTTTTACAGAACGGATTGAATGGGCAATGATTTTCATGGTGCAGTGTTTTTATTTTATTCCGAAAATAAAACGATTATTGTCTGACAGGTCTTTGATGAGTTGAGCTTCAGAGAAATATTGATACAGATCTAAGGTTTCCGGTCCTAGTTTCTGATTAATTTCTAAAAATAGAAATCCGCGGTCTTTTAAAAATTTTTTAGAATCTTCAGCAATTTTCCTGTAAAAAATCAAAGCATCCGCAACAGGGGAGAAGAGTGCCATTTGGGGTTCAAATTCCTTAACGGAATCTGCAATCTCGGTTTCTTCTTCAATTCCGATATACGGAGGATTGGAAATAATAATGTCATAATCACCATCCAGTTCTAAGTTGAGATAATCAGCATGAATGAAATTAATTTCTAGCTGATGATGTTCAGCGTTTCTTCTGGCGGTCTGCAGGGCTTTTCCTGAGAAATCAACTGAAGAGATCTCAGCATACGGAAAATGTTTTTTTAAAACCAGAGGAATAACACCACTTCCGGTTCCTATATCCAGAATTCTAGCCTTCTCAAGCCCTGAATGCCGGATTTTATGGATGGCTATTTCAAGAAGCTCTTCCGTTTCAGGACGTGGGATCAGGACATTTTCATCTACAAAAAAAATCATTCCGTAAAACTCTGTTTCGCCAAGAATCTGCTGATAGGGTCTTCCGGTTTTTAGTTCATGTATAACTTTTATAAGCTGTTCCTCATCAGCTTTAAGAAGCTCCTGATCTGAAAATCTTCGCTGATGAAACGAATCAAATCCAACAATTTTCTGAATAAATAGGGTCGTCAGAAAAGCACTTTCCGAATCGGTATACCATTCAGAAAGCTCAGTGCTGAAATATTTTTTGAATGCTGATATAGTCATTTATCTTGTGAAAACCAGTTTAGTATCTGTAGACTTTTCTTCATCAATCAGGTAGCCTTCATAATGGAATGCTTTCACATCATCAAGGGTCTGTGCATTGGTTTCTGCACAGAATCTTACCACAAGTCCTCTGGCGTGCTTGGTATAAACAACGATGGTTTTCAGCTTTCCTTCTTTTAATTCATAAAAATCAAAATCAATGACCCTATGGTTTAATTTTTTTCTGTCGATTACTTTACCATATTCATTGCTGGCCAGATGAAGGAGGATTTCTCCTTTTTTCATTTCCGAATTCAGCTGTTCTGTAATCTTTTCTCTCCAGAATTCATAAAGATTTTTATATTGATCGAATTGAAAAGGGCGTCCCATTTCTAGCCTGTAAAGCATTACTTTGTCCGAAGGCTTCAGCAGGCCATACAGCCCTGAAAGCATTCTGTAATTTTTCTGAAGATAGTCCACTGCTTTCTGATCCAGCGTTTTGGCATCAAGCCCTCTGTACACCTCTCCTGTAAATGCGAACATAGCCGGAGCGGATTCTTTAGCCGTGGGTTTTGCTTTCCACTTTTGGTTTCTTTCCCAGTTTTCATCCGCCAGTTTAGCCGAAATTTCCATCAGCTCGGAAAGGTATTTCGGTGATTTTTCTTTTAAATAAGAGTGTATAAATGCCGCATCTTCGATGAATTTCGGAGTAGTAGATCTCAAAAGATCTGTTGAATTCTCAACGTTCATCAATTTCGCCGGCGAAGTGATAATTTTCATAATGTTAAAATACAGATAAATGTTTAAAATCAATAAAATTCATCATCATCAAAGAAATAAAATCAATCATAAAATGACAGATGATCAGAATTTTAATATTTGAATATTTTTTATAAAACAAAGCAAAAACGGCTCCAATGAAGAAAGGAACAACAACCTGACTTATGGTTCCGTAAGTGCTGTGAAGAATTCCGAATACAATAGAAGAAACAATAACTCCTGAAACCGGACTGTTATATATTTTCTCAATTCTGGGTTGTAGATATCCTCGCATCAGAAATTCCTCAACCGCTCCGGCTGTAAAACACGTAAAAACGATTAACAAATAATTGTTTTTAAAAACCAAAGAAAGCTGAAGAAGTTTACCGCTGATTTCCTCATTCATTAAAAACCTGACCATTGCATTCAGAAAAGCACCACCGAAAGCACAGATACAATATAAGCTGATAATGGCTTTTGCATAAAATGAGACTGGATATTTTTTTTCTTTCCAAAGCAGAAAAGGACCTTTCTCTACAAAAATACCATAAAGAAATATGATCCCTAAAACGATCCATATGACGATCCTACTGATGAAAAAAATGTTTGCTGTAACACTTTTTGCGCCTGTGATCATACTGATGACAGGAAAAATATAGAGCATCACAGCAGCCAGAAGAACAAAAGTAAGCAGAATTCCTACAGAATATTTTCCATTAAGCTCCATAGCTGTCAACCTCGAACTTTGAATTTAAATCCTGAATTAAACAATACCCTTTCCCTGACGGATAATCTCCGGTTCTCCGGAAGTAAGATCCACAATTGTAGAAGCCACATTGTCTCCATACCCGGAATCAATAACAATATCTACAAGGTGGTCATATTTTTCCGCGATGAGTTCAGGATCAGTAGAGTATTCAATGATTTCGTCATCATCTTTGATGGAAGTAGAAGCAATAGGATGTCCCAGTTTTTCCACGATAAGCTGTGGGATTGGGTGGTCCGGCACACGGATACCTATTGTTTTGTGGTTTTTATAAGCCAGCGGCACACTTTTATTGGCTTCAAGAATGAAAGTAAAAGGTCCGGGAAGATGACTTTTCAGAAATCTGAAAACGGAGGTCTCTACAGGTCTTGTAAAGTCTGAAAGATGGCTGAGATCATTACAGATAATAGAGAATTTAGCCTTATCCAGTTTGATTTTTTTCATCTGGGCCAGTTTTTCCATGGCTTTAATGTCAAAAATATTACAGCCCAAAGCATACACCGTATCTGAAGGATAGATGATCAGTCCGCCGTTGTTGAGTGTTTTAATAACCTCATTCACAAGATTTTCCTGTGGATTGTCTGGATAGATTTTCAATATTTTTGCCATAGAACAAAGATACAAATAATAAAATAGTTTTTATAAAAGTCCTTTATTTAAAAGAAAAATTAGGATTTTAAAGAAAAAGTCGTACATTTGCAATCCAATATCGCGGGATGGAGCAGTAGGTAGCTCGTCGGGCTCATAACCCGAAGGTCATCGGTTCGAGTCCGGTTCCCGCTACTAAGACAGTGTTTTCGGTAAGCACTCTAAAAATACACCGCGGGATGGAGCAGTAGGTAGCTCGTCGGGCTCATAACCCGAAGGTCATCGGTTCGAGTCCGGTTCCCGCTACTAAGACAGTGCTTTCGGTAAGCACTCTAAAAATACACCGCGGGATGGAGCAGTAGGTAGCTCGTCGGGCTCATAACCCGAAGGTCATCGGTTCGAGTCCGGTTCCCGCTACTAAGACAGTGTTTTCGGTAAACACTCTAAAAATACACCGCGGGATGGAGCAGTAGGTAGCTCGTCGGGCTCATAACCCGAAGGTCATCGGTTCGAGTCCGGTTCCCGCTACTAAGACAGTGTTTTCGGTAAACACTCTAAAAATACACCGCGGGATGGAGCAGTAGGTAGCTCGTCGGGCTCATAACCCGAAGGTCATCGGTTCGAGTCCGGTTCCCGCTACTAAGACAAAGTGAGAAGCAGTACTATACTGCTTCTCTTTTTTATTTATAACCTTGTATTTCAAATATAAGCGAAGCGGCCTTGTTTATCTTAAAAAATGCCCGATATTATTTCTCCTTGTTTAGCTTAGCGATTAATAAAAAAATCTCCCGTTTCAACTTTTTATTTCTTCAAAATGTATTTTTTCAAAATATCCACAGCAGTCTCCAGTTCTTTCTCATCCATTGAGGCAAAACCAAAACGGAAAGCATTCTGCTCTTCATCTGTACGGATAATTTCCAGGCCGGGAATTTGTGCCAGTTTTCGGACTGAATACTCGGAATTCAACTTTATCCAAATGGCCATTCCGCCAGAAGGAAGGGGATAAGAAACAGAATTCCCTAATTTTTCTTTTAATACAATATCTAAAAAATTCCTGCGCTGATGATAGATTTTCTTTGCTTTTTTAAGATGCCGTTTCAGCTCTCCCTGTCTGATTAATGAGGCTAAGGCATTCTGCATATAGCCGTCTCCGCCTACATCAATGAGTTTTCTTAATGCAATACATTGGGCAATAAAATTTTTTGGCGCGACCATAAAACCTATACGGAGTGACGGGTCCAGAATTTTTGAAAAGGAACCAATGTAAATAATATTTCCGCTATGATTACTACTTGCCAGCGGAAGATATGGAGAAGAGGTATAATGATAATCATAGTCGTAATCATCTTCTATAATGGTGAATGAAAACCGCATAGAGAGTTCCAGCAGCTTCATTCTGCGGTCTACACTGAGCGTTACGGTAGTTGGATAATGATGGTGGGGAATAACATATATAGCACTGATCTTTCTCTTCTGACAGAGGTCTTCAAGAAGATCTGTATTGATGCCGTGCTCATCTACGGGAATTTCAATAATAGAAGCACCGGTTTGTTTAAATACATCATTGGCTATAGGATAATTGGGTTTTCCTACGACAACAGCAGATTCTGGGCCTAAAAGAAGCTGTGCTGAAAGATAAATACTCATTTGGGCGCCATGAGTAATCAGAAGATGCTCAGGATTAATATGGAGACCTCTTGTTTCAGAAAGATAACGGGCAAGCTCTTCCCTGAGTTTTAATGTACCTTGTCCGGTACCGATACCCGCATTTTTAATGGTATGTCTTTTTGAAGTATAAGAGCGGTACGTTTTCAGGAGCTCATCAATGGGAGACAGCCTTATGTCCGGATGCCCGTCGTCAATAATAATATCAGGAACTGTATTCCAGGCGTCAGTCATTTCGGTTTCACGAATCATTTTAAACGGAAGATCAAAATTGTTCTGATAAGCAGGTAAAGAACCCGTGTGAGACCATTCCCTGGGTTTGAATACCGGGATCCGGTTCGACACAGCAGTATATTTTCTTGGAACAATAGTAATCCAGTCCTGGGCATGAAGTTCCTCGTAGGCTGCAATAACTGTTTTACGGTGTAGCCCCAGGGTACGGGCCAGCTCCCGGGTTCCGGGAAGATGGGTTCCTGCTTTTAAAGATCCGCTTCTGACGGCATTAATGAGGGATACTGCAATCTGCCTGTAAATAGGCATACTGCTTTCTTTATCAATAATAATAAGGTGCTCAAATGGAAACATACTGGACTACTTGATAATTATAATCTGGAATACAAATGTAGTCCTATTTAGAAATATTTTTGCTCCAGTCAATTAAAAATAATTACGACAATGAATTACACCATTAAAAAAGCAGGTCTTGAAGATCTGAATGAAGCTGCAGAACTTTTTAATCTGTACCGTATTTTTTATCGTCAGGAATCTGATGTGGAAAAAGGAAAAGCCTTCCTGAAAGAAAGACTGCTGAACAATGAATCGGATATTTTTCTTGCTTTTGTAGAAGGAAAAGCCGTTGGTTTTGTACAGCTTTACAAATTATTCCATTACACGAAACTTCAGAAGCAATGGCTTTTAAGCGATCTTTTTGTGCATCCAGATCACAGAGGAAAAGGAATTTCAGTTGGCCTTATAGACAGAAGTAAACAATGGTGCGAGGAAACGGAAGCCTGTGGACTGATGCTTGAAACAGAGAAAACCAATGATATTGGAAATACACTTTATCCGCGCTGTGGTTTTGAATATGACGGACTACACAATTATTATCACTGGTGGGTAAGAAGTTAGAAGTAATAAATGTACATATAGGAAGCATTTTACATACCTTCATTAGTTATTTCTACGTAATCTAAGGTAGAATTACTTCTACAGAAAGTGTTGTTTAATTCTACAGGTTTTTTTGGATAAATACAGCCCGGAATCCTACTTTTGTACTGCTCTTGTCAATCAGAGGAAGACTGGTTTACAGAGTTTATTTATGTTTAATGGTCTCCGCCATCATTTTCTACTTTTTCCCGAATGTTTTTATGATTAGTACCCATAACTGCTTTCAGGCGGAGATCCTTTTTTAACATAATTAGTTCCCTCTACCAATCACAGAATTTACCGAAATCATAAGATCAGAAATGGGTTGTATGAATTTCGAATTAAGAGCAGGTCGCATTTATTTGTGGACCTGCTTTTTTGTCATAAAAAAATCCTGCTTTCTTAAGCAGGATTCAGTTTATTTTATACAACGATTATTGAGCTAACTGAGCAAAAGGAGTCAGCTTATTATCATCAGACATTGTTTGTCCTAAGAAGTCTTTTTTCTGCTCTCCTTTCATTCTTCCGGCAGCATCATTGGCATTGAAATAAGCTTCACTTAATTTTGTTGCAATTTCTGCTGGCTTAAAATCAAATTTTGTATCGCCTTCTACTCCAAGATATCCGTTCTTTCTGGTAAGATTGGTGATATAATTGCTGTAATTAGTAAATGTATTTCTCAGATACAGCGTGTGGTATTCCATACATTTTTTAGCTTTTTTGGAAGAATTGTTTAGGATGCAGTTCTTCATATTATTTCTGTACAGGAACCATTCAGATTCCAGAATGCCGTATTCTTTACTTAATGTTGTCTTTCCGTTAGTCACAATATTACCATCGCCTTCCTTGTCCGCAATTGTTTGTAAGTGGGTAATAACTAATGGAACTGTATTTTCAATCTTTGTTTTAGTTTCCTTCAGAATGCTGAGATCTGCAGCAGGAGAGTTCTTCTTTTGAGCCGTAGTAACGTTAAAAATAAGCAGTAATAGTACAATCAATAAATTATATCTTTTCATGAGAAATTTTTAAAGCACTAAAATAAATATAATTTCCCGGTTAAAACAAATTCATTTTAATTTTATTTAATAAAAATTAACAAGTTTTAAGAATTTACAGTGTAATTTCATGTTTTTCTGCCGATTAATAAGGTGCAAAAATCAGAATGTTGAAAATTTAACATATTTTAATAAAATTTATTTTACTGATTTTCAGTTAATTATATTAATTTTGTTTTTATCACTAGAAAAATAGTTGTGAGCATTATATTTATTTCTACATTTGTATAACTAATTTCTTAGTGATATAGATTTTAAGGGTAATAAAACGGTATCACACGAACGATTAAATGATAAGAATATGAAAATTCAGACTTTAACAAAAGCAGAGGAACAGGTAATGCAATACCTATGGAAAATAGAAAAAGGCTTTTTAAAAGATGTTCTCGATCTTTTTCCTGAACCAAAACCGCACACCAACACCGTTTCTACTATTTTAAAAGTATTGAAAGATAAAGAATTCGTAGATTATCACGTACATGGAAGACAGCATGAGTATTTTCCATTGGTTTCTAAAGAACAGTATTCAGGGAAAACAATGAAAAGCCTTGTGAAAAACTATTTTAAAGGATCTTACAAAAGTGCCGTTTCTTTCCTGGTAGAAAAGAATGAAATGACTGTAGAAGATCTGGAAATGTTACTGAACGAACTTAAAAACAAAGACTAACTGATTATGGAAACATTACTTCTATATTTTGGAAAAGTAATTTTATGCTCCGGTGTAACATTTTTGTACTACCAGTTGTCTTTAAAAGACAAGACGTTTCATCATTATAACAGGTTTTATCTGTTGGCTGCCATGGTTGTATCATTGCTGCTCCCGCTGATTAAAATAGAAGATTTTACCATAGAGGTTAATAATGATGTCTATATGCTTCTTGATAAGCTGCAAAATTTTAACACAGAAAAAAATATTAACAATGACCACACTTATTTTAGAATTATTTTTTCAGCTCTGGGACTGGTTACTCTCTATTTTTTAGGGAAACTGATCTATGGGGTCATCAGGATCCAACAGCTTAAAAGTCAGTTTCAAAAGGAAAATATTGAAGGAATTAACTTCTATCGTACTGACCTTACCGAAGCTCCGTTCTCTTACTTTAAAAATCTTTTCTGGAAGAATACAATTACCCTGAATTCTGACATTGGAAAACAGATTTTAAAGCACGAAATGGTGCATATTGAACAGAAACACTCATTTGATAAAATTTTTATCGAAATCATTACCTCTGTTTTCTGGTTCAATCCTTTCTTTCATATCATCAAAAGAGAAATTAGTTTAATACACGAATACCTGGCTGATAAAAAAGCCGTAAAGCAATCGGACACCAAAGCATTTGCGCAGATGCTTTTAGCAAGCCACTTTTCCGGAACCCAGTTGCCTGCCACAAGTCCGTTTCTAAGTTCAAATCTAAAAAAACGACTCAAAATGTTACAAAAACCAAAAACCAAATTCGGATATGCGCGCAGAATTTTTGCCCTTCCGGTTTTATTTTCAGTAGCCTTTGCTTATCTGGTAAATGCTAAGAACAAAGAAATTCAAGAAACCAATATAGTAATTGAGAAAGCTGTTTCTCAGATTAAAAAAGATACCGTTACTCCTCAGAAAACCGAAAAAGCAGTAAAATCTCAATTTTTTAAAGAACCTGAAAGTCAGAAAAAAATTACGGCTCTCGGACAAAAAATACAGGAGAAAAGTAAGGCTCTGAAAACTCTGAAGCCTGACAGTAAAGAATTTGAGAAAAACCTTGAAGAGATTGGTGAACTTTCCGGAGAGATTGGAAGAATCACAAGTTCTGATGATTTTAAAATGGTTTATGCTTTTGATGCTTCGGAATTTAAAAAAGTGAATGAATATTTCAAATCCAGTGAATGGAAAAACAAAATGAAAGCGCTGGAAGATATTGGAGTGGAAATACCAGATCTGTCTAATCTGAATATTGACTTCCCCGACACTCCTCCTACACCACCAAGAGCGCCGGGAGCTCCAGCAACACCTCCTTCGCCGCCCAAAGCGCCTAAAGTGAGATTTTTCAAGTCCAACGATTATGTATACGAAAACTGGAGCCCTAAAGCAGAAGCTTCTGCTGAAGATGCAAAAAAAGCAGCAAAAGTGGCTAAGGTAAAAGCTGAAATCGCAAGAAAGAAAGCGAAACTTGATATAGAAAGTGCGAAACTGGAAGGTGAAAGAGCCAAACTGGAGGCACAACGAAGAGCTCTGGATGGAAATGAAAGAAATGTGTATGTTTTTAAATCTTTCAATTCTGATAAGATGGGTGAAATGCCAAAAATGATGGAAATGGAAGCTGATTTTATCCGAAAAGATCCTAAAGGAGAGATCACGATGAACGGAATAAAAAGGTTCAAGCTGAATGAATGGAATAACACCAAGATATTCATAGATGGGAGAGAAGTTTCCAGAGAAGAAATGGAAGCCCTGAAACCTGAAAAAATCGCCAGTATCACCATTAATAAGCACAACTCAGCCAGCATCAGACGCGGAGAAATAAGAATTCAGACAAAGAAATAAAGTTCCATTAAGCTTTGTCAATCAAAGAATGACAAAGCTTTTTATTTAAAGATACACTATGAAAATTCAGATTTTACTTTTACTGCTCGCAGGTATTCTCACCGGAGCACAAACCAACAGATTCTTTTATGAGTATAAATTCATCCCGGATTCCAACAATAAAGAAGACGTGAAGAAAGAAATGATGCTGCTCGATATTAATAAAGAAGGCTCAACCTACTATAGCCATGATAAATTTGTTGCAGATTCAACTTCCAGAGCAGATCTGGAGAAGCAGCTGAAATCTGGGTTAGGAAGCATTAGTGTCAACAGAAGAGAAAAGCTGGGCCAGGTTTCTTATAAAGTAACAAAACAATATCCTGAGTTTAAAACCTATCTTTTTACCAGTGTTTCTACAGATAAATATAAAATACTGGAAGATAAAAAACCGGTTTGGAAAATTCTGTCTGAAAAGCAGAAGATCGGAGAATACAATGCTCAAAAAGCAACAACAAGCTTCGGAGGCAGAGAATGGACCGCTTGGTTTACCTCTGATATTCCTTTTCAGGATGGACCATATAAGTTTTACGGCCTTCCGGGGCTGATCGTCAAAATTGAAGATGCTACAGGTTCCCATACGATGACCCTTGTGGGCAACAAAGCTATACAGACTCCGGAACAGGAAAAAGAAATGACCCTTCCGGGTAATGTGAGGATATTGGGAATGGATGGCAAGGAGCTTGAAATATCAAAAGAGCAATATAAAAAAGCATGGAAAGCCTATGTGAATGATCCCTCTAAAAATATGAGAGAAATGATGAACAGGGGAGGAAGTGATAATTCCAAAGTGGTTTTTAAAGTAAAAACACCGGATGGAAAAGAAATGTCTGATCCCAACGAAGTGTTCAGGGAAATAGAAAAAAGAACCAAGGAAACCCTTAAGAAAAATAATAATCCGATCGAGCCGGATCTGGTGAATTAAAGTTATTTCATTTTTTAATCTTAAAAAAACAGGATAGGTATTATAAACTATCCTGTTTTCTTTTTTATTATCATACTTTAGCATTAAATTAAAACCATAAATTTTTTATGACAGAGAAGGAAAAATGTGCAGTAGGATTGCTTTATGATGCTAATTACGATAAAGAACTGATCCGCGAAAGAATGGCCTGTAAAGATCTGTGTCTGGAATATAATCAGTTAAAAAATTCGGATACTCAGAAAAGAAATGAAGTGATTCGGAAAATCATTAAAGATACGGGGGTAAACATTTGTATAGAACCGTCTTTCTGGTGTGATTACGGATATAATATCGAGGTTGGAGAAAATTTTTATGCCAATCATAATCTTACCATTCTGGATTGTGCCAAAGTAACCTTCGGTGACAATGTTTTCATAGGCCCAAACTGTAGTTTTTATACCGCGGGACATCCGTTAGATGCTGAACAGAGAAATAAAGGTCTGGAGTACGCCCATCCCATTACTGTAGGGAATAATGTGTGGCTGGGTGGAAATGTCGTGGTATTGCCGGGAGTATCTATCGGAAATAATGCTGTGATAGGAGCCGGAAGTGTAATAACTAAAGATATTCCTCACCATGTTGTAGCAGTGGGAAATCCGTGCAGGGTTATAAAGAATATTGAAGAAAACAACACATTTTAAAAAATCATAAATATGAAAAAGAGTATTTTTTTGTTCTGTCTCTTATCAGGGCTATTCTTTTACGGGCAGAGCCAGCGTTTTACCTATGAGTATAAGTTTATCATTGATTCTACCGCTAAAGATAAGCAGGAGGCAGAAATGATGTTTTTGGATATTTCTCCCAAAGGATCAAAATTTTACAGCAAAGATTATTTTGAGTCTGATTCCATTATGAATGCCAATTTTGAAAAGCAGATAAAAAGCGGAACAACAGATCTTCAGCTTACAGGAATGAAATTCAAAGGAAAAGTGAGATACAGTATTGAAAAATCATATCCCGATTATTCCGTTAACTACTACACCATTTTAGCAACTGATGAATACCAGGTTCAGGACGGGAGAACGCAGAACTGGAAAATTCTTCCTAATAAAGCCAAAATAGGGGAATTTTCCACACAGAAAGCAACCTGTGAATTTGCCGGAAGAAAATGGACGGCATGGTTTACAACAGACCTGCCCATTCAGGACGGCCCGTATAAATTTCATGGTTTGCCCGGATTGATTGTGAAGCTTGAAGATGCTTCAAATTCCCATTCATTTGAGCTAAAAGGGGCTAAAAAGCTTCCTGCAGGATATGAATGGCAAAGTGTCAAAGACAAAGAACGTTATGATCCTTTGATTATAGTAAATGAAAATAAATATAAAAAGGCTTTTAAAGATTTCCTGAATGATCCAATGAAAGGGCATAGAAAAATGATGGGTGATGGTGTGATTACGGAAGTAAGAGACAGTACAGGAAAAATTATAGATCCTGAAAAAGTCAGACGGGATCAGGAAAAAAGAATAAAAGATAATTTAAAAAGGCAGAACAATATCCTCGAAATTGATCTGTTGAAATAAAAACAAACTCCCGGAATCAACGATTTCGGGAGTTTTATATCTGAATAACATTCAGTATTAAGCTAATTTCTGAGAATCAGCAATGAACTGAGCCAGTCCGCTGTCTGTTAATGGGTGTTTCAATAAGCTCAAGATTGGAGGAAGCGGAGAGGTGATTACATCAGCACCAATCTTAGCACAGTCTATGATGTGCATAGAGTGACGGATAGAAGCCGCAAGGATCTCCGTTTCATACATATAGTTATCAAAGATCAGTCTGATTTCCTGAATAAGGTTAAGACCGTCAGTAGAAATATCATCTAATCTTCCAAGGAAAGGAGAAACATAAGTTGCCCCTGCTTTAGCCGCTAAAAGAGCCTGCCCCGCAGAGAAGATTAACGTACAGTTCGTTTTGATCCCTTTATCAGAGAAATATTTCAATGCTTTAATACCGTCTTTGATCATCGGGATCTTTACCACGATATTTTCATGGATAGCCGCTAATTCCTCACCTTCTTTGATCATTTCTTCGTAAGTAGTAGAAAGTACTTCAGCAGAAATATCACCGTCTACAAGTTCGCAGATCGCTTTATAATGATTCTTGATCGCTTCAGATCCCTGGATTCCTTCTTTTGCCATTAGGGAAGGGTTCGTGGTAACACCATCTAAAATTCCAAGGTCTCTTGCTTCTTTGATCTGCTCTAAATTGGCTGTGTCAATAAAAAATTTCATTTTGTTTGATCGATTTATTTGCTGCAAAGATAAGGATTCCTTTGTGAGTGTAAAATTTTAATTGAGATTGATTGTAATAAGCATACTATTTGAATTAACCTCAGTTCGAATTATAGAGGTTTGAAGCTGGGAGCTGGAAGAGGGAAGTTATGAAGGGCACCCATAACAAGTGTTTATCTTTTTTATTTAATTTACAATGTCTTTCAATATCTATAACTAAAGTATCTTGCATCCTTTAAAATAAAATTTAACTGTACATTTGTTCATCATGAAAAAGAGCAGCTTTACTACCCAACTGGAAATTATCGGGATCAATCCGTTTGTTTTCCTTCCTGAAGATGTTTTAAATAAAATATTTGAAGCCTCCGGAAAGGATAAAAGTCCTATTCCGGTAAAAGGGACGGTAAATGGAATAGAATTTCAGCAGAATCTGATGAAATACCTGGGTGAATGGAGGCTGTATGTGAACCTTACCATGTTGAAAAATTCTCCCAAAAGGATTGGAGAAACTATTGAAGTTTGGGTAGAATATGATGATAGAAACAGAAGTATTTCCATTCATCCTCAATTAGAAGAAGCAATACAGGCAAGTTCTGTTGCGGTTAAAAATTTTGAAAATTTAATTCCTTCCAGAAGGCATGAGCTGATCCGCTATATCAATAATCTGAAAACTGAAGCCAGCATTCAACGGAATATTGAAAAAATTATCAGACATTTACACGGCGAAACAGACTTTTTCGGAAAAAAGATTGAAGAAAGGAAGGATTAAAAGCAGTACTGAATTTTATCTATCCAAAAAAATACCCCTAAAAGTATCTGACTTTTAAGGGCATTTTAATATTGTGGATTTTTTTTATGAATTTAAAGCCTGGCTGAGCTTTACAGCATCCTGGTTTGTAGGATCATATTGTATGGATTTAGCAATATGTTCTTTTGCTTTATTGGGATCACTTTTCTGTTCCGCAAAGGCAATATAGAAATAGGCATATGCCAGATTCTTTTTATTTTGCTCTACTTCCTCAGGCTTTACCGTTGCAATATATTTTTCATAAGCCAGCTTTGCATTTACATCATCTTTTGCAGATTGATAAGCATAGGCCTGACTGTAATAGGATGGAGCCCAATCCGGTAATAAAGCGGATATTTTTTTCCACGTATCAACAGCATTGGTCCAGTCGGACGCTTCCTGGTAAGCATTAGCCAGTTTTGCCAGTGTTTCTGCATCTTTTGGATTGGCCTCAACTTGCTTTTTAAGCCCTTCAATAACAGGATTATTTGATTGAGCTGTGGTGGCTGCAGCGGGGGTGTTGGTTTTATCCGCCTGCGTAGTTTGAGCATGTACAAGACTTGCGCTTCCCGCAAGTATCAAACCTAAAAATAGATTTTTAATATTAACTTTAACCATTTTCATAATCTTATATTTAAAAATTCTAAAGGTTGAAGTTCAATAATAATTCCATAAAAACTCAGATTTTAGAAGCTTTAAGTTTTTTTAGAAAATATTAACGGGATTGCTGTTTTTTTTAATTTAATTTTTGATTCGTTGAAGTCTGGGGTCTATCTTTGTAATTCAACTATTTTTTAATCAATATAATTTTCTTGTATGAACATCATATTAGCCTCAACATCTACCATTTTCGGTGGAGAATACCTGGAATACTTAAGAGAAGAATTAATTCAGTTATATAAAGGAGTGGACGAAATTGTGTTTGTCCCTTTTGCAAGACCCGGTGGGATTTCTCATGATGAGTATACCGCAAAAGCACAATCTTTTTTTGAAACCATTCATATTAAGGTGAGAGGACTGCATGAATTTGAGGATAAGGCAGAAGCTTTACATCATGCTCAAGGATATTTTACAGGCGGAGGAAATACTTTTTTGCTGGTTAAAACATTACATGAAGAAGGATTGATGTCCGTTTTAAAGGAAAATGTAGAAAAAGGGAAAGCGTATTTAGGCTGTAGTGCGGGAAGCAACATCGGAGGGCAGAATATGAAAACCACGAATGATATGCCGATTGTTTATCCACCAAGTTTTGACTGTATGGGGCTGGTTCCTTTCAATATCAATCCGCATTATCTTGACCCGAATCCTGATCTTAAACATAATGGAGAAACCAGAGAAACCCGTATTAAAGAATTTCTGACTCAGAATGACATCAAAGTCGTAGGCCTAAGAGAAGGAAACTGGATCAGAAAGATTAATGAGAGGATCACTGTGGAAGGAAGTGAACTGACAAGAATTTTTGAAAAAGACAAAGAACCCTACGAAATAGAAGCAGGAAGTGCTGTGTAAGGAGAGTATTCTCTATACTTCGTTGAATTTCCATGGTTTAAAAAGGGATTTTTTTTAATTATATTTGAATAAACAACCACAGAATGAAAAGAACGATTGCGGCTTTTACGCTTTCAACACAGCTGTTCTTTGCCCAGAATATATCTCAGAAACTGGACAAAGCGACTAAAGATCTTATGGATTCTTCAGGTGCCGTTTCATCTGGCCTGTCATTGTATGTTTCCGATGAAAATGGTAACCTGATTTATGAATACCAGGGAAATAAAGGACTTTCTACAGCTTCAACACAAAAAATATTTACAGCGGGAGCAGCCCTTGAAACACTAGGCAGGGATTATACCTTTAAAACAACAGCCGGGTATTCCGGAAATTTGTCGGGAGGTACACTGAACGGCAATCTTTTCATCAGTTCAAACGGAGATCCTACGCTGGGCAGCTGGCGTTATGAGGCCTATAAACCTGAAGCATTTAAAAAGAAATTCATTGAAGCCGTTAAAAGCTCCGGAATCACAAAAATATCCGGTGATCTGGTGATTGATGATTCTTATTTTGACCATCAGACGATTCCGGGAGGCTGGCCCTGGGATGACCTCGGGAATTATTACGGAGCCGGAGTTTGGGGAGTTAACTGGCGTGAAAACCAATTTGATATCAATATCAACGGAACAGAGTTTAAAGGGTTTTCCTATCCTTTGGAAAATGTGAAGTGGCTGAATGACCTTAAAGCAGGAGGAAACTCTGATCAAAGCCTCATCTTTACCGCTCCACATTCTGATGTTGCATTAATAAACGGAACTTTGCCGGCTGGAAAAACCGTTACGGTTTCAGGTTCTGTGCCCAATCCGCCTTTACAGCTGGGAGCAGAAGCCAGACAATGGCTAAAGGAGGCAGGGATAGATCTTTCAGGAAAAGTAATAACCTCTTCACAGCTTGAACTGGAAGGAAAAAGTATAGAGCCTTCTAAAAAGACAATCCTTACTTACCAGTCTCCGACTTTGGATAAAATTGTCTATTGGTTTTTACGAAAAAGTGTGAATCTTTATGGGGAAACACTCATTAAAACTCTGGGGAAAGAGAAAAAAGGAAATTCAAGCTTTAAAAGCGGAGTTGCTTATCTGAAGGAGTTCTGGAAATCAAAAGGAATCAATCCGAATATGATTAATTTTGCGGATGGAAGCGGACTTTCTCCTCAGAATTATGTCGCTGCCAAAGCCGAAGTACAGGCTCTTTTATACGCGAAGAAACAATCCTGGTTTGACGCTTATTATGATGGCTTTCCGGTACAGGATAACGGAATGAAAATGAAAAGCGGAACCATGAGAGATACCAAGTCTTTTGCAGGTTATCATACGGCCAAAGACGGCAAAAAATATGTATTTTCAATCATTATTAATAATTATCAGGGAAGCGGAAGCGCAGAACTGCAGAAAATTCTGAATGTTTTAAAATAAACAAACCGTGAGGAAATCCATATTTGCCAGATTGAATAACTGGATTATTTTTGTTGTAATGACTGCTTTGGTGGTTGCCATAGTAGTATCATCTACCATATTAATCAATTTCTTGCGTAAAGAAGAAATTAAAAGGGTTGATATTCTAGTAAGTGCTCTGAAATTCCAGCAGGAAGTAACCACTCCAAGTTTAGAAGTCCAGGAGCTGGTTCTCCAGATCTATAGTTCCAATACAACCATTCCTGTTATTATTTTAGATAAGGATGACCGCCCTGTTGAACATAAAAATATTCCCCAGGAAATTGAAAATGATTCTGAAGAGATTGTCATGCTGGCCAAAAAAATGGGCAAAAATTATCCTCCTATTGAACTGAAATTTTCTAATCAGAATAATCAGTTTGTTTATTATGATAATTCACGTGTTCTTAATAATCTGCGATATTCACCTTATATTCTGGGGTTGTTTATTCTGTTGTATTTTGGTTTTTCATTCTGGTTTTTCAGGACTATTAAAAAGACGGATGAGGGATATCTCTGGGCAGGTTTGGCGAAAGAAACAGCCCACCAGATCGGAACTCCTTTATCTTCAATGATTGGCTGGATGGAAATCATGAAGCTGGAAACCCCGGACTCTGAAGGAGTTTATGAAATTGAAAAAGACATTGAAAGACTGAGGACAATCTCCGAACGTTTTTCAAAGATCGGTTCCGTTCCTGAGCTGAACGATATGAATTTCAATGAAACGATTCTGGAAAATTATGACTATCTGAAAACACGGATTTCGAAAAAAGTAAAATTCAGCCTGCATCTTCCTGTCTATACTGTTATGTTGCCACACAACAAGATCCTGATGAGCTGGGTAATTGAAAACCTGGTGAAAAATGCAGTAGATGCCATGAAAGGCGAAGGCATTCTCGATATGTATGTTTTTGAAAGAAACAAAAATATTCTGGTCGAAGTAAAAGATACCGGAAGCGGAATGACCAAACAGCAGGCAAGAAATGCTTTCAAACCGGGATATTCAACTAAAAAAAGAGGCTGGGGACTGGGACTTTCATTAGCCAGAAGAGTGATTCATGAATACCATAACGGAGATATTAAAATTTCTCAGACAGAAGTAGGTAAGGGAACAACTTTCAGAATTACTATTAAAAAAGCTTAACCAATTACATTCAAATCTAAACTAAAACAATAAAAAAGCGGAGAATTACTCCGCTTTACTGTTATATACTAAATTTATTATTTCTTCCCTGTCAGCCACTGATTCTGCAGTTTCTGCTCTGCAGGTGTAGGATTGGCTTTGTACTGAAGAGTTTCTATACTCATCTTATCCAGAACGGCTTTTCCTTTAAGGGTCATCTTCTCGCTTTTTCCTGCGTTGTTTCTAAGAATGGTAACAGTAACTTCCTGACCTTCTTTGATTGATCTTGCATAACCTACAAAATCCTGCATCTTCTGAATATCAATGGATTTTCCGTCCAATGCTAAAATTTCGTCGGTACTTTTTAAACCAATGTTTTTTGAGAAGGTAGACAACGCTGCGGTTTCTTCAAAAACAAGGGTTTTATTTTTTTCGTTATAGCCGGTAAGATTCGGATCTTTAATAAACCAGAAGATAGGTGGGATTTCCTGCTTGTTAACCGTTACACCTACCATATTCAGGTATTCTGCATAAGGGGTTGGCTGGTTTCCGGCAATATATTTATTGTAGAAATCTTTTACCTGCGGATATCCGGTTACTGCAACCAGTTCATCAATCAGCTTGTCATCTTTGAACGGTTTATTTTCTCCGAATCTTTGAGATAACTTTCTGATCATATCACGATAGCCCATTTCTCCGTTGGATAATTTTCTCAGTTCAATATCCAGGCACATGGCAAGCAGGGCTCCTTTTTCGTAAACGTTTCTGTATTGATCTTTATAAGGCTCCTTCAGAACATTTTTACTCATCACCGTGAATGGCATGGTATCATCATAATTCTTGGAGTTGGTGATTTTCTCTCCGATTCTTTCAAGAAACTCATCTTTATTAATCAGGCCTTCCTGAATCTGGAACAGGTTCGCGAAATATTCCGTTCCGCCTTCATACATCCAAAGATGCTGGGACATTTTCGGGTCTGAATAATCAAAATAATGAATCTCTTCAGAATGGGTTTTCAGAGGATTTACGGTATGGAAAAACTCATGGGAAACCACATCGGTAAGGGTTTTATCGATCGCGTTTTTAGGCATGGCTTCCGGAAGAACCACACTTGTGGATTCATGATGTTCCAAAGCTCCAAAACCTTTGATATTTGGTCCGTTACCTCCGGAAAGATAAAGCATGATCGCATATTTCTTATTGGTATTCATGTCGCCTAAGAATTTCTTTTGGGCAACCACCATTTTTTCTATATTATCTTTAAAATCGGCAGCTTTATATTTTCCTGTTGCAGAATAAACCCCTAATACCAGATCCATTCCTCCGGCATTAAAAGTAACATAATCTGGCTTGGTGTACATTAACGGCGAATCTGTAACCTTTGCATAGTTGGCTAATGTGTAAGTATCTGTAGAATCGGATTTATCCTGGTCTACAAGAGCGGTCGTTCCATAAAAATCTGCAGGCTTCTGAACCACCAGCTGATAAGGAACATCCTGCATATTATCAATATAGCCGATAAAACCGTGGGTATTGATCAGGTATACTTTTCCTTCCTCAATATTGGTTCCTGATGGAGAAAATACTGCTTTATGTTTGGAAGCATCCATTTCTTCATCAAAACTGTCGTTCACCAGGTAGGTTACTTTCGTCAGGCTTTGGGCATTTTTAAGTGAATATGTATTGTCATTTACTTTAGTATAAGTAAGTTCTTTGCCTTTGTTGTCATAGAATTTAATCCCTTCTACAAATCTTCCGTAATCATCTTCAGAATAAGTACCCGGAACTGTTTTAGGAAAATGGAATTTTACGTCTCCTGATTTCATTTTAGGAAACTCCATGGTAACAGCTACTTTGTCATCTTTTACATGAACAAGATCAATTGTTGTTTTGATAGATTGGGCGTTGGCCATTAAAGCGGCAAAAAGCCCGAGAGTGAGTGTGGTTTTTTTCATTAAGTTTGAATTTTTATAACTAAGTAGTTGTTGTTTTTCTCATTTTGTTACGAAGTAAGGTCTTAAACTTTTCTTAAAATTTTTTGAGGCAGAAAATCGAAATTCCCGATGGAGAAATTGAACAGCTCCAGAAAGCAAAAAGGCAAATTCGCCTGAAACGATTCTGCCTTTTATATGATTTACTGAGCTTTTATATAATATACATAATAGTTCTTATTCCACTCAACCGGGGTATTTTTCTTTAACTTTACCGTTTGCCATTGCTCTGTCGGGTTAATGGTTTGTTCCCCGTCAATTCTTATCGGAAGCTTAAGATTTTTTACCGTATTGGTATAGCGGAATTTTAAAGTTTCGTTATCCTGTGAGTATTCCAGGGTCGGAATTTTGGTCGTTCTCAGATACTGATCAAAAATACTTGAAAGATCAATTCCTGCTTTGGTTGAAATATAATCCTCAATCTGTTTGGTGGTAACAGTTTTATGATAGAAATCCTTGTTCATTCCTCTTAAGATCTGTCTGAACTTTTCATCGTTATTGATGACCTGTCTTATCGTGTGGATCATACTGGCTCCCTTAGGATACATATCACCGCTTCCTTCACTTCTTACTCCGTAATGGCCAATGATCGGGATATCATTCATAATCGTGTTATGAAGTCCCTGGGCATAAATATCTGCCGATTTTTTATCCATATATTTTTCAGTGAAAAGAACTTCGGAATACATGGTAAAGCTTTCATGAATCCACATATCTGCCATATCTTTCGCTGTAATATTGTTGGCAAACCATTCATGGCCGCTTTCGTGGATGATGATATAATCCCAGTTCAGGCCAACTCCGGTTCCCGAAAGATCTCTTCCGAGGTATCCGTTCTGATATCCGTTTCCATAGGCCACATTGCTCTGATGCTCCATGCCGAGATACGGAGAGTCTACGAGTTTGTAGGAGTCCTCATAAAAAGGATAAGGTCCGAACCAGTATTCAAACGCTGAGAGCATTGGCTTTACCTGCTGGAACTGTTTTTTTGCTTTTTCAAGATTATAATCGAGTACCCAGTAATCCAGATCGAGCTTTCCTTTTTCACCGTTAAAAGTGTCTTTAAAGTTGACATACTTTCCGATATTCGGAATGATAGAATAGTCATTGATCGGATTTTTCACTTCCCATGTATATATTGTTTTACTGCCCTCGGTTTTTTTATCAATCAGTCTTCCGTTTCCTACTCCTGCAAGTTCATTGGGAGTGATGATCTTCATAATAATACCGTTATCCGGTTCATCGCTCCAGATATCTTTGGTAGGCAGCCAGAGTGACGAGCCTTCTGCCTGATCAGCAACACTCATCCAGGGATTCCCTTTTTCATCCTTGGTGAAGATCCAGCCTCCGTCCCAGGGTGCTTTTTTAGCAATCACAGGGTTTCCGGAGTACGTGACATTCATGGTGTATTTTTCACCTTTTTTAAATTTCTTTTTAGATGTTACGAAAATAAAATCACCATCCTGCTTATAACCGGTAATGGGAAAGCTGCCTTCCACTTGATCTGCTTTCATAGGCTGCTGCAAATCGATCTGGAAAACAGGATTTGTAACATCTTTGGTGATTTCAAAGCTGATCTTATTGTAACCTTTAATACTTTTCTGCTCAAAATCTGGTTCTACAGAAAGGTCGTATTTTTTTACATCCCAAAAGTTCCGGAACTGGGTGTCAGAACCCCTTAAAGTGTCCTGTTTGGTGAAAACTCTGTTTTTTTCAAAGACCTGCCCGAAAGCAAACCCTGAAATAAAGAGAAGAGTGAACGTCAGCTTTTTCATAGTGAATTGCATTAATAATCTTTCAAAAATAGAAAAATTAATACCAACTGAAAGATGTTTTTTTATGATTGATTATTAGAGTTGTTAATAATATTTGATTTTAATGTATTTTCATTTGTAGAATATTGAACTTTTTCTTATTCGGTTAACATTTGTTAATGAAACATATGAAAAATGTAAATATTTTTGAGAAAAGCAACTTTGAAAAGATAACAGGATACGCCTATGAACTCTGAAGCATTACTTTCATTTTTAAAAGAAAACCTGAAGCTGAGTGAAGAAGAAATTGAAATGTCAAAATACCTATGGAAAAAAGTAACCTACGAGAAAGGCTCCTATTTTAACCAGCGTGGAGATATCTGCTTACAGTTGGGTTTTATAGAAAAAGGGATTTTCAGAACCTATTTTATTGATGATCATTCTAAAGAACATATTCTTTTCCTGAGTGGAAAAGGAGAATTGGTTACGGCTTTGAGGAGTATGACCAAAAAGATTCAGTGTACCTATTATATTGAAGCGATTATAGAATCATCCATCTGGGTGATTAATGTAGATGATCTGGAAAATTTATATGAGATTTCCAAAGGATGGGAAAGGGCAGGGCGCATTATTGCCGAAGAATCTTTTTTTGCTCTTTTACACCGGATGGAAACCATTTCTTTTTTATGTGCCCGGGATCGGTATATGCAGTTTCTTAAAGAATTTCCGGATCTACCGTCCCATATTCCACAGTATTATATCGCTTCGTTCCTGGGAATGGAAAATCCTTCGCTTAGCCGCCTGAAACGGGGTATAACAGCGAATGAACAGGATTGATAAAATTAAAAAATATTCAGTAGCTACGAATTGAGGCCTATTCTTCTAAGGCCTAAGAAAAGAGAAGAAACCGCTGAAACACTCCGGCGGAAGGGAGTGTATGAACTAAAAATGACAAAATTATGCAACTTGAAAATTTAAACTCAGACAAATTCAAAACCCTGACAAGACCACAGTTGGGAACCGTGAAAGGTGGTGACAGACGTGCCACTAAAAGCGGAACTTATACGGCTAAGGGGCTTGATGTCCTTAAAGATGGAACTTATACCTATTCTGAAGACCGTCAGGAACTTAATAGTGAAGGACAAACCATGCATATGGAGTACTGTATTGACGGCAGATGGTATACCATACGTGCCTGATGACAAAATGTTCAGTAACAGGCTGAAAAAACTTTTAAAAAGCATCCCAACGTAACAAAGCAGGATGTACTAACTAAAAATATTGAAATCATGAAACTTGAAAATTTAAACTCAGACAAATTCAAAACCTTAACAAGACCACAGCTCGGAACAGTTAAAGGTGGTGAAAGATGTGCAACCAGAGGAGGAAGTTATATTGCTAAAGGTATTGACGGACTTAAAGATGGTACCTATACTTATTCAGAAGACCGTGAGGAATTTAACAGTGAAGGAACTCTTATGCGCAGGGAATATTGTATTGACGGCAGATGGCATATTGTAAGGTTTTAATAAAGAATTGTTCCGTCTTAAAGGGCGGAACATTTTCTGCTTATTCAGGGAAATATGAACATAAAAATTAACTCCATTCAGCAGGATTATTCCACCAATGATGTTCTGGACTGGATCTATTTTGAATATCCATCTGCGGTATGTGATAGAAATGAGGATTTTGAAGTGGAAAGTATGCATATTTCCAATCACACAAATCCTATCAATGATAATTCATATTGGTATAGGAGAGGGTACTTAAAAGATCATGGGTATCATCCGGGATCTATATTGAATCAATATGATAATCAATCAGTCAGAAACATATTCTTAAACGTTTATGATCAATATAATTTTGAAGAAAAAGCCATTCATGAAGCGTATATTGATTGGTATGACCAACTGTTCAAACAGCGGTTAAATAAAAGAAGCGATAATAATATCAATAAATTAAAAGTCCTTCAGAAAGCAAAAGAAGCAGGGCTTCTGATTCCTGAAACACTGGTATCTTCCAATATATCAGTGATAGGAGATTTTTACAGGTCTCATGAGAAAATCATTGTTAAAGATGTCATGCTTGATGATATAAAGATTAATTGGGATGAAGAGTTTGATATATTGGTAAAAGTTCCTCCCACCATTGTTACAGATGCTCATATTCAGCAGTTAAAGGAAATTAGAAGTAATATATCACAAGGGTATATTTTTCTGCAGGAATATATTGAAAAAGAATATGAACTGCGCATTTTTTACCTGGACGACAAACTGTATTCTATGGCTATTTTTTCTCAGGCTAATGAAAGAACCAAAGTAGATTTCAGAAATTATGATACAGAACGGCCAAACCGCTGTGTGCCTTATCTGTTGCCGGGAAAAGAAACCAAAAAAATAAAAAAACTGATGAAAAGCCTGGACATTAACTGTGCTTCCATAGATATGATTTATACAGATAAAAAAGAATATGTTTTTCTGGAAGCCAATCCTGTAGGGCAGTTCCAATGGCTTTCGGATAATTGCAACTATGATATTGAACGAAGCATTGCCCGATTTTTAAACCAATAACAATGAATGAAAAGAGAGAGCAGGTCCGGAGAGATTTCATAAGCTGGGCCGAAGAAAACAGGCATAATCTTCCATTGAATTCCGCTTTCTGGGAGGTCTGGATATTGCGAAAAAAACAGACAGATGATGTTCAGGATAGCTTCTTAGAAGTATTAGGCAGGTATGATGCCAGACTGGAAAGAGGTGTCCCTTTTTACAAACCTTATTCAAAACTGGTGATATGGAATCTGAATGGTTAAAACTGTACAGCAATTGTGTGTTGGTACAAGGAGCATCAAGAGCATCAATATGCGATCTTCAAAGGGGTGAAATTCATCTGATTCCACTGTCTTTAGCTGAATTATTCAATAAAAAAGACTGTTTTAACATCCATAGCATCAGGAAAAAATTAAACCCGGAATCTCAAAAAGTTCTGGATGATTATATTGAATTTCTTGTTGAGCATGAATTGTGTTTTTTCTGCACTTCAAGAGAAATTAACCGCTTTCCCAAAATGCCGGAAGAATGGCTCTTTCCCGCTCATATTTCTCACGCAGTTCTGGATACGTACTCCAATTTTGATTATTTTGATGATTCTTTTCTGGCCCAGCTGGAAAAACTTTGCTGTAACCATCTCCAGTTCCGGTTTTTTAATGAAATATCTACCCAAGAGCTGAAGCTTTTACTCGAAAAAATAAAACCAACCCAGATGAAGTCAATAGAAGTGATACTGCCTGAAAATAAGGAAGAAATACAATTCTATGATACAATAGTTAGCCTGGTGAACACACATAAAAAAATAAGTACTTTAATCATAACCAATGCTGATGATAATAAAGTTTTGCAGGGCGAAATCGAAGGGATGGGAATGATCGTAAAGGTTACAGAAAAAATCAACAGCCCTTTACATTGTGGGTTGATGAGTCCCCAATTATTCAATGTTAATATTCCTACTTACACAGAGTCTATCAATCACAATTCCTGCCTGAACCGAAAGCTTTCCATTGATACTGATGGCAATATCAAAAATTGTCCGGCAATGAAAGCGTCTTTTGGAAATATCAGGAATACAGCTTTAGAAGAAGCTGTCAGTCATTCAGAATTTAAGAGATATTGGAATATCACCAAAGATCAGATCACCAAATGTAAGGATTGTGAATTCCGTCATGTCTGTATCGACTGCAGAGCCTACATAGAAAATCCGGAAGATCAATATTCAGCACCCCTTAAATGCGGCTACGATCCGCAAACCTGTGAATGGGAAGACTGGAGCATCCACCCCCTAAAGCAGAGAGCGATAGACCACTACGGAATGAGAGAAATTATAAAATAAATGAAGACTTGTTTTTAATTTGAATAATTCACTTAAAAATCAAGATTCAAACAAAATATAACATCATACCCGGAGTTAGGACAATAAGCAATAAGCAATAAGCAATAAGCAATAAGCAATAAGCAATAAGCAATAAGCTATTTCTGTACTGCCGGAAGATTCCCGTTAGCCTTCTGAACCCTTTTGTAGGTGATATTACACATCATGATACTGAATTCATAAAGGATCAGCAGTGGGAAAGCAGCCATCAGCATACTTAAAACATCAGCAGGAGTAATAATTGCAGCAACCACCATGATCAAAACGATAGCATGACGACGGTATGTTTTCATGAACATTGGAGTCAGGATGCCGATGCTTGTCAGGAAGTAAATCAGGATCGGGAAGAGGAATATCACCCCCATCCCTATAACAACCTGTAGAAACAGCGTAGTATAATCACTCAGATCATATAACGGAACAATAATATCTGAAATTTTGAAAATAACCCCGAAGTTAACTGCAAATGGAAGAATTAAAAAATAACCGCAAAGTACACCTGTCATAAACAGAATCCACACTGCGTTGATGATATAAATTGAATTTTTTCTTTCTTTAGGATGAAGAGCAGGACTGATGAATCGCCACAATTCCCATACAATATAAGGAAAAGCAGCTACCATTCCTCCGAAAATAGAAACAGCCATCATCACATTGAACTGCTGGTAAAGTCTCTGTACACGAACCGGAAAGTCCTTAGGAAGGTGAATACTGTCTTCTCCTAGGATCATTCTCGAAAAATGGTTCACCACTTTAAACGTAGGAAAATCATTTCTTGTAGGCCCGAAAAAAATATGGTCCATGATCCAGTTGATATTGAAACCGACAGCAAAAGCAGCAATTATAATCGCAATAATCGAGCGGATAAGATGTCCTCTTAATTCTCCAATATGCCCAAGAAAGGACATGTCTTTACCTTCACTCACAGAATATATTTTTTTAAGGCACAAATTTATGAAATATTTGATGAAAAGCCCGACGTTTGAAACTTAAAATTACTGCGGTCTGTACAAACTGAAATCATATCCTCTTTCCTTGACATTCATTGCTGTTAAAAGTTCCTCTGCTGTCCTGTTGATTACCTTCCATCGTTCATCATGATCCACATCAACAGTTGCGAAAAGCCACTCCGATTCTGAAATTTGGGAAGTAACCTCTTTAAAATACAATAATTGGGGTAATAAAGACCTTTCAACCAGCTGATTTCTGAATAAACTTTCCATCTGCTTCTCATGAAAAAGGCTTTTCAGATCATCACCAATATCTCCAAAATACAGATTCTCTTCAATAAGTTTGAACTGTTCGGAATGATAAGTACAGAAGATCAGGCACTTTACTAAAAGATCATAATGCCCATGGCTGTATTGATCATAATAAGCATCGCTTCCGTACTCATCAGCCCCTTCCTTAGGAATATAATGTGGGGCAGATCTTCTTACATCATCCTGATGATCCAGGTATTTTTTAAGAAAATAGGCGAAGACAGCCAGAAGAGAAAAAAAGATCATGATTAGTTTTTTAACAGAATTGCCGAAATTAAGAAATAAAATTAATTTTTCATATAAAAAAGGTCATGCAGAGCGTATCTATGCATGACCTTGTCCGGTTTTTAGATGATAAACCTACATTATTTCCCCAGAATTTCCAGTACTTTTTCTCCAACTGCTCCTCCGGACTGAGGGTTTTGTCCTGTAACCAAACGTCCGTCAGATACTGCAAAAGGAACAAAATCCTGATCTGCTTTTACATAATGGGCACCTCTGCTTTTCAAAACGTCTTCAGTAAGATAAGGCATATGATCAGCCAGTTCCGCGGCAATTTCCTCAGAGTTGGAAAACCCGGTCAGCGTTTTTCCTTTAATAAGAAGCTCTCCGTCTGAAAGTTTAATATTGAACAAACCTACCGCTCCGTGGCAGACAGAAGAAACAATACCTCCGTTTTCATAAATTTTGCTGGCGATTTCCTGAAGTTCGGTATTTTCCGGGAAATCCCAAACTACACCGTGCCCTCCGGAATAATAGATCACACTGTAGTCTTCTGCATTGATATCAGAAGGTTTTAAAGTATCTGCCAGCTTATTTCTAAATGTTTCATCAGCATAATATTTCCAGTCTACAGGCTGTACAAACATCTGCAGAGAAACGGGGTCGAGCGGAGTATAACCTCCTCTAGGGCTTACAAAATCTATTTCATAGCCTTTTTCATGTAGTTTTTCATAAAAATGAACGGCTTCTCCCAGCCATAAGCCGGTAGCTCTGTCCATTTCAGGATACTTTTCTACACTTGTTACTACGATTAATGCTTTCTTTTTCATTGTATTCGGGATTAAATGTTATTTTTTGTATTTGTTTTGATGAGTACAAAGTTTCACATTTTAATACTGGAAAAGAAGGATATTTCTCAAAAAAAAAGTGTGACCTTCATCACACTTTTAAGAATATAATCTGCTTAATGTCTCTCTTGAAACACCCAGGTAGCTTGCAATAAACTGTTTAGGAATATGCTCTGTAAAACCTGGATACTGCCGCACAAAATCTTCATACCGCTCTTTGGCAGGTTTGCTGATCAATGAAAGTATCCTTTGTTGTAAGGCCACATAACCGAAATTAGACTTCACCCTGAAAAAATGTTCCATAGTCGGAAATTTTGAACAGAGGCTGTTTAAATTTTCGTAGGTTATGGCATATACTTCCGTGTCTTCAATACAGTCAACAGCCAATGATGAGTTTTCCTGTTTAAAAAAGGCTGCAAAATCTGAAATCCACCAGTTGGGAGCTGCAAACTGAAGAATGTGCTCTTTTCCGGTACCGTCAATGATGCTGCTTTTCAGAATTCCTTTTTCTATAAGGTAAATTTCGTGAACAGGCTGGTTTTCCTGGATCAGAAACTGCCGTTTCCTGAATTTCTTTTGGGTAAAGAAAGACAGGACTGCTTCAAAATCATCATCGTTCAAATTGATGACTTCCTGAATATGGGCTTTCAGAAACTGGCTCATACAGGCGAAAATTAATTTATTCCTTCATCAAGAAGTTTATGAAGGTCAATAATTCCAAAATATTTTCCGTTTTCCGTTACCACCAGCTGTCCAATATTGTTTTCTTTAAGAACCTTCATCGCTTCCTTAGCCAGAGCATCTTTTTCAATGGTTTTCGGATAGCCGGACATAATATCTTTAGCCAGAGCCTTTGTAATGTCTTCCCCTTTCATCAGCATTCTTCTCAGATCACCGTCTGTAATTACCCCGATAATTTTTTCATCATCCGTAACCACTGTTATTCCGTGGCTTGAAGCACTGATGGATATAATCACATCTCTGATGGATGAATTTTCCGATACCTGCGGCTTCTGGGAAGACAGGAACTGTTCTACTTTTGAAGTCAGGTTTTTTCCGAGACTTCCTCCCGGATGGAACTTAGCAAAGTCATTCGCTTTAAAATCATTCAGTTCCATTAAAGCCACAGCAAGCGCATCTCCCAGTGCCATTTGAATAGTCGTGGAGCTGGTTGGCGCCAGCTTATTAGGGCAGGCTTCCACATCTACATGAGTATTCAGGACAATTTCAGAAAACTCAGCAAGCTTACTGGTTTTATTTCCGGTCATCCCGATAAGGGCGGAAGAATAATCCTTTAGATAAGGAACCAGGTTGGCTATTTCCGGGGAATTTCCAGAGTTGGAAATACACAAAACAACATCCTGTTTCTGGATCACCCCCAGATCTCCGTGGATGGCTTCCGATGCATGAAGGAACTGTGAAGGGGTTCCCGTAGAGTTTAAAGTAGCAACGATCTTGTTGCCGACATGGGCCGACTTTCCGATTCCCACAACAATTAATTTTCCCTTGGCCGAATGAATGATCTCTACGGCTCTGGCAAAATCTTCATCAATCCTGTTTTTTAATTTTTCAAGTTCTGAAATTTCTATCTCTAAAGTGCTTCTAGCAATTGAAATAATGTCGGTTCTTTCCATTTTACGAGTATGAGGTATACAAAAAATCTCTTAAAAAACGTTATATTTTAAAAAGGATATTTAATATAAATTTTATTTTTTATAAATTCGTTCGCTTTTATTTTAAGCAGAATTTTTATAACTTTGAGGTACATGCAAATTTAGCAATAGAAAATTAGATGAGCGCAAAAAAAGCCAATTTATCAGGCGAATTGAAAAAGTATTTTGGGTTTTCTACATTTAAAGGCCAGCAGGAACAGATTATAGAAAACCTATTGAATGGGAAAGATATATTTGTCTTGATGCCGACAGGAGGTGGTAAATCTTTATGTTACCAGCTTCCGGCACTTATTTCCGAAGGCACGGCAATTGTAGTTTCGCCTTTAATAGCGTTGATGAAGAATCAGGTAGATGCAGTAAACGGCCTTTCGTCAGACGATGGGGTTGCCCACGTATTAAATTCATCATTAAATAAGACACAGACCAAACAGGTTTTTGACGATATCAAAAGCGGAAAGACCAAACTTTTGTATGTTGCCCCGGAATCATTAATCAAAGATGATTATTTAGATTTCCTGAAAGATGTGAAGATTTCTTTCTTTGCTATTGATGAGGCGCACTGTATTTCAGAATGGGGACATGATTTCAGACCGGAGTACCGGAATCTGAAACAGATTATTGATAAGATTGCCGACGTACCGGTGATCGCTTTAACGGCTACAGCAACCCCTAAAGTTCAGGATGATATTCAGAAAACTTTGGGAATGACGAATGCGCTGGTCTTTAAAGAAAGCTTCAACCGTCCCAATCTGTATTATGAAGTATGTCCAAAAGTTAATGTTGATAAGGAGATCGTAAAGTTCATCAGCCAGCATAAAGGAAAATCAGGAATTGTTTACTGTCTTAGCCGAAGAAAGGTTGAAGAATTCGCCCAGCTGCTGCAGGTAAACGGAGTTAATGCACTTCCTTATCATGCAGGTCTTGACCAGAAAGTAAGAGTAGCTAATCAGGACAAATTCCTGATGGAAGAAGTAGATGTAATTGTGGCAACCATTGCATTCGGAATGGGGATTGATAAGCCGGATGTACGTTTTGTAATCCACTATGACTTCCCTAAATCACTGGAAAGCTATTACCAGGAGACAGGAAGAGCAGGAAGAGACGGTGGTGAAGGACATTGCCTGGCATTCTACGATCCTAAAGATATAGAGAAGCTTGAAAAATTCCTGGCACAAAAGCCCGTGTCAGAAAGAGAAATAGGACTGCAATTATTAAATGAAGTGGTGGGCTATGCCGAAACTTCAATGAGCCGAAGACAATACATTCTTTATTATTTCGGAGAAAATTTCGATCCTGTAAAAGGTGAAGGAGCCATGATGTGTGACAACTCATCCAATCCTCCCAAATTAAAAGATGCTGCACAAGATCTGAAAAAAGTTCTTGAACTGATTAAAGATACCGGAGAAAAGTTTAAATCTAAAGATCTGATCTCTGTCATCGCAGGAAAAGAAACTGCTGTTACAAAGTCCTATAAACTGGAACAGACTTCTCATTTCGGATTTGGAAAAGAAGAAAAGGATAATTACTGGAAAACTATTTTAAGACAGGCTACCGTTCAGGGGATTCTGCAAAAAGATATCGAAACCTACGGGGTTTTGAAAATGTCTGAAAAGGGCAGAAATATTCTGAGCGGACAGTTGAAAGAACCGTTTTTAATTGCAGAAGACCGGGAATTTGATCTTACCCAGACCAAAGCAGACAGCGATCAGGTACAGTTGCAGGCAAGCGGAGGCCTCGATCAGAATTTGTTCGGACAGTTGAAAGAATTGCGTAAAAAAGTGGCTAAAAAACACGGGATTCCCCCTTATACTGTTTTTATGGATCCAAGTCTGGAAGATATGACGGTTCAGTATCCTATTACGGTGGAGGAGATTGCTAAAATTTATGGAGTAGGAGAAGGAAAAGCCAAAAAATACGGTAAAGAATTCGCAGATTTCATCAAAACTTACGTAGAAGATAACAATATCGAACGTACTCAGGATATGGTCCTGAAGCAGGTAGCCAACAAATCCAGCCATAAAGTATTCATCATTCAGAGCACCGATAAAAAGATTGATCTTGAAGATATTGCAAGAGCCAAAAATCTTTCAATGAATGAATTGCTGAAAGAAATGGAAAGCATTGTCTATCAGGGGACCAAACTGAATATTGATTATTATATAGAAGACAATTTCGATGAAGATATCGTAGAAGGCTTCATGGAATTCATGAACGAATCCGAAAGTGACAGCATGAAAGTGCTTCTGGATGAATTTGGAGATGAACTTTCAGATGAAGAGGTAAGAATGCTGAGAATTAAATTTATAAGCGATGTAGCTAATTGATGAAAATGACAGTTTTTTAGTTTCAGATTGAAAGATCAGAAAAAACTGTAAATTTGCACACAACACTTATGAAAAAAAATAACGGCATTTTCACCGTATCCTTGGATTTTGAACTCTATTGGGGAATCCGGGATAAGAAAACGATTCAGGAATATGGTCAGAATATTGCAGGAGTTTGGGAAGTCGTTCCTAAGCTCCTGAAACTCTACAATCAATACGATATTCATTGTACCTGGGCAGCAGTGGGAGCTATGATGACCGGAGATCATCAGGATTTACAACAATATTGCCCTGTAAATACACCTTCTTACCAGGAAAAAAATCTTTCCCCTTATCACCATTTCATTCCTTCTTCACAGGAAATGGATGGTCTTTATTTATATGGAAAGACATTAGTGGAACTGGTTCAGAAAGCTGAGCATCAGGAAATCGGAAGCCATACTTTTTCACACTATTATTGTTTGGAAGACGGGCAGACTAAAGATCAGTTTGAAGCAGATACCAAAGCTGCTATCGCTGTTTCTTCGGCCAACAAAATTGAAATAAAGTCTTTCATCTTCCCTCGGCATCAGATTAACAACAGCTATTTGGAAGTCCTGAAAAATAATGGGATTTTAATTTACCGTGGCACAGAAAAAGCATGGTATCATTCTCCTGCAAAAGGTTCAGAAGAAGGCCTAATCAAAAGAGCTTTCAGGTATCTGGATTATTTTGTGAAAGTGGGAAGTCATCATACCCAGAAAACTTCTGATCTTCATGAGGCAGGCTTTACAGTCATTCGGGCAAGCCGTTGGTTGAGGCCGTATTCAGAGAAAATAAAATTTCTGGATGGGCTCAAGCTTCGAAGAATAAAACAGCAGATGACCTACGCTGCCAAAAATAACGAAATTTTTCACCTTTGGTTTCATCCGCATGATATTGGAATTCATCAGGATATCAACTTCGGGTATTTGGAAGAAATCTTTCAGCACTATAAAAAATTAAATCAAAAGTATAATTTCCAAAGCAAAAACATGTCTGAAATAGCAGCAGAATATGAAAAAAAATAATAACAGTAAAAAAATAGTCATGCTCACCGGAAATACACGGTCATCGGCAATTATTTATAATGCGTTAGTACAAGATTTTGATATTTCTGCCGTGCTGCAGGAAGAAGCGGTACCTATGAAGCAGATTATGAAAAATCGTGCTAAAAGATTAGGCTGGGTAAATGTGGGTGGACAAATTATGTTTGGTCTTTTATTGCTGCCGTTTATTAAGAAATTTTCGAAAAATCAGACAAAAAAAGTCATTGAAAAACTAAAAATAGACCTGTCTCCGATTCCTGAAACCGTACTTACAAGAACCGACTCAGTAAATTCAAATAAAACACTTCAGCTGCTGCAGGAACTTAAACCAGATTTAGTGATTGTTAACGGCTGTAGAATTATTTCCAAAAAAATTCTGAATAATACCAATTCGGTTTTTATGAATACCCATGAAGGAATTACTCCAAAATACAGAGGTATACACGGCGGATATTGGGCTTTGGCAAATAATGACAGAGAAAACTGCGGGGTTACCGTACATTTGGTAGATCAATCGGTAGATACAGGCGACGTTATTTATCAGGCAAGAGTTTCACCGGAAAAATCAGATAATTTTACAACATATCCGCTATATCAAACCGCAGAGGGCAGTAAGATATTAAAACTTGCCGTTGAGGATTTTTGTAATGATGATCTGAAAACAATGAGCGGAACAAAAGAAAACTTCATTTGGTATCATCCTACCATCTGGCAGTATTTATATTATAGAATTTTCAGAGGCGTGAAATAATGAAAAAAAAAGTTTACTTTCTTTTACCAGGGCTCACTTTTGGAGGAGCAGAGAGAATTATTTTTACCCTGCTCAATCATTTGGATGATGAGAAATATGACTTTACTCTTTTCCTTTTTAAAAATGTAGATTTTCCCACTTCACAGCTTAAACCCAATATCAAAGTACGGGAATTGGGTATAGAAAGAATTAGGTTTTCAATTTTTAAAATTTTACCGATTATTTATAAGGAGAAACCAGATGTTTTCTTTTCCGGTTGGGGCGAAATCTCAGCGTTTATATCCCCGTTTATTCCGTTTTTAAAAAAGACCAAGTTTATCTCCAGAGAAACCAATGTCGTCTCACAGCATGTAACCAAAAAGGAAATAAAAGTTTTTTATAATTTTTATAATAATTTTCAGAGGATCATCGCGCAAAGTGATGATATGAAGAAGGATTTAATAGAAAATTTCAACATTAAGGAAAAGAAGATTGTTAAAATCAATAATCCTGTTGATTTCGATTTTATCAATGCTAAACTGGACATTTCTGTAAAACCTGAAAGCTTTAAAGATGATTATAAAAATGTGGTGGCCATCGGAAATTTATCCTCCAGAAAAGGATTTGATAACCTGTTGAAAGTCTTCTCAAAATTGACCCATGAAAATATCCTGCTCCATATTCTTGGGGACGGAGGCGATAAGGAAATGCTGTACGCGATGAAGGAAAACTTGGGTTTAAAAAACGTTATTTTTCATGGAAAACAGGAAAATCCCTACCAGTTTTTGAAATTTGCGGATCTTTTTATTCTTTCTTCAAGATATGAAGGCTTCCCCAATGTGCTTCTGGAAGCCGGAGCCTGCGGAACCTATTCTTTAGCCAATAACTGTCCGGGAGGAATTAATGAGATCATTCAGAATCAGATCAATGGAGAAATTTCGGATATTGAACATACGGCTGACTTTGCTGAGAAGGTTATAGAGGTATTGCAGAGAACTTATGATAAAGAATCTATTAAAAACTCCATTAGATCAAGATTCTCTAAAAATGTTATTTTGGATCAGTATGAAAAGGTTTTGCAGGAGTTAACGAAGTAATAATCCTATTGCCTTGTGGGCTTTTATTTTCTTAGATTTGGGGTCTGATAAAACAGATATTAATGACAAAAATCCCCCAAATAGGTTGTGCTTGTGAAAAACCTACTTCCAGCTATACTGAATACAGAAGTTCAGAATTAGGTATAGATCATACTGACGGCAGGCATGGAGAAGTAACGATTCAACAGTGTAAGTTATGCCAGAGAATATGGATTCATTATTTTACTGAAAATAAAAATTCTCCCAATTCAGGAAGATGGTACAAAGGAATTGTTTCTAAAAAAGATCGGACACAGATAACGCCGGAAAATGCAGTAGAGCATTTGGAAAATCTTGAATGGTATGTGTATGGAGGCCCGTTTTTTGAAAGTCCGGCGACAATAGGAAAGGGAAAAGTAATGGTAGATTAGCCGGTGCCTTAAGATATTTAAAATTTCCTGATTTCAAAATTGACAAAACTCACTTTGGCGCTTGATAATTTATATGTAAATTTGTGAGAATTAAGAAAGATAATAATAAACAAATTCATAGAATAACATGAGTCAATTCGATGTTACCGTAATAGGTTCTGGTCCCGGTGGTTATGTAGCTGCTATCCGTGCAGCTCAATTAGGTTTCAAAACAGCAATTATTGAAAAATATTCAACTTTAGGCGGAACTTGTCTTAACGTTGGATGTATTCCTTCAAAAGCGCTTCTGGACAGCTCTGAGCATTTCGAGAATGCAAAACACAATTTTGCAGGTCATGGGATCATTATCAATGAACCACAGGCAGATATTGCAAGAATGATTGAGCGTAAAAACGAAGTAATCAAACAAAATACAGACGGAATCAGCTACCTGATGAGCAAAAATAAAATTACTGTTTTTGAAGGCGTAGGAAGCTTCGAATCTGCTACTCAGATCAAGGTTACTAAAAATGACGGTTCTTCTGAAACAATCGAATCTAAATATACCATCATTGCATCAGGATCTAAACCATCTTCTCTACCTTTCATCACACTAGATAAAGAAAGAGTGATTACTTCCACGGAAGCTTTAAACCTTAAAGAAATTCCTAAGCACCTTGTAGTAATCGGAGGAGGAGTAATTGGTCTTGAATTAGGATCTGTATACTTAAGATTGGGAGCTCAGGTAACAGTTGTTGAATTTATGGATAAGATCATTCCTGGAATGGACGGAGCTTTAAGCAAAGAATTGACTAAAGTTCTTAAAAAACAGGGAATGAAGTTTATGCTTTCTACGGCGGTTTCTGCTGTGGAGAGAAACGGAGATACTGTGAAGATCACCGCTAAAGATAAAAAAGGAGAAGAAGTAGTGGTAGAAGGAGATTACTGCCTTGTTTCTGTAGGTAGAAAACCATACACAGACGGACTTGCCCTTGAAAAAGCAGGAGTAGAACTTGATGAAAGAGGAAGAGTAAAAGTAAACGATCATTTACAGACTAACGTTGCCAACATCTATGCGATTGGTGACGTGATCAAAGGAGCAATGCTTGCTCACAAAGCTGAAGAAGAAGGAGTTTTTGTTGCTGAAACATTAGCAGGACAAAAACCTCACATCAACTATAACCTGATTCCTGGTGTGGTTTATACATGGCCTGAGGTTGCCGGAGTTGGTAAAACTGAAGAACAGTTAAAAGAAGAAGGAGTAGCTTACAAAGTAGGTTCATTCCCAATGAGAGCATTAGGTAGAAGCCGTGCAAGTGGTGATATTGATGGTCTTGTGAAGATTATTGCTGACGAGAAAACTGATGAGGTGTTAGGTATGCATATCATTGGAGCAAGAGCTGCTGACCTTATTGCTGAAGGAGTAATTGCTATGGAATTCCGTGCAAGTGCTGAAGACATCGCAAGAAGTTCTCATGCTCACCCAACCTATGCAGAAGCTATTAAAGAAGCAGCATTGGATGCTACGGCAAAAAGACCGATTCATATGTAATTTTAATTGAAAAATTAAAATATTTAAATAATTAAAGAGAAGCAGTTTCTGTTTCTCTTTTTTTTGGCACAGAAATGGAGTGCAGAATAATAAATTTCACCTATGAAAAATATCTTTACAAGTTTAATCATATTCGCAGGACTTAGTTTATCTGCACAGGAAGCAGGAAAAGTTGGCGAACTTTTGAAAAATGAGGCAACATCAACAGAAATGAAGGCTCAGGGAAGTGTCAATACAAAGAACAGATCTTTTGACAATTCAAGGTCTGGCAATATAAATGGCCAGCAAAACAGAATTAAAAGCCCAAATTACCAATGGAACCGGAATTACGGTTATGCAGAAGTTTTCCTGCGAATTCCTGAACAGGGCTATTTTACAGTAGAAGTCGGAGATCAGACTATCTCAAACGGTTCAGGAAAATACCGTTTCTTTGATCTTCAGTCCGGAAGAAATTTTATTTCAGTCTATAATAACGGATTTCTGATCTACAGAACTACTTTGACGCTTAGAAATAACAGCAGAATGGTACTGGATTTCTTTACAAATGAAGGATTATATTTATTGGATTCTTATCCGGTTCAGGGGCAATATGCCTTCAATGATTGGAATGATATCTGGAACAATCCTTACGGAAATCAGCCCGGCAATTGGAATAACTCCGGAAATGTGATGGATAATAATACCTTCCGCCAGTTTGTTGATATGCTTCAGAGAAATGCCAAGTTCGATGACAATAAGATAGCCATGATTAATCAGCAGATGAACAACTCTCTGTTTACCTCTGCACAAATACGGGATTTGATGAAGTTAATCAGCTTCGATAAAAACAGGCTGTCTCTTGCCAAATCTATGTATAGAAACTGTGCAGATAAAAACAAATATTTCCTGGTATACGATGCTTTTGACTTCGAGAACAGCAAAAAAGAGCTCATGGAATATATTTCAAGATCATAATAAGAAAAAGAGAGACCTCATAGGTTTCTCTTTTTTTTAACCTTATCAATATCCTTGTTTTATAGACTTCCTTATTCAATAAAAATGGGCTAAAGCCCATTAAAAAGATAATAATCCAATTGGCTTTAACCCCAATCCATGTTCATTAATAATCACGGGTTTTCTACCTATGTAAAGCCAAAAGCCAACTTTAAAAAATCATAAAGGAATCTGATGGTTTAAAATCTTCAAATTTCCGTACCTTTGTCAGCTAATTTTATCATCAATGCAACTCGGAAAAACCCAGACTTTAAAAATTTCAGAAAAAAATACTTCAGGATGGATCCTCACGGATGAATCAGGAGAAAAAGCTTTTTTGCCAAAGATCTTCATTCAGGACGACAAAGAAACCGGTGAAGAGGTAGAAGTATTTGTTTATCAGGATGACCAGAAATTAAAGGCTACGACTGAAATTCCATTGGCTGAAGTAGGAGAGTTTGCAGTAATGAGCTGTGTACAGAGTCTTCCGAGTGGAGCGTTTATGGATTGGGGGATCATCAAAGATCTTTTTATCCCATACAAGCAGCAGAAATCAAAAATCATCGAAGGGAAAAGATATCTGGTCCATATTTATGTAGATGAAGATTTGGATCTGATCACTGGAACAACAAAGTTCAAAAGAAATCCGCAATATGAGGATCTGCCGTTCAAAAAAGGGGACAAAGTAGACCTTATCATGATGAATGAAAGCGAATTGGGCTGGAATGTAGTCATCAATAAAAAATATATTGGTTTGATATACGCTTCGGATGTATTCAAAAAACTGTATCCGTTGTCTGAGGAAGGGGGGTACATTAAAACGATCCGTGAAGATGGGAAAATTGATGTTTCCCTGCAGCCGGAAGGTTTCGAAAATATTGATGAATTCAGAAAGAAGATTCTTGACAGACTGGAAGAGAATTACGGACTGATCCATCTTTCGGATAAATCCTCACCAGAAGAGATCAAGGAAGAGCTTCAAATGAGCAAAAAGAATTTCAAGAAAGCCATTGGCGGACTGTATAAGGATAAAGTTATTGATATTTCAGAAGACAAAATCCGACTACTATAATTTTTATTCTTTAGACTGATCTGAAAAAATAACATTTAAAATATATTAAGACTGCCCAGTGGGTGGTCTTTTTTATTTGGTCTGATTACCTGTTTTGTTTTTTATAATCAACTTAAGTTTAGGAGTTTGATGTAGATTTGAAGCTGGAAGAGAGAAGTTATGCAGAACATCAATAACATGTGTTTATTTTTAGCTAATTTGATTTTACAATGGTTTTTACTATCTATAACTAAAAGTAACTTCCAGCCTTTTGTTCCTAACTTTCTTAATCTGACTGGTTAAAGTTAGTTAATAATTGAATGTATATAAAATTACAAAAACATGATGCATGTCATAACAATTTTGTTTAATTATTTTGTTTAACAATTTTGTCAAAAACAGAATTTGATTTAAATTTGCACAAAATTGTTTAACAATAATGTCAAATCAAGCAAAAAAGGACCAAACACAGGAATTGATCAAGGAGACCGCGAAGAATTTATTCTTTGTGAAAGGAAAATTTGGCGCAACTACCCAGGAGATTGCAGATGAAGCCGGAGTAAACAGGACGCTTATTAACTACTACTTCCGTTCAAGGGATAATCTGATTCAGATCATCTTTGACGAAGCCCAGAAAGTGGAGCAGGAAAAATCAAAAATCATTCAGACCTCAGATCTTCCTTTTAAGGAAAAAATGAGCAAATTCATAGAAAGCAGTCTTTCTACAAGCCTTCAGTATCCGTATCTGGAAACCTATATTGTTTCCCAGATCAATAAAGGAAATTGTCATCAGAAAGAAATTGAAGAAGATTTTCTGGAGACTTTATACAAGGACATTGAAAAAGAGATGGAGCTTGGAAATATTGAGAAAATGGCTCCCGTACAATTCATTCTCAATATGGTATCGCTTCTCGTTTTTCCGAGTGCCATAAGACCTTTATTCATGGAGAATCTGATGATTAATGATGAAGAATATGATAAGATCATTTCCGAAAGAAAAGAGATTATTATCAATATGTTGTTCAAAAACTAAAAAAATGTTAAAGTATTTTTAAAAGTGATCCGTCCTTTAGAAATATAAACATTGAAAGAGAAAAATCAAATTAAAAAAATAAACGAAGTATAAAATTATGAACAGAAAACGTATAACTGCTAAAAAGCTAAAAATTGGGATAGCTGCAGCATTTATGATTTTCGGTTTTTCATCGGTATCTGCACAGCAGCAGGTTTCTTTGCCAGAAGCAATCAAACAGGCATTGCAGAATAAGGCAGAAGCTAAAAAAGCTGCACTACAGGTGAAAAAAGCCGAATATAAAATTGATGAGGCCAGAGCCGGAGCTCTTCCACAGATCAGTGCTACAGCAGGACTTACCTACAATCCAATTATTCAGGAATCTTTGCTTGAATTTGGTGGCGAAAGAATCAGAGCTCAGTTAGGACAACCATGGAGCTCAAGTGCAGTAGTCCAGCTTCAGCAGGCTTTATTTGACCAGAGAGTTTTTACAGGTCTTAAGGCTGCAAAATCTACCAGAGAATTCTATATTCTGAATGCAGAACTTACCAATGAACAGATCATTGAGAACGTAGCAACCGCCTACTATCAGGTATTTGTTCAGGAAGAAAATCTGAAGACTGTAGAAGCCAGCTACGCCAATACGGAAAGAGTAAGAAACGTGATCAAAAGCTTGGTGGATAATGGTTTAGCTAAATCTATTGACCTTGACCGTACCAACGTACAGCTTACCAACATCGGTTCCAATAAACAGCAGCTGATCAACTCTGTTGAGCTTTCTAAAAATGCTTTGAAATTTTATATGGGAGTTCCGATCGGTACAGATATCGAGCTTGAAGAAAAAACAATTGAGCCGAAACCTGAACTTATTGCAAGCAATGTGAATTTAGAAAACCGTACAGAGCTTAAAGTACTGAATAAGAACAGAGAACTTCTTCAGTTTAACAAAAAAGCAACAGAAGCCTATCTGTATCCTACGGTAAACCTTACTGCAAGCTACGGCTGGGCTGGAATGGGTAAGAAGTTTCCTTTAACCAACGGACTTAATAACGGGGTACTTTGGAGCGATTATTCAGCGATAGGCTTGAATGTTAATATCCCGATCTTCACTGGTGGAGCTACAAAAGCAAAAATTCAGCAGGCAGAAATCGATATTCAGGATATTGATCAGGATATTCAGAAAACACAGCTGAGCTTAGATCTGGATTACAAAAATGCCATTACCAATATGGAAAATGCTATTATCAATATCCAGAGTATGAAAGACAATGTGGAGCTGGCAGAAAGAGTACAGAAAAATACCCAGTCTAACTATCAGTACGGATTGGCAACCCTTACAGAAGTATTGGATTCTGAAAACGCTTTAACACAGGCAAAACAGAACTACTCCAACGCATTATTAGACTATAAGCAGGCTGAGATCAAACTGATTAAAGCTAAAGGCGAACTCAACACATTACAAAACTTATAATAAACTAAAATGAAAAAAACTTTAATATATATCATCGTAGCGGCAGTGCTGGTAGGTCTTGCAGCTTACAAGATTGCAGGAAACAAAGAAAAACAGACCCAGGAAGTAAAGGAGGTTGCTAAGCAGGTCGATAAGATCAATGTGAATGTGGTAACTGTTGCAAGAGAAAATATTGATACAGATTATTCAGCTAACGGAACATTCATTCCTAAACAGGAAATGAACCAGTCTTCAGAGATCTCAGGACGTATCGTAAGTGTTTTGGTAAAAGAAGGTTCTAGAGTAGGAGCTGGTCAGGTTTTGGCAACCATAAAGAAAGATGCCATCGAAGTTGACGTTACCCAGGCTCAAAATAACCTTCAGAATGCAATTATTGATAACCAACGTTATGAAAATGCCTATAAAACAGGAGGAGTTACCAAGCAGCAACTGGATAATTCAAGACTACAGCTGAAAAATATGCAGGCTGCGGTAAGAGCACAGAGTGTAAAAGTAAATGATACAAGCATTCGTGCAGGGATCAGTGGTACCATCAACAAAAAAATGGTTGAGCCGGGAACTGTGGTTTCTCCAGGAACAGCAATGTTTGAGATCGTTAACATCAACAGTCTGAAATTATCTGTTTTGGTGGATGAAAGCCAGATCGGGAAAATCCAGCTAGGTCAGGAAGTTCCTATTAAAGTGAATGTATTACCGGAAGATTCTTTTGTAGGTAGGATCACATTCATTGCTCCGAAAAGTGATGCTTCCCTTAATTTCCCGGTTGAAATTGAAGTTCAGAACAGAGGAAACCTGAAGGCGGGGATGTATGCAACTGCTACCTTTAAAACCAATAACGGTGCCGAAACACAGAATATGATCACTGTACCTGCAGAAGCTTTCGTAAACGGAGTAAGCTCAGGACAGCTGTTCATCGTTCAGAACGGTACAGCTAAGATGATCAAAGTAACGATTGGTAAGGTATATGGAGACAAAGTTCAGATATTAAGTGGTCTGAATGGAGGAGAACAGGTAATTACCAGCGGACAGATCAATCTTGATAACGGATCCAAAATCAATATCGTAAAGTAGAAGAAAGATGAAGTTAGCAGAAATATCCATTAAAAGGCCTTCCCTGGTTATCGTATTATTTACGATATTAACTCTGGGTGGTATTTTGAGTTACTCCATGATGGGGTACGAATTGATTCCGAAGTTTGAAACCAATATGGTAACCATTTCTACGGTATATCCGGGAGCTTCACCTGCAGAGGTGGAAACCTCCGTAACCCGAAAGATTGAAGATGCTGTGGGGTCTTTGGAAAACGTGAAGAAAGTAGAATCTTCTTCTTATGAAAGTTTATCCGTAATCATGGTTCAGCTGAATGACGGAGCGGATGTAGATTATGCCCTGAATGATGCCCAGAGAAAAGTAAACGCTATCCTGGCAGACCTTCCGGATGATGTAGATGCACCGTCTCTGAATAAATTCTCCCTGGATGATCTCCCGATCATTACAATGAGTATTTCATCAGATAAACTGAACAGTAAAGATCTTTATGACCTTTTAGATAAAAAGATTGAACCCATCTTCTCTCGTGTAAACGGTGTAGCACAGGTTGACCTTGTAGGTGGACAGGAAAGAGAAATCCAGGTAAATCTGGATGAGAAAAAACTGCAGGGATACGGACTTTCAATCGGAGACGTACAACAGGCGATTCTTTCCTCAAACCTTGACTTCCCGACGGGAAGCTTGAAAACGAGAACCACAAAATCTACAATTAGATTATCCGGAAAATATAAGTCGATTGCGGAAATGAACAACCTTGTGGTTTCCAATAAAAATGGAGCTCAGGTACGTTTATCTGATATTGCTACAGTTTTCGATGCTCAGAAAGATGTTGAGAAAGTAGCGAGATTTAACCAGTTTCCAACCATCTTAATGCAGGTAAAAAAGCAGTCTGATGCCAATGCGGTTGCCGTATCTGAAAGTGTTCAGAAAACCATTCAAACGGTAGAAAATGCTTATAAAGTTCAGGGAATAAAAGTAAAAGTGGTGAACGATACCACAGACTTTACCCTTGAATCTGCCAACCACGTTATTTTCGACTTGTTCCTGGCAATTATCCTCGTGGCGATCGTGATGTTATTATTCCTTCACAGTATCAGAAACGCGTTTATTGTAATGGTTTCCATCCCGGCTTCGTTGGTGGCAGCGTTCATCGGAATGAATCTGATGGGCTACACGCTGAACTTAATGAGCTTACTGGGACTTTCGCTTGTGGTAGGTATCCTTGTGGATGACGCGATCGTAGTACTTGAGAACATTTATCGTCACATGGAGATGGGGAAAAGCAAAATCAGAGCAGCCTATGACGGAGCTTCGGAAATCGGGTTTACCGTAGCAGCGATTACCTTGGTAATTGTGGTGGTATTCTTACCGATTGCGATGAGTTCAGGTCTTGTAGCAAATATCCTTGCCCAGTTCTGCGTCACGGTAGTTATTGCCACTTTATTATCGTTATTGGCTTCATTTACGATCATTCCGTGGCTATCATCAAGATTCGGTAAGCTTGAACATTTAACAGGTAAAAACTGGTTTGAGAAATTCATCCTTTGGTTTGAAGGTTTAATTGAAAAATTCACGCACTGGATCACAGATATCCTTGAATGGTGCTTGAAAACAACATTAAGAAGAATTTCAACCGTAATTATTACATTCGTTGTCCTGATCAGTTCATTTATGCTGGTAGCATTCGGATTCATCGGAGGTGAATTCTTCCCGCCGATTGACCGTGGCCAGTTCCTTGTTCAGATGGAATTATCGAAAGATGCAACAGTAGAAAAAACCAACCAGCTGACATTAGATGTTGAGAAGTTTTTAAGAAATGATAAAGATGTTGTAGACCTTATTACAACGGTAGGTCAGCAGTCAACAGGTTTTGGTGGGGCTCAGGCAACAACGTACCAGTCTGAAGTTCAGGTAAACTTAACAGATAAGTCTGAACGTTCTGAAAGTACCAACATTAAAGCGGCAAAAGTAAAAAGAGCACTGGAAGAGAAATTCACAGGAGTTGAATTCAAAACAGCGCCAATCGGTATCATGGGAGCTGAAAATGCACCGATCGAAATGGTGGTAACCGCTCCGGACAACGCAACAGCAGTAAAAGAAGCGACAAGAATCTTGGAATTACTGAAAAAAGTTCCGGGAGCAGTAGATGCTGAATTATCAACGGATACAGGTAATCCGGAAGTTCAGGTGAACATCGATAGAGATAAAATGGCTTCTTTAGGCTTAAATCTTTCAAGTGTAGGACAAACGATGCAGACCGCATTCAACGGAAATACTGATGGGAAATTCAGAGCCGGAGAATATGAATATGATATTAATATCCGTTTTGGAGATGCCAACAGACAATCCATTGATGATGTTAAAAACTTAATGTTCACCAACCCTCAGGGGCAGCAGGTTCGTTTAAGCCAGTTTGCTGAAGTGAAAATGGGTTCAGGACCAAGTTTGCTTGAACGTAGAGATAAATCACCTTCTGTAAAAGTAAGGGCTAAAGCAGTAGGTAGACCTGTAGGTGACGTAGCCAATGAATGGGCAGCCAAGTTCATGGATAGTAAAGACAAACCAGTAGGAGTTGATTACATCTGGAGTGGTGATATGGAAAACCAGCAGGAAGGTTTCGGTACATTAGGTATTGCATTATTAGCAGCGATCGTATTGGTGTACCTAGTAATGGTTTCTCTATATGACAGCTTTGTGTATCCATTCGTGGTATTGTTCTCCATTCCGTTGGCGATGATCGGAGTAATGGTAATCCTTGCCCTGACAGCCAACTCATTGAACATCTTTACGATGCTGGGAATGATCATGTTGATTGGTCTTGTTGCGAAAAATGCGATTCTGATCGTCGACTTTACGAATGCCAGAAAAGCAGCAGGTGCTAATACACATGACGCTCTGATTCAGGCCAACCACGCACGTCTTCGTCCGATTTTGATGACAACGATTGCGATGATCTTCGGTATGCTTCCGATTGCATTGGCAACAGGAGCCGGAGCAGAGATGAACAAAGGTCTTGCATGGGTAGTTATCGGTGGTTTGACATCGTCTCTATTCCTTACCCTGATCATTGTTCCGGTAGTATACTCTCTGTTTGATTCCATCCTGAGAAGAATGGGTAAACATGAAAAAGTAGACTATGAAGCTGAAATGAAAGCTGAATACGATCACAGAGAACTAAGTGAAGATGGATTTACTCCAAAACATTTAGACTAAAATAATAACCTTTAATTAGCCAAAAGCGTCTCAGATTATCTGGGGCGCTTTTTTGATTTGTTAAATAAAACTAGCTAGTTACGCAAGACTGTATAAAAGATTTACCATAATCAGTTAATTCATAAAAAGATTTAATAATTTCGAGATTGTTAAATCCTTCCAAAACTAATTTGAGACTATTGTGAGATTCTTCATATTGATACTTTTCAAGAAGTTTTTCATAAGCTTTAGGATCATTTTTATATTTTGATTCGTCATAATACAAAATTCCAAGACTTGTTAAGTTATCCAAATACATAGAAACATTTTGGGGAAAAAGTAACTCTAATTCAAATGGAAGTAAAGTGGCTTTGGTTAAGATTATATTATATGAATTAGTCAATACTTAATCTGACAGTTATAATCAAATTAAATAACTTTAAAACAGATTAAGTATTATGACAACACAACAAAAGATTATCAAAAACAAGTTAGGCGTACTTGAATTAGCACAACATTTAGGAAACGTATCCAAAGCCTGTAAGGTGATGGGCTATTCCCGAGACAGTTTTTATAGATTTAAAGAATTGTATGAGCAAGGAGGTGAATTAGCATTACAGGAAATCTCCAGAAGAAAGCCAGTATTAAAGAATCGTGTAGATGAAGTCATTGAAAAAGCTGTTGTTGATATAGCTATTGAAAACCCTGCTTTGGGGCAGCTTAGAGTAAGTAATGAACTTAAAAAGAAAGGTTTCATTGTATCACCAGGTGGAGTCAGAAGTATTTGGTTAAGACACGATCTACATACGTTTAAACTAAGATTGAAAGCCCTAGAAGCCAAATCTGCTCAAGATGGTGTAGTCCTTACTGAATCTCAACTTTCAGCACTAGAAAGGGCTAAGGAAGAGAAAAAAGCTCATGGAGAAATTGAAACTCATCATCCTGGATATTTAGGAGCTCAAGACACTTATTACGTAGGCAATATCAAAGGAGTTGGACATATTTATCAACAAACTTTTATTGATACATATTCAAAGGTAGTATTTGCAAAGCTATATGACCGTAAAAATGCTCTTATTGCTGCTGACATGCTTAATGATCAGGTAGTCCCTTTCTTTGAGCAGCAGGAACTTCGTTTACTCAGAATTTTAACAGACCGAGGAACGGAATACTGTGGAATAAGAGAACAGCATGAATACCAGCTCTATTTGGCCATTGAAGATATCGATCATACGAAGACCAAGGCTAAAAGCCCTCAGACCAATGGTATTTGTGAACGTTTTCACAGGACGATACAGGACGAGTTTTATGCCATAGCTTTCAGAAAGAAAATTTACAGAAGTATTGAAGAACTGCAATTAGACCTGAACAGCTGGTTGTCGTATTACAACAATGAAAGAACGCATACAGGAAAACATTGTTACGGTAAAACACCGATGCAGACGTTTCTAGATAGTAAAACTATTGCAAAAGAGAAATTATTGGAAACTCTTGCAGAGGAACAAAAAATCCTTACTTTTGGAAGTAAGGATAATATTGGATAACTGACAATTATTTTTAACCCCTAACTGTCAGATAAAGTCGTGGCTATTACATATTATAGGAACTAGAGCCATTTTGATATAGTTTATAACTAATATACGGGATATAGTCTTTATGTTTTAAGTAATTAATAATTTTTGCTTCGTCTGAAGAAATTCTTTCAATTATACTTATAAAACTAGGATGAGCAATATTTGCAGTTTTAATAGAGCTTCCTTTTATTAATAAATTTAAAAACATCTCAGCTATGTTATCATTTGTTGTGTAACTAAGTTTCTCAATTATAGGAACTCCTATTTGTGGATTAACTTCAATTATATCTTCTTCTGGTATTTGATTTAGTTTTTCTTTATAATCTAATAATCTTTTTTCAAAATTTAATTTCCATTTTTCATTTTGAAATTTCAAAGGAAGAAATATACTAGTTGAGAATTCCAATACACTTTCTAGTGCTATTCCTACTTTTTTTACTGCTGGTTGAGCTAAATCTCCATAAATTGTTGTAAGTAATTGTTGAGTGTCTTTTATAAAACCTAAAGTATTTTTTTCATCCATCTTAATTTTTTTTAATAAAGATATTAAATTTATTGTTGAAAAAAAGAACTATTTAATAGTTCTTCTGAGTTAGAAATCACTTTTAATTATCTTATTTATTATAAATTGTTAGGAGTATAAGCTAAATTTTTATAGTACAAACTAAACAAAAAAAGCTTCCAGTAAAACTGGAAGCTTTTTTATTTTTATAATAGAAATTAATCTGCCATAGCCTCACCGGACTTTCTGTAGATAAAACTTCCATAAATATGTCTTCTTGCAAAACGGCTTGGAGAATCAGAATTAACCATTTTAATGTAGGTATTTCTCGGAACACCAATGTATTCATACATATTTCCGTTCAAATGCTGTACTGTCAGAACCGATTTTTCAAGAAAGAAATCCTGAATATTGGACTTTGTGATGGTCTCCGTATATTCTTCTTTGTATTTTTCCTGCGTTTCAGGATTGATGCTCACCAGAAAATGATAGGCTTCAATCACCGATTTGCTTTTTTCCTCTGCTTCTAATTTTCCGGCTTCATCATTGATAAATTTATCAGGATGAGTATCCTTCATCGTATTTCTGTAAATAGTTTTTAACTCCTTTAAAGTAACGGTTTTATCAACTCCTAAAAGCTTTCTGTGCTCGCCCAGTTTTTTCATAATGTATGGTCCTTATTTCGGGGTGCAAAATTAAGCTTTTAAATTGTAAAAATCATAACTTATTCAGTATTAATTTATTTAATAATCAGAAACTGAAAATTTATATGCAGACAATAGGAGTATATAATACTATTTTAACGTGTATGGAGATAGCAGATTATTTTCTATGAGTCATGATGAGTCTTTTATAGTGCCATTCTATGCCGGTGTATATCTTATTGTTTATTTTTCAAAAATATTTTCAAAATGATTCTTTAGTGAATCTATATTGGGATAATATTCCTTTTTTCCTGGTAAAATAATTTTAGTTTGATGTAACTTAGCATAATATTTGTCATGGAGAATTTTATTACTCACTTGAATCGTATAATTTTCAGGATTTATACTAATTAATCCTAAATCAAACAATGTATGAATATCAGATCGTAGCAAGATACCATTAGGAACCTTATTCGTTTCTGTTCCTTTAAAAGAATAGATATGAGCCGCTTCTAACATTTCAACAATTTCACATTGAGTGATTGCACATTTTTGATTATAAATCTCAAGAAGTTTTTCTCTGAATTTTCTTTGTCCTCTTCTAGCATAAATTTGAACAGCCATTCTTTTTCTGTCATCTTCTATGTTATTAAAATTGAATGGTTCAATTTCTTTCTCGTTAATAAATGAAGTTAGATAATCGTTAGTTTGTAGATAATCAGAGGCTTTTATTAACCCTAAATTATAAAGACATAAGCTTAAAGACTTATTGATATGACTAAGTAAGGCATCGTCGTCTTTTAATTCATAATAAAATTCCTTAGGATTTTCAAATACATTGTTATATTTAGTTCTATCACTACCACCGTCGACATCAATTTTAGGAGAAAGACTTTTTGATTTTCTTATAGTTATGTTTAAACCTTTAGGATTAGTTTTTGATTCTGCGCAACCTACTACAGCGCCTTTTCCAAATTTATCGAAACAAATCGCTACATATATTCCATCTGATACTTTTTGGTTGGGAGGAAGAATACACACATGGGTTACATGGGGGAAGTTTGCTGCACCTTGAGATACCTCTATTGTTAAATTTGTACCCTCAAAATTTTGATATTTTTCTTCTAATTCAAGTTTAAAATTATTAAGAGCTTTTTTTACATTATTTAAAATAGGATTGTCGGTCTTTATGGTTTGGCTTTTTACAATAGGATTATTTTGCCTGAATTCACAGATTTGATTAAAATAATTAGTCATTAGATTTTTAAAACGAAACTAATAATTTTTTATTTATTTACAAACAAGATGAATTTTTTAAACCCCAATCAATTGAAAACAAGAGTTCGGTCTCTATTTTATCTAAAATGAATAATTCTCCTGATAATCTGACATATCAATAATATTCCGAGATAAACCAATATAAAGGCCCACTTTATTCAATAGGAGCGGGCTTTAGCCCGCTCCCAAAAAAACAAAAAATCCTTCGGCTTTAGCCAAAACCTAAAACCAATGATTCCCTAGTTTCTCCCTTGCCACATACTCCGCACTCGCTTCCTTTGCAGCCCCCACCATGGCAATCAGAGCCTTTTCCGTTTCATCCCAGTGTCTTGTTTTCAGACCACAGTCAGGGTTTACCCAAAGCTGCTGTGCCGGAATTACGGCTTGTGCCTTATTCAACAATTCTACCATTTCTTCTTTGGACGGAACTCTTGGAGAATGAATATCATAAACTCCTGGACCGATCTCATTCGGATATTTGAAATCAGCAAAGGCATGCAGCAGTTCCATCTGGCTTCTGGAACATTCTATGGTGATTACATCGGCATCCATATCCGCAATATTCTGGATAATGTCATTAAATTCAGAATAGCACATATGCGTATGAATCTGAGTAGCATCTTCCACGCCGCTGGCAGAAATTCTAAAGGCTTCTACTGCCCATTTCAGGTAACTTTGCCAGTCGGATTTCCTCAACGGAAGACCTTCACGAATGGCGGGTTCATCAATTTGGATAACCCTGATGCCTGCTTTCTCCAGATCGGTTACCTCATCACGGATAGCCAGAGCAATTTGTTTGCAGGTAAGAGAACGGGGCTGATCATCCCGTACAAAAGACCATTGAAGGATGGTTACAGGACCTGTCAGCATTCCTTTTACCCATTTCGTAGTTAATGATTGGGCATATTGTGACCAATAAACGGTCATAGGATGAAGTCGGTGGACATCTCCATAAATAACAGGCGGTTTTACACACCGGCTTCCGTAGCTTTGTACCCAACCGTTTTGAGTGAAGGCAAATCCGGAAAGCTGTTCTCCGAAATATTCCACCATATCATTCCGCTCAAATTCTCCGTGAACGAGTACATCAATTCCTGTCTTTTCCTGCCAGCGGATTGTTCTTTCCGTTTCTTTTTTCAGTAGTTCATCGTAATGTCCGGCAGTGAGTTCCCCTTTTTTGAATTTCGCTCTCCAGCTTCTTACTTCTTTGGTCTGAGGAAACGAGCCAATGGTTGTTGTTGGGAACAATGGAAGTTGAAGGACTTTCTGTTGGACTTCTTTTCTGATGTTGAACGGATTATTTCTCTGTGCATCTGCTTCAGTGGTTACGGAAATGCGGTCTTTAACTTCCTGATGATGAATAAGCGTTGATACTTTACGGTTTTCCAGTGCTTTCCTGTTTTCAGCTAATACCTGCAAAGTATGATAATCCGGATTTTCTGAAGCTAGCTTTTTCAAAACAGCGATTTCTCCAATCTTTTGTTTGGCAAAAGCCATCCATTGTTTAATTTCAGGAGACAAAACTTCTTCATTAGTTTCCGAGTCAAGATCGAAAGGAACATGGAGGAGCGAACAGGAAGGCGCAATAAAGACCCGTTCTGATCCGATTTCACTGACCGCTTTTTTAATCCAGTGAAGCGATCTTTCAAAATCGTTTTTCCAGATATTTCTTCCGTCCACAACTCCAAGAGAAAGGCTTAATGTGGTAGGAATTGCCTGTAAAACGTCATCCAACTGCTCAGGACAGCGCACTAAATCAATATGCAAAACATCTGTCGGAAGGGAAGAAGCCAGAGAAAGATTGTCTTTTAATCCTTCAAAATAAGAGGCAATGATCAGTTTAAGATCCGGAAACTGTTTTCTGATTTCACCATAAATATAGTGATACGTTTCTTTTGCTTTTTCATTTAAATCCAAACCGAGGAACGGTTCATCAAACTGAATGTATTCTGCACCGTGGTGTTCTAGCTCTTTTAAAATTTCAATATAAACAGGCAAAAGATTTTGAGCCAGATCCAATTTGTCGAAATCTTCTTCTTTTTCTTTACCCAAAAGCAGGTAAGTAACCAATCCGATAATGACAGGTTTCGCATTAATCCCGGATTGTTTGGCACGGATAAATTCTTTGATGATTTTATCGGAAAATAATCTGAAATTCTGGTTTTTCCTGAATTCAGGAACGATATAATGATAATTGGTGTCAAACCATTTGGTCATTTCCATGGCAGTGATGTCCAGACCGTTTTTCTGATAGCCTCTGGCCATAGCAAAGTAAAGATCAAGCTCTGAGTAAGATTCTTCAGAAGCAATAGCCTGATAACGTTCCGGAATGGCTCCAACGGTAAGCGTCATATCCAATATCTGATCATAATACGAAAAATCATTACACGGAATAAGATCGATGCCTGCTTCCTGCTGGATTGTCCAGTTGGCTTGGCTGATGGTTTCCCCGGTTTCCAGCAATTGTTGCAATGATGTTTTACCTGCCCAATATTGTTCACAGGCTTTTTTGAGTTCTCTGTTGCTGCCAATACGCGGGCAGCCAAGTAGGTGTGTTTGCATTTTCTTTCAAACTTTTAAATTAAACAATGGTTTAAAAGCTCTTTTGAATGCTTCGCTATGCCGCCGCGGAAAGAAAATAAAGGAAACGCAGAGATACAAAAAGGACGTAATTTTCCTGTTAACGGTAGAATACGTTCAAAGTATCATCTGTATGACCCAAAGCTTCAGACCGCGGAAGCATTGTCAATCCGGAACAGGCAGGTCTCCTGGCTTGCAGCGGCATCTGTCATCCTTCCCGCTTTTGGCAGTGGATATGCTGGGACAGAAACCTTTGGTATGCTGCTTACAGTTGCGCGACAGCTCGTGATTTTCACACGATTCCCTATTAATCTACGCTACGTAAAACCTCTTCCGTTTTGATGAAGTATTATAAAGAACAAAATAGGGGATAAAGATATAGAATTAAGATAATTGATTGGCTGTATTTTGAAAATTTAGAATAATATTTTGAATTGATCTTATTATAAAGCTGAATATTCTGTATTTTTGAAAAAAATGACCGTAAAAAGAATATTATCCTGTGGAAAGACTTGATGAAAAGGATCTTCAGTTGCTGAGAATCCTGCAAAAGAATGCAAAACTGACCGTTAAAGAGCTGGCAAAAGAAATTAACCTGTCTCCGTCACCTGTTTTTGAACGGGTCAAAAGATTAGAACAGGAAGGTTATATCAAGCATTATGCAGCTGTTCTGGAAGCTGAAAAGCTGAACAGGGGTTTTACGGTTTTCTGCCAGATTAAGCTGAAAATTCATGACAGAGCTGTCGGAAATAAGTTTGTAAAAGACATCCTTAATATTGAAGAAGTAGCGGAATGTTACAATATCTCCGGCGATTTCGATTTCCTGCTGAAAGTTCAGGTAAGGGATATGAAACATTATCAGGATTTTGTCTTCAATACATTGGGATCGGTAGATTCTATCGGAAGCACACACAGTACTTTTGTAATGGCGGAGGTAAAAAATACCCATGGGGTTTCCATATAAATATTATAAAGGACAATATTATTTGCTCCTGACTTCCAGAATATTTTCTACAGGTTGCTCCGGATGTTCAAGATAAACTTTATTCATATCGACTTTTCGCAGCCAATCAGAAACTTTAAAACTCCGTAGCGGCAATTCTGTTGAATCTTTATTGATCTCAAAGCTCAGGCTTTTAATGGTATTTCCTCCACCGAAGGATTGTCCCCAGAACTTGTTTTTATCATAGCTGATAAGACGGTTGTCCAGATTTTTACCTTCTGTATCATAAACTTCCGGACGGGTATAGGTTTTATCAAAAGTCCATTGGGTAATATACCCGATTCCGTTAGAGTCAACTGTTAATTCATTTTTACTGAGTTTTGAAAGCACAAGATTGATTTCTCCGGAATATCCTTTGGGAACAATAATTTTTAAGGTTGGGGAATATAGTTTATAACATGAAACTATTAAAACAGGAATTGATGTTAAAAAAACAATTGATATAAATTTAGTTTTGCGGAATATAAGGCTCAATATAAAGGACAGAAACAAAATCAGCCCTATAACCATAACCAGTATAACGACAGAAACAAATATTCCCGAAAACAAACCCCCTCCCGGCATATCTTTCAGCTGGTATAAAAAATAGAGCAGTAAGAAGGCTGATAAAACAGGAGAAATTCTCTTTACAGTGTTCATACAGGTTTCGTTTTTAACAAATTTAAGCCAAATGTTCAGAAAGAACAATCGTTAAGGGTACTTAAAATCTTCAGTATAATTAGGATGGATTTTCGAATTAAGATCTGCTTATTAAAAATCTTTAATTTTTTCCTTAATGAATCTTAACACTTAAAGGCTCTTAATGTTTCAAAGAAAATTTAAGTCGTTTTTTATGATTTAAAAAGACTCATACAGATGTTTATTAATCTTAAAATAAATGAGCTGTCTTTTAAAGTCAATAATCGTATTGAATTTCTTCAGGAATTTATTTCCGAAAAAGCCGGCCATTTTCTCTGTGGCATCAATACCTTCTTTAGAGCTTGAAAGAGTAACCGGAATATTATAAAGAAACTTTTGGGCAAATTTCAGGGAAGGGCAGAGTACAACGGGCATTTCATATACGGAACCGTCCGAGCCTTGAGCGGTTGCTTTTCCTATTGTTTTCATGATGTTTGCCAAAGCATTTTTCCTGGCAAAAGGGGAAGCAATGGTCAGCGCATCATCTGCACCGCTGTCAAGACCAAATAATCCAGAATATTCTTTGCCGTTGACTGTGAAACTGCTTTCTACAGCCGGATAATCATTCACCATGTGAAGTTTCATTTTTTCATATCCCGTAAAATCAATGGTTGTGCTGTTTTCGTCGTGAAACTGGATCTCCTTTTTATGGTAATCGATTTCAATAATCTTTCCTTTCATCAGGTCTGTGCCGAAAACGCCATCAAAATGATCAGTTTCATAAGGGATCAGAGTGAACAGAACATCCTTTTTTTCCATATCTCCCAATTGTACAGTGTTATGACTGCTGTGTTCAACAGAGTTTGTTCCATTAGAACCCTGATTGACAGATTTACCATCAATGATAAGATCTGGTTTTTTCTTTGCTTGCATATTGATAACAGAACCGTTGGCACCGGTATCCAATAAAAACTTTATATTGTCGGTTTTGTTGACTTTACAATAGATATAGATTGAATGATCTTCCAATGAAAACGGGATAATAACCGGGCTATTTTGTGCTGTTATTCCAATACTGATCAATGCTGCTAAAAAAAGATAAAAGAATTTCATAACGTTCTGTTTACCGGCGAAAATAGAGGTAATTATCACCTTTGCAAAAGAAGAACTTACCATTAACCTTTCCTTAACCGTGTTATTAACATTCATTGTTATTTTTCGGATGTTAATAAAAAAACAGCACCCGATCAGGTACTGTCTCTGTTATTTAAAATTTTCTAAACCAAAGGCTATGGTTCCTCACAATCCATCTTCAGTTTCGTAAATATCTTATCAAAAGTTTTATAGATGGTTCCTTCTTCATCTACAGCCGGCCTGAAGCTGTTATTGGCGCAATTATGAAATGAAATACTGATCAGGTCAATTAATGCATAATCATCTTTTTGCGGATCATTGAACTTCGCATTAAAGTTTGCCATAACCGCTTGTGGATTGGAATTTCTTTTGCTGCTTGCTTCTGCATAATTCTTCCATGTAGCATACATCTTTTCCTTGTCAGGTGCGGCTATTGCATCAATCTGTTCTCTGCAGGTATTGTAAAATTTACTGTTTTTCAGCGAGGAAGGATCAGAAAAGGCGGTAATGTCTTCTTTGGTAAGCTGGTATTCATTTTCAAAAGTCTGCATTGCTTGCTGGTGAAGATTTTTCCATACCGGAAGATTAATCACTTTAAGAGTGTACAGTTCTTTTTTCTTTTCCTGGTACTGCTGTTCCAGTTTTTGAAGATAAGTGTTTTTATTTTTCCGGATGTCTTCAAGACCGGAAAGTTTGAATACCATAGGACTGTCAAAATAAAGACCGCTGAACTTGTACAAAAGCTTATACGTATCGTCGATCTCACTCTTTTTATATTTTGCCGGATTAAAATATCCTTTATTGTCACAGCCGAAAGTCTGGTAAACATACTGTACCAGATTTTGAGTTTTACCGGAAGCTTTCTGTCCCCAAATTGCAAAAGACATCATCAGCGAAAGCCCGGTTACTATTTTTTTCATACAGATAGAGAAATTACGCCCTCAAAATTAAGGTTTTAAATTCAAAAAAGAAAAATGTAATGCTCTTTTTAACGATTAAATTCTTGTGATTTAATGCAGGTCGCAGCCTGTTTTTCATTTCCTTTTATTATTTTGCATGAAACTTGATGAAAGTTCTGTTTTCAGAAAGAACAAAATTAAGAATATAATCAGAAAGCAAAATATTAATGAATCAGGAATTAAGCTGTTCTCAGGACCTGGTTTTTAATGGAAACATACACACAATTTATTATGGCGCACCGTATTTACGTATATAATGTTGAAGCAAAGAATAATGAGCAGTATCCTTATTATTTAGGAGAATGGAACTACGAGATTCCGGTACTGCTGCTCCCCCTGTTTTTTGGAAATCCCAGATCAAAAGGAAAACTGCTATATTTTGACAGACAGGAAGGTATTTCAAAACTGCGGACCTTTTATCAGCTGCTGGCGGACCATTATCAGCTGAATTATAAAAAGGTGTATTATGAACCAGTAAATAAAATGTTTGAATTCCTGGAGGCGCTTCCTTATGATACTTTTAAAATGGACGCCTGGGACGTTTTCAATATGAGTGAAGACAGGCATTCTGATCAGGCCAAAGACTGGGTTGAAGAAATAAAAGATAAGTATATCATCTATAATAAAGCAGTACAGAAAATGGATCTTCGGGTTTTGGAAAAAGAGTTACTGAAAAGATCCGGATACAATTCATTTCTGGAAATTCTGGAGACAGACTGGATTAACTACGGACTTGGGTACTGGAATGATGAGGCTTACAAAGATACCTACGAAACTTTTGAAGAAAACGGCTTGTGGGGATTTAAAGACCGGAAAGGTAATGTACGTATTCCTGCAGTGTATGACGAAGTTTATGCTTTTAATGATGAAGGAATTGCTGTTGTTCAGAAAGATGGTAAGTTCGGCTATCTTAAAGATGATGGTACTTTGCTTGTAAGATGTCTTTATCAGGATGTTTTGGAAGCATTTTCTACAGATGGGAAAAATTATGGATTGTTTCAGGATAATGACCTGTGGGGCGTTATGGATATAGACGCGGGAGAATGGTCTGTTCCGAATATATTTGATGATCTGGAACTGCTGAACCGAAGAGGTTTGTTCATTGCTAAAAAGGGAGAATATTTCAGATTGATTAATCACCTGAATAAAGAAATTGTTGCTGGAGATTTCGAAACCCCGTTTGATTTTGATTACCAGGGCCTTGTTTTCAGAAAACTTCCTGGAACTTCAAAGAGGGCTTATTATAATCTGGAAGGAACTTATATGGGAGAATATCCTGAAGATACTCTTTCTCAGATGGCTAACGGATATTACTGGGTAAATCCTAATAAATTTCAACATAAGATCAGCATTATCCAACCAGACGGAAGCCTTCTGGATGAAGGAATTGATAAGCTGATTACCCTGGATGGCTATACAGTATCTGCCTATAGGAAAGATAAAAAATGGCAGATTTATGATCATATTAGTTCGCTGTTCAGACTAAATGGATTCGAAATTGAAAATATCCAGATCGATTCACATATTCAGGAGATGAAGAATGTGTTTATTGTTTCAACTTCAGAAGGAACCGGACTTTACGAAGCTTCGAAAGACCGCTGGCTTGTTCCGTTTTCTAAAGAACATCAAAAGATAGATTCTTGCAGACCGGAAATATGCAGGATTATCCTTCAGAATGGAATGTTTTATTATGACCGGAAGACAGAAATTTTAAGTCCGACCTATGATTATATCTGTGAAGGGATAAACTATGATACGCAGCTTTTATGTCTTTTCAGGGGATCTGAAATGTTGATATTGAATACAGACAGAAAACTTCAAAAGGTATCAGATTCTGAAATGGGGTCTTTGTATGAAAAAAGATATAACCTTCGCGGAAAAGACCAGAAGTATTTCCTTGACTTTTATAAAAAATGGACCGAAAAAACCGGCCCGGGATATGAAAACCATTTTAATAATGAAACCCTGAAATCTAAAGCTGCTGAAATGGAAAAAGAAGGCAATATCAGAGAAGCTGTTCGGCTTTACACGATGGGAGCAGAGCGTGGAGATGCCTCTATGCAGACAGACCTTGCATTTATCCTGACCAACGGAGACTATCCCGAGTTTTACGATCTTCAGAAAGGACTTTCTTTATACGAAAAAGCAGCAAAACAGAATCAATCTTACGCCTGGAATAACCTGGGATATCATTATCAGAACGGAATCGGATACCCCCAGGATATTCGGAAAGCACTGGAATGTTACGGAAAAGCAGCAGATTTGGGTAACGGTACGGCACTCGGCAATCTGGGAGACCTTTATTTCTATGGAAAACAAGTGGATCAGAACTATGATCTGGCTCTTGATTATTATAAAAAAGCAGAAAAGAAATACTGTTTCAACAGAGAAAATATTTCCGAGATTTATTATCAGAAAAGGGATTATGCAAATTTACAGCGCTATCTGAGGCAGGATTACGACGGTACTTACTCCCATATTTATTACGGAATCCTCTATGATCATGGATTTGGAGTAAAACAGAATGTTAAAAAAGCCCTCAGATATTATGAAGACGCCCTGGAATACATGAGTTATTTCTATGCCCTGGAAAGATTGCTTTATTATTACAAAGAAGATCCAAATTTTGCAGACCCTGAAAAATATAAGCAGTGGAAAAAGTATGGGGAAGAAAATGATATGGACATATAGAGCCTGAAAAAATTATTTATTGTTCAGGTATTGGCTTTTCAATTTTAAAATAATAGTTTTGATATAAATTCATTTAAACGTGACACTATATTTATTTCTAATCTTTATTGTCCTGATATTTGGCGGAATTGCTTATCTGATGATGCGTTTTTTCAATCGCTGGACAAGGAACAGCAGATATGAAACGATTTGGGATACATTGATCTTTATCGGTTCATTCGCTTTAGTGCTGCTTGTGGCCGGATTTATTTTTTTCTACAATCTGAATCTCGGACGCTGATATCCGCCGGTTTCTTTTAATGATGAAAAAGGCAATTGAAAGATTAATGATGAGTGACAGCCACACATTCATTCCATAAAACAATTCATAGTCATGAAGCTCTTCATGGTAGAAGAGATTTTTAATAATTCTGAAGGTAATGGCAGTAACGGTCACGGCATAGCTCAGGATCATAGCATTTCTATGTCCTGTAATGTTTCCTTTTTTAATGGAAAGAACAGCAGTCGTGGTAAAATAAGCCCAAAGTATATCCTGAAGCAAAAATCCGGTAATTCCTGTTAATCCTCCATTCGAAAAAAGCCCCAATACGAAACAGGCTGGTACATTAATGAGCAGGATATTATAAATGTAAATCTTGCCAATAATCCTGTGCAGCTTTTTATTTTCCTGTAAAAACAGGCTCGAAAACTGCGTTAAACCAGCCAACAGACACAAGGTTATCGAAAAAATATGAATATAGAAAAAAGCCATCCAATACGGATTGTTAACCACCTGCTGCTTAAACTGAAGAAAGCCCACATTCTTTTCCAGGCCGGTATATTGGAAGATAGTCTGCAGCATGACGATACTGAATATCATCACAGAAAGTACAGCCAGTGCATTAACGATCTTTATTCCAATAGACTTTGCCATCTGTTTTACCCCGTAATTCTAATCTTCTAAAACTTCCTTAACCTGAGTTTCCAGATCCTCAATGCTCTCGAACTTTTTGAATTTGATGGATTTTCCTGTTTTCTTAAGTTCTTCAATAAGATCAAGGATCAGTTCCAGAGGTTCAGCCTCATATCCGAACAGATGATTGTCAAAATTAGTTCCTGCAACAATTCCGTCCCGATTCATTCCCAGGCACCAGTTTTCGATAAAATCATTCAGAAAAATCTCTGATACTTTATAGTGATCCCATTCCTTTTCAATACAGGATTTTGCCCTTGCCTGATCAGACCAGAAGCAGATGATCTGTACAGGTTCACCGTCTTCATATTCCAGTTCGTTGGAGTAGGAGACTGCAAAACCTGTTTCATCCTTTAAAGCATAAATAATTTCAGTTTCGCAGACTTTTGTAATAAAATCTTTATGGCGGTTTTCTACCGTAATATGGTCTTGTAGCATATGTTTATAAATTTCAGTATTGTATTAGTTAATGTGAATTGGTGTTAAGGAGTTTAAATGTAAAAGGCAGGAAGCAGGAAGTTAATTTCAGTTATATATTGAAAGCTATGTGAAAATGAAATTAAATAAAAGCAGATCAACATTTGCTATTATTGATTTTCATAACTTCTCTCTTCCATTATCCAGCTTCAAACCTGCATCTATCAGATATTCTTATCCCGAACAGAGGTTAATTACAGATTATAAGATTCCCTTAATTCTAAGATACTGCAGCAGCATAATTGTTTTCGCATCTTTAATCTCTCCTTCATCAATCATTTTAAGAGCTTTGTCAAATGGAAGTTCCAACACTTCAATGTGTTCACCTTCCTCTTCCAGTCCGCCTCCGTCTGCAATTTTCATATCCTGGGAATATTCAGCGATAAAAAAATGCAGGATTTCAGTAACAGAACCGGGAGACATATATGCTTCAAATATTTTTTCGGCATTGGAAATTTTATATCCGGTTTCCTCTTCCGTTTCTCTTTTGATACATTCTTCGGGATGATCATTATCCAGAAGTCCGGCACAGGCTTCAATAAGCATCCCATCCTGATTTCCGTTGATGAAAGTAGGGAGCCTGAACTGTCGGGTTAAAATAACCGATTTTAAAGTTTTATGATAAAGTAAGATAACCGCTCCGTTTCCCCGGTCATAAGCTTCTCTGCTTTGGGTCTCGGTTGAATCGTCTTTTTTAGAAATAGAATATGTTACTTTTTTTAAAGTATACCAGTTGTCAGAAAGAATTTCTGTTTGAATAATATCTACGTTGGGAGTGTGCATGTAATGGTAAGTAGTTTATATACTATTTTATTGAGTATTGTTTTGAATTAATAAATCTTCCAAAGCCTTTTTCAGATCAGGAAATCTGAACCTGAATCCTGTACTCTGTATTTTTTGGGATGAAGCTCTTGAACCTTTCAGAAGTGCGTCTGCCAGTTCACCGAACATCAGCTTTAAAACAAATGACGGAACATTGGGCATGAATAAAGGTTTTTTAAGAACTCCGGCAATTTCTTTTGTTAAATTTTCATTAGTGGTATGTTCTGGAGCAACGGCATTATAAGCTCCGTTTATTTCTGAATTTTTCAATGCTGTTTCATAGATTGAGCATAGATCATCAATATGAATCCAGGGCATATATTGCTTTCCGCTGCCTAAAGCAGATCCGATACCATATTTTATTGTTGGAACCATTTTTTTCAAGGCTCCGTCTTTTTCCGAGAGTACAACGGCTGTTCTTATTTTTATCACTCTTTCTGCAAGAATCTGTTCCCTAAAGTTATCCGCAGCTCTTTCCCAAAGAACAACAACTTCACTCAGGAAATCATTCCCCGGCATATCATCTTCCGTATAAATGTTTTCCGTAGTTTCCGTACCGTAAAAATTAATTCCTGAAGCCGAAATAAAAGATTTAAGTTTCATTTTTTTATCTCTTATCGTTTTCAGAAGAAGCTCCGCAGAATCTACACGGCTGGAAATCAACTCTTCTTTTCTCTCTTTGGTCCAGCGTTTTTCAGAAATATTGGCTCCTGCGAGGTGGATAATGTGGGAAACTCCATCCAAAGCAGCCCCATCAATCATTCTTTTCCGGATATCCCATTTAAATTCATGTTCATGTTTCTTTTTTCTGGTTAAAAACCTTACTTCAAATTCTTTTCCTATCTTTTTAGACAGTTCCTGTGCAACCATGCCGCCAGCACCTGTGATCAGAACAATTTCTTTCATAATTATAGAATAGGGGGTTAGTTTTTATTCTTTACGATGAGGATAAAATCATCTTCCAGGAATTTATAACCGTAATCATAAATAAACCGGTATTCAGCGCCATTTTTATAGATCTTCAGATTCGTAAAATAATCGAAGTCGAAGCCTAAATTGTCTAATTTGGATTTTGCCACTTTTGCTTTTCCTTCTGTATTGATTTCTACGAGAATGCGATAGTTCTTACGGAGTTTGTTATTCACATTCCGCATCAAATTGTTAGAATCTTTGTTCTGCTTATTATTGTAGGCATTCCGGCAGGAGTCGTTGCAGAACTTTTTATCCGTCCTTCCGATAATTTTTTCGCCGCATTCCAGACAGTTCATCGTTTAGTTTATTTTAAGTGGTGGCCATGTCTTTTCTTTAACAGTCTTTTAAAACTGCTGTGAGAAGGGTAGCTTCGGTTAGGCGTTATATTATTGAAAAATAAAGCCACAATCAGCAGGATAATACACCCCGATAAAACAGGGGAGATAACGTACCAATACCCCAATTCAGGGATTTTTCCCGTAGAACTTACTGCGATCAGAGCCGTTGCTCCGCCAGGAGGGTGAAGAGTTTTTGTGTACTGCATCAGAACAATAGAAAAAGCCACTGCCAATGGAGCGGAAAGCCAGATAATATCAGGGACAATCTTGTAAACAGTAACCCCCACAATAGCTGAAAAAACATGTCCTCCAATCAGGTTTCTGGGCTGTGCCAGAGGACTTTGGATGGCTCCGTAAATCAAAACACTCGAGGCGCCAAAAGAACCGATCAGAAATATATTTTCAGTCTCCGTTAAAGAATGGGATTGAATAAAAGCAATGATTCCGATTCCAAAAAATGCACCCAGAAATGACCAGAAATGCTCCTTGTAATCAACCAGCGTTTCCTTATAAATCACATATTTTGAGACCCTGAAAGTTCTTTTTATCGTCTTCTTCATTTACTCTTCTTTATTTTTTATAATTTGAATTAAGTTGTTAATAAACGGCTGGGTATAAATTCCCTCCGGATCATAGTCTGGATCAAGAATGGTAATCTGGATTCCAAAACACTTTGGTGACCGGATCAAAGGATTCAGCATTTCCTGAAGGTTGTTGTAATCAATTCCGTCTTCCATCCGGCTGTCTACCGCGGGCATAAGTTTATCTTTCAGAATATCTACATCAAAATGAATGAAAAACCCGTCAAGACTTTTATATTTGATCATGGTAAGAAAATCTTCCGCAGTTTTTTTGAAGCCGTTTTTTCTGAGATGTTCAAGGTCAAAATAATGAATATTTGAACGGATGATTTCGGCCGTATATTCATCATCATTGGTTTCTGCATTTCCGACACAGAAAATATTTTCCTCTTGAAAATAAGGTTTAAAGCCGTCAATATCCGTCAATTTGTTATGACCGTATCCTGTAACTATAGCCAGATCCATTCCGGCAGCGGCTCCCGTTTCAGAAAGCGTTGGCGGAATAAAATCCGTGTGGCCGTCAAGATAAAAAAGTCCGAAATTCCCCAGCTTCTTTAGTGCGAGGGCGTTTCCGATTAGAACGCTGCAATCACCACCCAACATAATATTGAAATTTTCTGGATGATGGTTTTTCAGAATAAATTCGGATTGTTTCCGTGCATATTCAATGATCTTGCCTGCATTTCGTACCCCTGATTCTTCATCCATATTCATGGAATATTCAGGAGCTTCCAGTCTGAAAATATGCTGGGGATCAATTCTTTTATGAAAACCAAACTTTCTGAGCCAGTCCGGGAGTTTTTTTACACCAGGTTCTGTCTCGTGCTCTTTTTTCTTAAGTCCCAGATTGAGAGGGAACTCAAAAATAGTGATGCTTCTTTTCATAAAAGAAATTTCATCAAAGATACGGAATTATCCGTTTGCAAACGGGTAGATTGAGTATGAATGCCTCCTTAAGAATAATTTAAAAGAAGGATTTTAAAATGAGATACTAAATTCATTTTATTCCTATAAACAATGAATAATTTACCAATTATTAAAGACTAGAAACTTTTAATAACCACACAATTTTCTTCAGGAATAAAACTTACTATTTTACATTTTGTTTTTTTAAGACTGAAGATTTTTATTTATTTTTTTTCGGACAAAGAAATTCTTGAGAAAATGTAAAAAATTAGATTCATGTGAAAGAACTATTCAGGTCAAGAGGATAGTACTCTGAAACTATGATTAATAATGGGGTTTGACAGATTCTTAAATTCTTTTTCTCTGTTTTATTATCCGTTTACAAACGACTACAAATGAATTTAAATAGTTTATAACCGACTGTGTTTTGGGGAAGTGGCAATCTTTGCAACAGAGATTTGAGAAAGCAGTGAACGTCTCTGATCTGAATTATTAATCTTAAAAATTATAAAGTTATGTCACTAAGAAACAAAGTAACATTAATTGGTTACACAGGAAAAGAAGTAGAAATAGTAAACTTCGACAACGGAACTCTAAAAGCAAACGTATCTTTGGCTACCAATGATCATTACACCAACGCAAAAGGAGAAAAAGTAGAAGAAACACAATGGCACAATCTGATTGCTTTTGGGAAAACAGCGGAAATACTCCAGAAATATGTTTCCAAAGGAAAAGAAATAGCTATTGAAGGAAAACTGACGTATCGATCATACGATGACAAAGACGGTGTTAAGCGATATATAACAGAAATCAGAGTAGATGAGATTCTGCTTCTGGGAGGCAAATAATTCTAAAAGTACAGTAATGAAAGTAAAAGTTTTTAAAATCAGGCTTCCGGAAGAATTTTTGTACAAAGATCAAAAAATGCTTGACGATTTCCTGGATGTGAATGAAATTATAAAAGTAGAAACGGCTTTTGTAAATGACGAATGTTATTGGTCTGTAATACTGTATTTTGAAGAGATAAAACCATTGAAAAATATAGTAAGAGAATCCAAAGTGGTAAAATACTCTGCTGATAATGAGATTTTAAGCTCTGATGAAGAGAAGATTCTGACTGCCCTGAAACTCTGGAGATCAGAAAAAGCAAGAGAACAGAACCTACCCACTTATTTTATTGCGAGTAATAAAGAACTGGTATCGGTTGCGAAGTATAAGCCTGCAAAAAAAGAAGAACTGCTTGATATCAAAGGCTTCGGGAAACATAAGATCGAAAATTATGGCGAAGAAATCCTGGAGATTCTTGAAAGCGTCTGATTTTTCAGAATTAATGATCCCCTAACAACAAAAGCTGGAGAAGATTACTTCTTCGGCTTTTTATACTATATAAATTCCTTTCAATTCCGTACTTTTGCGTCTATCAAAATGATATACAAGAAATGAAACCAGGTTTAGCAAAAGGAACGAGAGATTTTACGTCACAGGAAGTTTCCAGAAGAAAATATATTATCAATATTTTACAGAATAACTTTGAGTTATTTGGATTTCAGCCATTAGAAACTCCAAGTTTTGAAAATCTTTCTACATTGACAGGGAAATATGGTGAAGAAGGAGACCGTCTTATCTTTAAAATTTTAAATTCGAGCATTAATGAAGCCAAGGAAGATAAAAAAACTCAGATGCTTCATGATTTTCAAAGAGCATTAGAACAACCTTTTAGTTCGGAAAATTTAACGGACAAAGCTCTTCGTTATGATCTTACTGTACCTTTTGCAAGATTTGTAGCGATGAATCATGGGAAACTGACATTTCCATTCAAACGTTCTCAGATCCAGCCGGTATGGAGAGCAGACCGACCACAGAAAGGACGATTTAGAGAATTTTATCAATGCGATGCAGATGTTGTAGGAAGTGAAAGTTTACTTCAGGAAGTAGAACTGGTTCAACTGTATTTAAAATCATTCGCAGATTTGGGTGTTTCCGTGACAATTCACATGAACAACCGGAAAATTCTTTCCGGATTAGCTGAATATGCGGGGATTACAGATAAACTGATCGATTTTACTGTAGCTTTAGATAAGCTGGATAAAATCGGAAGAGACGGAGTTGTTAAAGAATTGCTGGAAAGAGAAATTTCCCAGGAATCTATAGACAAACTGGATTTCTTATTTGAGCAGTCTGATGATGCGCTGGAAAACCTTCTTCAGCTGAAAGAAAAATTTGCAGGAAACGAAATAGGGCTAAAAGGAGTGGAAGAACTGGAGTTTGTTCTTACCCAATCTCTGAATCTTGGAGTTGATATGCAAAATCTTGTATTCAATATTACCCTTGCCAGAGGATTAGATTATTATACTGGGGCTATTTTTGAAGTAAAAGCTGATGAAGCTGCGATGGGATCTATCGGCGGTGGCGGTAGATATGATAACCTTACAGAAGTTTTCGGTGTTAAAAACATTCCGGGAATCGGAATTTCTTTCGGGCTGGACAGAATTTATCTGGTAATGGAAGAGCTTAATCTTTTCCCTGAAGAAGCATCTTCCTCAATAGAATACCTGTTCGCCAATTTTGGAGGCGAGGAAACAACAGAAGCACTAAAACTGATTATGCAGTTGAGAAGAAAAGGAATTTCAGCAGAACTCTATCCTGAAAATGCAAAGCTTAATAAACAATTTACTTACGCTGAAAAGAAAGGAATTAAAAATCTTGTTTTCCTGGGTGAAGAAGAAATCAGAAACAATACAGTAACTTTTAAAAATCTTGAAGCGGGAGAACAGAAAACAGTTTCTGTAGAAGAATTTTTAAATCTGTAATACAATTTCATGATAAAGAGAGTACTTTGTTTGGGCTGGCTGGCATTGGCGATTATCGTCAGTGCCCAGATTTCCCTTCCTCTAGGACCTTCGGATCCTTATGCTTATAATGCAGAAAAAAAGAGTATATCTTTAAATAATATCAAAGACTTTCCTAAAGAAATTTTAAACAAAGATCTTAAAATCTTAAAGATAAGGGCTCATGAAAGTTTCAGGGAAATTCCCGGAGAAATAAAGAGCCTTAAAAACCTTGAGGATTTTGAATTGATCAATTCTGGGGGAAATATCACCTTTCCTGAAAGTTTTGCAGATCTTCAAAATATAAAAAAAATAAACATCAGCCTTAGAGGAAGTGAGTTTCCACAACCTGTTTTAAAGCTTAAAAACCTTCAGGAGCTTAAATATGGAGATAAAAAGCTGGGAAAATGGCCGGAAAATCTAGGGAATCTGGAAAATCTTAAAATACTGGATCTGTCCTATTTCAGATCGATAGATACTGATTTTGCCCATCTTCCTGAACTGATATTGCCCAAAAGTATAGGAAATCTGAAAAAGCTGGAACAATTTATTGCCGTCAGTAATCAGATGAAAAACCTTCCTGACGAAATAGGAGGTCTGATTTCGTTACGAGATCTGGATCTGGGGTACAACAGTTTAATTGACTTACCTGAACGTTTTGGCCTTCTGAAGAATCTGAGAAAGCTGAATCTTCAACAGAATCAGTTTACCGAACTTCCAAAAGCAATCTCCGGACTGGAAAATCTTGAGGATCTTAATCTTAATTTTTGTCTGATTAAAAAAATTCCTTTTGCAACAGGAAATCTAAAGTCTCTGAAGACATTAGGTCTGGCGGGAAATAAGATATCCTCCGACTTTAAAAAACTGTATTTAATTCCCAATCTCGAAGAACTGAATGTATACGAATGTGGAGTCAGTAAAATTCCTTCCGGAGCAGTAAATATGAAGCAGTTGAAGTCTCTGAATATTGGAGCTAACCCGCTTTATTCCGAATCCGTTAAAGAATTGTACGCCCTCTCTGGTCTGGAAATATTGGAAATGGGTGGCATTCAGCTTGAAGGTCTTCCTTCTGGGATTCAGCAGCTTAAAAACCTGAAAAAATTAGGTCTGGATAAAAATAAAATATCTCAGGATAATATGAAAGAGATCTATGAATTGGAGAATCTTGAATCACTAAACCTTTCGGAATGTCAGATTGATAGAATTCCAAAAGGCATTGAAAAACTCAGAAATCTGAAGAGTCTTTATCTGTGGGGAAATAAAATTCCCAAAACAGATATTGAAGCATTGAGAAAAGCGTTACCAGATACCGATATCCGCATTTAGATAAAATTGTTGATTGGTGTAAAATTTAGAATATCAGAACCAATATATCAACCCGGAATTATTATCCCGGGCAGAATAGGAAATTGATGAGCTTCCTGATCTTCTGATGGAAGATGAAGAGATCGGTCATATTGTTGACGGACTACGAAGGAACAGCCGTTCATCTGTTTTTGAACTTCTGGAAAAACTTGGAAAATTAAGAGAGAATGGAATTCTTACTGAAGAAGATTTCCATTTCAAAAGAAAAAGCTTCTTGAAAAATTGCAAACATTCAAAAGTTTATTTCTTAATGCCTTAAAAGAGGCTGCGTACTGCATCGGAAGGATCCTCCAAAACTTCTGCTGATTGAGAAATCAATATATTCTACCCTGATATTTTCCTGCTCAATCTGATTCCCAATATGTTTGAAGGAAGGGTCTGTAATATAAACTTTCGGAGATACAGAAAGTCCGTTGGTGGCCAGATTCATGGCTTCATCTAAAGTTACATGTATTTTTTTCCACTCTTTCAGAGCAGCTGGAATTCCATCTAAAAATGTATCTTCACATATAATCATCAATTCTTCTCTTACAAGGCCAAGGGCACAATCCAGATGCAGAATATCAGGATGAAGTTTTACCTGTTCAACAGTATATCCCTGTGGTTTTAAAAGTTTTCTTAACCATTGAACTCCAAGCTCATTTGAAGCAAGCCCTGAATTTCCTACAAAGACCTGTTTGCCTAAGACAAGAACATCTCCTCCTTCCAGAAACGGACCTTTCCCCAATGTAGAATCTTCCGCATCAGCAATTTCAGGCTGAGGTACTGCCACATAAATGCATTCCTCAGGGTATATTTCCTGAAGAAAAAGATCCCGTACCGGAAAAATTTCACTTCTTCGATGTAAAAAGCGAAGCGATGATTCAATGATAAAATTCCCCACTGTAAAAAAGGGATCTCTCACAAAAAAGTTAGAATATCCGGCAGTTCCCACAGCTTCTTTTTCTACAGAAGACAATTTACGGGGACGGAGAACTTCGACACCATACTCTTCCAGTGTTTTTTTCAGATTTTCCCTTTCGCCTTCCCATTGTTTCTGAAGTTCAGGAAAAACCTCAGAATAATCCTTTCCTTTATTTTCAAAGTTTTCTTTTACCGCTTCTTTACTCAGAAAACGCAGGTCTTCTGGTCTAGGCTCTTTTGGGAAACCAAATTCAGATTGGGCAAGAACTACTTTCTTCAAAGGCGAAAATTCATTTTCAACAAAGATCATAACAGGAAGTTTTGGGGGAGTATGATAACAAAAGTATTTAAAATTTAATGAATGTCAATGTCTGAAGTAATAACGGTCTGGAAAATTATAAAAATTACTTATTTTTAGACGAAATTTGATGATCTATCTGATTGGAAAATGGTAATTTATTTTAAAACTCAATTGAAGAATGTAAAATAAATATTCTATTTTTTACAGATGATACTATAAATATAAAAAAACAAAATGAATACTGAATGCGCTTTATGTGGAACTCTTCTTACCTCTATGGATACGCTTTTAGGTGAAAATAAACTTTCAGACGGAGGTATTCTCTGCAATAAATGCCTGAATAAAGTGACCAATATCAATAAAGATCTGGTATATGACCTCATCAATTATAATGTAATACAAATAAAAGAGATATTTCAGAATAGCAATATTGAAGAGGAAAAATATAATGAACTGAAAACGACTGAATTGAAAAAGGAAATTCCCCTTGTAGCACCCATATCACAGTCTGTGCAGTTTGATTTTAGCCCGGAAGAGCCTACAAGGCTTGATGATATCAAAGACGAGATTGCTGCATTGAACCCAGTGCTCACAGCCCTTACTGATAGTGAAGTGAATGAACTAGCTAATATTCTTGATGAAGATGAAAAAGTGGTTGCTATTGTTGAAGGTACTTATGAATATAATAACCTTAAAGGAATTTTGCTGGCAACCCAGAAAAAAATTATGTTTATAGATAAGAGTATTTTTGGAGAGATATTTAAAAATAAATTTCCGTTTACAAAAATTACCTTCATGCAGCATGATACCAATCTGATGTCTTCCGGTTTAAAAATTTTTACTTCTGGATTTATCGCGGAATTCACACTATACAGTAGAAGTGCTGCAAAGAAATTTTATGAAAGTGTAGAACCTTATCTTATACGTCCCGGAAGTCATTCTGAAAAAATTGTGGAAAAACCACAGCCTCAACAGGAACCTGTTAAAAAAGAGGCTCCTGAAATTATCTTTGACCAGCTGGAAAAACTGGGAAAGCTCAGAGAAACTGGGATATTAACTGAACAAGAATTTGCAGAGCAGAAGAAAAAGCTGCTTGCCAAACTGTAAAAACAAGAAAAAAATGAGTAGTAACTGTGCACTATGCAACGCTGAACTGACTTCTATGGACACTCTTCTGGGAGAAAATAAACTCTCGGACGGGAGCGTTCTCTGCAACGCATGCTTAGAAAAAGTAAGCAGTATTAACCAGGAACTGTTGGACGATCTTAAAAAATTCAGCATTGAAGATGTAAAAGGTCTTGCTGAAAATAGAAAAGAAGAATCAGACCAAGCCATTGAAGAAAATACAGACTTTCCTGTATCTGCGGTACGGGATCCACAGAGTTTTATTTCCAATGATGTTTATAAAAGAAGGCTTAAAGAGATTAAATACCAGCTCGATAAAGTAGGAGCCAATCTTTCGATGTTTACCAGGGGGGAAATTAAAGCTCTACCCCGGATTCTTGCTGAAGACGAATTGATCCTTGCGGCCACGGATGCCCAGTTCATCAATACGGTAGATGCCGGAATTCTGCTCGTGACCCCAACAAGGATGCTGTCTGTATCAAAATCAATGTTTGATGCTGTAAAAGTAGCCGGATATCCTAATGAAACCATCAGAGAAATAAGCTTTGTGCCGAATCGTGTTACTCCGTTTATAACCCTGCACACAGAAGACGGGGAAATCCGGTTTGAATGTTTCCGCGACAGGGAAGATGCCGAACGGTTTTATAATTTCGTTAAAAAGATCTATAACCAACCGAAGCAGCTGGAACAACCGGAGCAGCCAAAGATAGAAGAAAAAGTGACTCCTTCTGAAACCCTTTATGACCAGCTTGAAAAACTAGGGAAATTGAGGGAAAGCGGCATTCTAACCGAAGAAGAATTTGCAGAGCAGAAGAAAAAGCTTCTTGGCTAAACAGCAACAATAAAACAATGGACGGAACAGTATCCCGGGGGATCATAGAAAAATGGCTGAAAGCATGGTCGCTATCCAGAAAATTACCGCTTCCGGAAAAATATAAATCCGGTTTTAAAATAGAAGTGGGTGAGGAAAAGCAGAAAGCAAGATATGTTTTTCCGGAAATTACAGAAGACTTTATTCAGCTTTCAAAAGAAATAAATGACTCTTGGGTGTATCTTAAAGTAGCAGCTTCTGCCGATGAGGTGAAAGAAAGTATATCTCGAAAATGGCAAATACAGCCACCCGGTTATATGATGTACTGCACAGGAGAAATGATATCCAACGAAAAAAAAATACCTGAAGAATACAACATGACGCTGGAGAAGTATAATGCCAGCAGTACACTGAAGATTTTCGCTGAAAACGGAACCCTGGCCTGCTCCGGCCATCTTGTACTGGTGGATGATCTGGCAATTTATGACAGAATTGCAACAGAAGAAGAACATCGCAGAAAAGGGCTTGCCTCCTTCCTGATGCATGAGCTTGAGAAAATAGTTTTGTTGAATGGGATTTCAAACAGCTTTTTAGTTGCAACAGCTCAGGGAAAAACTTTGTATGAATCATTAGGATGGAAACTATACAGTCCGTATACGTCTGTTGTTATTCCCGGAACCTGATGATTCTTGAATAATTTTATAGATTTAAAACAATGAACAGAAAAATAATATCCACAATTTTTATCTGTGCTGGTTTAATGTGCAGGGCTCAATATTCAGAAACTTACAGCTTTAAGCCGCAGGATCTCACAAAAGAAAGTGAAGTGGTATCGTTAGATGAGTTAAAAGAGTTTCCCAAACATATTCTTGACTGGAAGAAGATGAGGGTTCTGAGTATTATCAGCGAAAGAGAATTTACGGAAATTCCAAAAGACATAGACCGTCTGGAAAACCTTGAGGTATTCAGTATGAGCGGAAGCACAGGAGTTACCAGGTTTCCGAATTCCTTTTCCAGGCTGAATAAGCTGCGTGAAATTACCATTCATTCCATATTTATCAAAGAATTTCCACAGCAGATCATCAAGGTTAAGAATCTGGAAAGCCTTGGCTTTTTCTGTCCTTTTCTGGAAGAATATCCTTCTAATCTGGGAGATATGAAGAATCTGAAAACGCTAAACCTGGCCTGCAGAACAAAAGATAAAGTGATTGTAGATGGGAAAAATTTTATTTTCAAGCCTTTGGTGATTCCCAAAAGCATCAGGAATTTAAAAAAGCTGGAAACCCTTTCAGTAAGCCAGAGCCTTCTTCAGATTCTGCCGGATGAAATAGGAGATTTACAGAGTCTGAAAAGACTGGATGTATCCAAAAATCAGCTGAAAACCCTTCCTGAGAGCCTGTCTAAACTTAAAAATCTTGTAGAAATAACCTTAGATCACAACAGCTTTAAGGAATTTCCTTCTGCATTGTATGGTATTGAGAGTCTGGTGAAAATAAACTACAATAATAATACGATTCAGAATATTCCTGGCGGTATGGAAAAGATGAAAAATCTGAAATATTTCTTTGCTTCAAAATCTAAGATTGCGCCATCAGCACTTGTAGGCCTCTATAATGCTTCAAACCTTGAAGTGATAGACCTTTCGGACTGCCAGATCGAAAGTCTTCCACCGGGAATTGAGAAACTTTCTCATCTGAAAGCATTGTTTTTTTGGGGAAACAAAATTTCTTCTACGGAAGCTGAAAATTTAAGAAAAAAGCTGCCCAACACTAAAATACATCTGAATAGTCCCGCTAAAAGAGGATTCTAAATAAGTATGTAAAAGAAAGATAGCTTTCGTTGCAATTTTTTATAACAACAAATCATTTCTTGCAGAGAAATAGTATTTTAGCTGTAAAATAAAACCATGGATAACAAATCAAGATTAGACGAAATAAAAGACGAGCTGGAAAAGCTGGATATCAATCCTACCTTTTTTGCCAGAAAAGAGATCCGTGCGCTTCCAAGCATTCTTTCAGCAGATGAAAAAATTGTTTACCTTGTTGAAGGACGGAATAAAATAACAAACCATCATATCATCTTAGCAGCAACGGACCGGAGGCTGATTTTCGTAGATAAAGAATTTATGTACGGGTTAAAAGTGCAGGATTTTTCCTACGATAAAATAAGTTCCATACAATATGAAACCTCATTGATGCTAGCTTCAATAGATATTCATGTTGCTGATGACATCGTTGAAATTGATGGCGTAGGAAAATACGAAGCAGAATTATTCTGTGAAAAAGTAAGAGACTTCATGGCCAGACCGAAGGTTCCTGCATATGAACCTATGCTTCTTGAATTGCTGGAACAACTGGAAAGATTAAAGGAAAGCGGTATGATAACTGAGGAAGGGTTTATGGAACAGAAGAAAATGCTTCTTAACCAGATATGAAGCCATTGCATTTACTTTTAATGCTATGCTTTATTGTTTCCTGTACAAGTCAGAAGAATAGGGAAGCTTATATAAAAGAAATCGATTATCAATCCCAGCTACTTGATACCGGTGCCGGATTAAAAAAAGATACTATTGTTTCCGGAATCAGCAGCGGGGGAGTTGATAGAATAATTTCAACTGTAAGTGTGGCCTTTGATCCTGAACATCCGGAATATATAAAGATAGTGAAGAAAACAGGAATTGATTATACGTATAATAATCAGTTCTATTATAAAAACCAAAAGCTTATTAAAGCGAAAATAAGTATTAAAAATAATACAGATTCCGGGAGTCCGAATGCAGACTATAGTGCTGTTTACTATTTACATCGTAACAGGTGTATTAAAAAAGTGAATGAAGATCCTGAAAAATCAGACTGCCATAAAGTAAAATACGATTCGGATATGGCTCTTTTAGATGGACTTCCGTTAATTCCAAGGAATCTGTAATGAACAACAAACTATCATGGAAAATTATTTAGAAATTAACAAAGAATCATGGAATGCCAAAGTAGAACCGCATCTGAAATCGGATTTTTACTTTGTAGATGAGTTCTTAGAAGGAAGAACTTCATTAAACTCCATAGAACTGGATCTTCTTGGAGATGTGGAAGGCAAAACAATCCTGCATTTGCAGTGCCATTTTGGACAGGATTCCATTTCGCTTTCCAGAATGGGAGCAAAAGTTACGGGAATTGACCTTTCGGATAAAGCCATTGAAACAGCAAAAGATCTGGCGCAGAAATGCAATACTGATACAGCATTTATCTGCTCCGATGTTTATGACCTTCCCAATGTCCTTGATCAGAAATTTGATATTGTTTACACCAGCTACGGAACAATAGGCTGGCTTCCGGACCTGGATAAATGGGCAGGAGTAATCAATCATTTCCTGAAGCCGGGCGGCAAATTCATCATGGCAGAATTTCATCCGGTAGTGTGGATGTTTGATGATGATTTTACCAAAGTAACTTATAACTATTTTAATGAAAAGCCTATCGTAGAAACCTATGAAGGAACTTATGCAGACCAGTCTGCGGATATTGTGCAGGAATATGTGATGTGGAATCATTCACTGGCAGAAGTTCTGCAGAGTTTACTTCAAAGCGGTATTGAACTGAAAACCTTCCGGGAATTCGATTGGTCTCCGTATCCAAGCTTCAGACACGTAGATGAGTTTGAAAAAGGAAAGTGGAGAATTCCCCAGTTCGGAAACAAAATACCGATCGTGTATGCATTAGCAGCCGAGAAAAAATAATAGCTGTTGAAATATTAATTTCCGGAGCAATACCTTTCTTAAATACCACTCAAACCTTATAGGTTTTTAAAGCATACGTATTATTAAACCTATAAGGTTTCTCCAAATAGTTCGAAAATATCACGAGCAAAAAAAGTCACCGTAAGATATTACAGTGACTTTTTCTATATATGAATGTTAAAAAAACTAATTTGCTTTTAGCTTAAAGAATCTTCGGCCTTTGTTTTAGCTTCATCTACTTTGCTCTGAACTTGTGAGGCTACATCATTTGCTTTATTCTTAAGATCATTTCCCCATTTGTTAAGATTGTCTTTAGCATTATTAATTTTGTCCTTTACAGCCTGTTGTTCTTCAGGAGTAGAGTTCTTGTATTTCCAATATGCTAAAGCACCAATTCCTAGTAAAGCCAATAAGCCTTTTGTTTTATTTCCCATGATTTCTATTTTTTTAAGGTTGTTAAACTATTAAAATTTGTTATTAGTAATCATGTAAAATACGTGCCAAAAAATTAAATGAAATTATAAAATAATGTTAAAATTATTGAAAGACTTCAAATTTTTCTCCATCAAAACTGGCGAAAACCATGGTAGGGTAAGAATCCTGATGATATAAATTTCCATCCTTGTCAATGCCGATAGCGCCTGCAAATCCGTCAATAGTTTTCAGCTCTTCAAAAGTCTTGTGAAAGGCATTTTCAAGGCTCATCCCGTCAGTAACTCTTGTGACGATTTTAGCAGCAGTGGCATTACTGACAATATCTTCTCCAACCCCTGTGCAGCTTACGGCACAGAAGGTGTTGGCATAATTTCCTGCCACAGTGGCAGAATCAGAAATTCTTCCCGGAATTTCAAAACCTTTTCCTCCTGTGGAAGTCGCTACTGCAAGTTTTCCCTCTTTATCAAGCACAACGCAGCCAACAGTTCCTTTTCCTGCTGATCCTAACTTTGCTTCATATTCTTTTCTGCGCTGAGGGATTTCCGTTGAAAAATTCTCAAAACCATGTTCTGAAGCATAAATTTTAGCTCCGTTTCCACCTAAAACCCTGTCGTCTTCTCTTATCAGTTCCTTTGCAACAAATATAGGATTCTTTACATCCTGAATATTGATGACGCCGCTTAATTTCTGGGTTTCACCATTCATGATAGCCGCACTCATACGGATGACGCCATCACTCTGGATTTGGGAACCAATACCTGCGTTATATAACGGATCATCTTCCAGTAGAGAAACCGCGTAGGCGGCTGTGTCAAAAGCAGAATGATCCTGAAGATATTCAAAAGCTTTTTGAGCAATAGATTGTAAAGAATTCTGCTTTGCTGTTTTTACTTCGTGGCTCTGATCGCTTTCAGAGAAAAAACCGCCGTGAATAATAAGCTTCATACTAAAGTTTAGTTTTATTTTTTTTTAATTCTGACATTGTCTGGGATAAGTAATGCTATACAGTTCTTTTAAAATGAACCATTAATTCCTGGCAAAGCCTTGATATGTTTTCTACATTATGCTTTTCGACAATTATGAGCTGTAATTCATCAGAATAGCTGTCTCCAAGCTCAATAATTTCCAACGGAGGATCTTCCTGGGAAAGTTGGGGACCCAGCCATTTAAAATAATCATCAGCATACTTTATTTCTGACGGAAAATCTCCTATTATATTATTGAGGCTTTCATCAATCAGTTCGTGTACCTCATCTATTTTATCCCCGCGAAGCAGAAAACTAAAAAGCTCATTGATAACCGAAAATTCAAACGCATGGCCCTCATTGCTTTCAATTACCCATTCAGCCTCATTATCTTTTATATATTGAGCCGGATTTATATAACAAGAAGAACAATTTGAAATAATTTCTTCTTTATTCTCCACGTTATAGCCTTCCAGAAGAAGGTTGATAAGCTGTTCAATTTTTTCTTCTTTCATTTAGCCTTATTTTTAGCTAAAATAAGAATTAGTTTAATTAAGTTTTATAATTATTTGTCCTGCGGAATCGGGTTGAATTGTGAATTCTCGATTGTAAGTGTTTTGGTTGTCAGATCATAATGGTCATTCATAGACATCACGTGAACAGTCAGATTATCGATGGAAATAGGTTCTCCAAGATTGATATTGGTAAGATTGGTATCTTTAATAAATCTTCCGTCCACTAAGATTACAAGACCGGAACCAACGGCAGTCATCACATCATTATGGATGAAAAGCCCGGTATCTTCTCCCAGTCCGATTCCCAATGTTCTCGGATTGTTGACTACAGCCTGGAATAGACGTCCGATTCTGCCCCGCTGTACAAAGTGGGTATCAATGATTACATTATCAATCAGACCTAATCCTTGTGTCGTTTTAATTTCACCTTTCAGAAGGGCTTCAGAACTGCTTCCCTGATAAATCATATTTTCAGAAGCAGCTGCGGCTCCGGCAGAAGTTCCGGAATAGATAAAGTCCTGTTCCTGATATTTCAGCAGAATAGTATCATGAAATCTTGTTCCTCCAAGAATAGAGGTCAGTCTCAGCTGATCCCCGCCTGTAAACATCATTACATCGGCTGCATTAGCTCTTGCCACCATCGCATCAGAGTTGGCTTCTTCACGGTTGTGAATATCAAGAACGTTCACATTTTTGGCACCGAGAAATTCAAATGCCTTTTTATACTCTACTCCTACAATCTGCGGGATTTGAGAGGCTGTTGTAACAATCTCAATGACAGAATCTTCCTTGTGTTTTGATTCGTTTATAATTTTTCTTAAAATTCCTCTTTCAAAGAAATTAAGATTTTTTTCGATATTTTGATCGTAATCAGTTTCTGAAAAACTTCCTTTGTTTACAGCACCTCCGATCACTATTAATTTTCCAACGGGTTTCATCATAGAGTACAAATTTAAAAAATAATTCACATTTGGCGAAATTCATACCATATTTAAATTGATTTTTAAGGTTTTAGGATTGTTAATAATTTTTAAATATTTTTTGAGAAATCTTTAAATGGGCTATAGTTTCATTTAGGGTTTTACATTATCTTTGATTTTTGAAGGAGTTATTGTTAACGTTAAAAAATACAAATAGACTATGAAAATTGAGAAGATACAGGCACTGCGGGGCCCGAATATCTGGAGTATCAGAAGAAAGAAGCTGATACAGATGAGATTGGATCTGGAAGAAATGGAAAATTATCCTACCAACAAGATCGATGGATTTAGGGAAAGAATTGAAAAACTCATTCCATCACTGATTACCCACAGGTGTTCAGAAGGAGTGGAAGGAGGCTTTTTCCACAGGGTAGAAACAGGAACCTGGATGGGACATGTTATCGAACATATCGCTTTAGAGATTCAGACTCTGGCAGGGATGGATGTAGGTTTCGGAAGAACCAGAGAAACCAAAACTCCGGGGGTATACAATGTCGTTTTTAATTATATAGAAGAAAATGCAGGAATCTATGCGGCTGAAGAAGCAGTAAAGATAGCACAGATCCTGATTGATGGCGGTGAATATGACATGAATGCCTGTATTCATAGACTTAAAGAGATCAGGGAACGTGTACGTTTAGGCCCTTCAACGGGAAGTATCGTGGAGGAAGCCGTGTCCAGAAGGATTCCATGGATCAGGTTAGGAACCAATTCTTTAGTACAGCTGGGGTATGGAGTCAACCAACAACGTTTTCAGGCCACTATTACCGGAAAAACCAGTTCTATTGCAGTAGATATTGCCTGTAATAAAGAATTGACGAAAAAAATGCTTCATGATGCTGCCATTCCTGTACCTATAGGAGATCTGGTAGTGGATGAAGACGGACTGAATACTGTTATCAGGAAAATAGGATATCCGATTGTTTTAAAACCATTAGACGGAAACCATGGAAAAGGATCTTCTATCAATGTTAATGATTGGGAAGCTGCAAAAACAGGATTGGAACACGCTCAGAAATATTCCAGAAAAGTAATTGTAGAAAAGTATATTACAGGATATGATTTCAGAGTTCTGGTGATTAATAATAAAATGGTGGCTGCAGCGAGGAGGGTTCCTGCTCATGTAGTAGGAGACGGAGAACTTAATCTTCAGCACCTGATCGATAAAGAAAATAAAGATCCGAGAAGAGGGTACGGACATGAAAATGTTCTGACCGAAATAGAAGTAGATAAGGATACACTTGAACTTCTTGAAAAACTTCAGTATACCCTTGAAACAGTCCCTCAGAAAGGAGAGGTGGTGTATCTGAAATCTACTGCCAATCTTTCTACAGGAGGAACTTCTATTGATGTTACCGATATGGTACATCCGGAAAATATTACCATGGCAGAAAGGATCTCAAAAATCATAGGTCTGGATGTCTGCGGAATTGATATTATGGCAGAAAACTTAACTCAGCCGTTAAAAGAAAGTGGTGGGGCAATTATAGAAGTGAATGCCGCTCCGGGATTCAGAATGCACTTGGCACCAAGTGAAGGACTGCCAAGAAACGTTGCTGCTCCGGTGGTGGATATGCTTTATCCTCCGGGAAAACCGTTTACCATTCCGATCATCGCAGTAACCGGTACCAACGGAAAGACCACAACAACAAGATTGATCTCCCATATTGTAAAAAGCAACGGATACAGAGTAGGATTTACTACTTCAGATGGTATTTATATCCAGAATACGATGCTTTCAAAAGGGGATACTACAGGACCTCTTTCCGCTGAATTCGTACTTAAAGATCCAACCGTAGAGTTTGCCGTGCTGGAAACAGCAAGAGGTGGAATTTTACGTTCAGGTTTAGGATATTCCCAGTGTGATATCGGAGTTTTGACCAATATTGAGGAAGACCATCTGGGAATGAATGATATTCACAACCTAAAGGATCTTACCAAAGTAAAAAGGGTTGTTCTGGACAGTGTAAAGAAAACCGGATGGAGTGTATTGAATGCAGATAATGCCTATTCCATGAAGATTGTGAATGATCTGGACAGCAATGTCGCTATTTTCAGTATGGATGAAAACAATCCTCATATTGTAAAGTTTGCGAAAGAAGGAAAGATCACCTGTATTTATGAAGAAGGTTTTGTAACGATCAAAAAAGGAGACTGGAAGATCAGAATAGGAAAAGCCAAAGATTTCCCGATTACAATGGAAGGGAAGGCCAGATTCATGATTGAAAATGTTCTGGCAGCCAGTCTGGCGAGTTATCTGTACGGTTTCGGAATTGAAGATATTTCCAACTCTTTAAGAACTTTTATTCCAAGTGCACAGCTTACACCGGGAAGACTGAATATCTTTAAGTTCAAAAGCTTTAAAGTGCTGATTGACTTTGCTCATAATCCATCAGGTTACGAAGCTATTGAAGATTATCTTAAAAATGTGGAAGCTACGAAGAAAATAGGTATCATTTCCGGAGTAGGAGACCGAAGAGATAGTGATATTAAAGAATGTGGAAAGATTGCCGGAAGAATGTTTGACTACATTATTATCCGAAATGAAAAGCATTTGAGAGGAAGAACCGAAGATGAAATCAACGGTCTGATCATAGACGGAATCAACGAAGCCGGAAGAAATGTAAGCTATGAGATCATTCCTAAAGAAATTGAAGCTTTAAAACATGCAATGGGAATGGCTGAAGAAGGAACCTTCATCACAGCCCTGAGTGATGTAATCTCCAATGCCATTGATCTTGTTCAGGAATATCAGGCAAGGGAATTGCTGGAAGACGATAAAAATATGTAAAACAAAAAATCGCCCGAAATTTCTCGGGCGATTTTTATTTGTTGGAAGCTGGAAGAGGGAAGTTGGACGTTCATTTTAGACTATGATTTTGAAGCAGCCAGCATGAGTAAAATTGTATTTATAAAAAGATCTGCTCTATCTGCGAGCTAAAAAACCTCTCACAGCTCTTCAGAAACAGTATCTATATAATTTAAATTTCCCGTAGATTTCTCAGACTACACAAATATTTAGGTATATTTTTCTAAGGCTCGCTGATCTAGCTGATTTTTTGTTGGCTTAACGCGATGGCGAAAGGGTTTTAAATATGCTGTTGTTTTTAAGACGCAAGAAAATCTAGGATTTTCAGCTATTTTTTCAATGGTTATCAATTACTTTATGACTTAAAAACAGCCGAAGGCTAATCCATCGCTTCATCGAATCAACGGAGTTGATTATATTCTTTGCTCCCTTGAAATATCATGCAAAATTCAATTTTGCGTTTAAAAAAAATAAGAAAAACAAATACTGGAAACATCATTTCAAACCAAACAGCAATTTTGCTTTCTGAAGCCAGGATTCTTCGTTTTCAGAAAGCTCAAGAAAATATTCTGTCTGCCACTTTTGAGTAGCTGAGGCCTGCTTGTTCTCTGTTTTATCCCAAGCCGGATATACTCTGAAGCCTCTCTTACCTTCCTTTTCCTCGTGAGTTAATATTCCTTTTTTCGCAAGAATTTCCTTTGAAAAAATGAAAATTCCAGCATGGCTTTCCTTAGAAGTGGAAATCAGATAGAAATCAAAACTGTCACAGGATTCAAATGGAATGGTTTCTCTCTTTTGGTTTCTTTTCCATAGCGTTACAAATTGTCCGGTTTTAGTTGGTGTAATTTTAGCAGTCCGGAATTTTATCTTCAGCTGAGCTAAAGTAAAATTCATTCCGGAATATTCTTTACATTCAGCATCTTCTTCAGCATTTGAAATTTTCAGTCCGAGCGGATGAAAAATCATTTCATCAACATTTTTAAGCTTCATTTATCTTTTGTTAAAGTTTTATAGTTGTTTTTTTAGTTATTCTTCTCCAAAAAAAGCATTGGAACTTCCAATCCAGATTGCATCTTTTTTATTAAAATCTACATTAACCATAGCGGCTTTGGTCATTCTTCCCAGATTTTCCAGCAGAACAGGACGGTCATCATTTTCGTGCCATACGTAAAGAAGTCTGATTTCTGCTTTTGAAAAATCTCCGTTAATATCTTCAAATACAGGTTCATAACTTACTTTTCTCTGAAGAATATAGTTTTCTTTGTCCTCAATAGCATCGGTGATTTCTTTGGTCGGGTTTAAATTGACACCGCTTCCGGCAAAAGAAAATAGAGGCTTCAATACAAAATGTTCAAGATTTTCATGCGCCGGGAATTCGTGCAGGAAGTAGCTTTTCGGAACAAACTGATGATTAAGCAGGGGAAGAAGGAACTTAGAGATCTTAAAGAACCAGTTAGGATGAGTAATCCATTTTACATCAACCTCTTCACGGAAATCAAATTCAGTCACCAGATCCGGAATCCTGTCCAGTTCATCAAAAATAACACGGTTATAAATCCTTTTAATTTCTATTTTTTGGCCGTCTTTCTCATAAAACAGTTTTTTGTCTTCCTTTTTAACTTTAGTCAGGCAGACTGTTTTTATACCTAATAACTTTTCTGTGAGAGCAAAATCAATGGCTGTTTTCTGTTTTTCAGGAAATATTTCCAAAAGAATAACATTTTCCGGATTTTCATCGCCCACAATAATTTCTTTCAGATGATTTCTGAATTCATGATCGGGCATTTTGTTTTTAATTTCGTTAAGAAAAGGATAGACCTCACAGAAAGTCTCTTCAAAAACTTTCTGAAAAGCATATAATGACGGGAAGGCCTGTAGTTCGATCAGCTGGGGTTCTATTTCTCCGTTCTCATTTCTGCATATTCCAAAATCAATCGTAAAAAAATGAGGTTTATCCGTGTCATTCGGAACATAACAGTTTTCAGGGACAGCTTTTTGAAGCAGGTCAGAAGGAAGTGCTTTAATCTGATCAATGATACTTTCTGTGGCATCTATAAGCTTGTTCTCAAATTCCTTACTCAGGAAGATCGGACTTTCTGAAACTCTGAATGTTGGTGTTATTCCGCCTTTTTGTGCCAGAGATTCTTTAAGCTGACTATATTTTTCCTGCGAAAATTCCTGATTGAACTGTTTTCTGTATTTTGGGATCATATTTTTTCTTTGTGATTTTGATTTAAAAAATCGAGCAGTTTTTGCCCGATTTGGTATTTGATTAACTATTTAATATAATTTTAAAATTCAAGGCCATTGAATAAATTTTAACCACAAATCGAAGATTCGGCGAAGTCAAAAGGCACAAAAGTTTTTTACACTTAAGTTATTTTGAAGATTAAATATTTTGAGTATAGAAATTCACTTAAGTTTTTGAAAATCTATGATTTTGATTATTCATCCAATAAAAAAATCTGCGAGAGAAATATATCTGCATGCATTTATCATCTTATATATGAATGATCATTCTCAACTAACTTAAGTGTTCTAAAGTGTTTTAAAAAAACTTTTGTGGTTTATCTTTTAAGCCAAAACTTCACAGCCTGTCAGAATGTTTTTTTTTGCAAACTGCAGGAATCTCGGAAGAATCTGGCTTCTGGTCATAACAATTTTATCTTCATCATCTATTCTGTCCATGGTTTCAAGATATTTTTCCATTCCGAAGTTTTCAATCATGGCTGTTTTGTTCTTTTCATCTTTCAGATTTTCTACCATTCCCTGAGGATCAGCTTCGGGATGAAACTGTGTTCCGAATATTTCATCAGAAAAACGAACAGCCATTACGGCTCTTTCCAGATTAATATGAGGTCTGAATTTTTCAATCGCTGTAATCTTCATTCCAAGCTCTTCAAAACGATCCAGATCAGGTTCAATAAACTGATATGCTCTTGAATCCACAGCATAGAACGGATCCTGAAGATTTTTAAATAAAAATTCCTCTTTTCCTTCTTCTGTTTTATGAACCGGCATTACTCCGAAAGAATAGGATTTTCTTTTACAGATGTTCCCTAATTTCCAATGAATACTTGCCAATTGGAATGAATGGCAGATCAGGAAAACGTATTTTTTATCTTCGTTATATTGGTTGTGCTCAAAAACGGAATCCAGAAAGCCGGCAAATTTATCTTCCCACTCTAATCCTTCACGGTGTGGGTTTCCGGGTCCTCCTGATGAAATATAGATGTCAAAATCATTAATATCAGGCATTTCATTTTTAAACCTTACATCAAAGGTTTGAATCACTACATTTTCATCAGAATTCTGCTGAAAAGCTTCAGAAATCTCTTTAATATTCCTGAACCCCTGATTCGCATGATTGTTGTTCATGTCCAGCAGAGCAATTCGAATATCTTTCATACTACTTCATATTTTTTGCAAAGTTACCAAAAATATTATGAAGCTGTTTCACCATGTGTTATGCCATACTCAGTTTCAGAGATCATGTAATCAACTACTTTGGTAAGATCTCCGGTCTCTTTATAGATCTGAAGCTGGCGGTCTGCACCGGTACCGTTTTCAATAATCTTCCAGGCATATTGTACTTCTTCTCTGCATCCAAGATCATCCACTACATCATCAATGAATTCAAGAAGTTCTTTCAACAGGTGAGGATATGGAACAGATTCTTCTTTTCCGAAATCAATAAGGTGTGCTTCTATACCACTTTTGGAGGCCCGCCACTTATTTTCATTTAATAATAACCTGCGGTAACTTCTGAAGCTTAAATTCTGTTGGTGAAGTTTATAGATCTTAGCTACCAGGCACTGCATAATGGCAGCCAGGCACACCGTCTCATCAATTCTTAAAGGCATATCGCAGATCCTGAACTCAATGGTAGGGTAGAACGGATGTACCCTAAGGTCCCACCATATCTTTTTAGCATTATCAATAGTTCCGGTTTTTACAAGCAAATCAACATAACTGTCAAATTCAGCCAGAGAATTGAAATAACTTGGAATACCGGTCCTCGGGAATTTAACGAAAATTTCCTGTCTGTAAGATTTGAATCCTGTATATCTACCGATCCAGAACGGTGAATTGGTAGAAAGTGCATAGACATGGGGCAAAAAGTAGCGCATGACATTCTGGATTCTTACTCCTTCTTCACGGTTCGGAATTCCAATGTGCACGTGAAGCCCGAAAATAAGATTCTCACGGGCAACGTCTCCCATGTCGTCTACAATTTTTATATACCTTTCACCTTGCGTGATATTATTGGCAGACCAGTGAGAGAAAGGATGGGTTCCTCCACCTGAAACTCTAAGTCCCTGTTCATGGGCTGTATTGATGAGATGTCTTCTTAAGTTGGTGAGCTCTGCTCTGGCCTCCTGAATATTCTGGCAGATGCCGGTTTCCATTTCAATCATGGACTCGTGCATTTCATGCTTTAAATTCTCACTTAAAACGGCCTTTCCGCCTTCAATGATTTTGGAAACATGAGATATTAAGTCTCTGCTTTCAACATCAATGATCTGATATTCTTCTTCGATTCCTATGGTAAATTGATGCATTTTTTTCCGTGTTTTTTTTGTTCTTTCAGTTTTTTATTGTACAGAGTCTTTTACAAAAGTTCCCCAGGAAATATTAGGTTTTCCGGGAACATACTCTTTCGCTTTTTCTATAGCCAGTTTGGCGGCATGTTCTACGATCCATGCAAAATTGTCTTCACCTACTGAATTCCTGTCGGCATCCGGAGCAGGATTGCAGAAGTCAATAGCATAAGGAATTCCGTCTCTCACGGCAAACTCTACAGTATTGAAATCATAGCCAAGGGCTTCATTCATTGTAATGGTGTAATCATGGATTGTTTTTAATAGCTTTTCAAGTTCTTCACCCTGTGTCTGATGAGTGGTTGCATACCTTAAATGATGTGGATTACGAGGTTCGTAAGGCATGATATGAACATATTTTTTGCCAAGGCAGTAGACTCTGTAATAGTCATCAAATATAATCTCCTCCTGTACCATCATCACCAGCTGTTCTGTTTCGCTTAGCTTGTTCCAAAGGTCATCAGGGTTTTCCACTCGGTAAACATTTTTCCATCCGCCGCCATCGTGAGGTTTCATATAAGCCGGAAATCCTACATAATTGAAAATATATTCCCAGTCGTGAGGAAATTTCAGATTTCTGAATGAGGTTTCAGAAGTGTCTGTAGGTCTTTCATGCGAAGGAAGGAGTACCGTCTTAGGAAGCGGAATGCCTAATTTGGACATCAGCGCATTATTGAAAAACTTTTCATCAGCGCTCCACCAAAATGGATTATTGATGACGTAAGTTCCGTTAAGGGCCGCATTTTTCAGATAAGCTCTGTAAAAGGGAACATTTTGCGAAATTCTGTCGATGATTACTGCATATCCATAATCAGCACCCTGTTCCAGCTTGTCGATATTTACAGGCTCGGCAATGATTTCTCCGACTCCCAATTCATTTACCTTGTCGATGAACGCCCAAGGAAATGTATCTTCCATACCGAATAGAATTCCCACTTTTTTTGCCATAATTTTTGTTTTTAATTGATGTGTATTGAATAAATTATCTTTCTCACTAATGTACGTTTTTTTAAGAAAAATAGGCTCCTATAAATGTTGGAAAAACCATTCTCCATAACGGCCAGTCATGATTGATCCATTTTCTCTCGTCATACCAGAAATCAATTCCTTTTGCGCGTAAGATTTCAGCCATTTCTATATTCTTATCTCTGCATATATCCTGATCGGAAGTACTGAGTACAATGTGCATATGTTTGTATTTCCAAGCTTCATCATTTCGTACAAATTCTCTCGGACAGTTAAAATAAACAAGATCGTCCGAATATCCATCCATGAAATTTCTTATGCTGAACGCTCCTGAAAGACAGAACAGATGAGACACCACATCAGGAAATCTGAAGGCAAAATTAGCAGCATGATAGCCTCCGAAACTAGCTCCGGCAATAGCTACACGATGTACTTTGTGGAGTTTCTGGATGTACGGAATAAACTCTTTAATCAAAAATTGCACATATAATTCATAATTTTTGATCCTTTTCTGTGGCGAAATCTTTTCGTCATAAAAACTCCAGCTGTCTATCGTCTGGATGTTATAAAGCTTTACTTTTCCCTGTTCTATAAACCAGTTGATGCTGCTATTAAGGTGAAAATCATGGTTTTGGGTATACAATCCTTGAGAAGTCGGGAACATAATGATGGGATATCCGTGATGTCCGGTGACTTCTACTTTAAGGCTTGTTCCTAATATGTTTGAATAGTAGTCTGTATGTTCTATATGAGGCATTTTTTATTTGATTTTTAGTATTTCAGTCCTATGAATTTGATCTGTTCAGCTTTTCTCAGTAGTATTGAGTGAATTTTTTCAATATTATGAGGTCAGTTTGCTTTTGGGAGGAAGGATATTCAGCATTTCTGCCTGTATTTTTTCCGCAGCATCATCCAGTCTTTCCTGTATAATGTCCGGATCGGTAGACTTGTAAACAATTCCTGCGTGATAGTCTATCGGAAGGAATTTTACCGCTTCTTCACATTCAAAAGCTTGATAATCCGGATGTTTGTCTTTGATTAATGCAACGATCAGTCCTGAATAATATCCCGTGGGTTTAGGAGCTTCATATTTTTTTCCGCGCAGTAAGACGTCTTCAATTTTAGCCCATTCGCGCCAGATATTAATGTTGCTTGAAGCTTCCACGAGATCGGGAATGTGTGCTCCGCCAACTCTGGATGATGTTTCCAGAAAATACCATTTACCATCTTCTTTTCCCCGTATAAATTCCGTGTGGGTGGCCCCGTTAAGCAGTCCAAAACTCGAGAGTACTCTAGCATTAACTTCTTCAAGGGCTTTAAATTCTTCAGAATATCTTCCTAAGGTCTTCGATCTGAATACCCCTCCTTCATGAGATACCTGCATAGGTGGAGCGAGATATTTGGATGCTGATGTAAACATAATCTCTTTGTTGAAAGTAAGGCTGTCAACATGATAAACATCTCCCGGTTTAAAGCTTTCCAGTAAGAACATGTGTCGCTCTTCTCCAAGAGTTTCCAGGGCATCCCAAAGCTGGTCTTTAGACGTAATTTTTTTTATCCCTGAAGCCGAAGCCTCTGACCTAGGTTTTAATACCCAGGGAGCAGGAACTCTTTCTATAAAGTTGCGAACCTCATCATTATTAAAAATCGCTGTAAATTCCGGAACATTGATCCCTGAATCTTTGGCTTTCTGGCGCATGGCCAGTTTATCTCTGAAATAACGGTGCGTGGTCTGTCCCATTCCGGGAATGCGAAATGTTTCCCTGATGAGAGCTGCTTTCTCTACATCGTAATCATCCAATGCAACAACGGCATCAATTTTTCTGGTTTTCATCAGATGAGAAAATCCCTGAACAAGATGTTCCATATTCCAGACAGAAGGCCTTTCTTCAGACATATAAAATACCTCATCAATGGCATGCCATGGCCAGTTTTTTTCTTTGAGATTCTCCGATGTTACCAGGATGATTTTATTACCGAGCTTCTTCATTTCGTCCATGAAATCATAGCCCTTGTAATAGCACGAAATACATACTATAAATTTCTCCTCCATACAATATTTTTTAATATTTAGTGAATATTCAAAAATAAAAGCAATTTTTTATTGATTAATTAATGTTAAAAATCAAAATAAACTGCGGTTTTGAGAATCACTAATCAATTATACAGAGAAATTTTGTAATAAACTAATTTTTAGTGATAATTTTCAATTAAATCAGCTAATAATTGCACTCCAAACCCGGTTGCTGCCTTTTCCTTTGCATATCCTGTACTTCCGAAAGCTACGCCTGCAATATCAAGATGGGCCCATTTAGGGTGGTTTTCAATAAACTGTTCCAGAAATTTAGCTGCTACGATACAGTCTCCAATCGGCTTCATTGAAATGTTTTTCAGGTCGGCAACATCAGACTGAATATCATCTTTCCAGATATCCCATAACGGAAGATTCCACAGTCTTTGGTTGGTTTTGTCTCCGGTTCTGATCAATAGATTTTTAAGCTCTTCATTATTAGAGAACAGGGCACCGCAGGTATCTCCGAACATTCTTACGGAGCTTCCGGTTAGGGTAGCAAGGTCAATCAGGAGTTCTGTCTTATAATTTTTGGCGAGGTAAGAAAGGGAGTCTGCCAGAATCATTCTGCCTTCTGCATCTGTATTTAGGACCTCAATGGTTTTCCCGTTGTAGGCCGTAATAACATCGCTGGGAAGAAATGCCTTCTCAGAAATAGCATTATCTGTGATCGGAAGAATGGCAACGATGTTGAGAGGAAGCTTCATTTCTGCTGCATAAATCAAGGCTCCGATCACAGCTGTTGCTCCGCCCATATCAGACTTCATATAATGCATATTGTCAGGATTCTTTAAAGAAACTCCACCCGTATCAAATACAACACATTTTCCAACCAGGCCGATTGTTTTAGCGTTTTTTACAGTGGTTTTGTATTCCAGAATAGTGAAGGCTGCATCGTAAGCACTTCCCTGGTTTACTGAAAGGTAAGCGTTTAATCCTAATTCCTTACATTTTTTCCTGTTGAACGCCGTATATTTTAATTCATATTTTTTTGCCATATTTTTAAGATATGTGCTTAAAATAACCGGGGTTTTAAGATTGGCTGGCTTGTTAAGCCATTCCTGACAGGCCGTCTGTCCTGCAGTTAAAGCTTCTGCTCTTGTGCTTATGGTATCCAGTTTTTTCTGGCTCAGGTTTTCAAAATGAATTTCGAATTTTGTATTCCAGAAAGGATGGTTTTTGTCAAAAGGATAGCTGTATGTTCCGATAAGAAATCCTGTAATGAATTCTTCAAACTGTTTTTCATTCAGAAAGTCAGCAAGAATCAGAGTGGGTACAGCCTGGAGCTTTTCTTTCTGGGTTTGGGAAAACTTAACGGCAGTTTGCTGGATCTCAAAATCATGTATACCGGATTTGCCTAATCCGATGAAATAGATGATACTTTCTTCGTTAGCATGAACGAAAAATTCATTTTTTTTTCCGGAAAAAAGGGAAGCAATGTTTTTATTGTAATTTTTATTTGATTTTGTCCATTCTTCTTCGGTAAATAATTGGAAGATCTGGGAATAGCTTTTATTTTTTTTATTAATCAGTTTCATAAGTTTAATTTTTAATGCTTTGCTGTTGTGGTTTTACCTCAGCAGGATTTTCTTTGTTATCGTAAAACAGCCATTCAATGGCTCTTGGGAATTCCTGGGACCAGTAAAATTCACTGTGGGTGCCTTCCGGATTCACACTGGTTCTGAATTCAAAATCGAACAGATTATTCTTTTCCCATTTTTTCAGGGATTCTTCAAAAATATGGATTCTCTTGACCATTTTTGAGCCTTCCTGTCCACCTCCATACAGGTAAATCTTTGTTCTGAAAGGAACCCTGAAGTGCATCATCGGAAAATTATTGTTGGGTTCAACCCACAGAGAAGGAGAGAAGATCAGCAGCTTAGAATAGACTTCAGGATACAGGAATCCGCTGTAGATACTAATCAGGGCACCCAGAGAGCTGCCGCCTATTCCGGTATTCTCACGGTCTTTCTTCGTTCGGTAGTTTTCGTCTATAAAAGGCTTTAAGGTATCAGTAATAAAACGGATGTATTTTTTACCTTCCGATCCGTTGGCTATATTGTCGTTATCAAAAATGTATTCTTTAATGCGGTCTTCACTTCCGTGTTCAATAGCAATAATGATGACATCGCCCCGGCCGTATTCTGCAAGGATAGATAGCTTTTTGTCAATTTCCCAGTTTCCGTACCCGCTTCCTTCATTAAATAGGTTTTGGGCGTCCTGGAGATAAAGAACAGGATAACTTTTGCCGGAAACGTAGTAATCATAGGGCAGAAGAGCCCATACTTTACGGTATCGGTCAAGCTGCGGAATATAAAACTCTTCGGAGATCACTTCAGCAATCGGAAAAAATTCTTTTTTGAAAGGGCCCCAGTTGAGTCTCCATTTTTCAATAGTATCGGAAACTTCTCCCACCGATTTTTCAATTTTCCGGTTGGGGGTAATATTTCCGTATTGATCAAGCTCTACATTTTCCCAGCCTCCTTTCGTGAATTTATATTCTATAGTATCCGGGAGAACCTGGCTGTCGATCTCTATGCTGTACGTATTCGGATCAAGCTGTTTGAGTTGATAGTTTGGGTCTCTGGGGTTCCAGTTGTTGAAATTTCCTGTAATGTATACCGTTCTGTCGTCGGTCTCGTCAGTATAAAGTTCAAACTTCATCATGCGTGTTTAATAAAATTGGCAGCTAAATTTATAAAAAAGATTGTTTTAAAACCTTAAAAAAAATAATAGAAAATTTGATATATTTGATAGAAGTGCTGAAGAAGGGAATTAACATAATAATTATTTGATTAATAATTAACGGTTGTTGATAGGAATTTTTGTAGTTTCAAAGAAAAATTAAATACAGTCCGGTCTTGATGAACTCTGTTAAAACATATACGCTTTTTACCGATCATGATGTCTATCTTTTCAAAGAAGGAAGACATTATAAGCTGTATGATAAATTCGGGGCGCATTCGGTGGAAAAAGACGGAATAAAAGGAGTTTATTTTTCAGTCTGGGCTCCCAATGCCAAAAAAGTTTCCGTGATCGGGAATTTCAACAACTGGAATCATAAAGATCATATTTTATTCCCGCGCTGGGATGGTTCAGGGATCTGGGAAGGATTTATTACCGGACTTAGCTGGGGGACGTTATATAAATATGCTGTTGAAACGGCAAGAGGTGAAATCCTGGAAAAAAGTGATCCTTATGCATTAAGCTGGGAGCAGAATATTCAGGCAGCATCATTGGTTTCAACGACCTGGTATGAGTGGGATGATGAACAGTGGATGGAAAACCGCCAGAAAAAAAATAATTTAGAGGCTCCATTATCGGTTTATGAAATTCATCTCGGCTCATGGGTCAGAGAAGGGAATGATCCTAAACGGTTTTTAAATTACCGCGATATTGCTAAAAAACTGGTTCCGTATGTAAAGGAAATGGGCTTTACCCATGTAGAATTCATGCCTGTTATGGAATACCCGTATGATCCAAGCTGGGGATATCAGATTACAGGATTTTATGCGGCTACATCACGTTTCGGCTCTCCACAGGATCTGATGTTTCTGATTGATGAGCTTCACAAGAATGATATCGGGGTTATCCTGGATTGGGTTCCTTCTCATTTTCCCGGAGATGCCAATGGTCTTTACCGCTTTGACGGTTCCTGTCTCTATGAGCATGAAGATCCCCGAAAAGGCTTTCATCCCGACTGGAAATCTTATATCTTTAATTACGGCAGAAATGAAGTGAAATCTTTTCTGATTTCCAATGCGATGTTCTGGCTGGACCGCTATCATGCTGACGGGCTCAGGGTAGATGCCGTAACCTCTATGCTTCATCTGGATTATTCAAGAAATGAAGGGGAGTGGGAACCTAATATATACGGCGGAAATGTAAACCTTGAAGCCAAAGCTTTCTTACAGGAATTTAATATCGCAGTTTATAAAGAATTCGGAGATGATATTATCACGATTGCTGAAGAAAGCTCAGATTTCCCTATGTTGACAAAACCCGTTCATGAAGGAGGTGTAGGATTCGGAATGAAATGGATGATGGGCTGGATGCATGATACTCTGGATTATTTCAAAGAAGATCCGGCCAACCGGAAATACCACCACCATAAGCTGACATTTGCCTCCATGTATATGTATAATGAAAATTATATGATGCCTTTGTCCCATGATGAAGTGGTACATGGAAAAGCAAGCCTGATCTATAAAATGCCGGGCGATGAATGGCAGAAATTTGCCAACCTTCGTGCCCTTTATGTATATATGTACACCCATCCGGGGGCCAAACTGCTCTTTATGGGAGATGAATTCGGACAAACGGGGGAATGGAACTTCACACGGAGCCTGGATTGGCATCTGTTGGAATATCCCGTTCATAAGGGACTTCAGGCGCTGGTAAAAGATCTCAATCATTTATATCAAAAGGAGTCATCATTGTACGAAAACCAGTTTAATAAGAACGGTTTTGAATGGGTAGAAGCAGATGACCTCGAAAATTCGGTGTACGTTTATCTCAGAAAAGGAAAAAAGAGAGATGATATTCTGATGATTATCCTCAATCTTACCCCACATAGTATAGAATACAGGATTGGTGTGAATGCAGGGACCCATTGGGAAGCTGTTCTTAATTCGGATGATGAAAAGTATGGCGGAAGCGGTACAGAAGCAGAAATTCTAAGTGAGAAATATGAAGAATGGATGAGATTCCCGAAATCAATAACAGTGAAGCTGCCTCCTTTAGCAGGAATTGTTTTAAGGCAGCATAAAGATAAAAAATACAAGCTGCACAGAATTAAGTATAAAAAAGATTAATCTTATCCTGAGTATAAAGAAAGGAATACAATGACATTAAAACTATGGTAATATATCATTTAAGTACAGAATGCTATCCGGTAGCCAAAGTTGGTGGTCTGGCTGATGTTGTGGGAGCACTGCCCAAATATCAGAATAAAATAAAAGGAATCTATGCCAAGGTTGTAATGCCCTGGTATAATAAACCCTTTGTTTATGATCATGAATTTGAGATCGTTTTTGACGGATTTATTCATCAGGGAGCCAATATGCTACAGGTGCAGGTCATAAGAGAAAAAACAGATGTGCTGGGATTTGAGCTGTATATGGTGAAAATTCCAGGATTGCTGGACAGGGAAAATCCTTATGGTTATCAGGATGAAAGTTTCCAGTTTCTGGCTTTTCAGCATGGAGTTCTGCACTGGCTGACTGCGATGGAGATCCGTCCGGATGTTCTGCACTGTCACGACTATCATACAGGGCTGGTTCCATTTATGATCGAGCATTGTCCTGAATTTGAATTCTTAAAAGGTGTGAAAACTGTAGGGACCATACATAATGGCGAATATCAGGGGATGATGAGCTGGAATATGGCGAATTATATGCCGGCTTTTGATGCCTATAAATGGGGACTGATGGACTGGAATGGCTTCATGAATCCTTTAGCAAGCATGATTAAATGTTCCAGTGCTTTTACAACAGTTTCTGAGGGGTATCTTGAAGAGCTTTTTGTCAGTTTCAGAGGCTTGGAAAGTCTGGTGCGTGAAGAATTCGGAAAAGCATATGGAATCATCAACGGAATTGATACGGAAGTATGGAACCCGGAGACAGATCCGATGCTGGATTTTAATTTCAATCTCAAAAATGCAGTCGCCCAAAAGAAAAAGAATAAAGAAAAGCTTTGTAAAGAATATGGGCTGAAACCTGAACTGCCACTGTTTGCCTTTATCGGAAGATTTGCCACAGAAAAAGGAGCAGATCTTTTACCGGATGTGGTCTGGAAAAGCATTAAGCAGAGTTATGGTGCTTTAAATATCATGATCCTGGGTTCAGGAAATACCTATATTGAAAACAAACTTAAAGAATACGACTATACCTATACCAATTTTGCTTTGGATTTGGGATACAAAGAACACCTTTCACACAAGATCTATGCTTCTGCGGACTTTTTATTAATGCCGTCAAGAGTAGAGCCGTGTGGATTAAACCAAATGTATTCCATGAGATATGGAACAGTTCCGGTGGTACGATATACCGGAGGATTGAAAGATACGGTGGAAGATATTTCTACCGGAGGAGCAGGGCTGAATTTCACCTATTCCGGGGTAGATGATGTTGTTCATGCGATGAACAGAGCGCTGGCGGTGTATAACCAGAAAGGGGCAATGCGAAATCTTATTCATGCCAATATGAGTTTTGATTTTGCATGGGAGAAGTCTGCGGAAAAATATATAGCTTTATATAATAACTAAAAATAACAGAGGGTATTCCGCAATATGCCGTGCGTAAACACCAAAAAAACTGTAGAACTAATACAATAAAAAACGCAATATAATTTTATGAAACGAAACGTAATCTCCATAGTTTTAGGAGGAGGCAGAGGAACAAGGCTATTTCCATTAACCTATTCCAGATCAAAACCAGCAGTTCCTATTGCGGGGAAATACAGGCTGGTGGATATTCCTATTTCAAATTGCCTGAACTCCGGATTGAATAAGATCCTGGTATTAACGCAGTTTAATTCAGCATCTTTAAATTCCCATATCAAAAATTCATATCATTTTGACATTTTCAGCAAAGGTTTTGTTGATATTCTGGCTGCGGAACAGAACGTTGAAAATGAAAGCTGGTATCAAGGCACAGCAGATGCCGTACGCCAGTCGATGAAGCATCTTGAAAAGTATGATTATGATTATATTCTGATCCTTTCCGGAGACCAGCTTTACCAGATGGATTTCCGTGAAATGCTGGACTTTCATATCGATAACGGAGGTGATCTGACGATTGCAACTATTCCTGTAATTGCCAAAGACGCCACAGGTTTCGGAATCCTGAAATCAGACGATGACGGCAATATCACTTCCTTCTATGAAAAACCAGATTATGATATGCTGGATGGTCTAAAATCTGAGGTTTCAGAAGAAAATAAACATAGAGGAAAAGAATATCTGGCTTCAATGGGTATTTATATTTTCACCAAGAATATTCTGAAAAAAATGTTTGAAGAGGGAGCAGGTGATGATTTCGGAAAAGATATTATTCCAAGCTCTATCGGAAAATATAAAACTTTGAGTTATCAGTATGAAGGCTACTGGACGGATATAGGAACAATTGAGTCTTTCTATGAAGCCAATCTGGACCTGTGTCAGGATCTTCCGCAGTTCAATCTTTTCGGTTCATCGCCTATTTATACCAGAGCGAGAATGCTTCCGCCGTCCAAAATCAACGGTTCTTATGTAAGCAAGGCTGTTTTTGGAGACGGATGCATTATTATGGCAGATAAAATCGAAAATTCCGTGATCGGAAACAGAACAAGAATAGATAAAGGAAGTACTATCGTAAATTCTTACGTGATGGGAGCGGATTTCTATCAGAATACCACAGAAATTGTATTGAATGACAGAAGCGGCCGTCCAAATATGGGAATCGGAAAATACTGCTATATTGAAAAAGCTATTCTGGATAAAAACTGTTACATTGGAGACAATGTAAAAATTACTGGTGGAAAACATATCCCGGACGGAGACTACGGAACTCATTCCGTTCAGGATGGTATCGTAGTTGTGAAGAAAGGAGCGGTACTTCCGCCGGGAACTCACATTGGATAGAAGATTTATTTCTGATGCAGTTTAAAAAAGATGTATGATTTCTCTATTAACGGAAAAGTAATATAAATTAACTAAAGTATACTCTTAAAGTGATCAATATATTGGTCACTTTTTTTATTTGTATTACTTTTGTATGATGCGTTTTTTTAAAATAACAGCCGTAATTCTTGTTCTTCTGGTAGGAGCTTATGCTGCTTCCATGTATTATTTTGTGGATGAAAACAAGGACTTTAAAATTGAAAAAGAGATTGATTATCCCATTGATAAAGTCTTTTCCCAGTTTAATAATCTGCAGCATTTTACCCGATGGAACAACTTTTTTACAAGTTCGCCGTCTATTGATATTGATTATTATACTCCTTATGAAGGACAGGGAAGTGCAATCAGTTATGTAGACCCTAAAAACGATACAGACGGAGAAATGTTCATCCGTTATGAAAATCCGAACAGATCGTTAAGATATCAGCTTTTTGAGGACCGTAATGAAAATCCTACAGTGGTAGACGTTAAATTTAAAGCTGTCTCTGCTGAAAAAACCAGGATTATCTGGAATGTACATACTCCAAAACTTTCTGTTCTGAGAAGGGTTGAGAATTTCTGGACCGAAGACCGTTTTGCCGAAAATATCGATAAAAGCATGGTCAACCTGAAAAATGTTCTGGGTAATAAGGTAGAAAAAGACAATCAGATGGCTGCCATTAAATATGACAGTCTTATGGTTGAAAATGAAGAAGATAAAGTGCTTTTGGGAACCAATGTAAGTGCATCCAACAAGAAAGATGCGCTTTACGAAAATATTGTGATGAACTACAGCAAAGTTTACAATTATGTGACAATGGACCTTGGTAAAAAAGAGGATGAATTCGGGTATCCTGTGCTGGTTACAGATGCAGACAATTACAAAGACAAAGAAATATCTTACTTCCTGGGAATCCCGCTTTCCAAGAAGATTGGTGTGACGGATAATAACTTCAATTTCAGAACCGTAAATCCGTCCCAAAATTACGTCATGTACTACAAAGGAAGCTACGAAGGCAGAATAAGGGCAATTCAGCAGCTAATTCAGAAAGCCAAAAAAGACGAGATGCGCTTCGGAGATATCCGTATGACTTTCATTGAGCGTCCGGTAGAAGGGCAGGAAGTGAATGTTAAGCTCTCATTATCAGTGTTTAAGTGATTTTAAAAAAATAATTTTTTCGATAATTTTTTTTAATGCCTTCAGGCTGTTCCAAATCGGTTTTTTTTATTAAATTTGAAGATTAATTCTACAAATAAATTTTAATAATAGATAAACTGTAATAATGGACAGATTTTCATTCCTAAACGCAGCTCATTCTCAGTTAATTGAGGATTTATACCAACAGTACTTAAAATTCCCGGATTCTTTAGAGCCATCATGGAAAGCCTTTTTTCAAGGTTTCGATTTTGCTTTGGAGAACTATGGAGATGACGATAACATCCAATACATCCAGGCTCCGGCCAGCACTGTACCGGCAGTACAGCAGATCTCTCAGGCTGTAGCAGGCGGAGAGGTTCCTGAGCACATCAAAAAAGAATTCAAAGTAGTAAACCTTATCGAGGCTTACAGAACAAGAGGGCACCTGTTTACCAAAACAAACCCGGTTAGAGAAAGAAGACATTATACTCCTACTTTAGACATTGAGAACTTCGGTCTTTCTAAAGAGGATTTAAATACGAAATTTAACTGTGCTGTTGAAACAGGAATGAAAGAACCTGCAACATTAGCAGACCTTATCAAGCACCTGGAAAATATTTACTGCGATTCTATCGGAGTGGAATATATGCACATCAACAATGTTGAGGAAAAAGATTTCATCAAAAGATGGCTTCAGGTTAACGAAAACCATCCAAGTCTTTCTGCCAATGAAAAAACAGAAATCTTATTAAAATTAAATCAGGCGGTAGCCTTTGAAAGTTACCTTCACACTAAATTTGTAGGACAGAAAAGATTTTCACTGGAAGGAGGGGAGACTTTAATCCCTGCTTTGGATCAGCTGATCTCAAGATCTTCTCAACTGGGAGTAGATGAAGTAGTATTAGGAATGGCTCACAGAGGAAGATTGAATGTATTATCCAATATCTTCGGAAAATCATACAAACAGATCTTCTCAGAATTTGAAGGAAAAGAATTTGAAGAAGACGTATTCTCTGGTGATGTTAAATATCACTTAGGATCATCTAAAAAAGTAAAAACAGCTTCAGGAGAAGAAGTTTGCATCAACCTTACTCCGAACCCTTCTCACCTTGAAACAGTAGCAGCTCTTGTAGAAGGGATCTGCCGTGCAAAGGTTGATGATAAATATAAAGAATATTCTAAGGTTTTACCAATCATCATCCACGGTGACGGTGCTATCGCAGGTCAGGGAATTGCTTATGAAGTAGCTCAGATGATGACTTTGGAAGGATACAGAACGGGAGGAACGGTGCACATTGTAGTAAACAACCAGGTGTCTTTCACCACTAACTTCCATGATGCAAGATCTTCAACTTACTGTACAGACATTGCAAAAGTTACAGAATCTCCTGTAATGCACGTAAATGCTGACGATGCGGAAGCAGTTGTTCATGCAATGCACTTTGCTGCTGATTTCAGAGCAAAATTCGGGAAAGATGTTTATATCGATCTTTTAGGATACAGAAAATACGGTCACAACGAAGGAGATGAGCCAAGATTTACTCAGCCTAATCTATACAAGGCGATTTCTAAACACCCGAATCCAAGAGAAATTTATAAAGAGAAATTAATCAACGACAGCGTTATTTCCAACGATATCATCAAGAAGATGGAAGTAGATTTCAAAGCACTTTTAGATAAAGACTTTGATGCTTCCAAAGAGATCGAGAAAAACGTAATGGATGTATTCATGGCTGAAGACTGGATAAAATATCCAATCGGAAAGAGAGGAGCGGTTCAGTTACCGGTTGATACAAAATATGACTTAGCAAAGCTGAAGGAACTGGCTCTTAAAATGTCAACTCTTCCTGAAGATAAAAAGTTTATCAATAAAATTACAAGACTTTTCGAAAACCGTATCAAGGCTATTGAAGGAAATTCATTAGACTGGGCACTAGGAGAGTGGTTGGCTTATGCTACACTTCTCGTGGAAGGTCACAACGTAAGAATCTCCGGAGAAGATGTGGAAAGAGGTACTTTCTCTCACAGACATGCCGTAGTTAAAACAGAAGATACAGAAGAAGAGTATATCCCTCTAAGACATGTTTCAGAAAGCAGATTTGATGTATACAACTCTCATCTTTCAGAATACGGAGTTTTAGGATTTGATTATGGATATGCAATGGCTTCTCCTAATACATTAACAATCTGGGAAGCTCAGTTCGGAGACTTCGTGAACGGTGCTCAGATCATTGTAGATCAATATCTGGCAGCAGCAGAAGAAAAATGGAAGATTCAGGATGGATTGGTGATGCTTTTACCTCATGGTTCAGAAGGACAGGGAGCAGAACACTCTTCAGCAAGACTGGAAAGATTCCTTACTCTTTGTGCCAACGAAAATATGGTTGTAGCGAATATTACTTCACCAGCCAACTACTTCCACCTATTAAGAAGACAGCTGAAATGGGCATTCAGAAAGCCATTGGTAGTAATGAGCCCTAAATCTTTATTAAGACATCCGAAAGTGGTTTCTCCACTTGAAGATTTTGCAACAGGTTCATTCCAGCCAATCTTAGATGATCCTACAGCAGATCCTAAAAAAGTAGAGAAATTGGTTCTTTGTTCAGGTAAACTGTATTTCGAACTATTAGCGAAGAAAGAAGAACTGAACTGTGAAAATATTGCATTAGTGAGATTCGAACAGTTATATCCGCTTCAGACGGATGCTATCGAAGCAATCTTCAGCAAATATGAGAACAGAAAACAATTGGTATGGGCACAGGAAGAGCCAGAAAATATGGGTGCCTGGTCTTATATCCTGAGAAACTTCAGAAATACAGGAATTGAGGTTATTGCTCCGGTACCAAGTGGTACTCCTGCTCCGGGAAGCCATAAAATGTTCGAAAAGAACCAGAATGCTGTAATCAACAGAGTTTTCGACAGAGATGATGCTCCTGCAAAAAGACCTGTAACAGCTTAATTTAAATAATAATCAATTAAAAAATAAAAAATACTCAATATGTCAGTTTTAGAAATGAAAGTTCCTTCACCGGGCGAATCCATTACAGAAGTTGAAATTGCAACTTGGCTTGTAAAAGATGGTGATTATGTAGAAAAAGATCAACCTATCGCTGAAGTAGACTCAGATAAAGCAACCCTGGAATTACCTGCAGAACAAAGTGGTATTATCACTTTAAAAGCAGAAGAAGGTGATGTAGTACAAGTAGGTCAGGTAGTTTGTTTAATTGATATGGATGCTGCAAGACCAGAAGGTGCTGCACCTGCTGCTGAAGCTCCAAAACAGGAAGAAGCTCCGAAAGCTGCTGAACCTGCTAAACAAGAGGCTCCGAAGCCAGCAGCTCCGGTTGCTGCTCCACAAACTTATGCTACAGGAGCTCCATCTCCGGCTGCTAAGAAAATCCTTGATGAAAAAGGAATGGATGCAGGACAGGTTTCAGGTACAGGAAGAGACGGAAGAATCACTAAAACTGATGCTGAATTAGCGGCTGTTCCTGCGTTAGGTGGAAACCCTCTTACAGCAACAGGATCAAGATCTACAACAACAACAAAACTTTCTGTTCTTAGAAGAAAAATCGCTCAGAGATTAGTTTCTGTAAAGAATGAAACAGCGATGTTAACAACTTTCAACGAAGTTGACATGTCTGAAATCTTCAGATTAAGAAAACTATATAAAGAAGAATTTGCTCAGAAGCATGGAGTAGGACTTGGTTTCATGTCTTTCTTCACTAAAGCAGTTACAAGAGCTCTTCAGATGTACCCGGATGTAAATGCATCTATTGACGGAGATTTCAAAGTAAACTATGATTTCTGTGATATTTCAATTGCAGTTTCAGGTCCTAAAGGATTGATGGTTCCTGTATTGAGAAATGCAGAAAACATGTCTTTCAGTGCGGTTGAAGCCAACATTAAAGATCTTGCTACAAAAGTAAGAGACGGGAAAATTACAGTTGACGAAATGACTGGTGGTACTTTCACCATTACAAACGGTGGTACTTTCGGATCTATGATGTCTACCCCAATCATCAACCCTCCTCAATCTGCAATCCTTGGTATGCACAACATTATCCAGAGACCGGTTGCTGTTGACGGACAAGTAGTGATCAGACCAATGATGTACGTTGCGATGTCTTATGACCACAGAATTATCGACGGAAAAGAATCTGTAGGATTCCTTGTTGCGGTAAAAGAAGGTATCGACAATCCTGTTGGAGTATTAATGGGAGGTGACGAAAGAAAAGGCCTTGGATTATAATTTTATTAAAAATATAATATAACTTTACAATCTCGCCTAAAAAGGCGAGATTTTTGTATTTATTAAGAAAATACTCAAAATGATGTTTTCAAAAGTGACCTCTAATATCAAAGTTTCAGTAATTCCTGAATATGATAGTAAAAACAGTTATCCATCTGAAAACCGCTATGTCTTTAAATATACGATCACCATTGAAAATGACGGATTGTTCCCGATTAAGGTGCTTAAAAGAAAATGGCTGATCTTTGACGTAGGTTTTGGATATACCGAGATTATAGGTGACGGAGTAATCGGGCTAACCCCTGAGATCTCCGCAGGCGAAAATTTCGCTTATTTCTCCAATGTAATGCTCCGTTCCGGAGTAGGAAGTATGAGCGGAAAATACCAGGTTAAAAATATGGAAACGCAGGAAATATTCGATATTGATATTCCTAAGTTTAACCTGTTGTCGGAAGTTTTAAGCAATTAATTTTTGTACAGAATAAGTACAATATATAAATAGATATGCAGGCTGGGATTAAAGAAGATTTAAAGCTTTTTAATCTTGGCCTTCATTACATCATTCACTTCCTCATTAGTGGTCAGAAACAGCTTTTCAAAGGCCAGTAATGAGATTTTGGCGCATACCTCGGCGTCAGCACCCGCCCGGTGATGATTAAATTGAATATTATGGTATTCTGCAAGAGGCTTTAGTCCGTATTTCGGAAGATAATTCCATGATTTTTTAGCCAGCTGTATGCTGCACAGATAATTCAGCTTGGGAGTAAACATTCCGTAATGCTCAAGGCATCCCCTTAATACATTGGCATCAAAACCGGCATTGTGGGCAATCATCAGGCTTCCGTACATCATCTCTTCCGCTTCATACCAGATTTCATCAAAAGTAGGAGCATCCTTTACATCCTCGGGGTTTATCCCGTGTACATCAATGTTGAATCGGCTGAAATAAGGAAAACTTGGAGGTTTAATCAGCCACGTTTTGGTTTCCACAATTTTAGAATCCTGAACCACACAGATTCCCATCTCACAGGCTGAGCTTTTTTCATGGGTAGCTGTTTCAAAATCTATTGCGCAGAAATCCATTATGTTGATTTAGAGTTTAATGTTTTGAGTTTAAAGTGATCTGAAAATTTTTCCTCTATTTTTTTCCACCTAAAAAATGGGTGAAAATCAACCATTTCGTCTGGTAAAATTCATCTTTCTGGTTTTTCTGACGGAGCTTCCATGTTCCGGCTGCCTGCCCGTAAAACCCGAAGTGTGCCCTTACAACAGCCCAAAGATGCGGAAAGCCTTGTTTTAAGCCAAAATAGATCCCGGCGACACCGTCTAGGCAAAGCCTGAAAAAGATCAGCCAGATCAGCCTTGGAAAAGGTAAGTTTTTCAGCATCATGGAAAGATTGTTCCTGATATTGAGATACGTTTTCTGAGCACTTTGTTTATTCAGTGTTCCTCCGCCTACATGATATACTTTGGATTGTCCCGTATAAAAAATTTTTTTACCTGAGTTGATCAATCTCCAGCAGAGATCAATTTCTTCCTGATGGGCGAAAAATCGTGCATCAAAACCTTCCTGCTCCCAAAAATCTTTGGAACGTATGAAAAGACAGCAGCCGGATGCCCAGAAGATCTCCGTCTCATCATCATATTGGCCCTTATCTTCTTCCAGATCATCAAAAACGCGCCCGCGGCAGTAAGAATATCCTAAATTATCAATAAGACCACCACCAGCTCCGGCAAATTCAAAATATTTCTTATTGTTAAAAGAAAGAATTTTAGGTTGTACTGCAGCAATGGAAGCATCTTTCTCAAATACTTTCATCACCGGATCTATCCAGTTTTCAGTAACTTCTACATCGGAATTAAGGAGACAGTAGTATTCGTTCTGAACTTCTTTCAAACCTGCATTATATCCGCCTGCAAACCCATAATTCTTATCGTTCTTAATGATCTTCACCTCAGGGTAGTGAGCCTTCAGAAATGGGATAGAATCATCAGTAGAAAGATTATCGATCACATAAATGTCAGCTTCCTGAGAAAATCGGACGACATTGGGAAGAAACTGTTCAAGCCATTTTCTGCCGTTCCAGTTCAGGATGGCAACTGCTAATTTTTTGGACATCTGCAACTATATTTTTTCAGAATCAAATGTTTTGATAGAATCCTTGTATTTCCACTTTCTGTGTGACCATAGATAATTATCCGGTCTCTTATGAAGTGTATTTTCTAAAAGCTTATGGAACTTTTTTACCACTTCATGTTCAACAAATTTTTCTCCATCCGGATAAATTCTGTGATAATTGACCTGATAATACCCTCGTTTTACCTTTTTCATTTCACAGTAGATAAAAACAAGATCCATTCTGGTCGCCAGTTTATCGTAGCCGATAAAAGCAGGTGTTCTCTGGTTTAAGAAATCCAACCCGTAATTAACATGAGCAACATGAGGGGTTTGGTCTGCCACAAACATATACGCTGAACTACCGTCATTTTTAGATCTGAAGATATTCATGATCACCTCATTGGCTTCCAGCGCCTCATTCCCGAATTTATTACGGACCTTCTTCATCTGATTTTCCCAGAAATCGCTGTTTACCTTTCTATATACAGGATGAGAGTGTTTCTGGGGAATAACTTTGGCCAGCGCATTAATCCATTCCCAGTTAAAAACATGTCCTGCAAGAAGAATGATATTTTTACCTTCTGCTTTAGCTTCATGAAACAATTCCTGGTTGATATGCTGCATTCTGACTCTTGATTCCGTCTCAGAAATACTGAATGATTTAATGGTCTCAACAAGATAGTCTGAGAAATTACGATAGAATTTTTTTTTTATTTTTCTGATCTCCTCTTCAGATTTATCAGGAAAAGAATTGCGTAGATTCTGTGTAATGACCTTCTTCCTGTATCCTACAAAATAATAATTTAGGAAAAACATAACGTCCGAAAAAATATACAATACCTTAAGCGGAAGTCGGGAAATGAGGAATAATATTTTGATTAAGAAATTCATAAAACACGCAAATTTAGTGATAATAAAATTATGGTTCTATTTTTGCTTGCAATAAGTATTATTTTTTTTATTTTTATGTTATGAAAAATTTAGTAATTATTGCTTTTTTGGGATTGAGTACACTGGCTTTTTCTCAAGATGCCCAAAAGATGAAGGAAGACAGAATGCATGACAACGCTCTTCTGGTAAAGCCTGACCATGCTGAACTGGATGCGAAGAAGAAAGCAGGCGAGGAGAAAGCAAAACTTCCTAAACCCTACGATCCGAAAGCTGATGCCCAGGCTGATCTTAATAAATTAATAGCCCAGGCTAAGAAAGAAGGGAAAAATATTATCATCCAGGCGGGAGGAAACTGGTGTATCTGGTGTCTGCGCTTTAATAATTTTATACAGACCACTCCTGAACTGAAGGAAATAGTAGATAAAAAGTATCTGTATTATCACCTGAATTACTCTCCGGATAATGAGAACCCGAAGGTTTTCGCAAAATATATCAATATCAAAGAAAAGCAGGCCTATCCTTTTTTCATTGTTCTGGATAAGAATGGGAAAAAAATTCATGTACTGAAGGACAGTTCAGTTCTTGAAGAAGGAAAGGGGTACAGCCTGGAGAAAACAAAAGAGTTTTTTTATCAATGGGCTCCCAAGTCTTAAAAATATAAACCGGAATTTTTTCCGGTTTTTTTATTTACAGCAATTTCCTGATCCAACTCAATTTTTTATCAGAATACGGCGGATATTTAATATCCGGTTCGCCCCAGGTTGCTTTTTCCAGAACGGATTTTTGGTGTGAAAATGCTTCAAAACCATATTTCCCGTGATAATTTCCGATGCCGGATGCTCCGGTTCCCCCAAATGGAAGATGATCATTACTTAAATGCATCACTACATCATTGATGCAGCCACCTCCAAAAGAGAGTTTTCGTGTGAACAGTCCTTTTTCTTCTGCGTTACTGGTAAAAAGATAGGCCGCAAGCGGTTTTTCCATTTCTACAATAGTATTGAGGACTGTATTGAAATTTTTAAAGCTGATTACAGGAAGAATCGGACCAAAAATCTCTTCCTCCATGATAGAGTCTTCCCAGGTAACAGGATGCAGAATAGTAGGTTCTATATACAGTTTTTCTTCATTGAAATTTCCTCCGAAATAGACCTTCTCTGAATCAATAAGACGGATCAGTCTCTGAAAATTTCTGCTATTAATAATCCGGGTATATTGTGGTGAATCAGGTTCATATTGAAACTCCCGGATAAATTTCCTGAGCATTTCTATGAATTGCTCTTCTACAGATTCTTCTACAAGTAAATAATCCGGGGCTACACAGGTTTGTCCGGCATTCAGAAATTTTCCCCACACAATTCTTTTGGCTGCTATTTCCAGATTGGCATGTTTCGTTATGATAACAGGTGATTTTCCGCCTAATTCAAGAACAACCGGTGTCAGATGTTCAGCTGCTGCTTTGTAGATGATTTTGCCTACTTTAGTGCTTCCGGTGAAGAATATTTTGTCAAATCTGGATTTCAGTAATTCTGTAGTTTCCTCTATACCACCTTCGTACACATACAGATACTCTGAAGGAAAGTTTTCATTAATAACCTTTGCCATTGCTTTCATAGTATGGAACGCAATTTCACTGGGTTTCAGAATGCAGCAGTTTCCTGCGGCTATGGCAGCAATCATAGGAGAAAGTGAAAGCTGATAAGGATAATTCCAGGCCCCAATCACCAGAACACATCCCAAAGGATCCTGATAAATCCTGCTTTTCCCGATCTGATTGACTAGATTGGTCCTGACTTTTTTCGGTTTTGAAAGCGAGTTGAGATTTTTGAGATAATAATCAATATCATTCAGTACAAAAGAAATCTCAGTTGTTAAGGTATCAAACTTCGATTTACCAAAGTCCCTATCAATTGCTTCGTACAAAAGCCCATCATTTTTTATGATAACATCCCGCAGTTTTTCAAGATACATTTTCCTGAACGGAATGCTTTTAGTCTGCTGGGTTTTAAAAAACTCTCTTTGGCTGGATATAACGTCCTGAATCTCCATAAATCATATTTCCGGAAATACAGCAAATTTTTTGCCTAAAATATCATGTCGTATTTTTACAGGAAGGAAGAATGATGGGAGGGGAGATCTAAACAACAAAAAACCACTCCAAAAATTGAAGTGGTTTTGTATGGTGAGAAAATTCTCGTCTGATTAAGCTTCTTCAGATTTAACTTCTTCCTTCTTAGGAACAGGAGCTTCAACCGGAGCATCAGATACGATATCAAACTCATAGTTGTACTCAACATTTCTGTGAAGTCTGATAAGAGCTGAGAATTTACCAGTTCTTTTGATCGTGTTACCAGGAATCTTGATGTATTTCTTATCTACAGAAACACCAGCTTTTCCTAAAACTTCAGCTAGATCAGCATTGTTGATAGAACCGAATAGTTTATCACCAGCACCTACTTTTGCAGGAATAGTAATAGAAGTTTTCTTTAATTGCTCAACTACACCGTTTGCAGCAGCGATTAATTTAGCTTCTTCTTCTTTTCTAGCTTCAAGAGTAGCTTCTAAAGCAGCCTTGTTTTTTGGAGTAGCTAAAAGAGCAAATCCTTGAGGGATTAGGAAGTTTCTAGCATAACCTGGCTTTACGTTTACTGTATCAAACTCAAGTCCTAAGTTTTCTACGTCTTTTTTTAGGATAATTTCCATTGTTGTTGTCCTTTTTTAGATTTTAGAATGGTATCTAAAATCAAGTTAGAATTAAATTAGTATTATTCAGCAACAAAAGAAGAGGTTGCCCTCTTCCTTTATTATTTTTTGTCTTATTTTAATAAGTCAGCTACGTACGGCATTAAAGCAAGGTGTCTTGCTCTTTTGATAGCAGCAGAAACTTTTCTTTGATATTTTAGAGAAGTTCCAGTATATCTTCTTGGTAAAATTTTACCCTGCTCGTTTACAAACTGTAGTAAGAAGTCAGCATCTTTGTAATCTACGTGCTTAATTCCGAATTTTTTGAATCTACAGTATTTCTTTTCAGATTTAGTGTTGATATCAAGCGGAGTTAAGAATTTTACTTCTGATTCTCCTCCAGCTGAGGCTTGTTTAGCCATTTCATCTATTGCCATGTCTTGTCTTTTTAAAAAATTGGGTTAATAATTAAGCTTTAGCTGCTTTTACTTTAGTTCTTCTAGTTACAGCGTACTCAACAGCGTGTTTGTCAAGTTTTGTAGTTAAGTAACGAATTACTCTTTCGTCACGTTTGAAAGCTAATTCTAGATCAGCAACTACAGTACCTTCACCTTTAAACTCGATTAAAGTGTAGAATCCGTTCTTTTTTAATTGAATTGGATAAGCTAATTTTTTTAATCCCCAGTTTTCTTTAGCAACGATTTCGCAGTTCTTTTCTTTTAAAAGATCTTCAAATTTTTTCACTGCTTCCTCCACCTGTGCGTCAGATAGAACGGGAGTTAAAATGAAAACAGTTTCGTAATTGTTCATAATGTTAAATGAATTTGTTAATTATTTCGAGGTGCAAAAGTAAAAAATATATTTGTAATATGCAATACTAACCTTAATATTTGTTGAGGATTTATGATTGCTGTTTTGTATATTAGCCGGCCAAGAAATTAATGACACTATGAAAACTGAAGTTTATATTTTACCATTATTATTGATGAGTACCGTATGTTATTCTCAGGATAAGATTTTCAAAAAGAATGGAGATCAATTCGAAGCAAAAATTACAGAAGTGGGGACTGTGAATATTGCTTATAAAGAGTTGGATAATTTAACAGGTCCTGTTCGTTCTCTTGAAAAGCTGGAGATTTATAAAATAATATATAAGAACGGTAAATCTGAGATTCTTGGGAAATATGAAACAGCTGAGGAAGCTAAGGCCTTAATCATCAATAAAATTAATGAATTCGGTATTGATCGTGACGATGAAGATTTTAAAATAAATGCAGAATTTGAAGGAGATCAGATAAAAATAAATTCAATCAATAAAAAGGGTAAAGTTCTTAATGAAGGAGAGGTATGGGATTTAGGGCGAGTGGTTGATTTTCATCATATTTCAAAAAGGAAGAACAATATTTTTTTTCTGAATATTGTAACCTACAAGACTAAGAATTCTAAAACAGAGCTGGATAAGTTAGTTATTAAAATGACTGATTATGAAGCCGCTGAAGCAGTACTTGAAGCCATGAAAGATTTAAAGATAATGCTTAAGAAAAATCAGGGTTGATCCTTCTGGCTTCTGATTTCCGTTAAAAAGTTCATCTTGATCACATCATACAGTGAATGTCTGCTCACCAGAATTGAAGCAATGGAAGAAACCATTCCTGCGAGCATCAGGTGAAAAATAAGCGAATGTCTGTCTGTCATTTCCAGCACAATGATGGCAGAAGTGAAGGGAGCACGGGTAATTCCGGTAAGAAAAGCAACCATTCCGGCAAGAATAACAACATTGGTTTCATTGGGGGGTAAATGAATAGCCCCTGAAATAACAGATCCTATACTGGCTCCTGCTGTAAGTGCCGGTGCAAAAATTCCGCCTGCTCCGCCGGATGTAAAGGAAAGGGCAGGCCCCAGCATCCTCAGGATGGGAACATACCAATCTTCATGCTTATCTTTCGTGAAAAGTACCCGTTCCATGATTTCTTTTCCGGAACCCAGGATTTCCCTGTTGATAAAATAGGCGATAGAAGCGATAAACAGGGCACAGATCACTAAAAAGATCACATTGGATTTATCTGTAGTAAGTTTTCTTTTTTTCCAGTCATTCATTTTCAGCATACTCACAGAGAGTTGGCTGGCCAGGATTCCGGCTGTTCCCGCCACAAGAATGATCGGAAACATTACCATCAGAGAAACATCATTGGTCTTCGGATAGCCGAGGTATAAATAAGACCCAGCTAAAGTCTGAGCAGTTAATCCAGCTATGATGACCGCAGTAAACAAGGCGGTTTTAAAGTAGTTGATATGTGTTTTTGAGAGTTCTTCCACAGCAAACACAATTCCTCCAAGAGGCGTATTGAAGGCAGCCGCAAGACCCGCAGCAGCACCGGTCATAATCATATTTTTCTTGGAAATTTTTGGCCACCATTCCGGAAGATATTCATTGACTTTCCTGAATACCGAGCCTGCAATCTGAATAGTGGGACCTTCACGTCCTACAGCTCCGCCTCCGATAACCAGGATCACCGATGAAAGGATCTTGAAAACAATGATTTTAATGCTTAAAAGACTTCTGATCTTTTTATGTTCTTTAGGATTGGCCAGTTCCACAGCAGCCATTACCTGTGGAATACCGCTTCCTTTGGCATTGGGAGCAAACTCTTTCACCAGCCACCATGAAAGAACAAAACCAATGGGAGCAATAATGAAAATCATCCACGCGTGCCAGTCGAGAATGAAGTTTAAAAGATGTTCTCCCCACGCAAATATCTGGGCATACATCACTGCAAAAAAACCTGTAATTACCGACCCTATCCAAAAGGGAATGGCTTGAAGCAGGTTGTACTTAAGCTGTTCATTCCGGATATTGTCAAAGGATTTTTTAAGGCTCCTGCGAAGCAGAACAAAAATTTTCAGCATGTGTGCAGTTTAGAAATGACATGTGAAAAATTATGAAAAATATCCGGGATTTAAAAATGTCAAGATTAAATAATCGGCAAAAACTAAGAAACAGATGAAAAATAGGAGGGAATAAATTACATGTTCAATTTTCACTTTATATGGGTGTGAGGGTTGAAATAAGTACAATAAAAAAGCTTCCCTGGGAAGAGAAGCTTCTAATTTATCATTTAAACCAGCCTAAGAACAAGCCGTAAATAAATAAGAGGCCTGCAATTAAAGCAAAATTTGTATTTCTGAGGATCAGTTTTTTATTGCTCTGCAATACCAGAGCTTCAATAATCATAAAAATAGCCCAGATTGCGTGGAAAGCCATCATAAACAGCAGATATCCCATTACGCCCCAACCTTGTTCTTGGCTCATGGCAATTCCAAAACCAATAGTTCCGACAATAAGAACGGCAAGACGGATTAAAACATGTTTAATGACGTTTTGTTCTGGAATTTTAGGTGTGCCTGTTTCCTCCTTTTCGTCTTTAAGTTCAAAAAGTTCTTTAAGTTCGGGATCCATTATTTCTGCTTTTTATAAAGGGCAATAAAAAACGGAAGCAGACCTGCGAAGGCAATAAGGTTTAAAACACCAAACAGCCTGAACACCGGCAATGAATAGACCTCGAAAAAGCTTAGGACAATCTGAACAAAATCAATAAGAACGATCACAATCAGTGAGATAATAGCAATTAAAGTTGTATTTTTCATGTTCTTATTGATTTTGTATTGTTATTTAAATTCTATTGAATTGTAAATCTTAGATTTCAGTATTAAGATCCCAGTTTTCAAGATAATCGTGAACGTGCTTCAGCATCATTCCTCCAAGAGAGCCGTCTACTACTCTGTGATCATAAGAATGAGACATGAACATTAAGTTTCTGATTGCAATTACATCCCCGTCTGCGGTTTCAAGAACTGCAGGCTTCTTAACGATCGCACCAATGGCTAAAATAGCAACCTGAGGCTGAGGAATAATTGGAGTTCCCATTAGGTTTCCGAAGCTTCCTACGTTGGATATGGTATAAGTTGCTCCCTGCGTATCTTCTGGTCTTAATTTCTTGTTTCTAGCTCTGTAAGCTAAATCGTTAATTGCTTTTGCAAGACCTGAAAGAGAAAGCTGATCAGCATTCTTGATCACAGGAACGATAAGGTTTCCATCCGGAAGGGCAGTAGCCATACCGATATTGATGTTTTTCTTTTTGATGATATTTTCACCGCTTATGGAAACATTGATCATTGGGAAATCCTGAATAGCTTTCACTACAGCTTTCACGAAAATCGGCATGAAAGTCAGTTTTTCACCTTCACGTTTTTCGAAAAGAGATTTGTTTTTATTTCTCCATTTCACCACGTTGGTTACATCTGTTTCAATGAAAGAAGTAACGTGCGGAGCAATTTGTTTTGCTTTTACCATGTTTTCAGCGATGATCTTTCTCATTCTGTCCATTGGAATGATCTCATCACCCGCAGCCGCAGTAATCGTTGCAGCTGGTGCTGAAACAGGAGCCGGAGCAGAAACCGTCTGCTGAACCGGTGCAGCCTGTTGTGGCTGGCTTCCTCTATTGGCTACATAAGCCAGTATATCTTCTTTGGTAATTCTTCCTTCTAAACCACTTCCTTTGATGGTTTTCAGTTCTGCTTCAGAAATGTTTTCCTGCTGTGCGATAGACTTTACCAGTGGAGAAAGATAAAGGTCTCCAGAAAATTCTACGTTTGAAGCAGCTGCTTTTAATGGTTCTTCAATGGTTTTTAAAGTATTGGCATCAGGAGCTGCTGCAGGAGTTTCAGTTTTTACTTCTTCTGAAGCTGTATTTCCGCCTTCACCTTCAATTTCTAAAATAGCAATGGCTTCACCAACTTTTGCAACTTCGTCTTTTTGCTTTAAGATTTTTACAATTTTCCCCGAAACTGGTGTCGGAACGTCTGAATCTACCTTATCTGTTGCAATTTCTACTACGGAGTCATCCTCTTTTACATTATCACCTTCATTGAATAACCAAGTGATAATCGTCGCTTCCATAACCCCTTCTCCCATTGACGGAAGCAATAATTTGTATTCTGCCATTTTTAATTTTTAGATTTTGACAAATATATAAAAAAAATCGGTTTTTTTATGAAATATATAATTTTAGAAAAATTCAATATAGATATTCTCTCCTACATTCAGTCCAAATAGGCTTTTCGCGCCGTTTTTCTTGCTTCCTTTATAGATCGTAAGTTCCAACAGCTGGCTGTCATTGAAGATCGCTGCCGACTGGCCGTGAAATTCCGTTTCCCTGTCCCAGTCTGAGACCACTTCTGTGTGGCTGGAAAAGACTCTTGAAAGCGTTAAATTCCTGAATTTGATCATAAAACTTTCATGTCCTTTGCTTATGGTTTCAAAAAGATCTTTGCTGATATTCGAGATTATATTTCCGAAATTATCAATATAGGTTACCTCACCAATAATCATCTTTTCCGACTCGTTATAAACCGGTTTAGGGAAAAGAAGCTGTTTGGCAGTGTCTATTTTTCTTCCAATAACCTCTGGAAGTCCGCCGCCGGCTAAATGCACTGCTGCAGGAACGAAAACATCGGTAGAGGTGAAGTCTACTATGTCATCAAAACGGCTGTTCAGTGTAATCTCATAGATGGCTTCCGGTTTTATATCAAAAAAAATAAGACTTAAAAGCCCATTGTCTGCGGCCAGAAAATAAGAGCCGTCCGCTTTATAGAGAATGTTTTTCCTTGATCTGTTATAAAAACTGTCTACAGAAAGGATATGAATGGTTCCTTTAGGGAAATATTTATAAGCATTCCGAACAATATAAGAGGTTTGTATAAGGTTGAATGCCTGGATATCGTGGGTTATATCAATAATATTAACCTCAGGGTTTAGAGACAGAATTTTGCCTTTCACAGCAGCAACTCTGTAATCTAAGTTTCCGAAATCCGAAGTAAGGGTAATAATTGACATGGATTGTGAAGTAGAATAAATAGTGTTTCCTGCAAAGTTATTTAAAATAAAAGGAAAGCCCGAAAGATTATCGAAAAGAATTTCATATAAATTTGAAAAAAAACGTTAAATTTAAAATCTAAAAATAAAAATACTGCATGTTTGAATTAACCTATGATCTGGAAGATGTTGATGTAAAGATCTTCTATGGTGTTAATAACCAATATTTCAATTTAATAAAATCAAGCTTTCCGACCCTTAAAATTACAGGAAGAGACCATTTTATCTTTGCGATGGGGAATCAGGAAGCTTTAGACATACTTAAACAGAAGCTGAATGATATTGTTAAATTTATTTCCAAACATAATTCCATCGAACTAAAGGATGTTGAAAATATTCTGAATATCAAAGACGAAAATGAAAAACAGCTGATTTTTGACCAGGATATCATTGTAAAGGGGGTAAATGGTAAGATTATTAAGGCGAAAACAACCAATCTTAAGAAACTCGTTAAAGAAACAGAGAAGAAGGATATGGTTTTTGCCATTGGACCCGCCGGAACCGGAAAAACATACACCAGTGTAGCATTGGCTGCAAGGGCTTTGAGAGATAAAGAGGTGAAAAGAATTATCCTGACCAGACCCGCGGTAGAAGCAGGGGAGAGCCTTGGATTTTTACCGGGAGACCTTAAAGAAAAGCTGGATCCGTATTTACAGCCATTATACGATGCACTTCGGGATATGATTCCGCATGAGAAACTTGAAGGGTTTATGGAGAAAAAAGTAATTGAAGTGGCACCGCTTGCTTTCATGAGAGGAAGGACACTGGATGATGCATTTGTAATCCTTGACGAAGCCCAGAATACCACCCATGCCCAGATGAAAATGTTTCTTACGAGAATGGGGATGAATGCTAAGTTTATCATTACCGGAGATCCCAGCCAGATTGACCTTCCGAAAAACCAGCAGTCTGGATTGAAAGAGGCGATGAGAATCTTGAAAGATGTTAAGGAAATAGGCTTTGTACACCTTACCGAAGAGGACGTAGTAAGACATCCTGTGGTGAGAAAGATTATCCTGGCCTATAATGATGAAGAAAAAAGACTGAGAGATTAAATTTCCGTGATCTGAAAATTATTTTAAGAAAATAAGATAGTGCCGTGGAGTATAAACTTCCCGGCACTCTTTATATTGAAGGTCTGAAATCTTAAGCCATGAAAAGAAGAGCATATAAAATTAATATATACTGGAATTATTCTAAATATTTTAATTTGTTTCATGAATACTTGCGGATTTGGAAAAAATATCTAGTTTTGTGTCGAACTAAAAAATAATCATGAAAAAACTATTACTGATTGCAGCCATTGCAATGATAGGCGCTAAAATGAGTGCTCAGGAAACAAGATTCGGGGTAAAAGCAGGATATTCTCTTTCAACTTTAAAATTCAAAGACAACAACAAATCTGAAAGTACAGACCCTTCCCATACGTTCTATGTAGGAGGAGTGGTTGAACATAAACTGAGTGACAAGTTTGCGCTTCAGGGAGAAGTTCTCTATTCAAAACTTGGGGGTAAAATCAACAGACACGTAGAAGATCAGGACGATCCGGGAACATTTTTCGGCGTAAAATCAAAAAGAATGCTAGGAACTTTATTGGTTCCGGTTTCTGCAAAATATTTTATTACAGAGAATTTTTCAGTATCTGCAGGAGCCAGTTTCGGATTGATTCTTACAGCAGAAGAGAAAACCGTAACCGATTTTGGATTAGGAATGATTCCTGGCTTTGAAATATCAGGAAATGATAAAGTAGATGTTAAGGATCAGATGAACACATTGAATATTGCTCCTTTCCTGGGTGCAGAATATGCACTTGAAAATGGATTGTTCTTTGATGCAAGATATAATATGGGTGTTTCTAATTTAGCAAAAAACTCAGGAGATGCGAAATTAACGAACAGTTTTCTTCAGGTGGGGATGGGATTCAAATTCGGGGGAAATTAATCGCTGAAATCATATAATTATTTAACGAAAAGCAGGATAATTTTCCTGCTTTTCTTATTGTTATGGTATTCAATACATGAATTTTGCCTGAGTGATGGAAATATTTAGTAATTTTGCGACATCAATCGAAAACTATTTTAAAAATGAAAAAACTATTGTTACTAGGTGCTTTTGCGTTTTTAGGAGGCGCTGCACACGCACAGGAAGGTTTTAAACTAGGTGGTCATATCGGAGTTCCGGTAGGGGATGCCGGCGATGCTTCTTCATTTACACTAGGAGTAGATGCTGCTTATATGTGGAATATTACAAAAGGTCTTGACCTTGGAGTTACAACAGGGTATTCTCATTTCTTCGGAAAAGATCATTTTGATGATTTCGGATTTATCCCTGTAGCAGTTTCCGGAAAATATAAGTTTTCAGGAGCTCCTATCTTTGTTGGACTAGATTTAGGATACGGAATTTCTACCAAAGATGGAGTAGACGGAGGGTTCTATGCACAGCCGAAATTCGGATACCAGATGTCTAAAGGTGAACTTTACATCGGATACCAGTCTATCAGCAACAAACGTGACTATGGATGGTATACTTCCAGCTGGAACGTAGGTGCTGTAAATATTGGATATAATTTCTTCCTTAAATAAGAAAACTTAAAAACCAAATAAGAAAGACTTCGGCTCTAAAAGCCGGAGTTTTTTTATGATATTGGCTAGAAATATTAACAAAAAAGAACTTTTTAAAGAGTTGGACTGTAAATTTATGACTTCAAATCTAAACATTTGTTTAATTTTTGGCGTATAATATCTTAAAAATTAACGTTTTAAAGCTGTAATAAGTGTTAAAAATTTAAATTTTGAATGAATTTTCATGAATTGATGAATTAAAGAAAATAATTGATATTCCAGTACCATTGAAAAATTTCAGTTTTTTTATTCATAATATTGTGAAAACCTCAATGCTGCATTATTGTTATGTTTTAATTTCGGAAAATGATTAATTTTAACAATGATATTAATCAGGTTAACAAATTTTAATATTAGAGGGGCTCACTGTAAATTTGCCCTCAGAAAGTATTAAAATTTTTTAAAATGAAAAAAATATTATTAGCGGGTGCTATTGCACTTTTCGGTTTATCCAACGCTCAGATTGCTAAAGGTACTGCATATCTTTCAGGACAGGTAACTTATGCTCAGGAAGAAGATAACAACTTCGATACAAAAGTAGAAAACTTCAGAATTGTTCCTACTGCAGGATATTTCGTAGGTACAAACCTAGCTGTAGGTTTAGGAGTTGGATACAAAAGCGATAAAGGTACAAAAACTAACACTCAGACTTTTGGAAACACAACTGTAGTTACTGAAATTACTGAAACTAAGCCTGCATTCGTTGTTGCTCCATTCGTAAGAAAATACTGGACTTTAGCTGACAAACTTTACATCTTCGGTCAATTAGAAGTGCCAATGGAATTCGGTAACGTTAAGAACGAAAATTCATCTGTTGCTACTACTACAACCGGAACTGGAACAACTACTGCTACTCAGTCTTCATCTAACAAAGCTAACTACACTACAATCGGTGTTAACGTTAAGCCAGGTTTAGATTATTTCTTAAACAAAAACTGGACTATCGAAGCTACTATCGGTGAATTCGGATACAGAACTTCTAAGTTCGATGTAGATGGTGCGAAAAGTGTAAACAACTACAACTTCGGATTAAACTTATCTTCTGTAACTATCGGAGTTAAATATGTTTTTGCTAAGTAATTAACAAAACATTTATAAAATAGAAGCCCTAAAGAGTAATTTTTAGGGCTTTTTTTTATCTTTATAAATCAAATTTAAACTAATAATCATGAAAAAAATCTTATTAATCGGAGCTCTTGCTCTGTTTACGGGAATGAATGCCCAAACCAGATTTGGGGTAAAAGGCGGCTATGCACTATCCAAATTAACCGGGAATGAAAACGATATTGAACTGGATGGGATTAAAGGCAGTTTGAAATCTAAATCGGGATTTTATATCGGGGCTTTGGTTGAGCACAAGTTCAATAATGAATTTGCAATCCAGGGAGAGTTGGAATATGCCGGTTTAGGCGGCAAAGCTGAAGTGGGTATCGGAAGTATTACCGTAACAGAAAAATTCAAAATGAACAGAATTGTGATTCCTGTATCTGCCAGATATTATGCTACACCGGAGTTGGGAATTTATGCAGGACCTTATATAAGCATTAAAACAAGTACTAAAGTAAAAGTTGAGCTGGAAGGCGCTGTAGGAAATCCTTCATCAATCAATGCTGCTGAGCAGTTTCTTGAAAAACAATTTAATGACGGGCTGAAGTCTGCGGATTTCGGACTTTTCTTTGGAGCAGATTATAACATTTATAAAGGTTTATTCGTTGATGCAAGATACAGTTTTGGTCTGTCTAATATGATCAAAGATCCGGTGAACGATGAAAAAATGAAAATGAACTTCCTTCAGATCGGAGTAGGGTACAAGTTTAAATAGAGATCTTTTTTGATAAATTAAAGTCCTGAAATTTATTTCTCAGGACTTTTTTTATATTTGTATAAAACTAATATTTAAACAATAATCATGAAAAAACTACTATTAATAGATGTTATAGAGCTTTTTTGATGGTTTGACATCAAAATAACTAAAGACAGCCAGATGATCCGAATGGGTTTCAATAATATACTACAGCCCTAAAGGCGGCTATCCAGAAGGTAATTCTAAAGTAAATTAACTTACCACCAATATCAAAAATTTTAAAGTGAATGTGAATTTTTCTTCTTTTATCAAAAGCAGGGTTAAGAAATCCTGTCAATAATCAATTGTATAGAGACTTTTTACAATCGAAAGTTTGAAGGTCTTGATAAGGAAATCAGAATATATTTTTAAACAATAACTATAATAACCATGAAAAACATACAATTAGTACAGCTTGATAAATACAAAGAAAACCCGAATTACGAGCTGACTGAAGGAAACATCTACAGAGATATTGAAGAGAGTCATTATGTCTTTGCCCTGAGTTATGAACTTGAAGGAGAGGAAGATTCACAATACCCGCTGGAAGATATACTTAATCAGTTTTACCTGCATGTATCCGATTTTATTGATGAGGAGAGCTATTATGCTTCAAGAAATGTTACTCTGGAACTTGGAGGAGAATTGGAAGATGTACAAGCAGCAATAAATGGAATCATTGGTAAACGTGTGTACAATGAAGAATATGATGATGAAGAAGGTATAACAAGAGTAAAGCTGGTGATAGAGTAAAGACAATAATACTTATAAAAAATAAACGAATCCCATGAATGACAGCAACGAAAAATATATTGAACATTACAATCTGAAACAACAGGCCATTGAAAACACATTGGGCCCTTCGGCAGAAGTGATTGGCCACGCAGTAATCCCATTCAGGGTAATTGCAGGCATGACATTAGGAGCCGTGGATATGCATTATTTCCCAAATCACATAGAAGGAACCGGGTTTACCACAATGGAACTCATCACTACGGATGGAAAAGGTACAAAACCCAACCAAAAAGGAACGTATGAGCTGATCGCATTTACAAAACAGCCTTTCAACGATATCAATCAGGACCCTCCCACCGCATTCAATACCATGGAAAGACGTATGTGCGAAAACTTTACGCAGATAGCAGGTGCAGCATACGGGAGAGTATTCAATCCGTATGAGATCTGCCAGATATCCGGAAGCGATGACCAGCCAAGATATATCATTTTTGATGTGTATGAAGAATTTGATATTGAAGGTCGCAAACACCATCTGCTGCTATGCATGGAGATATTTGAAGAAGAGCTGGCTACCGTAGAAATGTTTGGACATGAGGGATTCGTCAATATGCTGAAGATGATAAAAATTTATCCATACAGCGACCTTGACAGGAATTGGGTAGGTGTTAAAAAGTAATCTGTACGGAACAAAAATAATTTGAAATGGAAAAAGAATTTATATTGTCACCTTCAAAAAAGAAATCTAAAATTGAAGGGTTTCCCAGCCTGAAAAGCTGCCTGAACGATACAAAAGGGTTCAAAAAGAAGCTGCTGCCTATTGTAAAGCTGGACGGTGGCGTAGTCAATGAAAAATGGGAAGGAATTCCATTTACTTTCATCATCCAGAATGTGGATGTAAGCCGCATGGACTTCCGTCTGGAAGATCAAAAATACCGACTGCTTGCCCCGCTTAAACTGGAAAAAATTGATGAATTTGAAGAATATGAGGATATGGGTGTGAAGCGTAAGCACCTTCAAACCTCGGTAGACAAGATAGAAGAACTTAATTATAAACAGGTAGATCATTACAGCAATGACGGACTTCTGATGCAGTCGGGCTCGTATTCGTACAGTCCACAGAAGCGTCTGGTATACAGTTATAATAAAGTTGGCGGAGCACTCATGCCGGTTACAAAAATAGTACAGTATTATAAAGGCAACGGGGAATGGCTGGATTCGGAATTGCATACCTATCATTATGATGCAGATGGATTCATTGAAGGAATTACCATACATCAGCCGGGAGGCGATATAAAGATCACTGAAAAGATCCTTTACAAAAAGACCCGCAAGGGCTTCACTGCATCAAAGGAACTGGCCTCCCACATTCTTCCTGCAATAGATAAAAACCTTGGGGTTACATACACGCGGATACCTTTTTCAGCTAAATTTGAAGAAGAAGAGGATGCATGGTACCTGGAAATTGAGGGACGTTCCATTACTTTAAAAAAGTCGGTAACCAATGCTGATTATGGCGACATGATATATCGGCATGCATTTAATCATTTCTATGATTCGTATTCCGGATTTCTCAAATATACCTGTAAAATTGAAAGACAAGATAAGATACAGGCCAAAGTCAATGAAAAGGATAGTCTGCCCGACACTATTGAATATACTTTCAGCTTTCCTGAAGAAACCAGTGATGCACCTCTGGAATACACCGTGAAAAGTAATAAGAAAGTGGTAATGCAATGGAAATGGGGCGGTAAATATACCTTTGAACATTTGGGTAATGAAATACAGGTAACTTCGGAAAATAGATATGGTACCGGGCAGTTTGTTCTTTCCGGACAATATACCCTGCAGCAGGCCATAATGATCGTACATACCGAAAGCTATCTTTGGTGTAGCAATTTTGAACAGGAAAGAGTTTTTGACTGGCCTAGAGAGCTGAAGTTTATCTATAACAAAACTGAAAATGGTATTGAGCGCATTATGCAGGAAGTAGAAATAAAAGATAACCCAACCGAAGGCACATTGCGTACAGGTGAACCGGACTGGCTGCAAAGTGACGAAACCCCACATGACCCAGACGGGCAGGAGATGGAATTTGTAGCCCAACTGGACCACGACCATATGTTCGGATCGCTGTTTTTGTTTTATTCGGAGAAGCACCAGATGGTATCTCAGGTGTTTCAGTGTACATAATGTTATATCATAAACGACCTTGAACAATATTAACCGAAATAATTTAAAATGGGAAAAGATTTCATACTGTCCACATCAGAAAAGAAGACTAAAATAGAGAGTAATCCCAGTTTGGGAAGCTGTCTGACTAGCATTAAAGGTTTCAAAAATGTATTGAAGCCTATTTTAAAGCTGGACGGCAGTATTGTTGATGAGAAGTGGGAAGGTATTCCTTTTATTTTTTTTATCCAGAATGAAGAGATGGGTCGTATGGATTTCCGGCTGGCAGGCGGTAAATATCAGCTGCTTGCTCCGCTTAACCTTAGGAAGCTTGATTGGTATTACCTTAATAAAGAGCGCGAATATCTTCAGACCTCAATAGATTACATTGAAAGCCTGAGTTACGAAAGGGTGGATAAATATAGTAATGACGGCCAGCTGATGCAGTCAGGTTCGTATTTATACAGACCCAATGAGCGTGACATCTACGGCTATGAAATTATCAACGGAATATCCATGCCTGTTACGGAGACTGTGCAATATTACCTTGGTAATAGAAGATGGATGAATCTGAAATTTTTCAGATACCATTATGATGCCGATGGCTTTTTGAAAGAAATTACCATGCACATTCCGGAATGTGATGTAAAGATCACCGAAAAGATGCTGTACAAAAAGACCAGGAAAGGCTTCACGGCCTCTAAGAAAATGGCAAAGCATCTCATTCCATTAAAGAAACTAAGCTCTTACAGCAGATATGATATGTTTTCAGCAGTTTTTAAAGAAGATAAGACTGATTGGAATATCAAAGTAAATTATTGGAACATTCACGGTATACAAGATAAAAATGTAATGGCTGATGCAGGAGAAGTAATCAAGAAATTTGCGGTTGATCATTTTCGCAGTTCATACAGCGGAATCAATTACCATAAACGGGATGGAATACATGTTGAAGTCAGTGAAAAAGAAGGTCTGCCTGATACATTTGAGTTTACCCTTAAATGTCTTGAAAAAAATGAGGTATGGAAAAGAAATTACATTGAAAAGAGTGAAAATAAAGTCATTCTGGATAGGGGCAACGGGAAATATACCTTTGAACATATTGGCGAGAAGATAAAAGTAACAAAAGAAGAATATTCTAAGACTAAACGCTTTAGTCTTTCAGGGAAGTATACTCTGCAGCAGGCTGTAATGATGCTGGAGACCCAAAGTTATTTGTGGTGGCATGACTTTGAACAGGAAAGAGCGCTTGATGGGATAATGCATCCGTACGGTAGTGAACCTGCCTTGTTGGATTTCACCAACAATAAAACTAAAAATGGTATTGAGCGCATTGTACAGGCGGTAGGGCATCATTATGAAGATGATGAAGAAGACGGTGTGCCTTTCGACAAATTGTGGATAGGCGAAGCAGCTGCCTGGGAACAGAAAGATGAGATACCGCTTGATCCCGACGGGGAGAAAATGAAATTTGTAGCCCAGTTTTACCGTTATGGATTGTGGGGAACACTCTACCTGTTTTATTCGGAAAAACACCAGATGATATCCCAGATATTTCAACCCTCACCATATTAATATTAAAATTTCGGAAAGATGGAACTTAATGAATTGTACAATCAATTGATAGCAGAAGGCTGCGTCCGTTTTTGTATTGAAGGGGTTGGTGGACAGCGTTATGATGATATGGAACGGCTGGAAATGAAGGCCGGGCAATGGCAGATCAATTATTATGAACGGGGACAGGTAGTGGAAACCCTTTTTTCAAGCCCGGATAAACAGGAGGCAATCCGTTTTTATCATGACTATGTGATGAAAATACATCATTGTCATCTGGTAGTCTTTACACGCTCATTGTCTGTATTTAATTGGTATAAAGACATATTGGAAAGTCTCGACATCAAGACAATGCAGAACGATATAAAGGAAGATCATGATTATAAATACAGGTTATTTGTAACCAACAAAGATATTTTTAAGGTAAAAGAATCATTTGATGAAATTCCTTATTTTGACGAGGACTTAAAAAAATCATAAAAAAATCCGGTTCACATCTGAACCGGATTCTATATTTTAAATAAAATTACTTATTATTTTCCGAACATTCCGCCCATTCCAGGCATATTCGGCATTTTGCTCATCATCTGCATCATCTGCTTGCCCTGAGGTCCCTGCATCATCTTCATCATTTTACCCATCTGGTCGAACTGCTTCATCAGTTGGTTCACATCTTCAATTTTTCTTCCTGCCCCTTTAGCAATTCTCTGCTTCCTCTGAGTGTTGATAATAGAAGGTCTTCTTCTTTCATCCGGAGTCATAGAGTAGATAATCGCTTCAATATGTTTGAAAGCATCATCACTGATCTCAACATCTTTAATCGCCTTTCCAACCCCGGGAATCATTCCCATAAGGTCTTTCATATTACCCATCTTCTTGATCTGGTTGATCTGCTTCAGGAAGTCATCAAAACCAAATTCATTTTTAGCGATTTTCTTGTGAAGTTTCTTAGCTTCCTCTTCATCAAACTGCTCCTGAGCTCTTTCTACTAAGGAAACAACGTCTCCCATTCCCAGAATTCTGTCTGCCATCCTTTCCGGATAAAAAAGATCCAGAGCTTCCATTTTTTCACCGGTAGAGATGAATTTAATAGGTTTTTCAACGACAGAACGAATTGTTAATGCAGCACCCCCTCTGGTATCCCCGTCTAATTTGGTAAGAACAACCCCGTCAAAGTTCAGCGCATCGTTGAATGCTTTTGCTGTGTTCACGGCATCCTGACCTGTCATGGAGTCAACAACGAAAAGCGTTTCGTTTGGTTTGATGAAGTAATGTACGGATTTGATCTCGTTCATCATCTGCTCATCAATGGCTAAACGTCCGGCAGTATCCACAATCACAACATCGTGGCCGTTTGATTTGGCAAAATTAATTGCATTTTCTGCAATTGTAGAAGGATTGGTTGCCCCTTCTTCAGTATAAACCGGTACATCAATCTGACCTCCTAATACTTTAAGCTGGTCAATCGCTGCAGGACGATAAACATCACAGGCAACCAATAACGGTTTTTTATTTCTTTTTGTTTTTAAATAATTGGCAAGTTTTCCAGAGAAAGTCGTCTTACCTGAACCCTGAAGACCTGCAATAAGAATTACAGAAGGCTTTCCTGAAAGATTAATTCCTTCCTGAGAACCACCCATTAGATCTACCAATTCATCGTGAACGATTTTTGTCATCAGCTGTCCCGGAGTAAGGGAAGTAAGAACATTCTGTCCTAAAGCCTTATCCTGAACTCTTTTCGTAAGATCTTTGGCAACTTTATAGTTAACGTCGGCATCTACCAGCGCTCTGCGGATTTCTTTTACGGTTTCCGCTACGTTGATTTCAGTAATTTTTCCTCTTCCGGAAATATTGTGTAATGCCTTGTCTAATTTATCCTGTAAACTATTAAACATATTTATTGTAAATTATAGGTTTGCAAAAATAAGGAATTTTTAAGAAATGCAGGTATAATACGCTTAATATTATAAGGATTTTGAATAGGGAATGGAAGATAGAGGCGGGAAGAGGGAAGTAGTGAAGGCTATTAAATATAATTGTTGGTCTTTTTAATAAAGAATTTTTTCTTTGAAACTGAAATTCTTGGAAACATTAAGAAAAATAAGATCTTTGGAAAAATATCGGATCAACCTTATAGGTTTCCAAAACCCATAAGGTTTAATCTGGCTGTAAAATCTGCTGAATCTGCGAGAGAAAAACATCAACAGATATCTGTGTAATTAAAATCTTTTATTGTAGTCTGTAGAATGTATTCAATAGAGGTGGACTTTAGTCCGCCTAAATAATAAAAGCAATCCATTGGCTTTAGCCAAAACATATACAGCCAATCTGCTAATCCACAGTAAATAAAAATTCGGTATCCGTGGCATTTTTTTTAACCCCGAAAGCACAAATTTTTTACACTTAATTCTTAATATTTGGCACTGTAAAATCTTATCGGAGATAAAAATCTTTGCACCTTACACCCATACAACTGGTGAAGAATATCGCTGTTGCGCAAATTCCAACAAATATAAATTATAATTTGCAGAAAAAGCAACTTCCAGCTTCCTTCCTTATTATCTCTTCCGTCTTAAAAAATATAGTTCTATTTTTGCAGCATGAATTTTTTAGAGGTTTTTATTGTTATAGCATTGGTAGCGGTTTTTAACATAGCTGTGTATATAATATTTAAAAAGTATTTTTATGGCAGAGAGAATGCGGGACTCAGATTTCTTACGGTAAATATTCCTAAAGATGTGATTTGGCTGCTGATATCTTTACTAATTATTGACAAAACAAACGAAAATTTTCTGTTTTTGCTCGGATGCTTTGTAGTAGCGTCATTCCTTATATATATGCCTATAATAAAACTCATTAATAAATCTTGATTTTTTTGATGATAAAAATCAATTTTTAGTATTGGTAAAGTTTAATAAAATCGATATATTTGCACACGATTAAAAAAGAGATATGAACAGAAAAATTTCTTCATTATTTTTCGCATTTTTGTTTGTGTTTATTAGTGGTTTAGCCACTGCGCAGCACGAAACTGAAGGGGAAAAAGTAGCTGAAAAAGTAGAGCATAAAGAAGACGAGAAGGGCTTCAATGCGACTAAAGTGATCATGGAACACATTGGCGATTCTAACGAATGGCATTTATGGACTACAAAAGATGACAGTGGCGAAGAGCATCATGTTTCAATCCCATTGCCAGTGATCATTAAAGATAATGAAGGATGGCATACTTTTCTTTCAAGCAGCATTGCTCACGGTCATGAACATGACGGATATACTTTAGAGCACGGACAGGTAGTTTCCACTAAAGGAGTTCAAAAAGCAACTTTATTCTCTATCATTAGCGGAAAGCAAAAATCAAACGAAGTATTTTTTGACTTATCAATCACAAAAAATGCAGCTTCAATGTTCTTGTCAGTAATTTTTATGGCAGTAGTGTTCATAGGAATGGCAAGAAACTATAAAAAATCACAGCTTCCGAAAGGAATCGGTAAAGTAATGGAGCCTGTAATCGTATTCATCAGAGATGAAGTGGCTATCCCAAATATCGGATCAGTAAAATATAAAAGATATATGCCTTACTTATTAACGGCGTTCTTCTTTATCTGGTTCAACAACCTTTTCGGATTGATTCCTTTCTTTCCTTTTGGGGCGAACCTTACAGGTAACATTGCAATCACATGCGTACTGGCAATCATTACCTTATTAATTACATTATTCAGTGCTAATAAAGATTACTGGAAACACATCTTTATGCCGCCGGTTCCATTATTGTTATACCCAATTATGGTTCCTATTGAAATCATTGGTATCTTCACAAAGCCATTTGCCTTAATGATGCGACTTTTCGCTAACATTACAGCGGGACACATTATGATTTTAGCGATCATTTCATTGATCTTCATCTTCAAGTCTCCATTATTAGGGTTTGCATCTGTACCATTAGCTTTATTCGTTTCTGTACTGGAACTATTGGTAGCTGCACTTCAGGCTTACATCTTTACAGTATTATCTGCTTTATTTATCGGTATCGCAGTAGCTGAGCACGAGCATGATCACCACGAAGAACACGCTCACTAATTAAAAAAAAGAATTTAAAATAATTTTTAACTAAATATTTATTTATTATGGATTTATCAACTGGAACAGGTTTAGTTTACGTAGGTATCGGTTTAGCAGTACTAGGAGTAGGTCTTGGTATCGGTAAAATCGGAGGTCACGCAATGGACGCTATCGCTAGACAGCCAGAGCAGGCTGGTAAGATTCAAGGAGCAATGCTTATTGCTGCTGGTCTTATCGAAGGTGCTGGTCTTATCGCGATCATCTTTGGTGCTTTCATCAAGTAATCTATCCTCAAAAAAACATTCTTAGCAGTCATGCGGTTGGCAGCTGCTAAGAATTTTTAAAAAAACAATCCATAAATAACATTTTAAAAAAAAGAATTTACAGATATGGGAATTATTGAACCTGGAATTGGACTTTTGTTTTGGATGACCCTTACGTTTGTTATCCTGTTATTTCTTCTAGCAAAATTCGCTTGGAAACCAATCGTGAATGCTGTTAATGAAAGAGAAACTTCTATCGTTGATGCATTAAACCAAGCTAAATTGGCTAAAAAAGAAATGGAAGAACTTAAGGCTGATAACGAAAGAATTATTCGTGAAGCTAAAATTGAAAGAGATTCTATCCTGAAAGAAGCTAGAGAAATTAAAGACAGAATCGTTGGAGAAGCTAAAGATGCTGCTAAATCTGAAGGAGATAAAATGATTGAAGCTGCTAAGCAGACGATCCAAGCTGAGAAAAATGCTGCTATGGCAGACATCAAAACTCAGATCGGTACTTTATCTGTAAACATCGCTGAATCTATCTTAAAGCAAAAGTTGGATAACAACGAAGCTCAGGACGAATTAGTTCAAAATTATTTAAACAAATCTAACCTTAACTAAGAATGCTTACATCTAAAGTAGCTAAAAGATACGCACAAGGTCTCCTGGATTTCACCAATGAATCAGGAAACACAGCTGCTGTATTTTCTGAAATGAAAGATGTAGTGAAGATCATGATTCAGTCTGCGGATTTGAACAAATTCTTCCTTACACCTTACATTGATGCAAAAAAGAAAATAGAGGTAGCAGACCAGATATTCAAAGATTTTTCAGTTTCTTCACAAAATTTAATCAGATTAGTGATTAAGCATGGACGTGAAAACCAATTGAAAAATATTGCTCAGGAGTTCATCAACAAAGTTGAGGATATCAACGGAGTACAGAGAGTAACTCTTACTACCGCAACACAGCTTTCAAAAGAAAATATCGATCAGATTTTAAAAGCCAGCAATCTTCTAAAAGCAGGTTCTAGCTTTGATTTGAATTTGAATGTGAAACCTGAAATCCTTGGAGGATATATCCTTAGAGTAGGAGATCAGCAGGTAGATGCGTCTGTGAAGACAAAACTTAATCAAGTTAAAAAAGATTTTCAATTAAATTAAGAAAAACAACCATACAATGGCAGAAATAAATCCGGCAGAAGTATCTGCGATCTTAAAACAGCAATTGGCCAACTTCGATACTCAATCAAACGTTGAGGAAGTAGGTACAGTTTTAACCATCGGTGATGGTATTGCTCGTGTATACGGGTTAGAAAACGTACAATACGGAGAGTTGGTGAAATTTTCTAGTGATGTAGAAGGTATTGTACTTAACCTTGAAGAAGACAACGTTGGGGTTGCTCTACTTGGTGAAAGTAAATTAGTAAAAGAAGGAGATACAGTAAGAAGAACAAACAGAATCTCTTCTATCAAAGTAGGAGAAGGTATGTTAGGAAGAGTAGTGGATACTCTTGGTAACCCAATCGATGGTAAAGGTCCTATCACAGGAGATTTATATGAGATGCCATTAGAAAGAAAGGCTCCTGGAGTTATCTACAGACAGCCGGTAACCGAGCCTTTACAGTCAGGTATCGTTGCAATTGACTCTATGATCCCTGTAGGAAGAGGACAAAGAGAGCTTATCATTGGTGACAGACAGACAGGTAAAACTACTGTTGCTATCGATACAATTATCAACCAAAAAGAATTTTTTGATGCTGGTAAACCAGTATATTGTATATATGTTGCTATCGGTCAGAAAGCTTCTACTGTAGCACAAATCGTTAAAACTCTTTCTGATAAAGGAGCTTTAGCATATACAGTAATCGTTGCGGCTAACGCTTCAGATCCGGTTCCAATGCAGGTATATTCTGCAATGGCGGGTGCATCTATCGGGGAGTTCTTCAGAGACACTGGTAGACCTGCATTGATCGTTTATGATGATTTATCTAAGCAGGCTGTAGCGTACCGTGAGCTTTCCCTTCTATTGAGAAGACCACCGGGCCGTGAAGCTTATCCTGGAGACGTTTTCTATCTTCACTCAAGACTATTGGAAAGAGCGGCTAAAGTAATCGCTGATGACAATATCGCAAGCCAAATGAACGATTTACCTGAGTCTTTAAGACCAATCGTAAAGGGAGGAGGTTCATTAACTGCACTTCCAATCATCGAAACTCAGGCTGGTGACGTTTCTGCATATATTCCTACCAACGTAATCTCTATTACAGACGGACAGATCTTCTTAGAGTCTGATCTATTCAACTCAGGGGTTCGTCCTGCGATCAACGTAGGGATCTCTGTATCCAGAGTAGGAGGTAACGCTCAGATCAAGTCAATGAAAAAAGTATCTGGTACATTGAAGTTAGACCAGGCACAATATAAAGAATTGGAAGCATTTGCTAAATTCGGTTCTGACCTTGATGCTTCTACTTTAGCAGTAATCTCTAAAGGAGAAAGAAACGTAGAGATCCTTAAGCAGCCGGTAAACTCTCCACTTCCGGTGGACAGCCAGGTAGCTATGATCTATGCGGGAACTGAGAACCTTTTAAGAAACGTTCCTATCAGAAAAGTAAAAGAATTCCAGATCGAGTATATCGCATTCTTAAGATCTAAGCACCCAGATACAATGGCTGCTATCAAAGCAGGGAAAATTGATGATTCAATTACCAGCGTTCTTAAGCAGGCAGCTAACGATCTAGCTTCTAAATATAACTAAAAATCTCAATGTTTAAGGTTTGAAATACCTAATTTTGAACCTTAAACTTAGACCATAAACTTTGAACCCAAATTAATGGCAAACTTAAAAGAAATACGAGGCAGAATTACGTCAATTTCATCTACGATGCAGATTACACGTGCTATGAAAATGGTTTCCGCAGCGAAGCTTAAAAAAGCACAGGATGCAATCGTAATGTTAAGACCTTATTCTGAAAAACTACAGGAAATCATCCAGAATGTAAATTCTAGCTCTGATCCTGATCAGGTTTCTGTTTATGCTCAAAAAAGAGAAGTGAAGAGAGTTCTTTTCATCGCTGTTACTTCAAACAGAGGTCTTGCAGGAGCTTTCAACTCATCTATTGTAAAAGAACTTAACAGCCAGTTTCAGAATAAATCTCAATACGAAGTTGAAGTTCTTACAATCGGTAAAAAAGCATTTGATGCGGTAAGAAAAAACCGTAAAGTATATGCTAATGAAAGTGCCGTTTTTGATAATTTAAACTTTGATACAGTTGCTCACGTTACAGAAGGTGTAATGGGCAGCTTTAAAGAAGGTAAATTTGACGAGGTTTATCTGATCTATAACAAATTTGTTAATGCCGCTACTCAGGAAGTAATGACTGAACAGCTTCTTCCGATCTCAATGCCTGAAGCAGATGCATCAGATGCACCGGTAGAAACAGATTATATCTTTGAACCAACCAGAGCAGAGATCCTAGATCATTTGATTCCTAAATCAATTAAAACTCAGGTTTTCAAAGCCGTTCTTGATTCAGTAGCATCAGAGCACGGAGCAAGAATGACAGCCATGCACAAAGCGACAGATAACGCTCAGGCTTTAAAGAATGATCTTGTGATCTTCTACAACAAAGCAAGACAGGCTGCCATTACCAACGAGATCTTAGAGATCGTTTCCGGAGCAGAAGCCCTGAAAAATTCATAAGAAATACCTTAACAGTATACATAAAGCATCGATATAGTCGGTGCTTTTTTTATTAAAGATGGAAGATCAAAGTCTGATATTTTTAGAAAAATATTGATTTTGAGTAACGTCAAAAAAAGAAAATTCTTTTGTTGTTTGTGACTTCATTTCCTTCTCTCTTCCAGCTTCCATCCGCCTTTCCTAAATTAAAGTCCTTAGTTATTTATATTTTCCATATCTTTGTAAAAATAAAAATTACACAATTTCTAAATGGACTCGGACATAGTCAGGCTTTTGCTAGCCTTATTTCTTGTATTACTCAATGGCTTTTTCGTAGCCGCAGAATTTTCAATTGTTAAAGTTCGTTACTCACAAATTCAGTTAAAAGCCGCAGAAGGAAACTCTATGGCTAAGCAGGCGGAGCACATCATCAAACATTTAGATGAATATCTGTCTGCAACACAGCTTGGAATTACATTGGCTTCCCTGGCATTAGGATGGGTAGGGGAAAGTGCGCTTCACCATATTGTTGAAAACATTTTTCATTCCCTGAGCATAGAAATGAGCGAGGCATCTGTTACTTCAATTTCTTTGGTCACCAGTTTCGTATTGATCACAATTATGCATATTGTTTTTGGTGAGCTTATTCCAAAATCAATTGCGATCAGGAAATCTGAAGCGACTACTATGGCAACGGCAGTACCTTTAAGAGTTTTCTATACCATCTTTAAACCGTTTATCTGGCTAATGAACTCCATGTCGAATGGTTTCCTGAGACTGGTTAAAATTCACCCGGCTTCAGAACAGGAAATTCACTCTACAGAAGAGCTTCAGTTATTGGTAAAACAAAGTGCGGACAGCGGTGAAATTGAAGAAGAGAACTACGAGATCATCAAAAACGCATTCGATTTTACGGATCATTCTGCCAAGCAGATCATGGTTCCAAGACAGAATATCACCTCTATTGATTTTGAAGAAGATATCAATGAGATTATCAATAAGATTATGGACAGCGGGTATTCCCGTATTCCTGTATACCTTGATTCTATTGACAATGTAATTGGTATTTTCTATACCAAAGAGATTATAAGGGAATTTGTTAAGAGAAAAGGAGATTTGAATCATGAAGACCTTAAAGAACTGATGCGTGATGCGTTTTTCGTAGTAGGAAGCAAAAAGATTTCAGACCTCTTAAAGATCTTCCAGCAGAAAAAGCAGCATCTAGCCATTGTAATTGATGAATTCGGAGGTACAGAAGGAATTATTACCCTGGAAGATATTCTGGAAGAGCTGGTAGGAGAAATACAGGATGAAGAGGATGATGAAGATAAACTGGTAGATAAAATCGGAGATAATATTTATTGGGTACAGGCAACCCAGCCACTGGATGAAATCAACGAATATCTGCCTAAAAAGCTTCCTTTGTCAGAAGATAGTGAATATAATTCACTGGCAGGATTCATTCTTCACGAATTAGAAGATATTCCGGAAGAAAATCAGGAGTTTGATCTGGATAACTATCATTTCAAAATCCTGAAAATGAATAATAAAAGCGTAGAGCTTGTAGAATTAGTATATGAAGGGCCAAATATGATCAACGATCTGGCTGATAAAATAGGAGAAGTTTAAAATAATTAAAGATGATTTTTTATAACAGTATAAAAGATTATGAAGATCCGAAACGGCAGTATGAAGAAGAAGTACTTGTTTTGGACGATACAGATGAAGTGTATAAATTGGTACTGCATAATGATGATATTCATACTTTCGATTATGTGATCAACTGTTTGATCGAAATATGCAAACATACCTTAGAACAGGCAGAGCAGTGTACCATTCTGGTGCATTACAAAGGCAAATGCACTGTAAAAACGGGCTCAATGGATGTTCTGAAGCCTATGCACGAAAAATTGCTTTCAAGAGAATTAACAAGCGAAATCGTATAAATAAAATAAATAGCAGCCGTTTCATGAAAAATGAAACGGTTTTTTTATGTCAAAAAGTGGTTTGTTAGATTTTTGATATTTGTTTTTTAGGTTTTTGTGTTAAAAAAACTTAAAATTCATTAATTATTATTATTTTTATTTAAATAATTGCAAAAAAACAATATATGAAATTAAAAATTACTTCACTGGTGCTAGGCAGCGTTCTGTGCTGTAGCACATTAATGGCTCAGGAATCATCCTATGAAGCTTCTGCAAACAGATGGATCAAGGAAAATACGAGAGATTTAGGAATTCAGAGCTTTAGTAAGCTTACTTTAAATTCTGTACGTAAAGGAAATACAGGAGAAACACTCCGTTTTCAGCAGTTTATTAAAGATGTACCGGTTTTTCAGTCAGAAATTCTGGTCCATTTCAATAAAGAAGGCAGAATAAGCTATACGGGTACAGAAAGTTTCAGGAAAAACCTGAAAGAAATAGATATAGTACCTTCTGTTTCTGCGTCTGATGCATTTAATAAGGCATACAAAGCATCTAAATCAAAAGGAGAGATCACATATCAGGAAAACAAGTTGTTTGTCTATATTACAGATGAAGGAAATACTAAACTTGTTTACAGAGCTGTTATTAACTCCTATGACAATCCCGGAAGCTGGGAAACCATTGTTGATGCCAAAACAGGAGAGGTCATAAGCGTTAAAAACATCGCAGTACACCATAGGCATGAAGGTGACACTTCCCGATCTCCAAAAAAGAAAGCAAAAAAGCTGAATAAAACCGTCAGCTTTAAAGCCTCAGGATCTGGTTATGTATTCGATCCGGATCCGCTATCAAAGACAGGATCAACATATGGGGGTAATTATGTAGATGGTAATGATGCCACCAATGCCAGCCTGGATAATGCCAGAAGCTTGGTAACATTCTCAGATATAGAATTTGCCAATAATGTTTACAAACTGAAGAATTCTTATGTTGAAATAAGAAATATCAGCAATCCTAATACAGGTTTGTTTACACAGGCTACCAACCAGTTTTTGTTCAACAGAAGCGAGTTGGGATTTGAAGCAGTAAATGCTTTCTGGCACATCGATAAAAGTTTAAGGTATATCAATGAGACATTAGGAATTGTCTGTAAACCTACTACTAACGGAGGTGCGGTTATTTATGATCCTCATGCACTAAACGGAGACGATAATTCACAATATACTACAGCCGGAACTTTAGAATTCGGCCAGGGTGGTGTAGACGATGCTGAAGATGCCGATGTTGTGCTTCATGAATTAGGACATGGAATTCATCACTGGCTTTCAGGAGGTGTATCAAATTCTGATGGATTAAGTGAAGGAAGTGGTGATTACTGGGCACAGTCTTATAGCAGAAGCCTTAATCAATGGCCTTCTTCATCCCCTCAATACAATTGGATGTTTAGCTGGGATGGGCATAACCCCATCTGGGCCGGAAGAATCACCAATTATACCGTTTTGTATCCTGGTTCTGGAGCTATCCATACCAAAGGCCAGATCTGGGCATCGGCTCTGATGAGAATCTATGACAGAATAGGTAGAGAAAAAACAGACAGGGCATTTTTAGAAGGGCTTGATTTAACTACTTCATCAACTAATCAACAGAATGCAGCTATTGCGGTAAGACAGGCTGCAATAGATATGGTAGGCCAGTTTGGGTTTACCTGTAATGATATTACCATAATGACCCAGGAGTTTACGGCTGCAGGGTATACACTTCCGGCATATACCTGTCAGCTAAGTACCAAAGAAGTTACTAAAGAACAGCAGATTTCAGTTTATCCTAACCCGGTTTCTGATATATTAAACATATCATTGAAAGGAAATAAAGAGCAAAAAGCAGAAATCTACAATATGGAGGGCAGAAAAGTGATGGATGCCACAGTAGGAAGCGGAAGAAGCCAGATCAGCGTTTCAGGTCTTCAGACGGGTGATTATATCTTAACTATAAAAGGATTGGAAATATCCACAAAATTTATAAAAAAATAAATAGTAAAAACTTTTAAATCCGGTGCTAAGCATCGGATTTTTTATTTGAAATAATGGGGATTTGCCGGCAAAACGGTTTTATCTTTTTCACCTTAGAATATCTTTGTCCCCTTAATTGTTCAATTTATTGGTCTGTGCTGTCATATTTTTATCTAAAATAGTATATTTGTACAAACTATAAAGAAACAAAAAAGAATGCTTGTAATAGGAATTGCAGGAGGTACAGGCTCCGGCAAAACTACAGTTGTTGACAAGATACTCCAGCAGCTTGATATTGAAGGAATGAACATCCTTTCACAGGATAATTATTATCATGACAACCCGAATCTTACCCTGACTGAACGGGAGGCGTTAAATTATGACCACCCAAAGTCCATAGATTTTGAATTGATGCTGAAACACGTAAAAGCTTTAAAAAATAACGAGCCTATTGAACAGCCGATATACAGCTTTGTTACCCATTCCAGAACAGGAGATCATGTCACTGTAGAACCTAAGAATGTATTGGTGGTAGAAGGAATTCTGGTTCTTACCAATAAAGAACTGTTAAAAGAATTTGACCTGAAAGTATTTGTTCATGCCGATTCAGACGAAAGACTCATCAGAAGGATCCGAAGAGATACCCAGGAAAGGGGAAGAGACTTAAATGAAGTTCTTCACCGTTACCAGACTACTTTAAAACCAATGCATCAGGAATTCATAGAACCATCAAAGAATGAAGCCGATCTTATCATTCCGAACATGAAGCAGAATTCCGTAGCGATTGATTTTTTAACTACTGTTATAAAAAATTCGTTGAGAAAACATTAAAATGAAAGAAAACAAACTTATTAAAGACATCCAGCCGAAGTCCGAAACACTCAAACTCATTCAGAAATATGTTCTGAATAAATATACCATTACCATTTGCCTGTTTCTGGTCTGGATGATTTTCTTTGATAAAACCTCTTTTCTCGTAATCAATGAACTGAACGGCGAAATCAGCCGATATGAAGATCAGTTGGAATATTATAAAAAGGAATATGAAAAAAATGATGCCTTTTATAAAAAACTGATGAACAATAAATCGGAAAAAGAAAAATACGCAAGAGAAAATTACTTTATGAAAAAACCGGATGAAGAGATCTTTATTCTGGTGGTAGACAGCAGTAATATTGCGAAAAAATAATACAAATTGAATAAAATTCGTCAATAGTGAATCTTAAACTAAATTAAAATTCACTATTGACGATTCACAATTCACAAATAATCCATCTCCAATGTCAGAAATACTTCCAAACTGGGAAAATTTAGTTAAGAAACAGCTTAAAACAGAAGATATTTATTCAATTTTAAAAAAGGAAAACCTTGAAGGAATTGAAGTGAAACCGTTTTACAGCGAAGTTCGGAAACCATTGGCCAACCTGCCGAAAGTGGAAGAAAATACCCATTTGGTAGCTACTTACCACGAAAGTCTGGAAGAAGATGTATTTGCATTTGTTCTGGAACATAATGTAGAGAATCTTGAACAGAAAGCCCTGTTTGTTAATAATAAAGATCTTGCGGGGCATATCAGCCCTAAAGAAGAAGACCAGTATTTTTCACTGATCAGTATTATTGATGAAAAACAGTCTGTTATAAACGATCAATTGGCTAAAGAGCTTTTGGCAAAGAACTTCAAAAGAAATATTTGTATTGATATTTCCCTTCATCAGAATGCCGGAGCAGCTATATACCAGCAGTTGGGAATAGCATTGGCTCAGACAAAAGAACTTACTGAAGTTTATGGTGCTGAAATTTTAAATCAATTGATCTTCAGAATTGCTGTTGGTGGAAATTATTTCTTTGAAATGGCCAAGTTAAGAGCCTTTAAAATTGTTTTCAACCAGCTTTCCAAAGAATATGGCCTGGATGAGATTCCTTACATCTTTGCAGAAACTTCCCTTAGAAATAAAGCTGTTGCTGATAATGAAAATAACCTGATCCGTTCCACTTTAGAATTGGCTTCTGCCATGATAGGCGGTGCAGACGCTGTTTTCAGCAACAATTATCTGGTGGAAAGAAGCACGGAAAACTCAGAAGAGATCTCTTTCAAACAGCAGATTGTTTTAGCCTACGAAAGTATCATCAATGTATTTGAAGATGCATCAAACGGCAGTTATTACATTGAAGATATCACGCGCCAGATTGCAGAAAAATCATGGGATCTGTTTGTAGAAATAGAAGAGGCCGGCGGTTATCTGCAGCTTTTAAAGCAGGGAATAGTACAAAAAAAGATCTATAACCATGCTGTTGAAGAACAGAAATGGGTGGAAGAAGGAAAAATAAAGCTGATCGGGGTTAATTTATACCCTAAATTAGACGTTAAAAAGTCAGCGGAAGAACTTTACAGCGAAAATGAAATAAAGCCCGTACGTTGGGCTGAAATGTTTGAATAATTTTAATTTCCCACAAATTCGGAATTTTTAAGTCGTTATCATCTTAAACAGGTGATGTACAATTATCATCTGTGAAATTTGTGAGATCTCTGGGAAGCCATTTTAACATTTCCATAAATTACCAGATTACTTTATTGAGTATTAATTAATGATATTTATATTTAAAAAATCTGCGTTATCTGCAAAATCAGCGAGCATATAAAAAAATCAGTGAGATTCGTGGTAAGTAAAATTTTAAATGAAGAAGTTCAGAAGTACATCAATACAAATCTAAATACAGATTTACACGCATTACTGTTGAAAAAATCCCCGTTTCCTGATGTTTCTATACAGGAAATTGTACAGCAGATCAAAGGAAAACAGGTAGCCGAAAAGAAATTTCCGTTCCTATTGAAAGAAGGAATTGTTTTTCCGCCCCAGCTGAGTCTGGAGCAGTCGTCATCAGAAAAGACAGCTGCCTATAAATCAGAAATGTTAAAAGGCAGAAAGTTTGCAGATCTGACAAGTGGATTCGGGATTGATGCCTATTATCTTTCACAGAATTTTGAGGAAATTACACTGGTAGAGCAAAATACTGAACTTTTAAATACTGTAGAACATAACTGGAATATCCTGAAACGTAAAGCCGTCTTTGTCAATCAGAAACTGGAAGACTTTTTAAATTCAAATAAAGAGCATTTCGATGTTATTTACTTAGATCCGGCAAGAAGAGACAGTAGTAAAAATAAAGTATTTCTTTTGGAAGACCTGTCGCCCGATATTCTCGAAATTCAGGACACACTTATGACATCTTCAGATCAGGTGGTCATCAAGCTTTCTCCGTTGATTGATCTTAAATATTTGGTTTCGGTGCTTCCCGGTATTTTCAGAATAGAAATTATAGCCTTAAAAAATGATGTTAAGGAAGTGGTTGCTTTCCTTTCCGGTAAACCTCATGAAGGAATTACCTGCAACTGCGTTAATCTGGATAGCAGCGAACCTGTGTTTATATTCAGATTTGGAGAGGAAGATGATGCGGAGGCTTTATACGCTGAGCCGGAAAAATTCATTTATATCCCAAATAATTCCATTTTAAAAGGTGGAACATTCAATCTGATCTCTCAACGATTTGAGTTAAAAAAGCTTCATCCCAATACCCATATTTATACCTCGGATAAAAGAGAGGATGACTTTCCGGGAAGAATCTTAGAGATGGAATCTGTTGAATCTAAGAGTATTAAAAAGAAAGAACAATTCAATATTATTTCGAAAAACTATCCGTTAAAACCGGAAGAGATCAGAAAGAAATACGGAATAAAAGATGGAGGCGAAGACTACCTTATTTTTACACAATCCAAAAAAGGGAAAATTATTTTAAAATCAGTATAAAAATGTTGCCGAAAAAAGCAGGATTTCTTAATTTTGGGCAATTAAAAATGTAAGCATGAAATCGCCCGCTGTTTGGATAATCAGGACAGACTAAAATAATGCGATTCCATATGACCTTTAAAAAAATAAATTTTGCATATGAAAAAATTAGTTATATGTTTAGCTATTGCTGCTGTAGCTGTAAGCTGTAAAAAGATCCAGGCAGGAGGAAACAAAAATACACTGAAACTGGAAGAAGGAGTAGAAAGATATTCTGATGATGTACAGGGCGGAGGTGAAGCACATGGTCATAACGCTGCTGAAGGTCACAAAGAAGCGGCTCCGGCTGAAAAACATGAAGCTGAAGCTCCTAAAAAAGACAGTACTTCCGCGGCAAAACCTGCTGAAGCTGAAAAAGCTCCAAAAGCTGAACATTAATTACGAGTATACCATATAAAATGTCCTGCCATTGTGTAGGACATTTTTTGTTAAAGACGTATAGATTTAAAATGATAAGCTATTCAGAAAATTCTCCCTTTTTGTTTGCGTCTGCAGACCATTTTTTTTACTTTTAACAAAATAAATTTTTACAATGCAAGAGACATTAAATTACATCAACGAAAACAAACAGCGTTTCGTGGATGAATTATTTGAGTTACTGAGAATTCCTTCTATTTCTGCAGATCCGGCTTATAAAGATGATGTACTGAAGTGTGCAGACGTTTGTGCAGGGTACCTTAAGAATGCAGGAGCAGATAATGTGGAAGTGTGTGAAACAAAAGGCTATCCTATCGTTTTCGGAGAAAAGATTTTAGATAAAAGCCTTCCTACGGTTTTAGTATACGGACATTATGATGTACAGCCGGCAGATCCGTTGGAGTTATGGAGAAAACCTCCTTTCGAACCTTATATTGAAAAAACTGAACTTCACCCGGAGGGAGCCATCTTTGCCAGAGGTTCTGCAGATGATAAAGGCCAGTTTTTCATGCATCTGAAAGCTTTTGAAGCGATGATGAAAACCAATGCGCTTCCATGCAACGTGAAATTTATTTTGGAAGGGGAAGAAGAAGTAGGGTCGGTAAGTCTTGGTGATTTCGTTAATGAAAACAAAGAAAAATTAGCCTGCGACTGTATCTTAATATCAGATACCCATATTTACAGCAATGAGCAGCCAACGGTAACTACCGGTTTAAGAGGATTAAGCTATGTGGAAGTAGAAGTGGAAGGGCCTAACAGAGACTTACATTCAGGACTTTACGGAGGAGCTGTTCCCAACCCGATCCATGTGCTGTCAAGAATGATTGCCCAGCTCATTGACGAAAACGGACATATTACGATTGACGGATTCTATGACAATGTGGAAGTGGTGTCTGATGTAGACAGAGCAGAAATGAATAAACTGAAAGATAATCCTGAAGAATTCAAAAAATCAATCGGACTGAACGGAGTGGAAGGCGAAAAAGGATATACAACACTGGAAAGAACCTCTATTCGTCCTACCTTAGACTGTAATGGGATCTGGGGCGGATATACAGGAGAAGGAGCGAAAACAGTAATTCCTTCCAAAGCTTCTGCTAAAATTTCTATGCGTCTGGTTCCTTATCAAACACCAGAGGAAATTACAGAAAAGTTCACAAAGCATTTTGAAAAAATTGCCCCTGAGAATGTAAAAGTAAAAGTTACACCACATCACGGAGGAATGCCATATGTTTTGCCAAGTGATACAAAAGAATTCTTAGCTGCAAAACAAGCGATGGAAACCGCATTTGGAAAAGAGGTATTACCTTATAGAAGTGGAGGAAGTATTCCTATTACGGCGATGTTTGAAAAGGTGTTGGGAGCAAAATCAGTTCTGATGGGCTTCGGTCTTGATTCTGATGCAATTCACTCACCGAATGAGCATTACGGATTATTTAATTTCTATAAAGGAATTGAAAGTATTCCGTTGTTTTTTGAAAATTATTCAAAATAATTGAAATTAATATACCTTACCATCCAGCGTTTCTGAAAAGAAGCGCTGGATTTATTTTTGGACTGTCTCAACTTTTGGGTATATCCTGTGCGCGAGGTCTTTTTTATGGCCAGTCCGGCTTCAAGTTAATAACAATAATCGGATTTCTGCTTGACGAATGATATTTTTTTAACTCTCAGATGTTTTTAATTTTAGTTCTGACTAAAAAAAAGACTATGAAAAAAATCTACTCAATCACAATCTGTTTGTTATCAGTGCTTTCTGTTGCTCAGCAAAGAACCTCATTTGAGGACTACGAAGGATTTTATACAGGAAATATTCACGCTCAGGGGACTTGGATAAGTACGCCTACCGGTGATGAGCCCCCCAACATATTAAACCAGACAATCTGTATCGACGATGCGACAGATGGCTACAACTCTCTCAGGATTGTAAAAGAGAATATATACGGAACTCAATCAGTTCCCATCATTGGAGCTTTTAATAATATTCAGATTCAGCCATCCACTGGGTTTTCTGTTTCATTTGATATTAATATGTCTCAGCTTAACGGATCAATATTCGGCTTTCAGGGAGTAAATAATGCAGAAGAAAAATTTGTCATCCGTGTTGATTTTGAAAATACAGGCTCAGTTAAAATTTTAGATAAGCTTGTAAGTCCGGAGTTAATGTCTGCTTCCGGATCATGGCAGCCCAATGTCTGGCACAGGTTTTCAATAATAGGTTCCTCCTCAGAAGTCAAATATTATCTGGATAATATCCTGATCTATACAGGGACTATAGAGCCTATTAATATTGATCAGGTGCGTTTTGTGCATAATAATGCAGAAGGATCAGCTTATATTGATAATATTCAGTTAAATAATCAAAGCGGGTTATCTACAAAAGAGACAACTGGTCCTAAGAAAAAGATCATCATCTATCCCAATCCGGCTACAGATTTTATCAAATTGACTGATTCACATTTGGTAAAAGCAGTTAAGGTTTACAATATGGAGGGGAAGGAACTTCAAATTAAGCTGAACGGAAACAAGATTGATGTAAAAAACCTATCTGCAGGAGTCTATCTTCTTAATATTGAAACTGACGACAGAAATTTTACCGAAAAATTCATCAAAAAATAACCTGACAAAATCTTAGGCTATATAAAACGCTCCAATTGGAGCGTTTTTATTATTTTAGGGAATTAAAATTAAGGAACATGTCAGATAAAGTAGCCTATATAACGGGAGGGACCAAAGGAATTGGTTTCGGGATCGCAAAAATATTGCTTGAAAACGGAATTTCCGTAGCATTTTCGGGACGCAAAAGAGAAGAGGTAGAGAAAGCTGAAGAAACGCTTAGGAAGTATTCGGAAAATGTTCTGGGAATTGTTTCTGATGTAAGAAGCCTAGAAAGTGAAGAGGAAGCCATAAAATATGCAGTAGAAAAATTTGGAAGACTGGATTTTGTAATTGCCAATGCAGGACTGGGAATATTTAAACCGGTGGATGAGCTCACAGCCGGGGAATGGAATGATATGATCGAAACAAACTTAACCGGTGTTTTCTATACTTTAAAAGCCTCCGTGGAAGAATTAAAGAAAACGGAAGGATATTATATCACCATTTCCAGTCTGGCAGGTGCCAACTTCTTTGAGAACGGAACAGGATATAACGCTTCAAAATTTGGTGTTGTAGGGTTTACCCAAGCGGCTATGATCGATCTTAGAAAATACAATATCAAATCTACCGTGATTATGCCCGGATCAGTGGCGACTCATTTCAACGGAAATATTCCTTCAGAAAAAGACAGCTGGAAGATCCAGCCCGAAGATATGGGAAATCTTGTACTGGATATTTTGAAAATGAATCCAAGAGTTTTGCCGAGTAAAATAGAATTCAGGGCAACAAAGCCTTTATAAATGATGCTTTTTGGGAATCCAGATTGAATATTTTTTTATAAATCTCAAAAATCAATTAAATTTTAATGTAGTAATCAATAGATATTTTTATTTCACAGACAACCTTTCAGGATTTCTGCTGTCTTATTAACAGGAGCTAATCCTTCTTCAATTGATGTTAAAATAAGAATCAATTTTCTTTAAAGTGTAAAATTTACCTAATAACTGGTATTGATTCCACTTTTTAACTGAAGTAAGTTTGACATTGAATTAAAAATATATTATGAAAAATTTTCTATCAATTAATGCATTTCTATGGGTTTTATTTCAAACCTTGAATGCCCAGACTCTGGAAAGTGATAATTTTAATAGTTATACTATAGGAAATATTGGAACGGATATTACTGCATCAACTCCCGGGCAAGGTGGCTTTTATACGGATTTTGCCGGAGGTTCCAATTCGGAAGCACAGATTGTGAATGTAGATGTTTCCCACGGAAAATCTTTACAGCTTACCGGAAGTGCTGGATCTACGGGCACAAAGTATATGTGGAAGAACGGGCTGGGAACATCCTGGGCGGCAAGAACTGCTGGAAATGATATCCTTAAACTAAGCTTCAAATTATACACAGGAAGCGTCACAGGCGGTGTGGGAAGAGTAACCGTATTGATTTATGACGGGACCACCCATAAAACGTTGCTGGGAGCCGGATATGAATATGATACACAACGAATTGTAGGAATTGCATATTATACTAAAGTATCAACAGCGGTAACCGGAAATTATCTTTTTTATCTTGAACCTGCTACAAATACTTATCCACCCAATACATGGATTACTTTGAACTGTACATTCAACAAAACGACAGGAATTGTTACATGGATAACCCCTGGAGGTACTGCTTACAGTCCTGCCTCAACACATACACCAGCCGCCGCAGGTGTAGATCCTTTTGAATTGGATTTTGTTTCAGTAGTTGGTGCAGGGAATACAGTAGCTCATATCACATCTTTTGATGATTATATGGTGACAGCCGTAAATAGTTCAACATTGGGAACTAAAGAAACTGTTGAGGAAGAAAGTAATATTTCAGTGTATCCGAATCCCGCGACTGATTTTATAAATATACAATCTGCATCACCAGTCTCCAAAGTTGAAATTTTTGATAATACAGGAAGAAGCATGAATACCCAGCCTGACCACAATAAAATAGATATTCGAAATCTTACCCCCGGAATTTATACCATTAGCATGGAAATTAAGGGAAACAAATTTTCTAAAAAATTCATCAGAAAATAAGATTAATGATCTCTTTATTAATACAAAAACGCTCTGTTTTAGGGCGTTTTGTTAATTTTAATGCTCTGAATAACAAATCAATATATATTATGCATGCATAATATATTTTTTGCTTATATTAGCAAAAATTAATTCAAACAAAATCTCTGCTAAAATCATCATGGGTTTAGGCACTAAAGGGAAATAATAAAATAGTACACATGAAAATATTAGTTTGTATTAGTAGTGTTCCGGATACTACTTCCAAAATTAACTTTACAGCAGATAAGTCTGCTTTCGACAAAAACGGAATTCAGTGGGTAATCAACCCTTTAGACGAATTTGCGTTAACAAAAGCGGTTAAACTTCAGGAATCTCAGGGAGCAATAGTAACTGTGATCAATGTAGGAGATGCAGCTACAGAACCTGTTATCAGAAAAGCATTGGCAATTGGTGCTAATGATGCAGTAAGAGTAAACCTTGATCCTAAGGATAGCTATTCAACAGCAAAAGAAATTGCTGCAGTAGCTCAGAATGGGGGATATGATCTTATCCTTTGTGGAAAAGAATCTATCGATTATAACGGAGGTTCTGTTCCGGGAATGGTAGCTCAGTTATTGAACCAGCCTTTCGTAAATGCATCGGTAGGTTTAGACGTAAACGGAAGCGAGGCGACTGCAGTAAGAGAAATTGAAGGAGGGAAAGAAACTATTTCTGTAAAACTTCCGGCCATCATTGCAGGACAAAAAGGATTAGTGGATGAAAAAGACCTTATCATTCCAAACATGAGAGGGATTATGTCTGCAAGAACAAAACCTTTGCAGGTTGTAGAACCAGTTTCTTCAGAAGTAAAAGTTCAGGGTGTATCTTATGACAGTGTGCCGCCTAGAGCTGCTGTAAAAATGGTTTCTCCTGATAACCTTGATGAATTGGTAAGATTACTTCACGAAGAAGCTAAAGTGATCTAATTCTTTAATCCTTTAATTTTTTAATCTTTAAATTTAAAAAAATGGCAGTATTCGTATACGCAGAAAATATAAACGGAGTTTACAAAAAAGCAGCTTTTGAGGCAGTTTCTTATGCTAAAGCTGTTGCAGACAAAGCAGGAGATACCGTTACGGCAATCTCTGTAAACCCTACAGATGCTTCAGATGTATTGTACAAATATGGAGCGTCAAACGTAATCAATATCAAAGACGAGGGTCTTAAGAATTTCTCTGCAAAAGCATATGCACAGGCAGTAAATGAAGTAGCAGACGGAAATATTATTGTTTTCCCTCATACAACAGATGCTTCTTCTATTGCACCTATGCTGGCTGTAATGAAGAACTATTCTTTAATTACAAACGCTTTGGAAGCTCCTGAAAACCTTTCTCCATTCCAGGTAAAAAGAAAAGCATTCTCAGGAAAAGGATTCATGCATGCAAAAGCAGATGGTAGCGGAGTAATTGTTACTGTTTCTCAAAATGCTTTCGGTGTTAAAGAAAACGGAGTATCAGGTTCAGAAGAGGTGAAAAATCTTTCAGTAGCTAACGAAGATACAAAAGTGATCTCTCACGAGCAAAGCTCAGGTAAATTAGATCTTAAAGAAGCTGAGGTGGTTGTTTCTGCAGGTAGAGGGATGAAAGGTCCTGAAAACTGGGGAATGATTGAAGAACTGGCTAACGTTTTAGGAGCTGCTACCGCATGTTCTAAGCCGGTTTCTGATATCGGATGGAGACCTCACACAGAGCACGTAGGACAGACCGGTAAAGCAATTGCACCTAATCTTTACATTGCAGTAGGGATTTCCGGGGCTATTCAGCACCTTGCAGGGGTAAACTCTTCTAAAACAATCGTAGTAATCAACAATGATGCTGAAGCACCATTCTTCAAGTCTGCTGATTATGGAGTAGTAGGAGATGCTTTCCAGATCATCCCGGCTTTAACAGAGAAAATCAAAGCAATAAAAGGATAAAAAAGTTAATGGTGAGCAGTCAGTTCGCTTCGCTTGTCAATCTTTGATAAATTAAAAATTCACTTACGGAGTACCATTGACGATCAGCCATTTACAATTCTTCATAATACAAATAAAAGCTCGGCTTTCCGGGCTTTTATTTTTGCGTAAAAAAGTGAAATCACAATAAAAAATTAATCTATATTTGTAGTTATGGATTATAAACAGCTAATTATTCGCGGAATATCGTACAGCCAGACCCAATCAGGCGCGTACGCCCTATTACTGGAACATGAAGAGACACACATAAAATTACCTGTTGTCATTGGAAATTTCGAAGCACAGTCCATCTCTCTCGGACTGGAAAAAGATATCCATCCACCGCGACCCCTTACCCACGATCTATTCACCAAATTTATAGTTTCTACCCATTACGAATTGGTTTCGGTAATTATCTATCAAATTGTAGACGGTGTATTTTTCTCCAATATCAACTTTAAGAATAAAGCCAATGACGAAGAGCTGATCCTTGATGCCCGGACTTCTGATGCTGTTGCAATGGCTGTAAGATTCGATGCACCGATTTTTACTACACAACAAGTGCTGAATGAAGCAGGAATCCTTCTTGAGCTGGAAGATGTTTCAAAAGAAGAACAATCGTTTTCAGAAACAGTACAGGCTGAAGATAACTTAAAATCTGTGTCTATGGAAGAACTTCAGAAAATGCTGGATGAAGCCGTAAGAGAAGAAGATTATGACACCGCTCTGGAAATTCAGGAAGAAATTAAAAGGAGGAAAAAGAAAATTGACTAAAAGAGATACTTTATATAAACTATGAATTTAAAATTACGACTGACCATCCTCAGTTTTCTTCAGTTTTTTGTCTGGGGAGCCTGGCTGATTACGATGGCTAATTTTTGGTTCGGTACAAAGCACTGGGATGGAACCCAGTTCGGAGCCGTTTTCGGAACAATGGGAATTGCTTCTATCTTTATGCCAACCATCACCGGAATTATTGCTGACCGCTGGGTAAATGCTGAAAGAATTTTTTCGGTGCTGCACATTCTTTATGGTGCTGTTCTTTTCATATTGCCTCATTCGGCAGATCCTAATTCTTTCTTTTCGGTAATGCTTGTAGCCATGTGTTTTTATATGCCTACCATTGCCCTTGCCAACTCTATTTCATATACTATTTTGAAAAATAGTAATCTGGATGTGGTAAAAGATTTCCCGCCAATCAGGGTATGGGGAACAATTGGATTTATTGTAGCCATGTGGATTACCAATCTTACAGGAAACAAAGCAACCGAAGGACAGTTTTATATTGGAGGAGCGGTAGCGATCCTATTGGGAATTTATGCACTGACGCTTCCGAAATGTCCGCCACAAAAACTAATTGATAAAAGCGCTCCATTATCAGAGCAGTTAGGTCTGAATGCATTTAAGCTATTCGGGAGCTACAAAATGGCCTTATTCTTCCTGTTTTCAATGCTTTTGGGAGCTGCACTTCAATTAACTAATGCCTACGGAGATGTTTTCTTAAGTGAATTTTCACATTTTCCAAAATATGCAGACTCTTTTGTTGTTCAGAGATCTACCATTATTATGTCAATTTCTCAGGTTTCAGAGACTTTGTTCATTTTAGCGATTCCTTTTTTCCTGAAGAAATTCGGGATCAAAAAAGTAATGTTGATGTCTATGCTTGCATGGGTTTTAAGATTCGGATTCTTTGCCTATGGTGTGCCGGACGGATTTGGGCTTTCACTGATTATTCTTTCCTGTATTGTATACGGAATGGCATTTGATTTCTTCAATATCTCAGGTTCTCTTTTCGTAGAAACAACTACTGATAAAAAAATACGTTCTTCTGCTCAGGGGTTATTTATGATGATGACCAATGGTTTTGGAGCTGTTTTCGGAAGTTATATAGCAGGTTGGGCCATTGATAAATTTTTTACACACAAGTTTACAACAGCTTCGGATCTTTCCACCTACCTGGAAACAACACCGGATAATCCTACATTCCTTGAGATTTTGAAAAGCGGTTTTAATGCTGCAGTAAATCCGGATGGGACCCTTTCATCTGTTGTTATGGTAAAAGATTGGCATCAGATATGGCTTTCTTTTGCAATCTATGCTCTGGTTCTTGCTATATTCTTTGCGATTCTATTCAGGCATAAACATAATCCTGATGAGGTTTCTTCAGTAAATCATTAAATTTATCATACTGAAAATTAAAATATTAGACTGCACTTTGGAAAAAAGTGCAGTTTTTTTTATTTTCAGGCAACCATTTTAAAGAATTTCCGTCTTATAGATAGAAACCAATACATGAAGAATTTAGAAGAGAATTTTTTACTGGCAAAAAAACGGGACCGGAGAGGCCAGAAAGCATTGTATGAGATGTTTTCATCTAAAATGCTTGCCATTGCAAATTCTTATGTCAACAACCTTCATGATGCGGAAGATATTTTAAGCAGTGCCTTCCTGAAATGTTTTACAAAACTGGATGAATGCAGAGACTGGAAAAGCTTTCCGTTCTGGCTCAGAAAAATTGTCGTGAATGATTCTGTAAGCTTTCTCAGAAAAAACCGGAATATTCTTTATGCAGATATAGAAATTGCAGATGATCACCCGGAAGAAGATATAGATGAAAGGATGGCGGAAATCAATATTGAAGACCTATTTTCCCAAATGCCTGCAGGATATAGACTGATTTTTAATCTGTATGTTTTTGAAGACAAGAAACATCATGAGATTGCAGAAATGCTCAATATTTCAGAAGGAACCAGCAAAAGCCAGCTTAGCAAGGCAAAAAAATGGCTGACAGAATTTTTAAAAACCGAAAACAATGAAAAAAGAAATACTGAAACAGCTAAAATCTGACTATGAAAGGCTCGAAATAAAGCCTTCTGCAGATCTTTGGGCAAAACTGGACCAGAAGTTGGACGGAAACCCTGAAACGGCAGTAAAACCCTCTTTTCAGTGGTGGAAGTATGCAGCTGTTGCATTACTGTTGATTTCAGCGGGAACATTTATTTTTTATAGCAGCCGGGAAAGTAAACCTAATCATAAAACAGATTATATCGTTAAAAAAACGCTTGAACAGGTGGCCAAACCTGTAAACTCCGATACTCAGGATCTTCCTGTACATCCAAATGAAGAACCAGTTCAGGAAAATGAAATAAAAATAGTGAGTAAATCTCATGAAAAAGTAAACTCACAGGAAGTTTTAACGCCTGCAAAAAAAGTAAAGCCACAAAGTATTGAAACCATTGAATATAAAGAACCTCAGATAGCAGTAAAACAACCGGAAAAAGTAACGCAGACCCCGGAAAAAACAGAAATCAGTACAGCTAACCTTCCTGTTATAGCAGAAGTAAAGCAGACGAAAACAAGCTACATCAGCACCGATGATCTTCTTTTGGGAAATGAATATGATAAAAATCGTGCAAAAGCAGCTAAAAATGATAAGAAAGTAGGAACATTCAACTTTGACAGAATGGTACCGAATGTTGGGAACGTAACCGTTCTGGGTGTGACCGTCTACATCGATTCAAAATAAAACCAGTCTTTAATATAAAAAAATACTGCCCTTTGAACGAGGACAGAGTATAAATAATGTCTGAAAATGAATAAGAATATGAGAACTAAATTAACCTTAATGGCTGCAGTAACAGCTTTTACCTGCAGTTTTGCCCAGGAAAATCAGCCGATAAATCCAAGAATGGAACTGTATTCAAAAAAAGTGGACAGCATTGTCCTCTCTGAAAAATCAAAGTTGAATACAGAACTAAATGCCATAGATAAAAGCTTCAGTGAAAATAAAATCACATTCGATGAAAAGCAGAAACAACGTACCGAAACAGCTTCAAAATATCAGCAGATCATTAACGATAAAATAGACGCAGAAAAATCAGAATTGGAAACTGCTACCAAAGAAATGGTAAGAGACGCTGTTTTTGAAGGGAAAAACCCTGCTCCTCCCAGCAGATATTCGTTACAGCTTGGCTCTAATGGATTCAAAATGGAAATGTTTCCGAGAAGGCGAACAACACCTAAAGAGCTTTTAAATTCTTTAGCCATGACGTTCAGCTTTGTTGGTACCAATATGACCTCTAAAGATCAGCCGTTCAGGTTTTACAGCAAAGATTCTGAAGTGAAAAATACAGTCTATAATTCCTATAATTTTACGCTCAGATACGAAAGCCAGGTCGGTGGTTTTAAAAGCCCGTTGTTTTACAGATTCGGACTGGGATTCCGTTCAGATCAGTTTTCTGCAAAATACGGAAAAGTATATTCACAGGAAGGGCATACGCTGTCTGTACAGGAATTTACCAAAGGCAATCTGAAACAGACCCGATTTAATAATACCTATATTTTTGTTCCGGTAGATCTCCGGTTTGTTCTGAATCCTAAATATGTTGAATTTGAAGGAAATACCTATTTAGATAACAAAAAAGACCAGCTGAGCATTGTTTTAGGAGTATATGGAGGGGTAAGGGTTGGAACCGTTATTTATAATAAGTACTCCAATGAATTTTCATCAAGGATTGTAGAAAGAGAAAGAGTAGGATATGGAATGAACGATCTTGTGGTTGGTGGCAAATTCGGGATCGGTTACGGAGGTTTCAATTTATTTGTTCAGAAAGATTTTACGCCGACATTTAACAATAACGCACAGTTTACAAAGAAATACGGACTTCAGATCGGTCTGGAGATTGCAAGTATCTATTTTTAAATTGTTAATAAAAATAATGATTATTTATTATATTGCTAATTTGAATTGATTTTTTTTAAACTTATTAACGTTTGTTCGGTAATAATCTGAATTTGAAACACGCTTTTTTTAAGTGTGTTTTTTTTTGTATTTTGGCACTTTAGTAAATATGAGAAATATTCAGTTATTAGGATTGTTATTAGTGGTTGTAGGCAGCTTTCTGCCCCTTGTTCATGTTCCCATCATTGGAAATTGGAACTATTGGAAACTGGACCACTATTTGGCCATTGCGTGCTGGATCTTTGCTGCATGTGCCGTTTTTGGTATTGTTAATAACAGTGCGAAAATCGTAAGATTTTTTGGAGTATTGCTGATCATTTTGTTTGCATTTACCCTGGTAGCTGTCAAAATGCAGTCGCTGGAGTATTTCAGCTTTTTGCCTTTTAAATCCTGGCGGGAAACTTTCGCAGGGGTTGTAAAGCTTAAATGGGGCTGGGCTGTAGAGTTTCTGGGTGCATTCATGATGATTTTGGCTAGGAGTAGTAAAAAAGTAAACAACAGAGTACAGATATGAAATTAATAAAAGTATTTTGCGCTGGAATACTGATGTTAGCATTTTCAAAAGCCGAAGCTCAGAGCACAGATTTCAGCAAACCGGATAAACCAGCTAAATGTAAAAGTCTGAAAGAAGGTAAATTCCTACGTGAGAATTATCCGGAAGGCATCTGGTATATGACCGTGAAAGATAATGTTCAGACCGAGTATTTCAATAACGGAAAAGATTTTATAAAATCAACACTGGTTTTTGTGGACGACTGTAACTATAAGGCAATTGTCATTGAAAAATCAGATAAAAACGATCCTGTACAGATAGGAGATGTTTTCAGCGTTAAAATTATGGAAACTCAGGATAATTTCCTGAAAGTTCAGACAAAGATTGACAACAATCAGTTTGAACTTACCTACGTAAAAGTAAAATAGAACAGATATTATACGAAGCCGGAAGGCTTCATTCATTAAAAAAAGTAAAATATAATACACATGAAAGAAGTATTCATCGTTTCCGCAGTAAGAACTCCTATGGGGAGCTTTATGGGAAGCCTTTCAACAGTTCCGGCTACCAAACTGGGATCTGCAGCAGTAAAAGGAGCATTAGATAAAATTGGTCTTGATCCTAAAAATGTTCAGGAAATTTATATGGGGAATGTGCTTCAGGCAGGAGAAGGCCAGGCGCCGGCACGTCAGGTTGCCCTTGGAGCGGGATTATCTATTGAAACTCCGTCTACTACGGTAAATAAAGTATGTGCTTCAGGAATGAAAGCGGTAACTATGGCTGCACAGGCGATTAAAGCCGGTGATGCTGAAGTAATCGTTGCCGGAGGTATGGAAAATATGTCTTCAGTGCCTCATTACTATAATGCAAGAATTGCTACCAAATTAGGCGATATCAAAATGCAGGATGGAATGGTATTGGACGGTCTTACCGATGTGTACAACAAAGTGCATATGGGAGTATGTGCAGAAAAATGTGCAACAGATTACAGCATTTCAAGAGAAGATCAGGATAACTTTGCTATTGAATCATATAAGAAAGCAGCAAAAGCATGGAGCGAAGGAAAATTCAATGATGAGGTTGTTCCTGTTGAAATTCCACAAAGAAAAGGAGAACCTGTTATTTTCGCTGAAGATGAAGAATACAAAGCTGTAAATTTCGATAGAATTACAACACTTCCTACTGTATTCAAAAAAGAAAACGGTACAGTAACTGCAGCTAATGCATCCACACTGAATGACGGTGCTTCTGCCCTGATCCTTGTATCTAAAGAAAAAATGGAAGAATTAGGACTGAAACCTTTAGCGAAGATTGTTTCTTATGCTGATGCAGCCCAGGAGCCTGAAAACTTCACGACTGCTCCGGCAAAAGCACTTCCGATTGCTCTTAAAAAAGCAGGTCTTGAGATTTCAGACATCGACTTCTTCGAATTTAACGAAGCTTTCTCTGTAGTGGGATTGGCTAATAACCAAATCTTAAAGCTGGATGCTTCCAAAGTAAACGTTAACGGAGGAGCGGTAGCCCTTGGGCACCCGCTGGGAAGTTCAGGGTCAAGAATCATTGTTACCCTGATTAATGTATTGAAGCAAAATAACGCAAAATATGGTGCTGCAGCCATTTGTAATGGTGGCGGTGGTGCTTCAGCGATCGTTATTGAAAACATATAATATTCTCTTTGAGAGTATTTGCCATTAAGGAATCGATAATTTTTTTTAAATCTTATCCATTTCTTAATGGTTTTTTTATTTTTGTGCTACTAATATTTATTTGAAATGTCTGAAATTGAGAATCAACAGCCTCAAAATATAAAAAATAATCCAAGGATTATGAAGGCTTGGGCGGTATATGACTGGGCGAATTCCGTATATTCGCTGGTAATCACCTCCACCATTTTTCCTATTTACTATTCCATTCTTACCACAGCGTATGAGAAAAAAGAATATGTAGAAGAAACCAAATCCTGGATTGATGTCCCGGTGAGGCATATGATTAAAATCTTCGGAGAAGAATACCAGCCTGATGCGGTATATGGATATTCACTCACCATCTCTTTCTTTATTGTGGTACTGCTGTCTCCATTTTTATCATCATTGGCAGATACCATAGGCAATAAAAAATCATTCCTTCAGTTCTTTTGTTATCTGGGAGCAACTTCATGTATGGGGCTTGCTATGTTTACAGGGATGCATAATGTATTTCTGGGGCTTCTTTTCAGTATTACGGCAAGTGTCGGGTTTTGGGGAAGTCTTGTATTTTATAACTCCTTCTTGCCGGATATTGCAACCCGGGATAAGCAGGATGCCCTTTCGGCTAAAGGATATGTCTATGGATATATCGGATCGGTAGTATTGGTGGTGATCTGTTTAGTATTGATTCAGGTATTTGCCAAAGGAGCGGCCCAGCAGCTGTTGTTCACAAGAATCAGCTTCTTGTTGACAGGAGCATGGTGGTTCGGGTTCTCACAGTATACCTTCAAGCACCTTCCTCAGTTTGGAGATGTTAAAGATAAACTTCCAAAAGATCTGGTACTTTTAAACTATAAAAATATTTTTAAAAAGCATGAAGAGCAGGGCGGATTCTTTGAAGTTCTGAAAGATAATCTAAGCTTTTATAAAGACATTGCTAAAGAAAGTTTCCATGAATTATTCAAAGTAGGAGGAGAGTTGTTTAAAGACAGAAACCTGAAATTTTTCCTTTCCAGTTTCTTCTTTTACAGTGTAGGAATGCAGACTATTTTCCTGATGGCTACCCTGTTCGGAAAAAGTGAAATCAATCTGGCTCAGGATAAATTGATAGCCACGCTTCTGGTTATCCAGATCGAAGCCATTATCGGAGCGGTAATCTTCTCAAGATTATCAAAAAGAATCGGAAACAGAAATGTAATCTCTATAGCCATTATACTATGGATTGTTGCCTGTCTTTGGGCGTTTTTCCTAAATAAAGAAAATCCTACAGTGGAATACCAGTTTTATGGTGTGGCAGCAGTTGTCGGACTTGTAATGGGAGGTCTTCAGGCGATGTCCAGGTCTACTTATTCCAAATTGCTTCCTGAAGATTCTATGGAAAATACAACATTTTTCAGTTTCTATGATGTATTGGAAAAAATTGCCATCATCATCGGAACCTTTATATTTGCAACACTCATTGAGCATTTCAACAATATGCGTATTGCAGCGCTTTCCATGACACTGTTCTTCGCAACCGGATTAATATTGATCCGGTTCCTGAAAGTTCAGATGCGGAAAGACAGAGATACCTTGTAAAATATACAGAGCTGTTTCACTTTTGAAACAGCTTTTTTATGGGTCATCCGGTTGAGATTCGATAAAAAAGTCTGCTTTTTACATTAAATATGGAATTCGGCGTGAATTTTGATTATATTCAGCGGAATAATTTTTAACTTTGTCAAAAGATTTATTGTCAAAATGACCAACCCTCTATTTTATGCAAAAATAATCCTGTTTGGAGAATATGGAATGATTGAAGATTCCCAAGGGCTTGTAGTACCTTACAGCTTCTATAAAGGAACTTTGAAATTCTCAGATCTCGGTTCTGAATTTGAACTTAATTCCAACAGACATCTGCAGAAATATGCTGATTTCCTTACAACGCTTGATCTTTCTGATGATTTTGAATTAGATATCAATCGCTTTAAAAGTGATATTGCAGAAGGGCTCTTCTTTGATTCCAATATTCCTCAGGGATACGGAGTAGGAAGCTCCGGAGCTCTGGTAGCGGCTATTTTTGAAAAATATTCAATCAGTAAACTAGATTCTGAACATATTTCAAAAGACAATCTGAAAAAATTAAAAACCGTTTTTGGAGAAATGGAAAGCTATTTCCATGGCAAAAGTTCAGGAATGGATCCTTTGATCTGTTACATGAACCTGCCGATTCTTATTGAGAACAAAGAAAATTTAGACAGGGTAAATATCCCGGAAGGAGAAGCCGGAAAAGGAGCAATTTTCCTTATCGACAGCGGAATCACCGGAGAAACAGGTCCAATGATCCAGATCTTCTTTGAAAAAATGAAAACAGAAGGTTTCCGTAAAACACTGAAAGAAGAGTTTATCCGTTACAACAACGCTTGTATTGACGCTTTCCTGAAAAAAGATATGAACCCATTCTTCAGAAACCTGAAAAAACTGTCCCATTGGGCGTATGAACACTTCCGTCCAATGATTCCTGAAAGTATCTTTAAGATCTGGAAAAAAGGACTGGATTCCAATGCCTATTATCTTAAGCTTTGCGGAAGCGGAGGCGGAGGGTATATTCTGGGCTTTACCAAAGATTATGAAAAGGCAGAAAAAATGCTTGACGGCTTCCAGAAAGAAGTGATCTACAGATTTTAAACACACTGGAATGAATTCTGAAAAAGAAACTTTCCAATCTAAAAACGATGTCTCTAAATCTATATTTTACAGATTCTCACAACTGGTGGGCTTTCTTCTCGGAGCGCGGTTCTTCGTAGCTGTTCTTCTGACTTTTGCCCTATATGTTTCGACTTTTTTTCTGTTTAATCAGGATGAAACCTTCAGAAAATTTGTCTTCGATTTCAAAGTTCACGGGATCATCTTTTGTACCGTTCTTACCATTCTTGCAGGAGGAATTATCAACCAGTTCTATGATCTGGGAAAAGATCATATTGCAAAGCCATTCCGGACCAGAATACAGAGTTTCATCAAGCAGAAATATTTCCTGTATGCTTATCTCACATTAAGTGCCATTTCTTTGGGCGTAGCGTGGATGATTTCACACAGGGTTTTTGTTTTCTTTCTTGTATACCAGTTTTTTATGTGGTTTTACAGTCATAAACTGAGCAGGATTCTGATTCTTAATAACCTTACTTTCGTTAGCCTTACCTTATATCCTTTCTTCGGAATGATGGTCTATTACGAGACCTTTTCATGGAAAGTACTGCTGATGGCTGTTTTCCTTTTCCTGATTCTTTTATGTATTGATATTGTAAAAGATATGTTGACTAAAAGTGTTGATAGGACCTTTGGTTATACCACCATCCCGAACTATTTTAAAAATAGAAATACAAGGATTATCATTATCTCTCTGCTGCTTGTAACAATGGCAGTATCCATGAAAATCATTATTAAAACCGGAATATCCGGATTTATGGCGTACTATTTTGCAGGAGGACTTTTCATCATGATTCTGTGTATTTACCTCCTTCTGAACTTCTCACGAAGAAGAATTTTTCTCACCCTCAATATTTTAAGATTCTGGGTTTTTGTAGGAATTATTGCAATGCTTTTGAATGGAATTGAAAGCAAATTATAGAAAAAATTTCTTTAAATAAACTGAGGTATTCATTACCTTTGCAGAACTAAATTTAATAAAAAGGAATGCCCATTTTTAATGATACTAAAGTTGCATTTGCAGACAAGTCTGATGCACAACTGAAAAAGGCGTACTGGATGTTTAAAATGATTGAACAGCCTGCTCTTACAAGCCTTGGAACCTCTGTCCTTAATTTTACCGTACATCATAATTTTCCTTTCGTTACCGGAATTGTTAAAAACACATTGTTTGAGCAGTTCTGCGGAGGCGAAACCCGCGAAGAAAGTATGAAGGTGGTAAAACAGCTTTTCAAAAGGGGAGTAGGTAGTATTTTTGACTATTCCATTGAAGGAAAAGAAGATGAAGAAACCTTTGATGCCGTATGTAAAGAGATCAAGGATATCGTAAGATTTTCAGTGGGAAATCCGGCTATTCCTTTTATTGTGTTTAAACCTACAGCATTCGGAAGAATTGATCTGTATGAGGCGGTTGGCAAAAATGCAGAGCTGACATCCAGCCAGAAAGAAGAATGGGAAAGAGTGGTAAAAAGATTTGATGAAGTATGCAGCCTGTGCCACGAAAATGATAAAAAAGTAATGGTAGACGCCGAAGAAACCTGGATGCAGGAGGCGGCTGACTATTTGTGTGAAGAAATGATGGAGAAATACAACCAGGAAAAACCTATCGTTTGGAATACCATCCAAATGTACAGAACGGGAAGACTTGAGTACATGGAACAGCACCTTCAGAGAGCAAGAGAAAAGAATTATTTTATCGGGTATAAGATTGTTCGCGGAGCTTATATGGAGAAAGAAAGAGCAAGAGCAGCAGAGAAAGGATACGCAGATCCTATCCAGCCGAACAAGGAAGCTTCCGATAAAAACTATAATGCCGGAATTGATTTTGTAATGAATCATCTGGATAAGGTTTCAGCATTCTTTGGAACGCATAATGAGGTTTCATCAGAACTCGTAATGGATAAAATGAAAGCCAAGTCTCTCGAAAACGGAAACCCTCATGTTTATTTCGGACAGCTTTACGGAATGAGTGATAATATTACCTTCTACCTGTCGGATAAAGGCTATAATGTGGCTAAATATCTTCCATACGGGCCTGTGAAGGATGTAGTTCCATATCTTACGAGAAGAGCTCAGGAGAATACTTCTGTGGCCGGACAGACCGGAAGAGAACTAGGACTTATTAAAAAGGAACTGGAAAGAAGAAAGAAATAAGATTCTTATCCAAAATATAAAGCGACCTGCAGTTTTCTGCAGGTCTTTTTTATGCATTTATTGGTGAAAAACCGTTTTTATTGTCACTCTGACAGCGATTTTTATTTTTCCGAAATTAACAATTATCTATATTGTTCCTTTATATATTAATTAATTTTTAAATTTATTTAAAAATTATTGCTAATTTAATTGTGTTTTGCTATATTTGATAATATCATAAAAGTATTTAATACATAACAGGTTTTACTATAAAGTGACCAGGTTATATAATAAGTTTTAAATAGAAATAGGATGAAAGCAAACTTATGAATCCAATCCGTTATCTGCTAAAAAGGAAAAGCAGATCCCTATCCATTAAAAACTAAATAAAGCAATAGCTTTAGTTTTCTTCTTCAAATATTTTTTACCTGGCTATTTTCTTTAGTCAGGTTTTTTATGGCTCAAAACTTTCGAATTTTCCATTTTCATAAAACAGGACAATACGTTTTATCTTATTGCTTTGATTTCCAGTAGCTTGCGCTATTATCTGTTCATTAGAATTTTCTAATCGCCGAGAATCGGTTAAATTTTCCTGGACCGTACTTTGGGCAGGTACAGACGATTCTCGCGGGCTGAGTTTTGGAGATTCAGAAGCAACCTCTGTAAGTTCCGGATCTTCATCATCGCTCATCATGGTGAACAGATCCGGAAGCGGAGTGGGCTTTGGCTGGTCATCCAATTTTTCTGTCTGAATTTCTATGGTTTCCGGAAGTTCAGATTTCAACATTTCTCCTTCACCCGTAATCAGCCAATCCCAAAGGATTTCCGGGAAACGGGATTTTATCTTGATGATAAATTCCAGAGAGGGTTTATTTCTTCCCGAGGTAATATGCGAAATAGAAGAACGCTGTACGTCAATCTCATCAGCAAATTCAGAAGGAGTAAAAGCAGAATACTCTATCACTTTGGAAATTCTTTCGTTCAAACTCATAAAAACAAGTCTTTAATTATTTTACAAATGTAAATAAATAAAGTTACAAATGCAAATTACAAAAGTAAATGGGAGTGATTATTTTGAATATACAAATGTAAATAAGTGTAATATGCTAAATACCAATGATATATTTACATTTTAGAAGATAAAATACAATTAACTAAAGTAAATTTTCTTTTTTATGCTATTCTGAATCATTAATCATCTGACCTTAGTATTATTTTGCTAGAAATTCTTTCTGATATAGGTAATTTAAGTTTGTAAACAATATAAGTAGCTAATTATCAGTAATATATTTAACTAGATTACATAGTTAAAGATCAATTGATTTATAACAGCTTTTATCGTTAAATATCAATATTTTTAACGTTATACAAAAGTAAATTAAAACGTAATAATCTAATTATCAATACTTTATTTGTATTTTAATCTAATTATCAACTTATTTTCAATTGTAAATACCATAGAGGAGTATTTTGTACAGGATGTTGTCTTTTTAAACCTCTATTTTGCTAAAATTCTAACAAAATAACAAATTTACATTTGTATATATTAGTAACTTCTAGAGTTATCCACATTAGTACTGTTTAATAAAACTATACGCTTTTCCCGAAAAATTCTTAATTAAACACTTAAAGTTATATTACTAATATAGTTGAAATAAAATTTGTAACTAGCTGAAAATAAATAAAATGTAATATGCGTTTTGAATTATTCGCAATCCACAATTTTATCCACAGACAAAATGACAGTTTACAATGTTTAGCTGGTTTACTTATGTTAATTTTATTTTTTAGTCAAAAATGCTTAAATTTGACTCTTGTAAACTACTTCATAATGAACTTTGAACAAATCTATATTCCGAATCCTGATTTCCCAAACCGCTATATTTCCCCCGAAAAATTATTTTCTTACCTACAGACTAATCTCAGCAATTACATTCATGAGATTGGAAGGTCATATTTAGAGAAACCTATTTACCGTTTAAGCATCGGTTCCGGAAATATTAATGTTCTTGCCTGGTCACAGATGCACGGAAATGAATCCAATGCTACTCATGCCATACTCGACTTATGGGAAACTTTAGATAAGGCTCCGGAAATGAAGGATGAGCTGTTCAGTAAGATCAGCCTCGATTTTATTTTTATGCTTAATCCGGACGGTTCAGAAAGATGGACAAGACTTAATGCATCAGATGTTGACCTGAACAGAGATTTTCATAATGAAGCGAGTAAAGAGATCAAATATCTGAAAGCTGCCGTCGCCGGAAAAAAATATGATTATGCATTAAATCTCCATGAACAGCGTACCATATTTACTACAGACGGAATTCATCCGGCAACACTTTCATTTCTGGCACCTTCAGAAAATGTAGAGCGTACCGTAACAGACAACAGAAAAAAGTGTATGGCTGTCATTGGTAAAGTATATGAACACTTAAAGGAAATGATCCCTGACCAGATTGGCAGATACTCAGATGAATTCTATCCGACTTCCACGGGAGATAATTTTATCAAAGCCGGAATGCCGACTATTTTATTTGAAGGAGGACATTTCATAGATGACTATACAAGAAAAGGAACAAGAAAATATTATACAATAGCCTTGTATTATGCCTTAAAAGCGATAAGCGACCTAAATTCAGATATCGAAGGATGGGAGAACTATCTCGAAATTCCGGAGAATAAGGAAACCCATTATGATATCATCTACAGAAATGTAAAACTGGATACCGAACATGAGTGTATCTTAGATGTTGCGGTTCAGTATAGAGAGGTTATTGAAGATGGTAAAGATGAAATTTCCTTTGTACCTTTCGTTATGGAAGTAGGAGATGTGAAAAAAAGAAAAGGCTGGTTGGAAATAGACTGTACAGGAAAAAAATTTATAGCAGACACCAAATACCCGAAGCTGGATGCACCCGTGGAATTTACGATTGAAGATTAAATAATCAGAAAAGTTGACTTTCTCTTTTTTTGTCTGAAAGATGATGTTGGAAAACGCAATGTTGCAAGGTTTTTGACAAAGTATGCCACTTTTAAGACGCAAGAAAATCAAAGATTTTCAGCAGTCTTTTCCAGTATGAAATTTTATCAGTGATAAAATCATTGCGCCTTATGCCCATAAAGCTGATGGAAAAATAGCGTCTTTGCGCAAATCCAACAAAAGTAAATTTAAAAAAACTCTGCGCCATCAGCAAATAAAAATCATTCATGTATCTAAGACATAAAATAAAACGTCCTCAAAAAGCTTGAGGACGTTATTTTATATATTTCAAAGAGAACTAGTTAACCACTTTGATTCCGTTGGCTACAAATCTGATCTCTTCCTTAGGTTTAGTGATCGCATCAATTTCAGCCTGTGGTTTTTTAGCATCTTCTGCATAGTGTTTCTGCTCATCTATAGAAGTTACTTTTCTTTCTGCATTACCTTCAAGCACAACATTCTTTCCTTTTAAAGCAGTAGGAACAAAGAAAGCATAATCCTTCATTTTTACGAAAAACTGAGAATCATCCTCAGTCTGGATGGTAAGCCAACATCCTTTTTTCTCACATACATCAGTTACTTTACCTTTAATGGCTACGTTTTCTACTTTCTTATTATCTTTTTTAAGCTTTTTGCTTAATTTTTCTACAGATATTGCCTTAGATTCAGAAGAAGAAGCAACTCCTGCTCCGTAAGCATCACCAACAACAGCATTTCCTGCAGGTGGACCAAATTTTTTTGTCTCCTGTGCAAAAGCTAAAGTAGATACACTTACAGCAGCAGCCAATAATATAACTTTGAATTTCATTTTTAATATTTTTTTCAAAAGTACTAATTAAAATTGAATATAATAAGGATAAAAAGTTGATAAAAAACAGGTCATTCGGGAATTTATAAACAAATTTCAAAATCAATAGCATATTTGTTTATATTTGACGCCTATACTTGACTATGCAGAAAAAACTGAAACTTTGGGACGCCATTATGCTTGTGATGGGGTCTATGATCGGAAGCGGAATCTTTATTGTAAGCGCAGATATGATGCGGAATTTAGGCTCCGGGTTCTGGTTGATTGTCGTATGGATTATTACAGGAATTATGACGGTAGCAGCAGCAATCAGCTATGGCGAACTGTCGGCTCTGTTTCCTAAAGCCGGGGGACAGTACACTTATCTTAAAGAAATTTTTGGCCGAAAGATGGGATTTCTTTACGGATGGGGACTTTTTACAGTGATTCAGACCGGGACGATTGCAGCAGTAGCCATGGCTTTTGGTAAATTTACAGCCTATCTCGTTCCTTCATTAAATGATGCAGCACCCATTTTTCAGAGTGGAGAATTTAAAATTACCTGGATACAGATTCTGGCGATAGCGGTTATTCTTCTTCTTACTTATATCAATACAAGAGGAGTGGAAAGTGGAAAATTGCTCCAGAATGTATTTACAGGATCGAAAATCATTGCCTTGGCCGGACTGATTGCAGCTGGATTTATTCTGGTGAATATTTCTCATTTATCCGAAAATTTCAGTTTGGGGATGGAATCATTTAACAATCTTAAAAAAGATCTTAGTGGTAATTTTCTTAAAGAAGGCTGGGAATCGATTAGCGGAATGACCCTTCTGGGCGGAATTGCAGCAGCCATGGTAGGTTCCGTTTTCAGTTCTGTAGCCTGGGAAAGTGTAACATTTGTTTCCGGAGAAATTGAAAACCCTAAGAAAAATGTAGTAAAAGCAATGATTTACGGAACTTCAGCTGTAATGATCCTTTATCTGGCCGTTAATTTTGTATATCTGAACGCTTTGGACAGGGAAAGTATTGCTTTTGCAGCCAATGATAGAGTAGCGGTGGCAGCATCTCAGAATATTTTCGGAAGCGCAGGAACTATTATTATTGCTTTGCTGGTCATGGTTTCTACTTTTGGGTGTAATAATGGACTGATTCTGGCTGGAGCACGTGTTTTCCAGACGATGGCAAAAGACGGAATGTTCTTTAAATCAGCAGTTGAAAATAATAAAAATGAGGTACCTGCCAATGCTTTATGGATGCAGGGAGTTTGGGCTTCCTTACTATGTCTTAGCGGACAATACGGCAACCTGTTGGATATGATTTCTTTTGTAATCGTTTTATTCTATATGATTACTGTTTTCGGGGTAATTTATTTGAGATTCAAAAAACCGGATCTGGAACGACCTTACAAAACATGGTTATATCCGGTAACTCCCGTTATCTATCTGCTGATAGGAACAGGATTTTGTGTACTTCTATTGATCTATAAACAGCAGTATACCTGGCCAGGATTTATCATGGTTCTGCTAGGACTTCCGGTATACTATTTTATCAACCGGAAAAATAAGACAGAGAGCCAACAGGAATAATATAAATAATATCTACAGTAATCTAAGGTTTTTCAATTCGTTGAAGAGCCTTTTTTGTCCCTAAAATATAAATTTTGCTATAATAATAAGAAATAACAGTCCAACAGCAACTTTAGGTCCCCGTCTTCCTGCTTCCAACCATGAATTCGAATAATATTTTTAAAATCTTGTAACAATTATTTAGTGAAAATGTGTATTTTGGTATTTCGTTTTACGTAAACCAGACCATGGAGTAAAAAAATTAAGAAGCTGATTATGGATACACCAAATTACAGAATGCCTTTTGTCCCGTCTACATTAATGACGGAGGGCGGAAGCATTGATACATGCGATATGGGGGAAAGCATTGCCCACAATATCATGCTGCTGATCACCACAAAAAAAGGCGAAAACCGATATGATGAAAATTATGGAAACGACGTTTGGAACCTGGAATTCGATAATGGAGTTACCAGCGCCGTTTGGGAGAACGTCTTTGTTAAAAGTCTCAGAAGACAGATCCTGGAATATGAACCACGGATTGTGCAGCCTCAGATTGATGCCCATATCCAGATTGTAGAACATAGCTACGATACCAAAGAACATACAGAAATCAAAAAGAAAGTAAGAATTGCCATTAATGCCAAAATGGAGGAAACAGGAGAGCGCTTCAGCTTTTCCACAGAACTATTCTTAAGCCCGATGTCTATTGACTAAATCTTTTAACCACCACAAAACTTATGAACTTAGATCAAAATATATATTCCAAAGAATCTGTAAAGGCCAGGATGCTTCAGAATGCAACCAAAGTATGGGGGCTGAAAAGTCCGCAGTCTCTGGATCCTTTTGTAAAGCTTCTGATTGATGCATTCAGTACGGAAGTTTTTAAAGCTAATAATGAAATTCAGACCGTTAATGCCAGAATTCTTGAAAAACTGGCTAAACTTCTGACCCCTTCTATTTATACCCATCCAATTCCGGCTCATGCTGTTGCTTATACCCAGCCTTATGAATCTTCGGAGATTCTTTTGGAACATTCCGAGTTTTTCTTCCGTAAGCAGATGACTTCCACGGTGAAATCAGAATCAGATAAACAGCTGAATATTCCTTTTACCCCCATTGGAAATGTCCGTATTAATAAAGCGCAGACTGCAGTGATGTTTGTAGGAAATACATGTTATAGTGTTGATGACAGACTGAATAAAATACCTGTCGCAAGATTTCAGGGAAGACCGGAAGACTATAGAAAGGTTACAATAGGGGTGGATGTAAGTAAATACGCCAGTGAAAACTTTCCTAAATACCTTAGCATATTCTGCTCAAACCCAGCTTTTGAACATTTGGATTTCGTCTATAAACTATTACCTTATATTACCGTTTCCAGTAATGGGAATCCGTTGTTTGTGAGAGAAGGGTTAAGTTATCTTTCCAATAATCAGCAGGACGGATATGAGCAGATGTTCAGAGAACAGTCTATCCGAAATAAAGTTATTGAAGACATAAAAAGTATTTACCGTCATAAATTCATTGAAATTACAGGTATTTCAAGCAGCTTATTTTCAGAACCTGGAAAACTTCCGCAGAATCTTGATTTTCTGGCAGGAAAAGAAGAAATTACAAAACAGATCGGAGATAAGCGTTATCTATGGCTTACTTTCGAGTTTCCACCACAGTTTTCAGCAGAGATTCTCGATAACTTTTCATTCGTAATGAATGCTTTCCCTGTTTATAACAGAGGCTGGAAGAAAACAGAATATAGCCTTGATATCATGGGAAATAACATTCCTCTGGTAACTGATGAAGGTGAACATTTTCTGTATGTAGATGAGGTTCAGGATGGAGACGGGAGAAAATACACCGAAATTCCATTCACTCCAGCGGATGATCTTAAAAAAGGCTTGTATACCGTAAGAAAAGGAGGTATGGAGCGATTCACCAACAGAAATGCAGTAGATATGATTGCCAATGTACTGGAACTGACAAGGGATGAGATTGCTGCTTTTTCCCTTTTAAACAGGGATAATGTGAAAGGGGTATTAAGCGAGATGTCCGATAAAATGAAATCGATGGTGCAGAAAGTGAACAATGCCAAAAGAAGCATCAGACAGGAACTGAATTATGTAATTATGGAGCCTGTAGAAAAAACAGATCATACTTATGCTTCTTTCTGGATCACTCACTGCACACTGGCCAATCATATGCGTTCAGGAACAGAACTTTCCAATCAGCTAAAATCCCAGACCGTGATCCTGCTTACCGAAACCATCGGAGGTTCCGAAGAGCAGAAAGGAACAGACAGTATTCAGGCGTATAAATATGCATTAACAACCAGAGACAAAATAATTTCTTTGGAAGATGTAAAAAACTACTGCAGAATGATTCTTAAGGATGAGCTGAAGGAAGTAAGGGTAAGAAGAGGAACCATGATCAGCAACAGACCAAAAGAAGGCTTTGTAAGAACTGTGGAAGTTGAGATTATTCCACAGAATTATTCGTTCTATGGAAGAGCGTATTGGGAAAACATGGCCAATATTCTCAGAAATCAGATCATAGCAAAAGCCATAGACGGTATTGAATATGTTGTGAAAATCAGCAATGAAGACACAGACTACCAGGATATGTAAACCAAAACAAAAAAATATGAAAAAGATTATCGTACTTGCCATGGCACTGACCTTCACCTCAGTCACTGTTATAAGCTGCAAGAAGGACCTCAGTAAACTGGGCAAATCAGTATTGGATGTGGGAGGTACAGACAATGCAAACGCTATTATTGATTTCAATAATAATTTTTTAGATTCCTATAAAAGCACATCCAAGCATATTGATGGAATTCTTAACTATGCTGATGCAGCTGTAGCCAAATCAAAAGGAGAAAATGTGCTGATAATGCCCATTGTATTAAGTTCAATGGATCACAGCTTTTCAAAAATCAAAGAAGTGCCTTCGGGTTTTGATAAGGATAAAGCAGCTATAGAAACTGATTTTAATACCTATAAAGCTAAAAAAGAGAGCATAGGGAAAAAATTTGAAGAATTGCAGTCTTATATGAATTCCGAAGACTATAAAGACGACAAAGGAGCGAAAGCTGAAGCGATAAAAAAGGATCTGGAGACAGAAGCACAGGCTTTTTTTACAGCTGGAGAAAACATTATAACCAAAATAAAACCGGCAACAGATGCAGCTGAAGCAGTCGTTCTTAAAGATCATCCAATGAAAGAATACATCATTTCTTCAAAAAGTGTGATGAGTTCACTGGATGCTGTTTTGGATGTTCTTGATAAGCAATACGCAGGAAAATTTGACGAAGCTGAAGCCCAGAAAAAATATGATGAATTTGCTAAAGCTGCAGAAGCCAATGCAAAACTGGAATTCAATGTTAAAGATCCACAGTATTCTTACAAAAAATCTCAGTTTGACCAATTTAATAAAAATGCATCCGGCTTTTTGGATAATTACAGAAAACTAATCCGGGATTCAAAAGCATCCGGGAAAATTTCAGACACTGATATCCAGCAGATTGATTCCTCTTATGAATCTGTATTGAATGCCTACAATTCATTTGTGAAATAAAGATCAAAGAAAACTTATAGAAAGACTGACGCTGTGTGTCAGTCTTTTTTTATCTGAAAACCTGGCCTGGTATTTTCAACTTAGTTTTTGTATCAAAAGATCCAGGCTGGCTTCTTTGTCGAGATTTAATTTTTGTTTTATCCTGTACCTTGCCATGATAATGCTTTTAGGGTCCACACCCAAACGATTGGCAATTTCCTTATTGGAAAACCCCATGAGTATGTAAGTACAGTGTTTCAAATCCAGCCGGGTAAGCTTATTATTGGCTTGTTGCTGCAATCGGTTAAAAAATTCCGGGTGTATGTTGGTGAGGCTGGCTTTGGCATGCTCAAAATCTTCGTCCATCCGTAGATCTTCTTTTAATATGCGCTCTATCTGGTTTTTGAGCATCCCGTTTTCCTGCTGATCTGCTAATTTGTCCCGCATCGTTTGTAAAAGATCATTTTTTTGTTCCATCTGTAAGCTGCCCGCCAGCAGTTCTTTTTGTAATTTATCCTGTCTTTCCTCCAGCAGTTCCTGCTCAGCCTTTAGGCGGGCGGCTTCCTCAGCACGCAGTTTCTGCTGTTGAATAGAGGATTTTAAACGGAAATGATAAGAACGGAAAATGAATACAAGGGTAAGAAAACCCGCTATGATCAGGCCGATAGAAATAAAATTAAGTTTTCTGTTAAAAGTGGCCCTTTCCTGCAGCGTTGCAAGTTCTTTTTCTTTCTTTTCTGCTTCGTATCGTACTTCAAGCTTTTGGGCTATAGACAGTTTTGCAGCATTGTAGGCTTCCTTTTCGTACTGCATGTACCGCTTATAGTAATTTAATGCTTTGATCTGATCACCGCTTTTCTCAGCTACGGTTGCAAGCCCCTTCATCATGGAAGCTTTCACCCCAATACTGCTGCCCAGACTGTTTTCTACCTCAGAAAATCCAGACAGGAACAGTCTTTCTGCCTCTGCATAATTACCCTCTGCCAGGGCATATTCGCTTAAGATTCCATAACAATTCGCAATCACTTCTTCATGCCTGGTTTTTCGGGCAATGGTTAAAGCCTGGTTAATATAATTTTGAGCTTTGTCTTTATACTCTTTTGGAAAGAACTCCCAATAAATATTGGCTGTATTTAAAGCTGCAGCGGCTATGTTGATATGGTTAACAATCCTTCTGGGTTGTGCCTGTGCAAGCTGCAGCACTTTCTGATTGTAGAGAAGAGCAGAATCAAGCAGTTTTTTTTCTGAGGGATTTTTTCTGAAACCCTGTAAAAATGAAGACCCTGTGGCCAGATAAGCATTGCAGATGATATCCGGTTCCCGGGATTGGTTAGCGAATTTCAGGCTCAGATGGGTGTATTTCTTCAATTTTTCAGGATCTTTTAAATCGGCATAAATACTCGCTAAATAATGATAGACAAGACTCTCATAAGCATATGCTTTCTGGCCTTCAAGCAGTTGCAGGGCTTTAAAAAAGCTGGCCGTAGCTTTCGGAGTGTTATTAACCGTGTATTCAAGCCATCCTTTTCGGAGCCACACATATCCGTTGACCACTCTGTTTGTGGATTTTGCCGTATAAATTAAAGCACTGTCAATATTTTTTTGAGCCAGCACCAAACTGTCCCGTTGTACATTCAGATACGTTAATGTAGCCAGAGCGAAAGCGCTGTACTGGCCGTCAGAAAATTGGCGACTTAGTTTCAGTGCTTCATTGGCGGAGTTCAAGGCAGATGGAAGATCTGTTTCATAGATGTTACGGCCAAGATGAGAAAGAGCCATTGCTTTCTTCTCCGGTTTCAGTCCCGGGTTTCGGAGCAGGCTTTTCAAAGAATCAACCATGATAGATTGTGAGCGAACCTTATCAGGTCCGGCGAAAAACAGGAACAGAATAATTATGAACTTTATAGGATGCTTCATAATGCTTGATTTGGCGTAGTGGTTTAAGGAAGCTATACCTTAACCTTAATTCAGATTCAATGAATTTCATCATACTGAATAAAACAAAAATACAATTTGTTCATTTAATTACAGGTATGTTTCCATCGTTGAAATAATCCTGAATGAGAGTAGAAATAGGGCTGTATATTCTTTATAAAGCGTTTATCTGTGATTGTAGATGTTTTGTAGATCTCTTTTGTTGGAAAATTTATCCATCAGACATCATCTTTGTAAGAGAAATAATAGTCTTGATTTTAAATTTTAACACTATGAAAAAAGCAATATTAATCCTGCTTACAATAATATCACTCGGTATTACAGCAGGCTGCTCCAGAGAAGATTCTTCAGAAGCCCCCGCAAAAGAAAGAATACTGGGTAAATGGAAATTCATTTCGTTAGTAACTGAAACTACAAGACCTTCGGAACCTGTTGATATCGTGACGAAACCGGGTGCGGAAGGCGACTATTTTGATTTTCGTAATGATGGAAATATATACTATGCTTTAGGTGGAAATGAAGAGCAGATAGAACCTTACAGCATTGAAAACGAAACCACCCTTAAAATTAATAACGATGTCTGTGTTATAAAAGAACTTACCCAGCAAAAACTGGTTTTTGAATTTGTAAAAGCAAATGCCAATTATACCAGTAAACAAACCTATAACCTGGGCAGATAATATGAACATACAATTGAACAGATATGAAAACAAATAAATTTTTACCCATCCTGCTATTGTCACTAGCCGTTTTAATGGCCACTTTTGGCTGTCAGAAAAGCAGTTCAGGAGATGATGAAGATGACATGATATCAGTGACGCAGCAAAAAATACTGGGCTACTGGAATTTAGTGGAATTTATAGAAGAAACAACAGTAGGGAATCAGCCTCCTGAAATCATCAGCAATGATCCTCATAATATTTATTTTGAATTTTTTGCCAACGGAAGAGTAAAGACGAATGCCGAGGGGGAAGCAGAATACTCCTATGAATTGAAGGTCAATAACACGATGATTTTATGGGAAAAGGAACATAAAATCCTGGAACTGACCCAAAACAAATTTACATTCAGTAATACTGCAACTGAAGGAAATACAACCTACAAACAGACTTATATTCTGACCCGTTAGCAAAAAACAGTTGTTTTGGATTTTATCCTTTGTCTTACCGAAGTATAAACTAAAAATTTACGAATGAAAAATAAGATTCTATTGTTATTGTTCCTGCTTTATTCGTTTATAGTATCAGCTCAGCATGCAGAGAACATAACAGAACTTACGAAATGGACAGACGAATCCATCAGAGCTGCGATGTCATCCCGAAAGTTCGACCCAATAGAAGGTATTTATAAAAGCTATCAGCGGGATGGTATGCCACATTACAAAATAGGAATTATAAAAGATGGTTCTGTATATAAAGCCATTATTCTTGAAACCGAAGTACCCGGATGGAAAACCGGAGAGGTTAAAGCTGTATTTGAACCCGGTGCTGTAAAGGGAATGTATTCTACTAAATGGTATATGAGTGATAAAACACCCTACGAAACCTTTTCGAATGTAGATATGGAAAGCGAAACTTTACTTTCAATAGAACTAAAAGACACCAAAACGCTGCGCAAACGCCTCGATTATTTTATTAAAACATACCCTGTTGCCGGAAACGAAACTATTTTTAAAAAAGATAATTCAATAGCATCGGGTAGTGGATTTTTTTTAACCACAACTGGGATTATTGCCACCAACGCCCATGTTGTAGCAGATGCGTCTGATATTGAAGTTACGGTAAACTATAAATCCGGGGTATCTACTTATAAAGCCCAACTATTAATCGCTGATTCACCTAATGATGTTGCATTGCTGAAGATAACAGACAGTAAATTTAAAAACCTGGAAACTATTCCATACAGCATTGAACAGACCCAGGAGGTCGGCTCAAGGGTTTTTACGCTGGGGTATCCTTTAAATGATATCATGGGAAGTAATTATAAAGTTACTGACGGTATTATCAGTGCCACATCCGGTATTGCCGATGATGAGCGTTATTATCAGATTTCCGTTCCGCTACAGCCAGGAAATAGTGGTGGTCCGCTCTTTAATAGAGATGGTAATATAGTGGGGATAACAACCGCTAAATTAAAAGCTGCCGGAACCAAAACGGAGAATGTAAATTATGCTTTAAAATCTTTTTACTTACTCAATTTATATAGAAAAATTTCAAAAAAAGAGGCTGTTCTGTCTACTTCTAAACTTTCAACCAGTGAACTACAGGATCAGGTCAAAGTATTAAAAAATTACGTATGCCTGATCAAAGTATATTAAACAGAAACTGAAAAATAACTCCATTTATCCCTTACAGGCGTGATTCCGTGAGATAGAAATTGTAACTTAAAAAATTTAACTAAAATTAAACTTTAATAAAACTTTCCGGTTTATACAATTGCATAAAATTCCGTAATTTTGCACATCGTGATTTTCAGGTAGAATCACTCCAGATTATGAGTAAATCAACAGAATATATAGAAGTTTACGGAGCACGTGAACACAATCTGAAAAATATTAATGTCAAAATTCCGCGAAATGAACTGGTTGTTATTACCGGGCTTTCCGGAAGCGGAAAATCTTCATTGGCTTTTGATACCATCTTTGCAGAAGGGCAGCGCCGTTATATCGAAACATTTTCGGCTTATGCACGACAGTTCTTGGGCGGGCTGGAAAGACCTGATGTAGATAAAATTGAAGGACTTTCTCCCGTGATTGCCATTGAACAGAAAACCACCAATAAAAATCCACGTTCAACAGTAGGAACAGTTACCGAGCTTTATGATTTCCTGCGTCTTTTGTATGCGAGAGTTTCTGATGCTTATTCCTTATCCACAGGAAAAAAACTGGTAAGCTATACGGAAGAACAGATTCTGGAAACAATCAAGGAAAACTATAAAGGTGAAAAAATAATGCTTCTGGCTCCTGTTGTACGTTCCCGAAAAGGACATTACCACGAACTTTTTGTTCAGATGGCCAAAAAAGGATACGGGCAGGCAAGAATTGACGGAGAATTACAGGATATAGAATACGACCTGAAACTGGATCGTTATAAAACCCACGATATTGATATTGTGATAGACCGTTGGATTATCGGTGAAAATGCCTCAGAAGGAAGGATGGAAAAATCACTCCGTACCGCGATGGAAATGGGTGAGGGGATTATCGGTATTCAGAAACTGGGAAGTACAGATATTGAATATTTTTCAAAAAACCTGATGGATGCTGAAACAGGACATTCACTGGCACTGCCGGAACCGAATACGTTCTCGTTCAATTCTCCGAAAGGAAGCTGCCCAGATTGTAAAGGACTGGGAATGATCAAAAAGATCAATACCGATTACTTTGTGGAAAATCCTAAGCTTTCCATTAATCAGGGAGGATTATTGCCGCTGGAAGATATTAAATCGAACAAATGGATCCTGTCACAGATTAAAAATATCCTTGAAATTTTTGGCTTAAGTATGACAACGCCTATGCAGGATATTCCTGAAGAAGCGCTGGATTATATCTATAACGGATGTCATAAGGAATTCAACAAAGATCTTAAATACGCAGGAATTACCAAGAAAATAAAGATCAGCTTTGATGGTTTGATTTCTTTTATGGAAGAGATCATTGAAGAAAGAGAATCTTATGAAGCCGTATTGTTAGAAAGACACTTCACGACAGAGGAAATATGTCCTGAATGCCATGGGACACGTCTTCAGCCTTCAAGTCTGAGTTTTAAAATAGATGGAAAAAATATTGCTGAGGTTAATGCTTTAAGCTTAGCAGATCTGAAAGACTGGCTGGCTGATGTAAAGGATAAGTTTTCAGAAAAAAATAAGATCATTGCCCACGAGATCTTAAAAGAAATAGAAACCCGCCTTCAGTTCCTTCTGGATGTAGGATTGGATTACCTGAGCTTAAGCAGAAGTTCTAAAACCCTTTCCGGTGGAGAATCCCAAAGGATCCGCCTTGCTACACAGATCGGTTCTCAGCTGGTTAACGTACTGTATATTCTGGATGAACCAAGTATCGGGCTGCACCAGAGAGATAATGAAAGATTGATCAGCTCACTGAAAAACCTTAGAGATATTGGAAACTCCGTGTTGGTGGTAGAACATGATAAAGATATGATCCTTGAAGCTGATGAGGTACTGGATATTGGTCCAAGGGCCGGAAAATTCGGAGGAGAAATACTTTGGCAGGGGAAACCGAAAGATTTGCTGAAGGCAGATACCATCACCGCACAGTATATCAATGGAAAAAGAAAAATAGAAATTCCCGCTGAAAGAAGAGCAGGAAGCGGAAAAAATATAGTATTAAAAGGAGCTACAGGAAATAACCTGAAAAATGTAACCCTGGATGTTCCTTTAGGCAAACTGGTGGTGGTAACCGGAATTTCAGGAAGCGGAAAATCCTCCCTGATTAACGGAACATTGTACCCGATTCTGAATAAACACTTCTACAGAGCTGTTCAGGAACCTCTTCCGTATAAAAAAATTGAAGGTCTTGAGAATATCGACAAAATTGTAGATGTAGACCAGACGCCGATCGGAAGAACACCACGTTCAAATCCTGCAACCTACACAGGAATGTTCACCGATATCAGAAACCTTTTTGCTGAGCTTCCGGAAAGTAAGATCCGTGGCTATAAGCCGGGAAGGTTCTCTTTCAACGTGAAAGGCGGAAGATGTGAAACATGCCAGGGGGGCGGACTTAAAGTCATTGAAATGAATTTCCTTCCGGATGTGTATGTACACTGTGAAACCTGCAACGGAAAACGTTTCAACAGAGAAACTCTCGAAGTTCGTTACAAAGGAAAATCAATTTCTGATGTTCTGGATATGACTATTGATGAAGCTGTAGAATTCTTCCAGCCAATTCCTAAGATCTTTGCTAAAGTAAAGACTCTTCAGGATGTTGGTTTAGGATACATTACGCTGGGACAGCAGTCTACAACGCTTTCAGGAGGAGAAGCACAGCGTATCAAGCTGGCTACCGAACTCTCCAAAAGACAGACCGGAAATACGTTATACATTCTTGATGAACCTACAACCGGACTTCATTTTGAAGATGTAAAGATCCTGATGGATGCTATTAATCAATTGGTGGAATTAGGAAACTCATTCATTATCATCGAACATAATATGGATGTGATCAAATTAGCTGACCATATTATTGACGTAGGTCCTGAAGGCGGAAAACACGGCGGGCAGATCGTAGCCCAGGGAACTCCCGAGGAAATTGTGAAGTCTAAGAAAAGTCTGACTGGGAAGTTTCTGAAAAGGGAATTGTAGAAGGTCTCACTTAAAATATAAAAGAATCTGCCCTGAAAAGCAGATTCTTTTTTATATCCAATTCTGAAGTTACAAAGAAGAAATATAAACCTCTATTTTTGTACCGTCATAATTAAAGGTTCCATCCTCAGTATTGCGTTTGCCCAGAACCCATTTCATATCGGCCGGAACCGACCAGGTTGTTCCCAGTTTAAAACCATTTACAGACCGGATTTCGGCTCCGTTTCCGGTACTTAAAGCAGAATGAAACCATGTTTTATCTTTTAATCTGTAAAAACCGATTGCTTTTCCTTTGGGAATAACAGAGTAGCCGTCCCATTTTTCTCCTTCAGGATAGTTGAATTTCTTCAGCCAGCCCTGTCCGCTATACATCGTAAGTTCATCTGGAGTAATTTTGGCTCCCAGCATATACATTGTATAACCTACGGCATCGTGGCATACTCCCTTATTGTAATGGATGATGTCATCGCTGCCTTCAATAAGAGAATTTCCGATCCTGGCTTTACTGATAGAGTCCATTTGCCCGATATGAGCTCCCTTGGGTGTAATAATTTCCATATTAATTTTGTATTGATGTGTGATTGTTAGGTGCTTTAAAGATAGGGAATTAAAACCAAATGATTTTTTATCATCGATTTATGCTTTAAATGCTACATTTTTTTATTAAAATCTATAAATAATGAAATTTTTGAATAGTATCATGTAATAATTAATAATGATATTCGTTTTAAATTCAACAATCATAAAATTTTAAAATATGAAAAACTTAAAAAAATTGACAAAAACAGATCTGAAAGCCGTGTACGGAGGACAGCCTAAAATTTACTGCTTTTATTGTGAAAGGTATAATAGAACAATATGCAGTGAAATTCGCCTCTCTCAGTGCCCTTAAAAAAATAAACCGCTTTATGATAAGGCGGTTTTTTATAAGTCTCTCTCTCTGAGAAGGTAGGGCTTTATATTTATTGAGCGTTTTTAATAAACTCATTCAGTGTGGTTTTAAGATCTTTAGAATGAGCAATGGTATCAAAAATAATATTATCAATCTTCCAGCCCTGTTTTGAATTAACCAGATTTACATGATCTGTCCAGATCATTTTTGGCGGACTTGCAGTATATTCAAACTCCACGGCAGCATCAGCAGTCGCTTTATCAGCACTTATATTTGTAGATTTGATCCTGTAGCCGGTATATCCTTCATATAAACTTGAGAAAACAGCCCCTTCAAATAGCAAAGGTTTTTCATCCGGATGATCACTGTTCTTTACTTTCTCAATATCTGCTTTTGATGTATTGATCGCTGTTTCCAGGGTTCTTTTCAGATCAGGAGAAAACAGGCTGTCAGAAAAAGACTGATGATATAAAGCTTCATTAGAAGTTCCATATTGAGTATAAAGATCATTCACCTTTTCAGTAACTGCGTCATTCCCATTGCCTGATGAAGGTGAAGGTCCGGCTTTATTGCATGCTGTGAAAAAGAGGATCATACTTAATGATAAGAAGAATAGTCGTCTCATAGAGTGCTTATTACTTAAACTCAATTCCAAAACCTGTACCAAAGAGCGTGGAGAGTACCATTCTTACTTTTATTTTTAGGATGAATGTATTTTGCATGAATACGTCCGTATAATAACAAAAAATCAATACATTTGATTATATAAAAAACTTTTCGTGGATCCTATTCTTAACGTAGTTGTCCGTTCGCTGTGCGTCTACCTTTTTATGGTGATTGCGATACGGCTTTTTGGGAAAAATCAACTTTCACAGCTGAATGCCGGAGATGTTGTTTTATTGCTTCTGATCTCTAATGCCGTTCAGAATGCAATGGTAGGTCCCGATACATCCCTTCAGGGCGGCCTAATTGCTGCGCTTGTTCTGTTCGTTGCCAACTTTATTTTAAAACGTTTCATGTTTGCCAATCATAAATTTGAAACATTTATGGAAGAAGATCCGGTGGTTCTGATTAAAGACGGGATTATTGATCAGGTGGCTTTAAACAGAGTGAAAATTACCCGTGATGAACTTGAAGAAGCCATCCGTGAGCACGGTGTTGAAAAAATAAAGAATGTAAAGCTGTCTATTTTAGAAGTAGATGGCAACATCAGTGTGATTTCAGAAGATGAACAGGAAAAACAGACCCATTATTCAAGAATCAAAAGAAAGAATAAAAGAAAATACCATTAAACAGATGAATTACGAATTAAGAGAAATGCTTCCCGCTGATGAAGCTAAAGTGCTGGAAATTTTCAGACAGGGTGTAAACGGAGGGATTGCTACTTTTGAAACAGAAATCCCTACTGCTGAAGCCTGGAATATGGAATATTTCAATGACTGCCGTTGGGTATTGGAGAATGAAACAAATGAAGTGGTTGGATGGTGCGCTTTAAAGCCTGTCAGCAAAAGAGAATGCTTTAAAGGAGTTGCTGAAGTAAGTATTTATTTCGATAATAATTATCAGGGAAAAGGTTTAGGATCGGTTCTCTTAAAAAAACTGATTCTGGATAGTGAAGATCATGGTTTCTGGACGCTGCAGATTAATATCTTCCCTGAAAATGAAGCATCCATCAGATTTCATCAGAAAAATGGCTTCAGAACGGTGGGAGTAAGAAAGAAAATAGGAAAACTCAATGGGCAATGGAAAGATGTGATCATGATGGAGAAAAGAAGTGAAAATATCGGATAAATGATAAAGAGTCGCAGAAAGATCATAATCATGCCTTGAAAATGAGTTATAAGTAGTAAATAATAATTTTTTAATTGTTAATTCTTTTAATATCTCAATAATTGAACTACTTTGGCATTAACATTGTTATTTCCACTACGAAATTTGAAAAAGTGAGAAAATGAAAGGTTTGATTAAAATGGCTGGAGTAGTAACAGTAATGTTGATGCTGACATCGTGTGTTGTTCACGACCACCAGGTAAGAAGAGTTCCGCCGGGACATGCTAAAAAAATGTATGGGGGAAGTGCAAGGTACTATGCACCGGGACATGTGAAAAAAAGAGTGTACTACTATGACAATGACGATAGAGGTCACCGTCATAAGCACAAAGGCCACAAACATCACAGAGATTAAAAAAAATTAAAAAGCCCTGATTTTTCAGGGCTTTTGATATGTATTACATTCTGGATTTTTTAGGATTCAGGAATGTATTGAAGATCATAACCTCCTGTCCGAATTTCTTTTCAACCCTCTCAGCGATGTTTACCATCTCACTTTTAATGAAATCTTCACGAAGATCATCATTATCAAACATCAGAAGAAGATTGTAATTCTTGCCTTCTTCAATATAATCGCTGTGTACTTCCGACAGGATATACTTATTGACATCCATCAGGTTTTCTGCCATCAGGACCAGGGTTTCATCAATATAATTTTCCCATTCTTCAATATTGTTTTTCGTGCAGTGGAAAGTTATACTTAATAGGCTCATATTTTATGAATTTTTAAGATTTTGTGGATAAATTCTAGGGCAAAAATCGGTAAAAATTTCGTAAATTAGCCCGTTAATAAAAATTGGAAATAAATAATTTTCAGACGCACAGCTAAAGGTCTGACTGTCATTATAATAAAATTTGTTTATGCAAAAAGAAGGAGAAAGACTGATTCCTATCAACATTGTTGATGAAATGAAGTCGTCTTATATCGATTATTCGATGTCCGTTATCGTGTCAAGAGCACTTCCGGATGTAAGAGACGGCCTGAAACCCGTTCATAGAAGAGTACTGTATGGTATGTATGGACTAGGGGTTTTTTCAAATAGAAAATACTTGAAATCTGCGAGAATTGTTGGGGACGTTTTGGGTAAATACCACCCGCACGGAGACTCTTCTGTATACGATGCAATGGTGAGAATGGCTCAGAACTGGAGCTTACGTTACCCGCAGGTAGACGGACAGGGGAACTTCGGTTCAATGGATGGAGACCCGCCTGCAGCAATGCGTTATACCGAAGCAAGACTGAAAAAAATCTCTGATGAGGTGCTTGCAGATCTTGATAAAGAAACCGTTGATTTTCAGAATAACTTTGATGATAGTTTACAGGAACCTACCGTTCTTCCTACCAAAGTTCCTAACCTTCTGGTAAATGGTACTTCAGGAATTGCAGTAGGGATGGCCACCAATATGGCACCACATAACCTGTCTGAATCAATTGATGCAATTTGTGCTTACATTGATAATAAAGAAATTACCATTGATGAGTTAATGCATCATATCACAGCACCGGATTTCCCTACAGGAGGTATTATCTATGGATATGACGGGGTAAGAGATGCTTTCCATACCGGAAGAGGAAGAGTAGTGCTGAGAGCGAAGGTGAATTTCGAAGAAATCGGAAACAGAAACGCAATCATTGTTACAGAAGTTCCTTACCAGGTCAATAAAGCAGATATGATTGCCAGAACTGCTGAATTGGTTAAAGATGACAAAATTCAGGGGATTCATGAGATCAGAGACGAATCGGACAGAAATGGTCTGCGTGTTGTTTATGAACTGAAAAATGATGCGATTCCTAACGTTGTTCTGAACCTTTTATATAAGTATACAGCGCTTCAGACGTCTTTCAGTGTTAACAATATTGCCTTAGTTAAGGGAAGACCGGAACAGCTGAACTTAAAAGATATCATTCATCATTTTGTAGAGCACAGACATGAGGTGATCGTAAGAAGAACCAAGTTTGAGCTTAAAAAAGCAAAAGAAAGAGCCCACATTCTTGAAGGTTTCATGAAAGTAATCGGAACCCAGGATGCATTAGACAGGGCAATTTCTATCATTCGTCACAGTGCAAACCCTCAGGCAGCAAAAGAAGGCCTGATTGAAGCATTTGAGCTTTCTGATATTCAGGCACAGGCAATCCTTGATCTTAGATTGGCACGTCTTACAGGAATGGAGCTTGATAAGATCCGCGACGAATATGATGCGATCATGAAAGAGATCCTGAATTTGGAAGAGATTTTGGCTAATGAAAGCAGAAGATTCGAGATTATTAAGGAAGAGCTTATTGAGATCAAAGAAAAATATGGCGACGAAAGAAGAACGGAAATTGATTTTTCAGGAGGTGAAATGTCCATCGAGGATATCATCCCGAATGAAGCAGTAGTTCTTACAATTTCGCATGCAGGATACGTGAAGAGAACTTCCCTTTCCGAATATAAAATTCAGAGCAGAGGAGGAGTAGGAAATAAAGCCGCAACAACAAGAGATTCCGATTTCCTTGAATATATTGTTTCTGCAACCAACCACCAGTATATGCTGTTCTTTACAGAAAAAGGAAGATGTTACTGGCTAAGGGTATTTGAAATCCCTGAAGGTTCCAAAACTGCTAAAGGAAGAGCCGTACAGAACCTGATTAATATTGAACCGGACGACAAGATCAAAGCATACATCAGAACCAACAACTTAAAAGATGCTGAATATGTCAATCAAATGAGTGTAGTGATGGTGACTAAGAATGGTACCATTAAGAAAACATCACTTGAAGCCTATTCAAGACCAAGAGTAAACGGGGTAAATGCTATTGAGATCAGAGATAATGACCAGTTATTGGGAGCTTACCTAACTAACGGGACTTCCCAGATTATGATTGCTACCAAAAATGGTAAGTGTATCCGTTTCCCTGAAGAAAAAGTAAGAGAAGTAGGAAGAGGTTCCATCGGAGTACGTGGTATTGCCATGGAAGACAATGATGAGGTTATTGGTATGATTGTTGTGAACGATGTAGAGAAAGAAACCGTTCTTGTAGTATCTGAAAAAGGATACGGCAAGAGAACAGCTGTAGAAGATTACAGAATCACCAATAGAGGAGGAAAAGGAGTTATTACCCTTAACATTACCGAAAAAACCGGAAATCTGATTGCTATTCAGAATGTGACAGACGAAGATGGATTGATGATCATCAATAAATCGGGTGTTGCCATCAGAATGGGTATGGATGAAATGAGAGTAATGGGAAGAAATACCCAGGGAGTAAAACTGATCAACCTCAAGAAAAATGACGAAATTGCAGCCATTGCAAAAGTAGCCATGGATAAAGATGTAGAAGAAGATTCTGAAGAAAATGAAGAAGGAACAGGAAGTCTTTTCGATAACCAGGAAAACGATAATACAGAACCTCAGGCTGAAAATGAAACACCAGCAGAGGGAAATGAGAATTCTGACTCTGAAGAATAAATTGTACAATTAATATAATATAGTTATTATGAAGAAACTCATTTTAGGTATTGCTATCGTTGCTTCTGCATTCGTTTTCGGGCAGAAAGGCGATGTAAATGCCCAACTGCAGGCGGCTAATAAGGCTGCTATGGATGCGTATAACGCAAAAAACTATACCGCAGCAGCTCCTAAATTTGTAGAAGTTTACAACTTACTGAAAGGAAGCGGGCAGGATGACAAGATTTATATGTATTATGCAGGGCTTAGCTATGCGTTGGCAAACAATAGCGATGAAGCGATTAAAATTTACACAGATTTAATTAATTCAGGCTTTACAGGTATCCAGACAACTTATACTGCTAAAGAAAAGAAAACAGGAAACGTTGTGCCTTTGGATAAAACAACCTGGGATCTTATGAAGAAAAATTCTGATTATTCAGATTTTAAAACAGAACAGACTCCAAGTGTTGAACCGGATTTGTATGAAACATTAACCACTCTTCTCTTAAATGCTAAGAAACCGAATGAGGCTTTAGTAATCATTGAGAAAGGATTGGCGAAATACCCTAATAACGCGAAACTGAAAGATGCTCAGGGAACTGCTTATTATGCATCAGGAAATACAGATAAATTTATTTCTACCCTTAAAGAGCAGCTGGCTAAAAACCCGACTGATGCCACAAACTGGTACAACCTTGGGGTAATGCAGTCTAAAAATCCTGCAACATCAGAAGATGCTATTGCGTCATTCAAAAAAGCAATTGAGCTTAAGCCTGATATGAATAATGCTCACCAGAACCTTGTTTATACAGTAATTGGAGATGATTCTAAAACGGTAGAGCAGATCAATGCTTTAAGAAAAGATAAGCCGGACGAAGCATCGAAACTTATCGATGCAAGAAGAGAAAGATTTGCTAAAGCTTTACCTTATGCAGAAGCATGGTACAAAGCATCTCCGCAAAATATTGAAGCTGTTACTGCCTTAAAAGAAATTTATGTAGTAACTAAAAATATGGAGAAAGTAAAAGAAATGAAAGCTAAAGAAACAGAATTGGCTGCAAAACCAAAACAATAATCCTTTAGTTTGACTATACAGAAACCGGAACAGAAATGCTCCGGTTTTTTATATTTTTTTTATTCTGTCTTTTCTTTCAGGGCCTTGATCAGCATGTCAATAGATTCATATCGTTGGACCTTATATTTTTCACAGACAATATCAACATTTCCTTTCCTCTAGTATCCTTCAGGGCAGACCACCATCAGTTTATTTGTTCTTGCATAAAGTCCCAGTTCCAGTAAGCTTATCGGGCTTTGGGATTTAGGGGTGAAGTACATGATGATGAGATCTGATTTTTCTAATGCTTCAAGTTCCCATTCTACCTGTTTCCTGAAATTAGGTTCAGTGCTCACAGGTTTCCAGTCCTTATTCCAGTCATCCCGCCTTGGATTAAATAATATAAAATTCTTTTCAGATAATTCCCTGGTAACTTTGGCCTGCCAGTCTTCAGCATTGCCCATATCAATGCTGCCGCCCAGAAATATTTTTAACCTTTTATCTTCAGTAGGCAATGCTGCCGGAGATTTTATAACCGTTACTTTTTGAGCAGATACACCCCATGATAAAAGGATAAATGCTAATGATAGAATAAGTTGTCTCATCAAATTTTTTGTTAAATGTAGCTTAAGGGATATTATACATTCTTCATTCTAAGGTAGAAAAAATATTCCATACCATTCTTTTAATCTCAATCCTGAATTTTAAACAAAAATATCCCATAGATTTCACAGTTATTATCATCAAAAATCAATGTTAAAATTCTCTGCAATTCCGTATCTTTGAGAAAAATTTTTACAAAATGATTGAGTGGAAAACCGCCAAAGAATACGACGATATTACCTACAAAAAATGCAATGGGGTAGCAAGAATTGCTTTCAACAGACCGGAAGTGCGTAACGCTTTCAGACCTAAAACAACCTCAGAACTTTATGATGCTTTTTATGATGCTTCAGAAGACCCTTCCATAGGAGTGGTTCTCTTATCAGGAGAAGGACCGAGCTCAAAAGATGGAGGTTGGGCTTTCTGCAGCGGAGGAGACCAGAAAGCAAGAGGACATCAGGGATATGTAGGAGAAGATGGAAGACACCGTCTGAATATTTTAGAAGTTCAGCGTCTGATCCGTTTCATGCCAAAAGTGGTTATCGCAGTTGTTCCGGGATGGGCAGTTGGCGGAGGACACTCTCTTCACGTAGTTTGTGATCTTACCTTAGCAAGTAAAGAACATGCTATTTTTAAACAGACTGATGCTGATGTTACCAGCTTTGACGGTGGTTACGGATCTGCTTACCTGGCGAAAATGGTAGGTCAGAAAAAAGCCCGTGAAATATTCTTTTTAGGAAGAAATTATTCTGCTCAGGAAGCGTTGGATATGGGAATGGTGAATGCCGTAATTCCTCACGCAGAACTGGAAGATACCGCTTATGAGTGGGCTCAGGAAATCCTTGCAAAGTCTCCGACTTCTATCAGAATGCTGAAATTTGCTATGAACCTTACAGACGATGGAATGGTTGGCCAGCAGGTATTTGCAGGAGAAGCAACCCGTTTAGCTTACATGACCGCGGAGGCTCAGGAAGGAAGAAATGCATTCCTTGAAAAAAGAAAACCAAACTTCGGGGAAGATCAATGGATCTCATAACATTGTCGATGGGTAATCAGTAGTGATCACTATTTCATTACCTATTACCCATTGCTCATTACTTATAAATTTATGACTGATTGGATAAAAGCCGCGAGGCTAAGAACTTTACCGCTTTCCCTAAGCGGAATTATTATGGGAGCTTTCATCGCCAAATGGAGGCTTTACAGAGAAGGCGGAACCTGGGACTGGAAAATTTTTGCTCTGGCTCTTCTGGTAACCCTTTTGTATCAGATTTTATCAAATTATGCCAATGATTACGGTGACGGAGTAAAAGGAACCGACGCTAAAAGAATCAATGAAGCAGAAGCAAGAGCAGTAGCATCAGGAAAGATTACAGCAAAACAGATGAAAAATGCGGTAATCCTTTTTTCTGCACTTTCTTTTATTGCGACAGTTGCTTTATTATACACAGCCTTCATCCCTGAGTACATGAATGAATTTTATATCTTCATCGGGCTGGGAGTAGCCTGTATTTTAGCAGCAATAGGGTATACGGTAGGTAAAAAACCTTACGGATATATGGGACTGGGAGATATTTTTGTATTTATCTTCTTCGGACTGGTTTCCGTGTGTGGAAGTTATTTCCTGTTTACCAAAACTTTCAGCTGGGATATGTTATTACCAGGAACAGCTATTGGAATGATGAGCATGGCGGTTCTTAACCTTAATAACATGAGAGATATTGAAAGTGATAAGTTGTCAGGAAAAAACAGTTTCGCATTGAGAATCGGTTTCAAAAATGCCATGATCTATGAAATGATCCTGTTACAGCTTCCACTGGTTCTGATTCTTATATTTTTAGGCGTGAACGGATTTATTCAGGCGCAGAATTACTACGCTTTTATTGTAATGATCCTGTTGTTTCCGCTGGCGAAACTGAGAAGAAGCATCATGGCTGTAAAAGAACCAAGAGAATTAGACCAATATCTAAAGCAGGTGGGAATTATGACGTTTGTAATGGCAATTCTTACAGCAGCCGGACTTAATTTATTCAACTAAATCTAAATATTATATCATGAGTTCTAGTATCTATGTTGAAGCTCAAATGCTTATCAGAAAACCGGTTGATGATGTCTTCGAAGCATTTATCAACCCTGCAGTAACTACTCATTTCTGGTTTACAAAATCTACCGGGAAATTAGAAGAAGGTAAAACAGTGACTTGGGAATGGGAAATGTATGGAGTATCATCTGATGTAAAGACCCTTCAGATTATCCCGAACCAGCTGATTAAAACCATCTGGGGAGATCCTTCAACGAATGTAGACTACGAATTCCGTGTAATGGAAAAAGGAACCCTTGTTGTGATTAAAAGCTATGGATTCAGCCAGACCGGTGAAGAACTTCTAAGGCAGGTCAATGACAATACAGGAGGATTTACTACAGTTTTAGACGGTTGTAAGGCTTATCTGGAACACGGGATCAACCTGAATCTTATAGAGGATAAATTTCCGCAGCAATAATTCCATTCTTAATTACCATCATATGGACCTTTATGAAAATACCAGTCTCATGAGTTGAGGGGTATCAATGATATTTAAAACTAAAATAAACTTAAAAATGAAAATACAATTCTTAGGACAAAACTGTTTTTTGTTCACGTACAAAGACAAAACCATTCTGAGTGACCCCTTTTACAACTATAAAAAAGCGGAATCAGGGTTTGATATCTCTGCTCAGAAAATCGATTATATCCTGCTTACCCATGCGCACGGTGATCATATTGCAGATGTAGAGGAAGTCCTTCAGCATCATCCTGAAGCCACCATTATTGCAGTTCCGGAAATCTGCGGATACTTTAAGACAGCAAAAAATACAGACGATGTGAACCTCGGAGGGTCAGCAAAAATCGACGATCTTAAAATTTCCATGGTTCCGGCTCACCACACGAGTTCTTTTCCGGATGGAAGCTACGGAGGCGTTCCTGTAGGATATATTTTCAGACTGCCTGAAGGCAAGAACATCTATATGGCGGGAGATACCGGTGTAATGGCTGATATGGAGCTGTTCCCAAGACTTTTCGGGAATATTGATCTTTCTATCCTTCCCATCGGAAGCCATTATACCATGTGCCCGAGAAAAGCAGCTTTTGCCGCCGCAGAATTATTAAAAACTCCAAAAGTAATAGGATGTCATTTTGATACATTCCCTGCTATTGAAATCAATCATGAAAATGCATTAAAGCATTTTGCAGATAAAAATGTAGAACTTGTATTGCCAAAACTGGGTGAAGAGTTCGAATTTTAAATAGAAACAGGGTAGAGGTAATTTGAAAGTTAAAAAATGAAAGTAATGCAGAAAGGATTAAAAACAAAAAAAGATAATCATCAAATTACCTCTCTCTTCAATTTAAACCAAAAAAAAATGGCAAGCTACCTAAATCACACCGCTACAACCGATTACCTTTGCTGCGTTCCCACCCTGGAGGATTCTCAGGAGCTGGTTGTTTAGGACTTGCCGTTGCAAAGGTAGGAATAATTTATAAACTTCAAAACTTTATTAAAGAAAATTAGTCGAAAAAATGCAGTGGTAAAGCTAAACAGCTGACATTTAAGGAAATAATTTTTCACTTTTTTCTAAAAAATTAAATATGACGAAAAGTCCATCAACACTAGGAATTTTACTTTTTATCGCTACAATGATCATATTTTTTGTAGCCTATTTCTTCTTTTCAGGAATCAACTATTTTGATACGTCTTTGAAAATCAATGCTTTTGTTCTTCCTCTTTTGTATGCAGGAGGAGCCTTCTGGTCTGTGAAATCTTTCTGGAATAAAAATAAAGTAGTTAAATTTAAAGATGCTTTCAAAAGAGCTTTCGTTCCGATGTTTATTGGAGGAATTCTTTCTATTTTCTGTATTTATTCATTCCTGAATTTTGTAGACACAGATGCCAAAAAGCTGCTGAACTATCAGTATGTGCAGAGGCAAAAAACAGAATTGGATACAGAATATAATTCTGCAAGAAAGATCCTGAAGCATCAGAAAGACATTGACGAACTGGATCAGAAGTACAAAGAAAGACTTCCTAGTTTCTCTCCGGAAGCCGTAAAGGGAAAAGATATGCTTACCGCAAGTCATTTTTCAGGATATTTTGCCGCAATTCTTATATTTTACGTAGTTTTGTCGGTATTTTTCGGAGCATTCTTCAGAACAAGAACTGTGTACGAAGAACCAACAATCAAAGAATAATTTTTTATCAAAAATTAAATGAATTTATCTATAGTTATTCCGTTACTTAACGAGGAAGACTCTCTGGAAGAGCTTTTTTCAAGAATCGATAATGTCTGCAGAACAGCCTCTCTTTCTTATGAGATCTGGTTTGTAGACGACGGAAGTACAGATTTGTCGTGGAGCATCATTGAGAATTTAAAAATACAGCATCCTCAGATCCACGGAATTAAGTTTTCCAGAAATTACGGGAAATCACAGGCGCTTCATGCTGCCTTCGAAAGAGCCCACGGAGACGTGGTGATTACCATGGATGCTGACCTTCAGGACTTTCCGGAAGAAATTCCCGAGCTTTATAAAATGGTGGTTGAAGACAATTATGACATCGTTTCAGGCTGGAAAAAGAAGCGTTTTGATAATGTCATGACGAAAAATGTACCGTCAAAACTGTTCAATGCGGCGGCCAGAAAAGTTTCAGGAGTCTATCTTCACGATTTTAACTGTGGCCTGAAAGCGTATAAAAAACAAGTAGTAAAATCCATTGATGTATATGGAGATATGCACCGCTACATTCCGGTACTCGCTGCCAATGCAGGATTCAGAAGAATTACAGAGAAAGAAGTTCAGCATCAGGCAAGACCTTACGGAACCTCAAAATTCGGAACAGAAAGATTCATCAGAGGTTTTCTGGATCTGGTAACCCTTTGGTTTGTAAGCCGCTTTGGAGGAAGGCCTATGCACTTTTTCGGAGCAGTGGGAACTTTGATGTTTATTGTAGGATTTCTTTCAGCACTTTGGCTGGGGATTTCAAAACTGATTGATGTAGCCAGAGGAATTTACGGACATCTGATTACCAATAACCCATGGTTCTATATTGCACTGACGATGATGATGATGGGAACATTGCTGTTTATAGCGGGATTCCTGGGAGAAATGATCATCAGAACGAACAGGGAGCATAAAAATTACAATATTGATGAAGTGATTTAATAAATTTAACATAAATCACTAATTTATAAATACTCTTAAAAAACATATGTTTTTTAAGAGTATTTTTTTTGATTTCATCAATTCCTTTTCCGATATTCGTAATGATAAATAAACTCCATGGAAAGCATTAAAATAGAGATCAAAGATCTTGTAGATATTGACTCTATCTCAAAAGAATATAATATTTCAAAACATGAGCTGATCTCGTTTCACAACCGGCACTGTGCTCTGCATGAGCTGCTTCCCGAAAATCTGCCCAAATACATCAGCAGTATTTACATTCCTGTAGAAAAATACAATACGTGGAAAGAAAAGCAGCTTCCGGCTTCCCGTATCACCAGTCCGGGAGCATCAGAAAAGCTTACATATGGAGTTCTGATCACCCAGCAGCCATCGGAATTACAGATCGATTATCTTATTGATATCCAGAAAAAGGCTGAGAATAAGATTTCAGTTTCCCGTCAGAAGCTCTTCGTCAATAATAATGAAGTAGGAATGATGGTTGAGAAAATGATGGAAACGGCCGGAGAAGCACTATATCCGCTGCAGATGTCCCTGAATAAGAAAGGAAAACCAGACCAGATAGAAAATGCTGAAGAAATACAAACCCGCTGGACAGAAACATACCGCCCCAAAATTAAACAGTATTATGTGGGAGAGGTTACAGACGGGCTTGTGGCCAGATTTGATCACTTTTACGAAAATATAGCAAACGGAGCAGGAAGTTTACAGCGTAATATATTTTATCCTTTGTTCTTTATGCCTCTTTATGATTCATATCCTGATTATCAGAAAAAAGAACGCCTGGATTTTTATTTTCCTTCCTTTGGGGAAACCGTTTCTTATGATGCTGTTTTTTCACTTCAAAGAATTTTTACAGACCGTGGAAGAATAGTTGTTCAGGTAAAAGGTGAACAATACTATGATGAAATAAGTCTGGATGAAGACAAAGGAAAAATAGATCTTGTTTATCAGCTGGATAAAGGAGGAAATATATTTTCAATTACAGGAGCATTATCAACATTCTATGATAATCAGGAAATTAAGATAGGTATTGAGATCTACCTTCAGGAATCTTATCTCTAATGAATCCATCATAAAAAATAATACTACATAAATACTTTTTAATCTCCGAAGTCTCTGTCCGGAGCTGATATATTCTGCCGTAATATGGAACTGGATATTACTTCTACAGAAATTGTCTCGAAACAAATACAAAAAAATAGATAAAAATGAATGCAAAGCAAGCTAAGGAAATCCTGGAAAATCGATTTATAGAGTCAAAAGATGAAATGTTATTTGAATTTATTACGGATAAAGAAGTTTTTGAAGCATTGTTGTTGAACGGGATTTCTCCAAATAGTTCTGATAATTCTTTTAAAAAACCAATATTAAGCATTGCCTATACCAGAAATGAATATAACTCGTTTAAATTACTGTTAGATCATGGGGCTGATCCTAACATAGAAATGGAGACATATTATTCATCTGAGATGAAGTGGCCCCTTGTTTTTTCAATGGTGAGCTGTTATCCTCAAGATAAAAGATTTTTTAAAAAGATCGTTAAACACGATGTTAATTTTGATGCTTTGGATGTAAATAAAAATAATTCATTACTCCATGCAAGTCTGCTGGCCTCATCCCCATCTGTAGAAATGGTTGAATTTTTATTAAGCAAAGGGGTTGATCGTACTCTTAAAAATAATGATGGATTTACAGCAATGGATATTGCCCAAAAACGATATGAATCTTATTCTTCCTGGAGCGAGGAACTGCAGGAAAAATGTGCAATTATCATTGAACTTTTAAAACAATAATGAATGAATATCGATTATGAAATTTATTATTCACATCCAAGTATAAGTAAAGACGGATGCCTTGAAGCTGTAGGAGAAAAAACACTTACGCTCTTAAATACCGAAACCGGCAAGAAAGTTATTTCTTTTAGCGGGCATACACATGGGATTAATTGCTCGGACTTTTCTCATGATGGTAAATATGTACTGAGCGGATCCGGAGATAATTGGTCTCCATACGACTTTACAGTAAGAATATGGGATATCGGCAGTGGTAAAATGTTCGCTAAATTTAAAAGTAATTATGCCGGAATTATTGATGCTAAATTTGCTCCCGATAACGAACATGTGCTGATATTGGATCATGATCATATTTTTTACAGATATTCCATTTCTCAAAAAAAAGTAATTCATACACAGAGACCCAAATGTTTAGTTTTGCCCACAAAAGGCAGCTCTGTAGTTAAAGATGGAAGAATTATTATCCACAAAGAACTTATAGCATCGCTTATTGATAACAATCTTGTTTTTTGGGATTGGAATTCCGGAGTCATTAAACATAAGTTAGACGGAGTATATGGGTTGGGGAAAATAACATTTAATGAAAACGAATGTACTGTGATTTTTAATAATGAAAAGTACAGTTTTAGCCTTTAGGATAACGGAGCGATTAAATATAAGTCAAATAATAAAAATAGTATCAGGTGTTATCAATTTTCTATAATAATCAATAATTTAAAAAATATATTGAAATATATCGTCAGGAATCTTATCTTTGATATACCAAATCATAAAAAAATATTAATATGCAAGTACTTTTTGATCCCTGAAGTCCTAGCCGGACCTGATGTCTTTTTACAGTAATACTGAGCGATTGCCCAGATATTACTTCTACAGAAAATAATCCGTGTTTTAAAATAAATTCTTTGCAGTATGTTGTGAAGAAATTTGAGGTATAAGCCTTCTGCAAACCAATTTTCTGAAGAAAAAACACAGTGGAGCAAAAGTATAGAAAACACCAAAAAGGATGAGTGAGAAACATTTGGTTTGCCAGGGTGCCATCTGTAAGTGCCAGTTCGGAACAGCTCCGGATAAGCTTATGGTAAAGACTCAGAGCAAACGCTACATCAACGATAAAGACGGCAGCGAAAAATTAATGGCCACTCACGTGGACATCGGGACAACTTTTGAAAAAAATACCTTCGGAAGCTGTGCTAAAATGAATAACAATCCCTGTACACCTACAGTGACAAAATGGGATGGTTATTATGACAAAATCACAGTGGAAGACAATGGCGGAAATGCTCTTCTTGAAGACAGTAAAGCCACCTGTGCCATCAGCGGAACTCCGAGTATAGAAATTATATTCCATGGACAAACCGCAGAACCCACCCAGCAGAATGTGGATAACGTACGTCCTGAAGTGGCCGCACAGCTGTTACCTGCAGAAGAAGATAATACCGAGTATATCTATTATACCAAAGAAGGATTATATCTGGGCGGCTTAGAGAAAAGCGCCAAAATATATCTGGCTACGCAGGAGGAATATGATAAAGTAAAGGCAGATAAGAAATGGTCGGGAATTAATATTGAAAAGAGTCTGTTAAAAGAAAAAGAAGCCGCTATTACTAATGAAAAGTTTGTTGAAAAAGCATCCACCATATACGGAGAAAGTTCAGCATACAGAGGTAATGTTGAAATGGAAACAGAGCTTGAAAACGAAATGCTTGCCATAGCCTGTGTTCATAAAATCAATAAAGTGGCTTATGGGGTTAACAGCAAGCAGGCTGTTTTATTCAGAAATACAAAAATTGCAGAACGCAATGAGACGAAGAAACAGTTAGCCGTAGCGGCTATCATCCGTTCATTAACTACAGATGAAGATCCGAGTAACGGAGCGACTATGTGGGATGGAGCCGAACAGGCAGCTTTTCCGGCTACTGACGACAGATATTCAACAGGGAAGTTTGAAATCCATATGAATACCATGGGATGGACGATTTCAGATGCGCATCACACCAAATGGCAGACAGGAGTTGAAAGACTGGGAGCCACCTTTAATGCACCCAAAGAAAAATATACTCCGGGCAAAAATCCTAACAATAAATATGCAACTGAAGGTACCATTGCTCTGGAATCAAGGGCGGTATTTTTAGGAACTATTTTTTGGAAAGAATTAAAAACAAGAAAGAAGAAACCCGCTGAACAAAAGAAACCTAATGAAAAAAAGAAACCCAATGAGAAAAAGAAATAACCTGTATTTTTTTATCGTATTCTTTTTTTACCTCGGCTGTAAATCTCAGAAACATGATTATAAAGTCATTCACTCAGGTAATAATGAGATTATGACCACCTATTATTTCCATTCTGATCATGCGGAATATGCAAGGGTGTACGGAAATTCTGCTGAAAGCGACTCTTTAACTTTTAACCGTGATAAAAACGATCTGATTGTAAAAGAATTCAACTATGATGGGAAACAGAAAAAGAGGGTAGCAGGCGGAAATATTAAATATGTCGATTACTATACCAGTCTTTCGGACATTGTTGTGTCGGGAAATCCTTTATCAGTGGATGAAGTTCCGGTTAATAACTTCAATTTTACAAAGAAAGATCTGGAAATAGAAAATATCATCAAAGAAAACTGTAAATCAACGAAAGAAGGATACAGCGGCTGTGATTTCAGGTTTCCAAAAAGCAACGCCCTTCCATATCTGCCGGAAAGCTCTACGATAAAGGCTGCCAGAATCAAAAAAGGAAAAGACGGACTGGAGGAAATTGAAGTGCAGGGAAAATATGATGATAAAACTTTTCAATACAAAAGAAACTATTATTACGATAATAAAAGAATAAAAAAAATAATTACCTCTGTAAAAGATAATACCTCGACAGATTCTTATGAAGATTCTTATTCTGTGAAGAATTGATTGAAGGTAAGTTAAACAGGATGAAAACTAATTAAAATTGAATTATCATGGTTATTACAGGAGATACACGCCCGGTTGCCGGGACAAGTTGTGCCTACGCACTTACTTCAGGAGGTAAAAAAGTTACCACAAAAGAATGGAAAATAGAATACGGAGGCAAGGTGCTGGCTACGAGTACCAGCGGCGCATTTAAGTTCAATATCAGTCTGGCTGGGAAAACCGTAAAACTGACTGCAATAGCTGTGCAAAATGGCAAACAGAGCCCTTATTCCATTAATCTGACCATCCTTGCAGAAAAACCTAAAATTGTGTCCGTAGAATGGCAGGATTCCAATGGAAAAGCTATTGGAAAACGAAAAGTGGGCTATCTGGATAAAATAACACTCAGCATAAAAACGGCCAATATTCCTAAAGGGGATACCCTCAAAATTTCTGTTTACGAAGACGATACTACGGGAGACCGCGCCATGGGAACCTATACAAGCAGTGCTGTTAATGAAAGAGGCTATGCGTTTCTATATTTCAAGCAACTGAATTTATACCAGACCAAACTGAATGACGCTGACTGGGTAAACGAAAGTGAACATGAATACTTTGTAAAAATAGTATACAAAAACCATATAGACCAGGCAGAAGAAAAAACGCAGCTGGTGGTAGAAAATGAACTGAAAAAACATATTGACCAGCCCAAACCAGCCAATAATCCTTTAGTGGTAGGAAAGACCGAGGCTCAGATAAAACCTAAGAAGAGGGCTGTTAATTTTACATTTGGAGTGTTTATAGATGGAACACTGAATAATATGTATAATACAGAGCTTAGAAAAAAAGCAGAAGGAAAAGCGCAATCTGACACAACCGGTCTTAATAGAGTAATTCTGGCAAGTACTGTATATAATAAACATGGAGATGCTGATGATCAGGAAAGTAGTTATGAAAATGATCTTTCAAATCCAGCAATCTTATTTAAAAAGTATAATGAGGATAAAGGTAAAAAATTATTTAAGGTTTACACAGAAGGGATAGGGACAAACTCAGCTCCAAGAGCGCAAGGAGTAGATCTTACAGCTGACGATTATGAAGATGATGATGTTATGCAAGGCCCAGGTTTTGGAATGGGAAGTGCTGGAATTAAAGACAGAGTAAGAAAATCTATTCGGGATGTAAGAGAATTTATATCATCTAATATTTCACCAAGCAACGAAGTTGTAGGAACAATAGTTTTTGATGTATTTGGATTTAGTAGGGGAGCAGCGGCAGCACGCCATTTTGTACATGTTGTTACACAGGGTGCCTACAAACCCAAAGTGACTTATAGTAAAGAGACTATCAATGCCCGGGATATGTTTGGTTATAGCCTTGATCAGTCTTATGCTTACAAAATGATGCCGGCATATGGATATCTCGGACAGTTGCTTGATGAAGCAAAGCTTATGGATGAGCAGATGAAAGTTGTAATCCGTTTTGTCGGAATTTATGATACAGTACCACATTACGGTATTGCCCAGTCTAATGATAATAAGCAGCTTGGGCTGGATGATGTAAATAGGGCTAATTATGTAGTACACATGGTAGCAGCAGATGAGCATCGTGCCAATTTTAGCTTGGTTAATATTTCGTCCGTTACCAAAACATCTCCAGAAAGTTGTAAAAAAGGAGGAATAGAATTATATTATCCGGGAGTTCACTGTGATGTAGGAGGAGCTTATGAAGAAGGCCGTCCGGATAATCCTAAAAGGATAGATGCGACGATATTTGCAAGCAGTCTGGAACCTTTACGGTCTGAACTGATCAGACAGGGCTGGTTTAAAGAAAGTGAACTTACTATTATTCAGGATCCTTTTTACAGACCTACCATTAATAATTTCCGTTTGGAAGGAAACAGGAGAAAAATCAGTAACCAGTACAGCTATATTCCTCTGCATATCATGGCTGATTTCTGTAATAAGAAAGCAGTTCCTATTAATACGACAGCCTTATTAGAATTTAAAAACTTCAAAGGGAACTGGATTACTGGAAATGTTCAGTTCTTAGAAGCCATTAAGACCAGATTAGAAAACTATTCTTTCAAAGGAGGAGAACCTTTTGTATTTGTTGAGCCGCGTGTTCATAATGAACCACCTATTGTATATGCAACAAACAGTCCGGATGCAGCCCGGTATGAAAGAGAAAGAAGGATGCGTGAATATGAAGGACAGGCAAAACTGAATGCAGAAGCTGACAAAAAGAATGAATGGATTAAATTCCTTCGTAATAATTATTTGCATTGGAACTCAAGATATGGACAAAAAGCCTCTGAAATTCCTGTTCAGAAAGATCATCCTAATATAGAAAATGGAAAAAGGAAAAGAATTGTGTACTAATGAAAATACTATTAATCAATCTGCTGTGTGGGATACTCTTATTACAAAGCTGCAGCAAAGGAGACAAACAAATGAATATAGAAAATAAAAAAGATTTTTCCTATGCTGTAACATTTTCAGCAGCCACCGGTTTTACAGCGGAAGTACATGAAGGTTATCTGGGTGATGAAAATAAGAAACTTATAAGTGGAGTTCCAAAAGGTGGAATGGAAGATGGACCGTGGCAGTATGATGGCGCAAAAGCAGGACAGGGAGGAAATATTATTCCATCTTACATTGATCTTACGTATGTTGCCTATGCAGAGAAAAAATTTTATAGAGTAGAAGGGGTTCTTCCCAAAGACAAAATTCTGGAAGAATTCAAAAAAGGTTTTTTAATTCAGGAAGGCCTGGATGAAAATGGAAATGCTAAATGGATTCAGGGAACTTATACTGAAATTGCAATTGGTGCCGCTCCTGGCGGTGTTATAATAGTATGGCTGTCAGGCAACCACCACAGAACAGAAATTTGTCGTCTGCAGGCTAAAGAGACCACTGTAGATGTCAATGATTTTTATGATAATCCACATAACAGGACCCAGCAGGGATTCTTTGAGGAATTATACAAGATTTCAATTCCTGACAGTATTAAAACTGAAATTGAAAAAACCGGAATTCCCTATGGGTTATGGGACAAATATAGGGAAAAGTATAATTACCGCTTTAAGCTTCATCCTTACGATGAGAAAGATACTTTTGTTCAAATTTATCGTTTGAATTATAATGGAGAATCAGAATACTTAATCGGTGCAAAAGCGGCTGAAGTATATAAAAAAGATGCAATACCTTATAATGTGATCTTTATGATGCAGAAGTATAGCGCAGAAATAGGATTTAATGATGAGGAGCTGATGAAAATATTTGAAAATTTCAAAGAAAAACATTCTGGAAAGCCTATAGATATTGTATTGGTTCCTTCATTTATGTATAAGGATATTAAGGTATATGCAGAATGTGATGGTGAAAAAGTAGAATTGAAAAAAGTAAAGATTGTTGAAATCTGGGGAGGGTAAAATATACCAATTATAAATTTTGAAAACATAAATAAGCACCTGAAAATGGTGCTTTTTCTTTATATTTGTAGAAGTGTAGGATTCAGAAACCAGAATGTTGGTGTAAGTTTTTAAACGAATATTGAAAATCAAATTGGCCAGATTTTTTTTAACATGCTTTGCCTTGTTGCTCCTGTCTTCCTGTAAAATACAAAAGCTGGAAGGAAGCTGGGAGTTTATTGAAGTGTATGATAAAGTACTCAACAATGTAGATACCCTGAAAAATAAAGAAAACCACTCTAAAGCAGGAACCGGAACTTTGATTTTCCACAACAATGGATCTTTTGAGGTCATGGAAAATAAAGGAAGCTACTGGAATAAGAAAAATGTGTTGAAAATGAAATACAGCCAGAACAAAGATACAATTGTTATGAAAATTTCCTATGTAAGCCGTGATCATCTGCTCTTATCAGATGAGAAGAAACCTACAACCTGGTTTTACAGAAGAAAATAAAGTGAATATAACCTTAACTGATAAAGGATGAGCAAAAAAAGCTGTCTGAATTGCGGTCATAAAATCTACGATGAGTTTTGCCCTCATTGCGGACAGAAGTCGGATACAGGAAGAATAACAACCCGCACACTCATCAAAAGCGATATTCTGGGTTCAATCTGGCACATAGAAACCCGATTCTTCAATACCGTAAAAGACATTTTGTTCAGACCCGGAAAAACAGCAATGGATTATATCTCAGGAAAAAGGGTCAGGTACTACAATTTTCTTTCGTTGCTGCTGATTCTTTTCAGTTTCAACGTCCTTGGGCTTCACTTCTATGAAAAATTAGCACCGCCGGAAACCCTGGCCGAAGATTCGCAGGTAAAATCATTTTTCTCAAACTATTCCAAAACAATACTTTTTGTTATCATTCCGATGCTGGCCTTCAATGCTTTTTTTCTTTTCAAAAGAATAAAATTGAACATTGCCGAGCATTTTATCATTGGAACAGTAAGCCTTTTAGGAATTTTAATCCTATTTTTGTTAAATGATATTGTAAGTCTCATCGGGCTGTGGAAGCCTGTGACTAAGATTTTTGATGTCCTGGACAAGATTTTATTTGCTCTTTTTATTCTGTTTCCGGCAGTTACCTATTGGAATGCTTTTAAAAATTCATATTCAAAACCGGGCCTGCTATGGAGAACAGCAGTTCTTTATGTTCTGATGGGAGTAGAAAGTCTTGCTATTGTAATGATTTTATATAGAATATTTTAATAAATATGAAGAAAATATTGTACACATCCCTGCTTATTGTGGCGGTTTCCTGCGGAAAAGTTTCTCCAAAAGGAACCATTGAAAAGAAAGATGTGGAAGTTTCAGAATTTGTAAATCTGGATCTTGAAGGGAAATTCCGTGTATTTTATGCCAGAGGGCCTAAGAATTTTGTAGAGATAGAAACCTATCCTAACGTAGCCTCCAATTTAGATGTGGATGTGAAAGATAAAACGCTTTCCATCAAAGAGAAGAGAGGTACAAAAGGGGTAGATTTTTATAACGTAACCATTTATTCAAAATATAACCTTGAAAAAGTAGCCGTTTCAGACTCTGTTGAAATGAATATTTCAAGCGAAATTAAGACCGATAACTTCAGACTTAATCTGAAAAATAACGCTACATTTATGGGATCGGTGAATACAAGAAGAGCAGAAGTGGAGATGCACAACAGAAGCAGGGCCAACTTTCTTGGTCTGACTAAGGAAGCAGTGATAAAAATTTCCGATACCGCAAGCTTAATCGCTCCTTACTGGAAAATCACGAATCTGAACATCGACTCTAAAAACGGAAACTATGCTGAGGTGAATGTAAAAGATTCGTTAAAAGGACATATTCAGAACACCGCAAAGTTTATCTATTATAACAATCCGATCAGAGCATTTAAAATTGATAAGTCAACCCGAGTAGAAAATAAAAAATTAGAGTAATAAAGACAGGAAGAGGGAAGCTGGGAGATGGAAGAATAGATTAAAATACAAATTGATGAGTTTCAAATTTGAGAAATTGGTGATTTGGCAGAAGTCAATGAATTTTGCAGAACAGATTTTTAGTTTGACTTTGAACTTTCCCAAAGATGAAATTTTTAATCTGGCATCACAAATACGAAGAGCATCTGATTCTATTGCACTTAATATTTCTGAAGGCAGTATTTTGCAGTCGAACAAAGAATTTAAAAAATTTCTCGGTTATTCTATCCGTTCTCTAGCTGAAACCGTAACATGTCTGTATAAAGCAAAAAATAGAAAATATATTTCATAAGAAGAATTTGATAAAATGTATAACGAATGTTATAATTTAATGAATCAGATTATAGCATTCAGAAATCAACTTAAAGATTAGATAATAATAGAAGGTCTGGGTAATTGCTCGTTCTTCATTAATTAAAAATAAAATAATAAAACAAAGCTGTGGATTTGAATTGTGGGATAAACAAACTTCCATCCTCCAGCTTCCAAACTTAAATACACATATGACAACATTAGAAAAGGCGAAACTTTGGTTAAGCGATACATTCGATAAAGAAACAAGAGAGGCGGTACAGCTGTTAATTGACAGCAATTCTCCGGATCTGGAAGATTCTTTCTACAGAGAACTGGAATTCGGAACAGGAGGAATGAGAGGAATTATGGGAGTAGGAACCAACCGCTTAAACAAATATACATTAGGTCAGGCAACTCAGGGACTGGCAAACTATATGCTGGCTCAGTTTAAAGGCGAAGAGATTAAAGTAGCCATTGCCTATGATGTACGTAATAATTCAAAAGAATTCGGAAAACTGGTTGCAGATGTTTTAACGGCAAACGGAATCAAAGTCCTGCTTTTCAAAGAGCACAGACCAACCCCGGAACTTTCCTTTACTGTACGTGATAAAAAATGTAACGGAGGAATTGTACTGACAGCTTCTCACAACCCACCTGAATACAACGGTTATAAAGTATACTGGAATGACGGGGCACAGATTGTTCCGCCTAATGATGAAGCCATTATCAATGAAGTATATTCCGTGAAATTTGACGAAATTAAATTCAACGGAAATGACGACCTGATCGAATGGATCGGAGAGGAGCAGGATGATGTGTACATCGATGCCTGTATAGAAAATTCCACGTATCAGAACGTAGGAAAAGAAAACTTAAACATTGTTTTCACCTCCATCCACGGAACAACCTATACAACCATTCCTAAAGCCCTGGAAAAAGCAGGATTTAAAAAGATTGATCTGGTAAGAGAACAGATGATCCCAAGCGGAAATTTCCCTACCGTAGATTCTCCGAACCCGGAAGAACCGGCTGCACTGGAAATGGCGATGGACCTTGCAAGAATTACCAATGGAGATATTGTAATCGGAACAGATCCGGACGGAGACCGACTTGGAATTGCCGTAAGAAACCTTGATGGTGAAATGCAGCTGCTGAACGGAAACCAGACCAACACCATTCTTACGTATTACATTCTGAACGAATGGAGAAAGCAGGGAAGAATTACCGGAAAAGAATTCATTGGCTCTACCATTGTAACGTCCGATATTTTCTTTGATATTGCCCAAAAGTTTGGCGTAGAATGCAAAGTGGGACTTACAGGATTCAAATGGATCGGGAAAATGATCCGTGAAGCAGAAGGAACTCAGAAATTTGTCTGCGGAGGCGAAGAAAGCTTCGGATTCATGACCGGAGACTTTGTTCGTGATAAAGACTCTTGTGGAAGTATCCTTTTAGCCTGTGAAATCGCTGCCTGGTGTAAAGCCAACGGGAAAACAATGTACCAATACATGATCGAGATTTACAAAGATCTGGGAATGTATTACGAAGGACTGATCAATATCGTAAGAAAAGGAAAAGAAGGGGCTGAAGAAATTCAGAATATGATGAAAAACTTCCGTGAAAATCCTCCGAAAGAGCTTGCAGGCTCATTGGTAGAGGAAATCAAGGACTTTAAAGAGCAGACCAGTTTCAGTGTTTCTAACAATGAAATAAAAGTAATGAATGATATTCCGAAGTCCAATGTATTGATTTACTATACACAGGATGGAACAAAAGTCTGCGTAAGGCCTTCCGGAACCGAACCGAAAATTAAATTTTATGTGTCGGTGAAAGACTCCATTACTTCAGAAGCAGATTTCATAGATAAATTAAAATCATTGGAAGCGAAGATCGGAGCCGTTAAAACAGATTTAAAACTGGATTAACAGATTATGATAAAACAAATTATAGCAGTTTGTATACTGTCTGTGGCTGTAGTTTCCTGTAAAAAGGAAGCTGCAGTTTCTGATGTAAAGCCGGCAAACGATTCAATTGTTAAAACTGAAGCCAAAGAAGATCAGTATAAACCAATTGATACGGCATGTTCTCCTTCCCATAAAACGGAAGATTACATCACTGCTCTTCAATGGTATCGTACTAAGATTGAAAAAGAGCTTGCAGCGAACACTCCGGAACAAAATGATAAAACATATGAAGATTTTGTTCAGATAAGAGAAAAGTATACAGAATGTCTAAGTACTTTGCACAGTGATATTTTAGACAAGTATGTCAATTATTACAACTACGATAAAGATCAATATAATCTTCCGGACAATGTAAAGAAAGTGGCTGCTGAACTGAAAAAAGTAGGCCTTGAATTCAGGGAAGTAGGAGAAGGAATAACCGAGATCTGGACCATTCCCGGATATTATCCTCCTATTTTTAAGGGAAAAGTAACCCCGGATTATGAACTGTATATTACTCAGACTGCAAAAGAAAGCGAAAGCAATTATGCCGCAGATGCCGGGCTGATCATTACTTGGGAAGAACTAGGAGAGAGGTTGATATTCTGGGAGAATTTTATTAATAAATATCCTAAAAGTAAGCTTTTAAAAACAGTAAAGCAGGACTATAATAATTATCTGGACGATTATCTTTTCGGTATGGATAATACAATGACCTACGAAAGCGCAGACGGAAAACTATACGATGAAAACATAAAGGAATTCAAAAGGATCATAAAAAAATATCCGAATTCCAACACGGCAAAAAAAGCTAAGGAACTAATGGCCCTTTTTGAGGCACAGATGCCAGTGGATCAGATACGTGAGAAAATGGATGTATAAAGACAATATTAGTAAATTTTAAATAAAAATAAAGTGAAAGTTTCAAAATTAGCGGCGAACCTGATTGGTTCAGAAATTGTAAAAATTGGTAATGAAGTAAATGATTTAAAGGCAAAAGGAGCAGAAATAGCCAATCTTACTATTGGTGACCTGAATTCTAATATCTATCCTATTCCAGCCCTGCTGAAGGAAGAGATTCAGAAAGCTTATCAGAATAATCTGACGAATTATCCGCCTGCCAACGGACTTTTATCTTTAAGAAAAGAAGTTTCAAAAGACCTGAAAAGCAGATGGAATCTGGATTACGCACCGAATGATATCCTTATCACTGCAGGATCAAGACCGTTGATCTACGCTGTTTACAAAACCATTGTAGATGAAGGAGACAAAGTAGTATATCCAACTCCGTCATGGAACAACAACCACTATGCTTACCTTACTTCCGCCAATGCCGTAGAAGTAAAAACAAAGCCTGAAACCAACTTCCTTCCGACAGCAGATGATTTGAGACCGCATTTGGATGGAGCAGTTCTTTTAGCCCTTTGTTCTCCATTGAACCCTACAGGAACCATGTTTACAAGAGAGCAGCTTTCAGAAATCTGTGAGCTGGTGATCGCTGAAAACAAAAAAAGAGGAGCAGACGAAAAACCTTTATACTTAATGTATGACCAGATCTATTCCAACCTTACTTTTGGAGCAGAACACGTAGATCCGGTTTCTCTTTTCCCTGAAATGAAGGAATATACCATATATATTGACGGAATCTCAAAATGTCTTGCTGCAACAGGAGTACGTGTAGGATGGGGATTCGGTCCTGCGCATATCATTGATAAGATGAAAGCGCTTCTAACACACGTTGGAGCCTGGGCACCAAAACCTGAGCAGGAAGCAACTGCAAAATTCTATGAAAACCCTGAAAATGTAAACGTATTCGTAGAAGATTTTAAAGCAAAGCTGGAAGACAGCTTAAAAGTTCTTCACGGTGGAATCCAGGATTTAAAAGCCAAAGGACTTACCGTAGACAGTATTGAACCGATGGGAGCCCTTTATCTTACTATTAAATTAGACTATATCGGAAAAACAAAACCGGACGGATCTGTCATTGAAAACTCATCTGATCTTGTATTTTACCTGATCAATGATGCAGGAGTGGCTTTAGTTCCGTTCTCAGCTTTCGGAGAAGAAAAATCAGAACCTTGGTTCCGTGCTTCTGTTGGAGGACTTGCCATTGATGAGATCAAAGTAATGCTTCCGAAACTGGAAAACGCATTGAATAATCTTAAATAAATCTCCCTATACAACAGTGTAATAGTTTATTAAGAATTGCTACACTGTTGTATTGCTATATTGTTACATTAAACGATGAATTACCTTAGAAAAGGTTTTATTATACTCGCAGGAATCCTTTTGATCTCTTGTAAAAAAGAAAATTATGTGCTTTATTCTGTTGATAATGCATGCGATTCAGTAGTGATCAACCAGACAGGACGTAACAAGTATCAGTTTATAACCAAAGGCAGGACATTTGATGGCCGGATTATTAAAGATAAAGACAGTGTGAGAATAATGGAACTGGATAGAGGCCCCAATTCAAAACTCAACAAACTTATTCTGAAAAATGAACGTGCTTATTATCCGGGAATGATAGACGTAGATTATTTTATCGTCAAAAAAACCGGTGAAAAAGATATCACTCTTTCTGATTCAAAATGGGCATTATTGAAGCACTGCGGAAGTAGTATGGAATCCTTTAAAAAGTTTAGATTCAATAAAAAGGAGCATGTATTTGAATTTGACAGGGGATATACTTATGTCTTTACTTATAAAACAAAAGATTCCCTACATTATAAGCTCTACTTAAAAACAATTATAACGGAAGATCTTGAAACTGAGAGAAAAATGGTTTATGATCCGGATTTCGTTTCAGCAGAAGTACAGCTTATTGCATCCAATATCGTTAGAGCTCAGTTTTACGGTATGAAAGTAAAAGACAGTACGCTGGTTTATCCTTTTGATTACAAGTCTGATAAGCCTCAGAATGTATATTTTTATAAGTATGAAAAATAATTAAAATACTTGAATTTTGTTAACAACAAAACTGAAGTATTTTTATAAAAAACTGACAATTAGAAGAATATGAAAATAATCGCTGTTATTCCTGCAAGATATGAAGCCAGCCGCTTTCCGGGGAAATTGATGCAGAAATTAGGTGAAAGAACTGTGATCACCACAACCTATCAGAATGTTGTAGAGACAGGGTTATTTGATGAGGTTTTTGTAGCCACAGACTCCGAAATTATTTTTGATGAGATTGTAAAAAACGGTGGAAAAGCCGTAATGACGGGTCAGCATGAAACAGGAAGCGACCGTATTGCAGAAGCCGTACAGAACATTGATTGTGATATTGTGATCAATGTACAGGGAGACGAGCCTTTCCTGAAGCTGGAACCATTAAAACAGCTGATCGGAGTTTTTCATGAAGATCATAATCAGGAAATTTCACTGGCATCTCTAAAAATAAAGCTTACAGAAAAGGAAGAAATCGAAAACCCGAATAACGTAAAAGTAATTACCGATAATAATGGTTTTGCCCTTTATTTCAGCCGTTCTGCTATTCCCTTTCATAGGGAAGTTTCTTATAAGGTAGATTACTTCAAGCATATCGGAGTCTACGCTTTCAGGAAACATGCGCTGCTTCAGTTCTCAAAACTGGAAATGAAGCCTCTGGAAATATCAGAAAAAATTGAATGCATCCGCTACCTGGAATACGGAATGAAGATCAAAATGATAGAAACCAATTTTGTAGGCGTAGGAATCGATACTCCGGAAGACCTGGAAAAAGCAAGGAAATTAATCTGAAAATAAGGAAATTCACTGGTTCTCTGATGTAAAATTCATTTCTCAGGCTTCTTCATCTTTGCTTTTTCAACCAATTCCTCTTATATTTGGATAGATAAATAAGGGTATTGGTGAAGAACTTATTTTTAATAGGAATATTATTTTGCCTTTCAGGTGTAAAAGGTCAGAATCTGAATGATAAAAAATTTTATGCTCAAATCAGACACAGCTGCATAGCGACAACGAACGGAGCATTGGACAGATACACCTTTATCGTTCTGGAATTCAAAAATAATAAACTCTATCCATCTTATTTGGAAATACCATCTAAAAAAGAAACCAAAGAAGGACCAGTAAACTATAGATTTGAAAATAAAATATTATATCTTGCAAAGCCAATGGAGCTGGATGAAGATCCTGGATTGATTTTTAAGTACGATAACGGGAATCTCGTACCTCAAAAGAAAAAAGGAGAGCTGGGTTTAGTGTTCAGACCTTCTTTACATTACTATTTTAAAAAAAATAAATGAAAAAAATAATATATTTAGTTCTTTTAATCGTTACAACTTCACTGTATTCTCAGACCGCAAAGGAAATTATAGATAAAAATATAGAGCTTTCCGGAGGACTAACGAACTGGAAGCTTTTAAATTCAGTAATGCTGCAGGGAAAAGTTGTTCTAGGAATCAAAGATGAATATCCCATAAAAATATACCAGCAGCGCCCGAATCTTACCAAAACGGTGATCACCATTAACGGAAAAGATACAGCGATTGAAGGCTTTGACGGGACGAAAGGTTATGCTATGAATTATGCTGCCAATAAGCTGCAGGAATACGCAGAATATGTGCCGGAAAGTTTTGATAATGACTTTATAGACTGGGAAAGCAAAGGTTTTGAAGCGAAATATCTCGGAAAAGAAAAAGTAGGAGAGATCTACTGCCATAAAGTAGAGTTAACGAAAAACGTAAATAAGAACTTTTACTATTTCGATACTAAAACTTATATGCTCTTAAAGGAGATTAAAAAAGATGAAACCCTTGTATATGCTGACTATAAAAAAGTAGGTAATCTTCTGATGCCTTTTAAAATAGAATCATCAAGTACTAAAAAAGACGGAGACTATGTAATGCTGTTGAACAGAATAGACGTTAACAAAGTATTTCCTGCGAATATTTTTAAGTTTTAACAGAAGAAAAATAACGCAGCATGGCTGCTTAAAATCGATAAAAATGAAAAAGATGTTCTTGCTGCTGCTTTCTTTTGTGGCATTTTTACAAAACTGTACCAACCAGAAAAGTGAAATTTCTCAAGCTAAAACCAAAGAACTTATGGGAAAAACAATATATGATTTCAAGGTAGAAAGCCTTGACGGAAACGAAATCAATTTTGCAGATTTCAAAGGAAAAAAGATCCTTATTGTGAACACAGCTTCAGAGTGTGGGTTTACACCGCAGTATGCTGATCTGGAGAAAGTATATGAAGAACATAAAGACAAACTGGTAATTGTAGGTTTTCCAGCCAACAATTTTGGAGGCCAGGAACCGGGAACCAATACTGAAATCGGGACTTTCTGCCAGAAAAATTATGGAGTAACATTCCCGATGGCTGCAAAAGTTTCCGTAAAAGGAGATGATACCGCACCGATCTTTAAATATCTTACGGAAAAAGAACTTAACGGGATAAAAAACACCACGATCCTTTGGAATTTCACCAAATTCCTTGTCGATGAAAATGGAAAACTGGTAGATACCTTCGTAAGTACGACAAAACCTACAGACGAAGCCATTACAAAACATCTGAAATAACAGAAAACAATAAACACTTAGTTTATCAATTTTGACTCCGCTCAGTATGACAGCCCAATGATACAGGGCGTATTAGAAATATCATACTGAACGGAGTTAAATATTTCAGAACCAGGTTCACTAAGCATCTTTGAAATACAACTCCTTTGTATTACTTTGCTAAGTTATGCTCTTGTCCTTAAAAAAATCTAAGCAATTTTAACGTGAGACTTTAAATATGATGGCTTATAAAACTTCCATCCTCTCTCTTCCAGCTTCCAACCCATAACATTATTCCACCTTCTTCTCTGCAAAGCAAAAAATATTTCCCAGCTTAATACTGGAATACCCATTACTCTTTATTTTTGAGGAATTAATCATTGCTTTAGCTAAAATATCGGTAGGAAGCGGTTTCTGGCTTTCCAGAAGACCTAATTTATTGGCAAATTTAATAATCCTGCTGCCGAGCACTTCACCCGTCCTTTCCGAATCTTTCCGTTCAAGCATTCCGGGTTTGAAAATAGTGATCTTGGTAAAATGGAGTTGTTTTACAGCTTCTTCCAGCTCTCCTTTCATTTTAGAATAAAAAATCTTAGATTCCGGGCTGGCTCCATAAGCTGAAACAAGAATATAATCTTCCACTTCATTCTCTTTAGCAGCTTTGGCAAACTCATATTGATAGCCAAAATCTACTTTCCGTTGCGCTTCTTTACTTCCGGCAGCCTTTAATGTAGTTCCTAAACAGGAAAATGCAACATCACCTTTAACCTGATCTTTCCATTCTTCAGGATTTTCAAAATTTACAACATGTACTTTTAGTTTGTCATCCTGAATATCAATAGGTTTTCTGACAAAAACATCAACTTCCTCAAAATCTTTGTCATTGAGCAATTGATTGACTAAATCTTTTCCTGTAGCACCTGTGGCACCGATTACTAAAGCTTTCATAACAATTGGGTTTGATGAAACGATATTTTCTTTCTTAAATTTACTAAATTTGAATTAATAAAAGGCCAAAAGAAACGGTAAATATCAGTTACCACTCATTATATATTACTCATAGCTAATTACCCATTACTCATAAATAAAATATGGATGCCAACGAAATTCTGGATTACTGTCTTGCCAAAAAAGGGGTTACAGAAACATTTCCTTTTGACAACGAAACACTTGTTATGAAAGTAGGAACCAAAATGTTCTTACTGATGCCCTTGGAAAAACAACCTTTGAATATTAATGTGAAAACAGACCCTGAATGGAGTGCAGAACTCCGTGAACAGTATCCACAAATTACAGGAGCATTTCATATGAATAAAACCCATTGGAATTCTGTGATGACAGACGGCCTGAAGAGAGATCTGGTATTTAAAATGATAGATCAGTCCTATGATTTAGTATTTAATTCGCTGACGAAAAAAGCAAAAGAGGAGATACTGAAGAGCTAAATGGTAAAAAAATCAAGGATTTTGCTTACCAGAGAAAAAAAAATAAAGACCTATAAAACTAAAATCCACCTCATATTGGACTGCCCCCAAAAAGTTAGACACTTTTTAGGGGCATTTTTTTATGTATAGAAAAGAAAAATTTAGCGTTGCTTTCAAATTAGAATGTATTAATCTTCACAAAAACTCTTATCGTTCGATTGAATCTATAGCAACAGAGAAAGGATTTAATGAAAGCAATCTGCGCAAATGGATTGGTTTTTATAACAAGTACGTAATCTCGGGGCTACAACCGAGAAAAAACAAGAGCTATTCCCTGAATTTTAAGGTTAAAGTTCTAAAAGCCATCGAAACAGAACATATCTCCCAAAGGGAAGCATGTATCCGATTCGATATCGCAGCTCAGTCTAGCGTGTTGAATTGGCAAAGGGATTACGAAAAAAGTGGTATTTTAGGGTTAAAGAACAAACCCAAAGGAAGACCCTGCATTATGAGTGATCACAAGCGTAAGAAAAGAAAGTCCGATAAGCCATTGACCAGAGAAGAAGAACTTTTATTGGAAAACGAAAGGCTTCGAGCTGAAATTGATTTTCTAAAAAAGTTAGACGCCTTAACTCTCAAAAAGAACAAGCAGAGGCCATCGAAGGATTAAGGCGAAAATATGACCTGTCACTCCTGCTGGATTGTACAGGTATGGCCAGAAGCAGTTTCTATTACCATCAGAAAGCTCTTGATAAAAAAGATAAATATGGAGAAGTAAAAACTTTGATAAAACAGATTTATCATAGGCATAAAGGCCGGTTTGGATACCGTCGTATTACTTTGATTATGAAACAGCAAGGAATTGTAATTAATCATAAAACGGTCTTAAGACTGATGAAGACCCTAGGATTGAAAAGTATCGTTAGGGTTAAAAAATACAGATCTTACCGGGGAGAGCAAGGCAGGATAGCACCAAATATTCTGGAGAGGAACTTTAAGGCAGATCAGCCAAACAGAAAATGGGCCACTGATGTGACAGAATTTAACGTCTCGGGCAGTAAATTGTATCTTTCGCCGATAATTGATCTTTACAATGGCGAGATTATCAGTTACGATCTCTCGGAAAGGCCTGCCTTTGCACAGGTTGTAAATATGCTCAAAAAAGGGCTCAGAAAAATCAAGAATACTGAAAACCTCATTATCCACTCTGATCAAGGCTGGCAATATCAGATGAAAGCCTATCAGCATCTGTTAAAAGAAAAAGGCATTATCCAAAGTATGTCCCGCAAAGGAAACTGCCTGGATAATGCGGTAATAGAAAACTTCTTTGGAACTTTAAAATCTGAAATGTTCTATACTAAGAAATTTAAAACCATTGATGAGCTCAAAAAAGAAATAAAGAAGTATATCAATTACTACAATAACGACAGGATAAGACTTAATCTAAAAGGAAAGAGTCCGGTACAGTACCGAACTCTTTCATATAATAATATTGTTTAATTTTGTCTAAACTTTTGGGTGCAGTCTATATGAAGTGGATTATTCTGTTATCATTTTATGATTAAAAGTGTTAAAACTTAAACACTTCCGTCAGCCTTTTATCTTCATCCAGTCTCTCAATTAGTTTTTCAAGACCTTCAAATTTAATCTCATCGTGCAGAAAATCTCTGAATTTTACCGTGATCTTTTCATCATAAATATCATCATCAAAATCAAGAATATAAACTTCAACGGTTAGTTTTTCTCCGTTTACCGTAGGATTGGTGCCAATACTTAACATTCCCTTGTGTTGTTGGCCTTTTACTTCAACTTCAACAACATAAGCTCCCTTTTTAGGAAGAAGTTTAAGAGATTCTGTTTCAATATTAGCAGTAGGATACCCAATGGTTCTTCCGATTTTCTTTCCATGAACCACCGTTCCCGAAACAGAGTAGGAGTATCCCAGCATTTCATTGGCTTCCTTTATATTTCCGGCCAGAAGTGCATTGCGGACCTTCGTAGAACTGATATTATTCTCATGAATATTGATGGCTTCCATCTGTTCAACTTCAAAATCTAGCTCTTTAGACAGTTTTTGAAGAAGCTCAAAGTTTCCGCTTTTATTTTTTCCGAAGGAATGATCGTAGCCGATGATGAGATATTTTACATTTAATTTTTCGATCAGAATCTGGCGGACAAATTCTTCGCCGGTAAGATTTCTGAACTCTTCATCAAATTCTTTCAAAAATAAATGATCAATGCCATATTTTTCAACCAGCTGCTTCTTTTCTTCAAGGGTGTTGAGAAGTTTAAGATCTTCATTAGGGTTGAAAACAAAACGCGGATGCGGCCAAAAAGTAAGGACAGCGGTTTCCAGATTGTTTTCTTTACCTGATTTTATAAGTTCATCAATGATGCTTTTATGTCCCAGATGTACCCCGTCAAACATTCCTAAAGACAGCGCTAGAGGCCTTTGAGAAGAGTAATCTTTAAAATTTTTGAACACTTTCAAAACGGAAAAAATTTTGACTGCAAATATAAAACCTTTATTTTGAATAAGACGAGTTTTAAAGAAGCGATGTTAGGATGCGATAAAATTAATTTGAAATTTTAAAAAGGGATCATTCACATTCAACTTTCCCGTGTTGTCAGCATTCTGCAATCAGTCTATAACAATAAAAAAACTTTCTAATTTTTCCAAACTTATCCCAATCCCAAAAGTATGATAAAAATCTTTTTTTTACCAATTGCGGGTTTATGAAGAATCATTATATTTGCACCAAGAAAAAATTTAGCAATGGCAAACCAAATTAAAGGTAAAATTTCTCAAATTATTGGTCCGGTAATCGACGTTGTCTTTACAGATGTGGAAGCAATTCCAAGTATTTATGACGCGTTAGAAATTACAAAGGAAAACGGTGAAAAAGTAGTCTTAGAAGTAGAGCAGCATATTGGAGAAGATACAGTAAGATGTATCGCAATGGATGCTACAGACGGTCTTAAAAGAGGTCAGGATGTAATTGGATACGGAAATCCTATTACAATGCCTATCGGAGAGGCTGTGAACGGAAGACTATTCAACGTTGTTGGGGATGCTATCGACGGGCTTCAGAATATTTCTAAGGAGGGCGGACTGCCAATCCACAGAGAAGCTCCAAAATTTGATCAACTTTCAACTTCTGCAGAAGTTTTGTTTACAGGTATTAAAGTAATCGACCTTATCGAGCCTTACGCAAAAGGAGGTAAAATTGGTTTGTTCGGTGGTGCCGGGGTAGGTAAAACAGTATTGATCCAGGAGTTGATTAACAATATTGCAAAAGGACACGGAGGTCTTTCTGTATTTGCCGGAGTAGGTGAAAGAACGAGAGAAGGAAATGACCTTTTGAGAGAGATGTTGGAATCCGGAATTATTAAATATGGTGACGAATTCATGCACTCTATGGAAAATGGAGGTTGGGATCTTTCTAAAGTAGATCTTGAAGTAATGAAAGATTCTAAAGCTGCATTCGTGTTTGGTCAGATGAATGAGCCACCAGGTGCAAGAGCGAGAGTAGCACTTTCTGGTCTTACATTAGCTGAGTACTACAGAGATGGTGGTGAAAGCGGACAGGGTAGAGACGTACTTTTCTTCGTAGATAACATCTTCCGTTTTACACAGGCTGGTTCTGAGGTGTCTGCACTTCTTGGTCGTATGCCTTCAGCGGTAGGATATCAGCCAACACTTGCTTCTGAGATGGGAGCAATGCAGGAAAGAATTACTTCAACTAAAAACGGATCTATTACTTCAGTACAGGCGGTATACGTACCTGCGGATGACTTAACTGACCCGGCTCCTGCAACGACGTTTGCTCACTTGGATGCAACTACGGTACTTGACAGAAAGATCGCTTCATTAGGTATCTATCCAGCGGTAGATCCTCTAGCTTCTACTTCAAGAATCCTTGCTCCTGAAATTATCGGTGAAGAACACTACAACTGTGCTCAGAGAGTAAAAGAAATCCTTCAGAGATATAAAGCACTTCAGGATATTATTGCTATCCTTGGTATGGAAGAACTTTCAGAAGAAGATAAATCAGTAGTTTACCGTGCAAGAAAAGTTCAGAGATTCCTATCTCAGCCTTTCCACGTAGCAGAACAGTTTACAGGTATTCCAGGATCTTTGGTAGACATCAAAGATACCATCAAAGGATTCAACATGATCATTGATGGTGAACTAGATCACCTTCCGGAAGCTGCTTTCAACCTGAAAGGAACTATCGAAGAAGCTATCGAAGCTGGACAAAAAATGCTAGCTGAAAACGCTTAATAAATTAGACATAAAGATAACAGATACCAGACATGAGACTTTAAGGTTGTCTGAAATCTGAAATCTGAAATCTTCAAATCTAAATTAAATGAATATAAAAATTTTAACACCAGAATATGTAGTTTTTGAAGGGGAAGTAGACTCTGTACTATTGCCGGGGAAAAGTGGTGAATTTCACATCATGAAAAATCACGCAGGTATCGTTTCTTCTTTGATCGAAGGTAAAGTAAAGCTTTTTGCTAAATCTATTGATGAAGCATATACGAAAAACTTAACTAAAGAAAACGAAAAAGATTCAGCTTTTTCTTACCCTATCAAAAGCGGTGTTGTAGAATTTAATAATAATAAAGGAATTATCCTTTGTGAATAATTAAATGAAAAGCTAAATATATTTTCAAGAAAGTGTAACTTTGTTACACTTTTTTTTATGCCATAAAATCTGATCCTATGAAGAAAGGTGTGATCATATTCTTTGCTGTTCTGGGAATTTGCCTCAATGCCCAGAATTTCAAAACGAAAAGAGGTATTGTAAGTCTTGACGGAGTGCATGTAGCCAAAATTTCAAACAAATCCAGTATTTATACATTTATGGATCTGAAGGAGACCCCGATTTATACAATGGAATTTATAGATAAAAGTATCGTAGATTCTGTAAGAGACAGCTATATCCGGTTGAACAGAGTGTATAACAGGGATAAAACCATAGATCTGGATTACAGTTCACCTTCAGCATTCTCAGGAGAAGAAAAATCGGCGGTTTACACCTCAATAAAAGACTTAAAAATTATCGATAACAAAGGAGTCAACATTAAAAATCTGGATGATATTTTTAAAAATGTCCCGAAAAGAAAGCTGGACAGTAAAACAAAAGATGCTTATTCAACCCGGAACAAAATAGATAAACTGAACATTGAGGTTAATAAAGTTGGTGAGATTTTAAGTAACGGGATTCCCGTAGGCTATTTTACAAATTTACCTGTAAGCTTTGGCTCAGAAGATACTATTACCGATAAAACCTTCGTAGATATTGAAGTGTATGATGCGAAAAGTAAGTTAATAGGACGGTATAGCACAACAATGAAACAAATCAAGACAACGAACGGAAAAATTTTTACCATTTACAGACAAATGTCCGGCAGAGCGGCTCTCCTGAAATTTCCAACCTACAAAGCAATAGCAGAACGAATGGCTATTATGGATCCGAATTTTATTAAAATACAGGAAAAAGTATCTGTGGGTCCCGTTGAGAAACAAACTTCACAATAATAAGGCTATAATAAAATGGGTTTTAACTCATTTTTTCTAATAAGAATCTTTCGAACAACAGTGGAGGAACACTCTATTATAAACAATTTATTCAATTGCGACGGGTTTCAACCCGTCGAAAAAATAGATTAAGCAAAGCTACAGTTTTCCAATGCATTAAATTTTTTCATTAACTTTCATACAAAATACAGCCTATGAAAGTTTTGATTTTCCTGTTATTGTTTTCGTTTTCAGTCTTTTCAGCACAAAAATTCCAGATCATTTATCAGAATAATGATTATTCTACAGCTTATATTGCTGATAAAAACGGCAAAGTAATTAGAAAACTGGATGATTCTTTCCGTTTGAATTACAGGCCTGAAACATTGGGATATTTTTCAATCTTTTCAATTCGGGGTGAAGAAGGCTGGACAGCAGTCGATATTAATGGAAAGAAGTTATTTCAGGTTTTGAATACCGAAAAAGGAACACCAAGCCCTGATGATGTGATTAATAATAAAATAAGAATTGTCGGCAAAAACGGTAAAATAGGCTTTGCAGATGGAAAGGGCAAAATAGTTATCCAGCCGCAATTTGAAATAGTTTCTTCTTTTCATAAAGGGAAAGCAATTATTGGAAAAGAATGTAAAGATGTTCTATGGAATGATCACCCCGGAGAAACGGACTGTCAACATTATTATACCCAATGCGAAAACTACGGCTATATTAATGACAAAGGAAAGGTTATAGAATTCGGAAAATATTCCTTCGAAGAAATTGCAGAAAAAATTAAATGGAAACAGGATTACTCAGATGTTATTCCATAAAAATCTGCTCAATCTGAAAAATCTGCGAGAAAAAATATTTAAATCATTAAAATTAAATTTCCTGCTCAATTTTATCTCAAAAATTAAAGCGATAAAATAACCCCATTTTCTTTCAGTTGCTGCATAGGTTTTGAAAACCAGAACAATTCAAAATCCTCAAAATTTTCTTCAAAATCATTCTTAAGTTGTTGAATAGTAGCTTTCTTCGAATTATTCACGGAATTTTCTTTGAGAATAGCCATCAGCCATTCCGCTTTTTCCTGCTCCAGTTCTACCTTCACAATATTCGTTTTTAAGTGGAATGTAAGCAGCGTAAATGTACCGGAGTATTTCTTTTTATTTTTTACACGATTCTCAGCGATTACGTTTTGGGTTAAAAAGATAATTTTTGAGCTGTTTTTCAGGCTGAAGGTTTCATCTTCCAAAAGACAGTCATGAATGTGGTCCGGATGAATAGTTGTTCTCGGAATTTTAAAATCAAACCATTCCTGAAGCGGAAGTTCAAAATTGACTCCATGCATATAATTGAAAAGAGATTTTTTCAGACCGAAACTGAATTGGCTATGATCAATTCCGGTTTTATCCTTAAAGTCAATATCATTATGAGCAAACAGAATTTTTTCCTTTACGGGAATCACTCCGAATTCCTCAGGACGAAGTCCGACAGGTGAGTGGGCAGTCATGGCAAACTGATGCCAGAATCCGCTTTGAAGAATTCCCATCTCAAACATCTGTCTTACCATTTCCAAAGAGTCTACAGTTTCCTGAATGGTCTGAGTAGGGTAGCCATACATCAGGTAAGCATGAACCATGATTCCGGCTTCTGTGAAATTTCTGGTTACTTTGGCTACCTGTTCTACGGAAACCCCTTTGTCAATTAATTGCAAAAGTCTGTCACTGGCTACTTCCAGCCCTCCTGAAACAGCAACACATCCTGAAAGTTTCAACAGATAACAAAGATCTCCGGTGAAACTTTTTTCAAAACGGATGTTGGTCCACCAGGTAACGACCAAATTTCTTCGCAAAATTTCCAGGGCAACCTCCCGCATTAAGGCTGGTGGGGCGGCTTCGTCTACAAAATGAAATCCTGTTTCACCAGTTGTTCTAATGAGTTCTTCCATTCTGTCAACCAGAATTTTTGCAGAAATGGGTTCATAGATTTTAATATAATCCAGGGAAATATCACAGAATGTACATTTCCCCCAATAGCAGCCGTGGGCCATGGTCAGTTTATTCCATCTCCCGTCGCTCCATAAACTGTGCATGGGATTGGCGATTTCAATGACTGAGATATATTGGTCTAACTGAAGATCCGTATAGTCAGGAGTTCCGATATCAGCTTGTTTATAATCGTGTCGTTTAGAATTATTCTTATAAACAACTTCTTGATTTTCAATTAAAAAAGTTCTTTTGTATTCCTGATTTTCTTTAGGATTGATTACATTTTCATGAAGAAGTTCAAGAGGAATTTCACCATCATCCAATGTAATAAAATCAAAAAATTCAAATACTCTCTGATCTTTGATCTCCCTTAGTTCTGTATTGGGAAAGCCACCACCCATTGCTGTTTTGATGTGTGGATAGTTCTTTTTAATCCATTGGGCACATCTGAATCCTGCATATAGATTTCCCGGAAAAGGAACTGAAAAACAAACCAGTTTAGGCTGTACTATTTCCAGCTTTTCCTCAAGAATTTCTAAAGTGAAATCATCAATAAAAGTCTGTTTATCTGATAACTTTGAATACAATTCATCAAATGAATTGGCACTTTTTCCCAGACGTTCGGCGTATCTGCTGAAACCAAAATCGGGGTCGATATTTTCTACAATATAATCAGAAATATCTTCCAGATATAAAGTGGCAAGATGCTTGGCTTTATCCTGAAGACCCATGTTTCCGAAAGCAAATTCCATATCATCCAATTGGTTGAAACGGGAAGCTTCGGGAAGAAAATTCATGCTGCAGATCTGTCTTGCCAAAGTTGGTGTTTTTCCCTGCAGAAAAGGAATGACCTGATCTATCGTTTTTAAATATTCCTCTTTTAAAGCAAAAATTCGCTGTGAATTTTCAGAAACAGCCTGAAGATCGATCTGCTGGTCAAAAATCCGCTGGATTCCGTTTTTTGAAAAGAGTTTCAAAATAACATCAATTCCTAAATCAACCTGGTAACTAGAAATATTTTTGGTATTCAAAAACCCTTTAATATAAGCTGTTGCCGGATAAGGAGTATTGAGCTGGGTAAAAGGCGGAGTGATAAGAAGAAGATCTTTCAACAGGAATTTTTTACAAATTTATTTTTAGGATTCAGTTAAATATGAGAAAATATAATCCGTTTTGCTTTGATAAACAGATGGTTATGGTTTTAAATGATCTCTGTTAACTGTTCGTCAAAGATAGACAATTTGTGCTGTATATTGCAAACCCTGAATTTGATTTATAGACAGATATTTTATTTCTCCTTGATTTGCAGATTGAACAGATTTTTCGTTGGAATACACAAGGTTGTAAGAGTTATTTTACAGACTGTATAAAAGATCGCAAGGATTTTATCTACGATAAAATTTTACACTGCCGAATCCGTAAAAATCTTTTTTGCCTCAAAGAATTCCCCACAGATTGCTCAGATTTCACTGATGTTTATGGATATTTTTAAAAGGTCGCAGATTGTTCAGATGACGCAGATCTTTTTAATTAATATAATAAAAATCGTAGATTTTTAATTTTAAGTGAACTTTTATACACAATGTTTTTAACTTAAAAATCACTAAAGTGTTTAAATTCTGTTGTGCTTTTTGACTTCGTTGAATCTTCGATTTGTAGTAAAAAAAACACATGTTATTTTTATCAATGCAAAGATTTATATTGATACTGTTGCTTCGATGAAGCTGACTATTTAATTCTACGGGATATAAAGTATTCAATAAAATAAAGCTTCCACCTGATGCTGATTAATGAAACTCAGAAAAGCCTGTTCATCAAAATATCCGTTTTTATTCAGCACTTCAGGATTTAATCTGGCTGCTTCACTGTCATTGTCAATCAAAGCATTTTCAATAAACCTTCCTGATTTTCCTTCAATTTCATTATGAAAACTGATTAGATATTTGGAATATATTTTACCTTCTGAAACAGTGTATTGTCCGTTTTCTGCAACAAGGGAAGCATAAATATTTCCTCCAATATATGTTTCATGATCATTAGAGGATGCTCCAAAGAGCACGCTGCAGGAAAGACTCCCTGAGGAATAGAGAGAACCGTTAACAATTATGTTTTTAGCTTTAATCTGCCCTGTCACAATAAGGGTAACATATTCTTCGATGAATAAATTTCCCGATAGTTCCAAATGACCTTCAATCAGGATGATTTTGAAACCTTCACCATCTTCAGCAATAAGATTGAGAGAGGTTGTGCATTCATTTTTCATCAACAGAATTTCAGGTTCATCATGGTCATTATTCATTTGCAAAGAAGCTTCCCGTATTTTTTCTGCTGTTTCGGAGTCCAGCATTTCAAGAAATTCTGAAAAGCTTTCATCATCCGGATCATGTTCGCTGAGGAAAGTAAAATCCAGAGCGGTCTGAACGGCAGCGTACAACTTTTCTGAAGTTGTTTTTATCCGGCCGTTTAATTGTTCTTTTGTTAGTTTTTCTGTTTTCATCACTGCTGTATTTATTGGTAAAGTAAAAATGCATCTCTGTATAACAGATATGCAGGTGAGGGACTGTTATACAAATATACATTGAAAAACTGAAAAAAATTACGCCGGAAAGCCAAACTTATTTTCAAAATTCTCCGTATGAGAGAATTATTTTTGGTTTATTGATTCTATTGATATCTCCGATTGTTAGAGAATATCTAAGTGTAATCTGTAAGTAATCATGTATTTTTTAGTTGGCATGCATCTTAATCCGTCTTGATTTTATGCTGCCTGCAATGACATTAAGGATAACACCCAAAAGAATCAATGTGATTCCGATAAGAAGATTGCCTGTGAACTTCTCATGAAACATTAGAACACTTACCATAACAGCAACTACGGGCTCCAGGGCCCCTAAAATAGCTGTTGGTGTAGAACCTATATACTTTATAGCGTACACCAGACACAGGCTGGAAATAACGGTAGTAAGAAATGCAAAAACAATAAAGCTTAAAAATATAGATAGGGAGGGTATAGCGAAAGACTGCCCGCCAACAGAGGCTTTAAGCATAAAAAATCCTGAAGTGAACAGCATAGAATAAAACGAAAGTTTAAATCCGGAAACCTTAAGTCCTGATTTATTGACAATCACCATATAAAGTGCATAGAATAAAGAGCTTAGCATGACAACCCCCAAACCTGCAAAGTTGATTTCAAAACCTTCTCCTTTTAAGCATAAAACAATAACTCCGGCAAAAGCCAGTAAAAGGGAAGCTACAGATAACTTTGTAAGTCTTTCCCTATAAAAGAAAAACATAATGAGTGCCACAATAACCGGATAAATGAAGAGTACTGTAGAAGCAATACCCGGAGTAAGGAAATCATATCCTATAAATAAGAACTCCGAGGAAAGAGCGTAGCAAATACCTAAAACAGCAAGGAGTAAGGCTTCTTTTTTATTGATTCTGAAGCTTTCCTTAGAATAAAGCAGATATCCGCCTACCATCATGGCAGAAAATAAAAAACGGTAAAACAAAGTAATATCCATTGAGAATTTAGCCTGCTTCAGCGGCAGGATAAAGATTGGAATCAGTCCATATGAAACGGATGACAAAACACCTAACAGATAACCTTTAATTTTCATTTTTCTTTTACAGATTTTATAGTTGAATCATAAAAAAACCACTGAAGAAGTTCAGTGGTTTTTTTGAAATTTTTATTATTAAATTGGCTTGAAACTTAACCCCTGCTCCTGCAGAAGTTTCTGTTCCTGCTCTTTATAGTAACCACTTACTAGTTTATCGTGAATAGCTTCAAATGCAGCCAGCGTTTCATTAATTTCCGCATCTGTATGAGAAGCTGTAGGAATTAATCTCAGAAGGATCATTCCTTTCGGAATTACCGGATACACAACTACTGAAGTAAAGATTCCGTAGATCTCTCTTAGGTCTTTCACCAGAAGAGTTGCTTCTACCGGAGTTCCCTGCATCATTACTGGAGTTACACACGTATTCGTATCACCAATATTGAATCCTCTTTCTTTAAGTCCGTTTTGTAATTTATTTACATTTTCCCAAAGTTTGGCCTTGATTTCCGGTCTTGTTCTCAATAGCTCAAGTCTCTTTAAACCTCCGATTACCATTGGCATCGTAAGAGATTTAGCGAAAATCTGAGATCTTAAATTGAATTTCAGATATCTGATAATTTCCTTATCACCAGCTAAGAAGGCTCCGAAACCTGCCATTGATTTAGCAAAAGTAGAGAAGTATACGTCGATCTGATCCTGACATCCCTGCTCTTCACCAGCTCCAGCTCCTGTTTTTCCAAGTGTTCCGAATCCGTGGGCATCATCTACCAAAAGTCTGAAGCTGTATTTGGATTTCAGCTCGCAGATTTCTTTGATTTTTCCCTGCTGACCTCTCATTCCGAAAACACCTTCCGTAATCACTAAAATACCGCCGCCTGTTTCCTCTGCAACTTTAGTCGCTCTCTGAAGGTTTTTCTCAAGACTGGCAATATCGTTGTGTCTGTAGGTAAATCTTTTTCCGGCATGAAGTCTTACACCGTCTACAATACAGGCATGAGAATCTACATCATAAACGATTACATCATTTCTGTTTACCAGAGCATCAATGGTAGAAACCATTCCCTGATAACCGAAATTTAATAAATATGCTGATTCTTTTTGTACAAAATCTGCCAGTTCTCTTTCCAGCTGAAGGTGTTGTTCTGTTTCCCCAGACATAGCTCTTGCTCCCATCGGGTAGAACATTCCGTATTCCGCAGCAGCTTTGGCATCTGCTTCAATTACTTCAGGGTGATTACATAATCCTAAATAGTCATTGGCACTCCAGAAAATTACTTCTCTTCCCTGGAACTGCATCCTTGGACCGATAGGCCCCTCTAATCTCGGGAATATAAAATAGCCTTCTCCGTAATCTGCAAACTGTCCAAGAGGTCCTGGATTTTCTTTTATTCTTTCAAAAATATCCAACATGTTGTATCGTAATTTTTAAGTAAAAAAGCCTTTCCTGTAGAACACAAAAGGCTTTATTTGTATCGTGGTTTATATTATTCTATTTAATGAACTCGGTCTTGAAAACTTCATCGTAATTGTGTACGCAGTTGTTAACAAAACCCTGTTCCGCCATCCATTTATCACTGTATACTTTGGTAATATACCTTGAACCGTGATCTGGATAGATCAGTACAATCATATCATCCTTAGTCAGTTCATGGGACTGTGCATACTGAATTAATGCCTGGGTTACGGCTCCGGTAGTGTAGCCGCCCATGATAGCTTCTTTCAAAGCAATTTCACGGGTTCTGTAGGCTGACATTTCATCGTTCACTCTTACAAATTCATCTACTTTATCAAAAAGAAGGGCAGAAGGAATTAAATTTTTTCCCATTCCTTCAATCTGATAAGGATGAACGTCTTCTTTATGAATCTCTCCCGTCTCATGGTAGCTTTTTAGAATAGAACCGTCTGCATCTACACCGATGATCTTGATGCCCGGATTCTTTTCTTTTAAAAACTTTGCTGAACCTGATAATGTTCCACCTGTTCCAGTGCAGGCAAAAAGGTGAGTGATTTTACCTTCCGTCTGCTCCCAAATTTCAGGACCGGTAGTCTGGTAATGTGCATCAATGTTCAGCTCGTTGAAATACTGATTGATGTAAACTGAATTTGGTGTTTCTGAAGCAATTCTTTTAGCAACTTCATAGTATGATCTCGGATCATCTGCAGGAACGTTGGCAGGACAGATATATACTGTAGCTCCTAATGCTTTTAAATAAGCGATTTTCTCAGGCTTTGTCTTGTCACTTACGGCAAGAATACACTGATATCCTTTAATGATACAAACCATTGCTATAGAAAATCCTGTATTCCCTGAAGTTGTTTCAACAACTACAGATCCTTCCTTCAATAAACCTTTCTGCTCTGCGTTTTCTATAATATGAAGTGCAATTCTATCTTTAGTGGAATGTCCAGGATTATATGATTCTAACTTGGCATAAACGGTTGCAGGAATATCTTTTGTAACAGTATTAAGCTTCACCATAGGAGTATTTCCTACAAGGCCAAGAATATTATCGTAAACATTACTCATTATTTGTTATTTTCAATAAAAATCTGACCGCAAAAATACAAAAAAATAAATAATTTCTAAACTTTTGTTTGATTTCTAGACAGCGATTTAGGAAAATCTATTTTCTTATTTGCAATCTTAGCGGAAGTATCATCACAAATACTACGCCATTTTTTTTAAATTGTGTTAAAAACAACATAAAATAATTTAAAAGCCTTACTTTCGCGTAATTGATTTAATACTATGAAAAATTGGACTTTTAGGCGATGGAACACCGTTTTAGGATGGGTGATTTTTGTCATTGCTTTTTTCACGTACTTGTCTACCATAGAGCCCAACTTCAGTTTCTGGGACTGCGGTGAGTACATTTCTTCTGCTGTAAAACTTGAAGTAACGCACGCTCCGGGAGCTGCATTATTCCAGATTGTGGGGGCTGTAGCCGCCATTTTTGCATTAGGAAAAGGCGAAAATTATTCAATCGTAATTAACGCGATGTCTGCCCTGTTCAGTGCACTAACGATTCTGTTCTTGTTCTGGACCATCACACATTTTGTAAGAAGACTTCTGAACAAGGATTTTGAAGAAGTAACAAAACATCAGGAAATCTCTATTCTCTTTGCCGGAGCTATAGGAGCTTTATGTTTTACGTTTTCAGATACATTCTGGTTTTCAGCAGTAGAAGGAGAAGTATATTCAATGGCTTCCATGTTTATTGCTTTGCTGGTTTGGCTGATCACGAAATGGGAAAATGAATATCAGGCAACGGACAGTGAAAGATGGATTATCCTTATTTTCTTTGTATTAGGGCTTTCTGTAGGAGTACACATGATGTGTATGCTGGCAGTTCCTGCGGTATGTCTGGTTTATTATGCCAGAAATTACAAGTTTACATGGAAAAATTTTATCTGGGCTAACGCGATTACGCTGGGAATTCTGATTATTGTTTTTAAAATTATCTTCCCTTTGATCATGACGATGTTCGGAAAGCTGGAGATTTTCTTTGTAAACGGACTGGGCCTTCCTTTCCACTCAGGAACAATTGCCGCGTTTATTTTAATGACAGTTTTATGCTATTTCATTATTAAGTATGCGAGAAAAGCAAAAAGAAATATTTTCCAGACTGCAGCCTTATCAATTGTGTATATGATTATCGGTTTCTCATGCTGGATGGTAATTCCAATAAGAGCAAATGCCAATCCTCCGATGAACCTTAATGATCCTGATACCGCGATTGGAATGCTGGATTATTATAACAGAGAGCAGTACGGAGACTGGCCGACAATTTATGGACAGAATTATACCGCTTTCCTTGATGCCAAAGGAATTGAAAAAAATGAAGACGGAAGCTTCAAGACCACAAAAACCGGAGAGGTTTACGAAAAAGACGAAAAAACCGGTACGTACAGAAAGACGAATGACAGGTTCAACTACGTATTCAACAAGTCTCATGTAAGTCTGATGCCAAGAATGTTCAATGAAGATAAAGATGTAATGGCCAACTACATTTCTATGTACGGAGCCCCGGATTTTACTTTGAACTATGCCAACGAAGATGTTGCAGACAACCCTCAGGCCAAGCAGATCTTTGACGAGCTGAGAGCGAAATATGAAGATAAAACCATCACAGCAGCAGACTATTTAAAAGTAAAACCATACGATCTGATCAACGTTCAGAAACCTTCATTGGCCCAGAATCTTGATTATTTCATTTCTTTCCAGAACGGATACTATTTTGTAAGATACCTGATGTGGAACTTTGTAGGAAGACAAAACGACCTTGAAGGAAACATGGAAAATACAAAAGGAAACTGGATCTCGGGAATTTCATTTATAGACAATGCTTTATTAGGAAACCAGGATAAAATGCCTGCTAAATTCCAGAATGAAAGTACGGTGAAATTCTTCTTCCTTCCATTAATTTTAGGATTAATTGGTTTCTTTTTCCAACTGAACAGAGATTTCGGAAGATTTTATGCCCTTCTTTCCTTGTTTGTCCTGACAAGTGTAGGGATTGTTTTTTATACAGGGGTAAAACCTTTTGAGCCAAGAGAAAGAGATTATGCGATGGTAGGCTCTTTTTATGCCTTTGCCATCTGGATCGGAATGGGGGCCGGAGCTATTTTATGGTTCCTTCAGTCCAAAATAAAATCCAACGGAGCTAATATTGCTCTGGGTGTTATTCTGTTAGGAGTTCCTTTTATGATGGGATTCCAGAATTATAATGTACATGACAGAAGCAACAGGTATACTGCATATGATTATGCTTATTCAGTATTAAAATCGCTTCCGAAAAATGATATTTTATTTGTTTATGGGGATAATGATACTTATCCTGTGTGGGCAATTCAAGAGACGGAAAGATTCAGGGATGATGTGAAAGTGGTTAATTTTACCCTTGCTTCAACTCCATGGAATCTTGATCAGGTAAAAAGAAAGACATATAATGCAGCAGGAATTCCAAGTGAACTGACTCATGAAGATTACAGAGAAGGTTCAAACGACCAGATCTATATGATGAAGAAAGAGGATTGGGAAAGTGTATTCTCCATGCTTAAACAACAAGGTGTTCCTGACACTGAATTCCAAGCGTTCAGAAAATATCTTACACAGGATTCTTTGACCCTGAAAGAAGCAATTAATTTCATCAAATTCAAATCTCCTGAAAAAGATGAACTTCTGAAAATGTATTTCGGAGAAGAAAAATATGAGAAATACAACGTTCTTCCGGTTAATAAATTCATTCTTCCGGTTAACAAAGAAAATGCTTTAAAAGCAGGAATCATTACCCAGGAAGATCTTCCGAACGTAGTCAATCAAATTATGATCACCTACAAAGGAAACACTCTTTATAAAAACAATCTGATTATGATGGACCTTTTGGCGAACTTCGACTGGAAACGTCCGATCAGCTTCTCTTCAGGAGGAATCTATGACAGTGAAAATATTTTCTATCTGAACGAATACCTTCAGTTTGACGGATTCAGCTACAGATTGGTTCCTGTACATACGGTACAGACTCCGGATGGAGATATGGGGAAAGTAGATGCAAATTCTCTTTACAATGTGGTGAAAAATTTCAGATGGGGGAACTTTAAAAACTTAAATGTTCACTTTGACGAAACAGCTACTTCAAACATTATGAGCTACAGAATGTCAGCGAGCAGAGCGGCTTCAGCATTGGCCTTAAGTGGTCAGAAAGCTAAAGCGGTTGAGATTCTTGATCTTGCAGCAAAAGAAATTCCTGCCGAAAAATACAACGATCCACGTTCATTAAGCGCGATGGTAACCGGATATATCGTTGCAGGTCAGGAGCAGAAAGGTCTTCAGCTGGCGGAAATCCTTAAAAAAGGAATCTTCGAAGAATATGATTACTATTTAAGCCTGGATCCTATTGACCAGACTTATGTAAGAAGACAGATGAGAACGAAACCAATGGAATATTCTCTTGTGGTTTCCGCGGTTACGGATGCTTACAAAAAGATTGGTCAGAACGAAAAAGCATATGCTTATCTGGTGAAATCGATAGAGCCAATTGATAAAAAGTTCAATGTTTTCATCAAAGAACTTCAGCAGATGGGGAAAGAAAAGGCGATGAAAGAATCTGAAAACGTACAGAAAATAACGCCTTTCTACCAGTATTTATTTGATGTGATGGAACCTTTCGATTCTACGTATTCAAAAGAAAAAGAAGAGCAGATCACTACAGCGATCATTAAAGCAACCCAATAGAAACTTTAACTTCATACTTTAAAACGGAACTTCGGTTCCGTTTTTTTTATTATTGGGATTCCTGATTTTTAAGATTATATTTGTGACGCTAAAAATACACGATGACCGAGACTAAAAACAACAACCTTCCCATCTATGCTGCAGCCTTTACGGTAGTTTTTAAAATCTTTTTTTTATTGACTCACTATATTCAGGAAGATGCTTTTATCACCTGGAGAGTAGCACAGAACTTATTGGATTATGGAGTTATAGGTTTTAACGGAAATACAAGGATCTCAGCTTCTACAACACATTTGTATGTTTTTGTATCCTATTTCTTCAACCTGATCTTTGGCAAAGAGAATTTTATTGAACCTCTTTTAATCTTCAACTCTTTACTCTTTACGATAGGAACGGTATTGCTTTCTCATTTGGTTCTTAAAAATCCATGGCATAAAGCTATTTTTATATTTCTGATCGGAATTCTGCCTCCTGCCATTAAGATTTCAATCTTAGGAATGGAATACGGAATCCTTTTCTTTCTTGAAATGGCACTCCTGTATTATGGTTTCAGCAAAAATAAAAAATGGGCGCTGATTCTTCTGCCGATTCTCATCATGTTTACAAGAATAGATACAGTGATCTTCCTGGGAATTGTATTTTTAGTAGATATTTTCTGGAACAGAAAGATCAGATGGCGCTATGTACTGGGAGGAATTTTAGGCCTTGTGGCAGTACTGTCTTTCAACTGGTTTTATTTTGGCGAACTGGTAAATAATACCATTACAGCCAAAAAACTTCTGTATGGGCGTGATTTCACTTTCCAACAGCACCTGGAATATTTTGGGGCGAGTTTCGGTAACTTTTGGGGAATGTTCAAACTTCCCGGAAGCTTTAACCCGATAACGATTATGATCCTTATTTTTGAGCTGCTTTGCTTTATTTACCTGATCAGACAAAGGGAAAAAAGAAACTACTTTTTGTGGATGATTTTCATTTTTGGGTGGGTAAAACAGATTATTTTTATTTCTCAAAAAAGTTTATTCGACTGGTATTACTGGGTTCCTCAATTACTGCTTTTCGTTCCCGTTCTTATTTTTGTTTTGGAGCAGAAAGAGAGAAGAAAGTTGTGGTTATCACTGCTCATTATATTTTATATCCTTCCGATGTTTGCTTTTCAGACTGTACATTCTATAGCAACAGGAAACGGAGAATGGTATTACCGCAGAATGATCGGCCTGTATTTAGGAACTTTTGAAAAAGATAAAAAACAATGGATATTGCTGGAACCTGCAGGCTATATACCTTACTTTTCAGGGTTAAAAACAATTGACGAAGTAGGATTGGTTGATAAGCAGATTCAGGAAGAAGTTAAGAAAGACAGGGCTAATTACTGGGTTAATACCGTTAAAAAAAGAAAACCAAAATATCTTCTTTCCTACAAAAACCTGTTTGAAGGAAAAGACGCTGCCTATTATCAGACACATTACAAACTGATGAAGGAATTCAGGGTAAAAGACCACCTGAAAAGTCAATATAAAATCCTGGAAAAGATCTACAGGCTTAAACCTTCAGGAACAGACTATAATTTGTATATTAGAATTGATTAAAACATTGAAAAAACAGGTAGAGTCTCATAAGCTCTAAAATCTTTCAAAACTAATACCCTAAAACCTGAAACTATGAAATACTGTGCTTTTCTCCGAGGAGTCAACGTAAAAGGAACCAATATGAAAATGGCTGATGTATGTCAGGTTTTTAAAAATGCAGGAGTAACTGATGTAAGTTCAGTGCTGGCTTCAGGAAATATTGTTTTTTCTTCAGATAAAAATGCCGCTGAACTGAAGCAGATATTGGAGAAAGCCATGTCTGACCACTTTTCTTACGAAGCTTTTCTATTCATAAAATCTCTGGAAGAAACAGAAGCTTTCTGGAACGGAAGGCCTTTTGAAAAAAACGATGACCTTCATCTGTATGCTTTTGTGGGAAATCCGGGAGTTGAAAATATACTGATGGAAGAATTTGAAAAATCGTCCAAAACCGAAAATGAAAAAGCCGAAATCGTTAAAGGTATTTTCTATTGGCAGGTTCCGAAAGGTAATACCCTGGATTCCACATTCGGGAAAGTGCTGGGAAAGAAAAGCCTGAAAGATCAGATGACCAGCAGGAATATCAATACGTTTGAGAAGATTTTAAAGAAATTTTAACTGAGAAATGGCCGTTTTCCTTTTTCTTGCAGTAATGTTTGCCATTGCAAACTTTTATTATTGGGCATTTCGGATCCCTTTGAAGACCTATAAACTGTTTATTATATTCTTCATCGTTATTTCCCTGATTGCTGTTATTACGGATCCTTACAACTTGCCGGAGATCATTATTGTATTTTCAGGCTACTATATCTTGCTTTTTGGGGTTCATTTATTGTTGACCCAAGTGTTTCAGGTAAACAGATATTTTCCCTATTTATTTGTTTTCTTTCTTATTTCACTTTTGGTGACCGCTTTTTTCGGAGTATTGATGCAGGATATTTTTAATTATTCTTAGGCTCAAATAATTTCCTATTCTGAAACTTTCTCAGTATTTTTACTGAACTTTTTAATTCAAATAAAAATGATTCAGTATTTAGATAATATCAGTCACAAAGATTCAAAAAACTTTTTCCTTATTGCCGGTCCTTGTATTATTGAAGGAGAAGATATGGCTTTAAGAATAGCTGAAAAAGTAATCAATATTACAGATAAATATAACATTCCTTATATTTTCAAGGGAAGCTTTAAGAAAGCCAACAGAAGCCGTGTAGATTCTTTTACCTCCATCGGTGAAGAAAAATCTCTTGAAATTCTGAAAAAAGTAGGCGAGACCTTTAATATTCCTACCACTACGGATATTCATGAAAATGAGCACGCAGCATTGGCCGCTCAGTATGTGGATGTATTACAGATCCCTGCATTTTTAGTACGCCAGACCGACCTTTTGGTGGCTGCTGCGAAAACAGGGAAGTGCGTAACGCTGAAAAAAGGGCAGTTTCTTTCTCCGGAATCCATGAAATTTGCCGTTCAGAAGGTAACTGATTCTGATAATCAGAAAGTAGCGATCATTGAACGAGGAAATTCTTTCGGATATACAGATCTGATCGTGGATTACAGAGGAATTCCTACAATGAGGGAATATGCACCTGTTATTCTGGATGTTACCCACTCATTACAGCAGCCGAATCAGAGTTCCGGTGTTACAGGCGGAAGACCTGATCTTATTGAAACGGTAGCCAAAGCCGGAATTGCAGTAGGAGCGGACGGAATTTTTATTGAAACCCATCCAACCCCTGAAACAGCTTTATCAGACGGTGCCAACATGCTAAGACTGGATTTATTAGAAGATTTATTACAAAAATTAACAAGAATCAGAGAATCGATTTTGTAATTGTTAAAAAATAATTAATTTTAGAAATTCTTAAAATATTTCTTTTGAAAAAACTAGTTTTACCACTAAGCCTTATGGTTCCCGTATTGATTTTCTCTCAAAACAGAAAAAAAGATACAACCACAAGAGTAACCGATATTGAGGAAGTTGTTTTCCAGAAAAAAGTGATCGGAAGAACTTCTGATATTACCAATGTAAAGATCTCAGCAAAAGAGGCTCAAAGTGTAGCTACAATAAGCGGAGGAATTGAAGGGCTGCTTAAAACACTTCCTTCAGTAAGTTCCAATACCGAGCTGTCTTCACAATATATGGTACGTGGCGGAAACTATGATGAAAACCTTATCTACATTAATGATATTGAGATTTACCGTCCATTTCTGATCAGAAATTCTCAACAAGAGGGGATGAGTATCATCAATCCGGACATGGTTTCGGTAGTTAACTTCTCAGCAGGAGGCTTTGAAGCCAAATATGGCGACAAAATGTCTTCGGCATTGAATGTATATTACCGTGAGCCGGAAAAATTTGAACTTTCAGGAGAAGCAAGTTTGATCGGAGGACGATTAACAACCGGTCTGGCTTCAAAAAATAAAAAGCTGACTGCTTTATTCTCAGGAAGGTACAGAAATACCAATCTTGTTCTGAACACGCTGAACGAGGACACAGATTTCAATCCTACTTATTGGGATTTCCAGTCGTATATCAACTATCATGTCAATGATAAATTTTCCATGTCATTCATCGGGTATTATTCCAAGAATGACTACGAAATGATTCCTAAGGCAAAAAGTGTTACTTTCGGAAGCCTTCAGCAGCCCATTACGGTAAATATCGGATATGGCGGTAAAGAGCAGGATATGTATAAAAATATGATGGGAACGTTCTCACTGAACTATAAGCCATCAGATAAATGGAGATTTACTTTAGACAGCTTTGCTTATCAGAACAGAGAAAAAGAGTATTATTCCATTGCTTCCAGCTATGAATTGCAGACTTTTGATCCTGTAACGCAGGCTCCTGTATCCAGCTTCGATGTCGGAGGACAGATAGAGCACGCAAGGAATGACCTGTATGTAAAAACCTATGGAACCCAGTTCAGAGCACGTTTTTCACCGAATGTGAATACGAATATTGAATTAGGCTTTAAATACGAAAAGGAAAACCTGAAAGACCTTACCAACGAATGGAAACTGGTAGACTCTGCAGGATACAGTCTTCCGGTGGCGATTGTTGACCCAAGAACGGGAGGAACAGGAGATCTAAGACTGTTTTACCAGATCGCGGGAAAAAATAATATAGAACCTTCAAGACTCTCAGCTTATGCGCAATATTCCCAAAAGTTCTACTGGGGAGCGAGCAAAGTATTTTTAAATGCCGGAGCAAGAGTTTCCAACTGGAGCTTCAATAAAGAAACGATATTTTCACCCAGAGTCCAGTTTGCCATAAAACCGGATTGGGAATCTGATATGACCTTCAAGCTTTCCGGAGGGATTTATTATCAGGCACCTTTCTACAAAGAGATCAAAGATCTTGACGGAAACTTCAATTCTAATATAAAATCGCAGCGTTCCATTCAGGCCATCCTTTCCAATGACTATGAATTCTACATGTATGACAGACCGTTTAAGCTGACTACAGAAGCCTATTATAAGAAAATGGATAACCTGATTCCTTATTATATGGACAACGTGAGAATCCGTTATTCCGGTAAAAATAATGCTTCAGGATATGCGTATGGAATTGATACGAGACTTTTCGGGGAATTTGTTCCGGGAGTTGATTCCTGGTTGTCTGCAAGTTATTCCAGAATCTATGAAAATATAGACGGAAGAGGAAATATTCCAAGACCTACAGACCAGAGATTCAGGTTTGCGATGTTCTACCAGGATTATATGCCGAAATTCCCATCGATGAGGGTAAACCTTACTTTGATCTATTCCATGGGACTTCCTAACGGAGCTCCTGTATTTACCGATCCTTATCAATATCAGAAAACTTTGCCAGCCTATAAAAGGGTTGATTTAGGTCTTTCCAAAGTATTTATTGATTCCAAGGATAAGAAAAAGAGATATGGTTTCTGGGGTAATTTTGAAGAACTTACTTTAGGAGTGCAGGTTTTCAATGCTTTCAATATCAATAATACAGTAGCCAATCAATGGATTACGGATTATAACTCGAACCAGATGTATCCGGTTCCTGTGCGTCTTACAGGACGTTTCTTCAATGTAAAACTTGAATTTAAACTGTAAATCTGATATAAAATCAGCTATATATTAAAAAAATAAAGCTTCTGAAATTCAGGAGCTTTTTTTGTGCAGAATTTTATAACAAGTATACCGAATTTTATAACAGCGTTTTCGAAGATATTTTTAACTTTGCTGTATCAATGAAAAAGATTCTTGCCATATTGTTTTCTGTTTTCTACTTCGGGTTTTCTTCCGGAGCGGCTTTCAGTGTTCATTATTGTATGCAGGAATTTGTTTCTGTAAGCCAAAAAACGGATGATATCTGTGGTAAATGCGGTGTTAAAGATAAAAAAAGCTGCTGCAAGACAGAGATCAAAGTGGTAAAAGTGGATGATTCCCAAAAGTCAGATTTTCTGAAGATTGATTTTTTAAATCAGATTCTGGAAAAAGCACCGGACCACCAGTTTTTCGTTACAGACAAGTCTTTTTCAGCATCAAAATTTAGCCAGATAAGAATCAACGCACCGCCTGAATACAGGCCGGTTCCCATCTATATCAATCATTGTAATTTTAGAATTTAGAATCCGTCTGTTGTCTGGTATTATCCGGGTGATCGTACTTTCGCGGACAACACGGTTCAGCGCATTACGTGCGTTTTTCAACAATTCTTTATTAAAAATTAATTCTAAAATTTAAAACAATGAAAAAGTATATCATTACAGCAGCCTTATCTTTATTTTCAATCCTTTCAGTTTCAGCACAGTCTAAAAAAGATGCGCAGGTATCCAAACTGTACCAGAATTATATTGCCATTAAAACTGCTCTGGCTTCTGATGATGCCGATAAAACCTCAAAAGCAGCAACCGAATTTATTAAGACAGCTTCTACGGTTGATTATAAATTAGTGTCTGAGGGTAATCTTAATATCCTGAGAAAAGATGCTACTGTTATTTCTGATGCGAGAAATATTGCTGCACAAAGAGAAACATTCCTGAATCTTTCAGAAAATATGATTGCTTTGACGAAAGAATTTAAACTTTCTGAAAAGCCCGTTTATGTACAATACTGCCCAATGGCTGACGGCAGCTGGCTGAGCGATGAAAAAAAGATCGCCAATCCATACTACGGAAGCTCTATGCTTTCATGCGGGAGTGTAAAGTCGGAGATTAAATAAATAGTGTATCTATCTTTAAAATAACAAGTTGTACGATTTAGGTTATGTTTAACTTTAATTCGTACAGTTTTAAAAAAGTTCAGAATATTATGAAAAAAATGATCATATTTCTGGTGCTTTTATGCTCTGTTTTTACCTTCGCCCAAACAACGAAAACATATTATACCTGTCCGATGCATCCTGAAGTAGTCTCCTCAAAACCTGGTGACTGCCCGAAATGCAAAATGACGCTGGTAAAGAAAACAGTGGTAATAAAGCCTAAAGTAATTGCAAAACCTCAGGAAAAGCCCGTACAGAAAGCTGAAATCAGAACAAAACCCGTAGAACCTAAAGTAAATAAAGCAAAGCCTGAAATTAAAAAGGTGAAAAGTGTCAAGGAAGCAGAAAAAGCAAAGCCTGCTAAACCTGTTCAGACTGCCAGAGCACCAATAGTTTCTCAACCTAAAGTTCATACGCAATCTCATTCTGTTTATACCTGCCCGATGCATCCGGAAGTAACCTCAGATAAACCTGGAAAATGCCCGAAGTGCGGAATGGAGCTGGTGGAGAATGAAGATCATCAACATGCGGTTGTTGAAGAACCTAAAAAAGAAGAAAAATCTGTTTTAAGAAAAAATTCTGAGAACGGAAAAGTAACTTTTGGAGGAAAAACAGTCAGATACGATCTTTATGTGAAAGATACAATCGTAAATTTTACAGGGAAAAACAGGAGAGCGCTGGCCATTAACGGTAAATTGCAGGCTCCCACCCTATATTTTACAGAAGGGGATACGGCAGAAATCTATCTTCACAATATGCTGAAGGAGAATACCGGGCTGCACTGGCATGGAGTAATTCTTCCCAATGAGCATGACGGCGTTCCGTATCTCACAACAAAGCCTGTAAAACCAGGGGAAACCCATTTATACAAATTTAAAATCTCTCAGAACGGAACCTATTGGTATCACTCCCATGAAGCTCTTCAGGAGCAGATCGGAATGAACGGTATCCTTGTTTTCAAAAAAAGAGAAGGGGAGTCTGCTCCTCAATATAATGCGGAAATTCCGGTTCTTTTAGGCGATTGGAGTGATGATGATCCGATGCAGATTGCCAGAAGGCTTCATATGGCCAATACAGACTGGTATGCTGTGAAGAAAAATGCAGTTCAGAGTTACTGGGAAGCTATAAAATCAGGGCATTTCGGAACAAAAGCCCTGAATGAATGGAAAAGAATGGAAGCAATGGATGTAAGTGATGTATATTACGATAAGTTCCTCATCAACGGGCTTCCAAGTTCTGATTACTCCAATTTAAAAGCAGGTGACAAAATTAGATTGAGAGTTGCCAACGGAGGATCATCCACCTATTTCTGGCTGAATTACGGCGGCGGAAAAATAAAAGTTGTAGGAAATGACGGAAATGACGTAGTCCCTGTGGAAGTAGACCGTCTGATTATAGGTGTTTCTGAAACTTATGATATTGAAGTAACAGTTCCGGAGAATAAAAGCTTTGAATTCCGGGCTACTTCCGAAGACAGAATTGGCCATGCTTCTTTATGGCTGGGTTCCGGTGATAAGGTTGAAGCTCCCAATCTGCCAAGACTGATGTTGTTTGAAGGAATGAAAATGATGAACGGAATGATGGAAATGAGCGGAAACATGAAGCCGATGAACATGACGATGGGCAACCAGATGATGGATATGAACGAGGTGATGTATCCTGAAATTCCTGAAAGCCAGCGTAAAACAACAGCAAAGCATATGAATGAAATGATGGGAGTGAAGACAAAAGAAAAGGAACAGAAAGAAGAAGATCATTCACAGCATTCAGGGATGAATATGAAGGAGGAAAAAACAATCAAAAGACTGTCTTATAATCTGTTAAATTCTCCTGAAAAAACAATTCTTCCAACAGACAGCATTCGTGAAATGAAGTTTACCCTGGAAGGAAATATGAACCATTATCTGTGGACACTGGATAATAAAACGGTAACAGAAACAGATAAAATTCTGGTAAAAAAAGGAGAAATTCTTAGAATCAAGCTGTATAACAATTCTATGATGCGCCACCCGATGCATCTTCATGGCCATGATTTCAGATTAATCAATTCAAAAGGAGAGTATTCTCCGTTGAAAAATGTAGTAGACATTATGCCAATGGAAACGGTAACGATAGAATTTGCGGCCAATCAGGACGGAGACTGGTTCTTCCATTGTCATATTCTATATCATATGATGGCGGGAATGGGAAGAATATTCAGCTATGAAAACTCGAAGCCCAATCCACAGCTGCCCAACAGAAAACTTGCCTGGAAAAACTTTTTGCAGGACAACAGGATGATCAGCTCTATGGCAATGCTTGATGTAGCCAGCAATAAAATGCACGCTGAGACAATGACAATGTTCGGACCGAGATGGGCTAATCTGAATGAGTTCCATTCCAACTGGAATTTCGATCATTTTGAAGGAAATGTAAAAGTAGGAAGATTCTTAGGAAAATTCCAGTGGGCTCTTCCATATGCCGGTTTCAGGTTCCAGAAGAATCATGAGATCATGGAAAGACAGATGACTGAAGATATGGGAATGGATTTTCACGGAAAGAAATTCTGGTTCGGACAGCAGAAAGCTTCTAAGACTAAAGCGTCCTTCATTGTCGGAATGCAGTATCTTTTGCCGATGCTCATCACTGCTGATGCAAGTGTAGACCAGAACGGAAAAGTTTTACTGGAGCTGAGCAGAGAAGATATTCCTATTTCCAGAAGGATAAGAGGAAATTTCAGTGTTAATTCTGATGGAGAATTTACAACAGGAGTACGGTATATCCTGCAAAAATGGCTATCCGTTTCCGGAAATTATGATAATGAAATGGGCTGGGGTGCCGGTGTTACTCTAACTTACTAACTATAAATAAAGGCTGTCCAATGGATAGCCTTTATCATTTGGAAAATAAATATATCGAGGTTAGTATATTTTAGGTGCTGTCATTGGAGCTTGAATTTCCCACAGATTCCGCGGATTACACAGATCTTTGTGAATACTTTTTATCGATTGCAGATGTTCTAAACCTATAAGTTTTGTGTAATATCCACCGTAATTTTATTTTTCAGCTTCCCTTATAAAAACAAAAAGCCGCCCCATTTTAAAATGAGACGGCTTTTTCTGAATTTAATCAGCTTTTATTTCTTTGCTTCGTCAGTTTTTGCTGCAGGTGTATAAGTTACCTTTTTAATATCAACAGTCATTTCTTTCAGACGTTTGGCTACATCTTCAGGCATTTCTTTCTGATATCTTCCTCCAATCACTTCTGACAGGAATTTTTCTGTCTCAGCATACATGGCCATATTATTTACCGGTTTTCTGAATCCGTGTCCTTCATCATTAGCCAGGATGTAATTTACTTTTTTTCCTCTGTCACGAAGGGCAATCACAATCTGATCAGCTTCTGCCTGTTTTACTCTCGGGTCATTGGCTCCCTGGATAATCAGAAGAGGCTTTACAATTTTATCAACACTGAACAGTGGACTCGCTGCACGGATGGCCTTTTTACCTTCTTCTGTATTCGGATCGCCAATCATTCCGTAAAGAGAAGCGCGGGCTGATTCCCAATAAGCAGGAACAGAGTCTAAAAGTGTAAACAAGTTGCTTGGTCCCACGATATCCACACCTCCGGCATACAGATCAGGCGTAAAAGCAAGCCCTGCCAGAGTAGCATAACCGCCATAGCTTCCTCCCATGATCACGACTTTATTTTTATCAGCGATGCCTTTATCAATCAGATATTTTACGCCCCAAGTAATATCATCCTGCATTAGTTTTCCCCATTGAAGATCCCCGTCATTCTTAAACTTTTTACCATAACCTCCACTGGCTCTGAAGTTAGGCTGAAGTACCGCATAGCCTCTGTTGGCTAAAAACTGTACCGTTGAATTGTATCCCCAATAATCTCTAGGTCCTTTTGGTCCTCCATGTATTAAGATTACTACCGGAACATTCTTTCCAGAAGAACCTGTCGGCAAGGTCAGATAAGCTGGAATTTCAAGCCCGTCACTGCTCTTATAAGAAATAGGAGTCATAGGAGCCAGGTACTGTTCTACTTTCTTTAATTCGGTTCTTGGTGTGTACTGGAAGATCAGCTGTTTGGTTTTGGCATCAAAGAAATAGGCTTCAGGAGCATATTTGTCGCCCCAGACTGAGATCAGGAATTTTGAATAATCTTTAGTAGGGCTGGCAAAATTAACCTCTCTTCCCGGAAATTTACTTTGTAAAAATTTATAGTTTATTTCCCATGTTTTATCTTTCCAGTACATTTCTGTTTTATCTCCTGTATAAGAAGTGGAAATGATTTTTCTGGTATTTCTGTCTATAAATAGTCCTCCGAAATCAACTTTTCCTTTAGGGTCATCTTCTACTTTGGTGATCTGTTTGGTTTTCGGGTCCATCAGGAATAATGCTGATTTATCCAGATTTCCTTTATCAGTTACCAAATAAAACTTGCTGTTATTCTCATTCCAGTCTGCAATATAAGCTTCTTCCGTTACCAGGGTTTCATAAATAGGAGTTAGTTGATCACCGTCTTTATACAAAAATTGAGTGGTTCCTTTTTCATCCGTTCTGTATAAAATTCTTAGCTTTTCATCCCAATCGAAATTATAGCTTGTAATACGGTCTTTATTTTCGAAGATCTTTTTCAGTTCCCCGGTAGATATTTTCAATGAATACAGGTCATGCCATGCCTTATCGCGGTTATTCAGACCGACCATCAACAAATCAGGATCTTTTCTGCTGGCCATATAGATCTGAGCGGCTACCTCTTTAAGCGGGGTTAAATTTCTTGCTTCAGGAACTCCGTTCGTTACTTTTGCCATTGGATCTACAGCGAAAATATTGATGTTTTCATCACCGTTATTGTCTTTTGCAAAGAGGATGTATTTTCCATCTTCAGACCAGAAGTATCCGCTTAGCGGACGTTTGCTGTCCGTTAATGGACGTGCCTTATCAAAAGGTTCATCAATTTTTTTTACCCAGATGTTCATGATTCCTCCGTATTCTTTGGTAAAGGATATCCATTTTCCGTCCGGACTCAGCTGGCCACCGGAAATTTCAGGGTTTCCAAAAAACAACTGTCTGTCCAGCAAAGGAACCTGTTGCGCTCGTGTCATCTGTAACCCTATCGTTAAGAGGAGTGCGAGGTAAATGATTTTTTTCATTATTTCATAAGTTTAGTTATTTATTGAAAGCAGTCTGCTTCTTTTTTTATACTGATTTTCAGCAGCAATTTTATCATTCCAGCTGAATAATTTTTTCAACGGTTTTCTGATTCATGCTGTCAGGAGTTAAGCGCATCAACAAATTACGGAGCTTATTTCCGTGTTCCCATTGCGAGATTTTCCCTATTGTGCGGCTCGTACTGACGATATAATCTACTTTTTTTCTTCTGATTCTTTGAAACTCTTCAAAAACACTGTTGAAATCCTTATTTTTTTCCAGCAGTTTACCAATAATATAGGCATCTTCAATAGCCTGGCAGGCTCCCTGACCCATATTAGGAGTTGTGGCATGAGCTGCATCTCCGGTAAGACAAAGGTTTTCAAAATGCCATTGGGGAATGGGAGAGAGGTCTGCAATTTCATTACAGATAATATTTTCTTTTGGTGTAGCCTTAATAAGATTGATTACTAAGGGATCAAAATCATTGAAAATTATAGCTACATCTAGTTTTTCGTCAAAGTTTTTTTCATTGATGCATGCGTACCAGTAGACTTTTTCCTCTGAAATCTGCACAAATCCAAAACGTTTTCCTTTGCCCCACATTTCAAAAGCTTCATGGAGAAATTTTGAAGGAAGATCGAAATGGGTTATCCCGCGCCAGCATTTTTGCCCTGCATTTCTGATGGTTCCCGTTTTCAGGATCTGTTCCCGGACCTTTGATTTTATGCCATCTGCCCCGAAAACAATTTTGCTTTCTTTTGAATGTCCCTCGAAATGCAGCACATAATTTTCTTGCTTTTCAATCTGCAGGAGAGAATGATTGAGCTGAATAGATTCAAAACCTATATTTTCTGCCATAATCTTTTGCAGATCGGCTCTGTGTATGGCTACATTACAAGAATTATATTTTTTTTCAAATGCTGTGATATCTGTCTTTGAAATTGTTTTAAAAAATGGATCTGTAATAGAGATCCCGTGGATTTTATTTCCAGCATTTTCAATTTTTCCTTTAAGACCGAGCTGATCAAAGATCTGCATTGCGTTGACAGCCATCATGATTCCGGCTCCTACGGGTTTTATCTCCGGGGCAGATTCATAAATGGTGAAATCATATCCCTTCTGCTTCAGTACATTTCCCAATGCCAGTCCACCGATTCCTGCTCCTATAATTGAAATAGTATCCATGGGGCCTGTATTACAGATTTAATATATAATTTTCGGATACTTTTTTAAAACCATATTTTCCGAAAAAATGATGAGCTCCCGCATTGTTTACACCGCTTTCAAGCATGATAAAACTGATATTCCAGTTTTTTGATTCTTCCACCGCTTTTTCCAGCAGCATACTTCCGATAGACTGTCCCCTGTAAGACTGGTCTAGCAGCATATCTTCCAGAACAGCATATTTTTTAAAGCCATTGATGAGATGAAAAACCAATATCCCGATGATCTCATTTTGATCATTCTCCGCGATCAGAATTTTTAATTCAGTCCCTGAACCTTTAAAATCGTCTGAAAACTGGGCTTGTAATATTGTTTCAAGATCTGGATTCCATTGTCCCGGGCTTAAAGCTCTTCCGGAAATGATCTCACCGTGAGAAATATAAGAATCTGTTTTATGGGTGATAAAGAAACTGATCAGTTCTTTAATCCGTTCACTGTCTGTAAGCCATTGTGTGGTATATCTCATTGTTTTATCTTACTTCATATTTTTTAATTCGTTCAGTAAATTCTGCTGTCTGGTAATAAAATGTTCCAGACTGTCTGTTTTCAGTGGGTGGGCATTTTGATATTTCTGAATTTCAGGAAGGGTTTTCCTGATTTTAAAAGCAGTATATTGGTCTGTGATCGCCTCAGTATTGGTATTAATTTTCTTAATCAGTTCTTTTATATTGTTGATTTTAAGACTGTACTGATCCTTACTTATCTTAATCTGTTGTTCAACTTCTTTTTTTAAGAGTGAATCTTTAATGGCGACTGCTTTCTGATGAGCGTCCTGGTAATAAGATTCAGATTTACGGATAATAGGTTCATAAGAGGCAAGAACTTTTTCGCTATCCTGGTAAATTTTGGTTACCCTTTCATCCAGAGTCTTGAGATTGGTATCGATTTTGAGAAGTTCAGCATAAATCTGATCGATCATATCATCAGAACGGTAACTTTCTTTCAGTGAACCGGAAACTGATGATTCCGCATTGTCTACTGCGTTGGCAACAATCGGAGGATTTTCAGGCCGGTTTTCTTTACAGGCTATGAAAGATAAAGCCAGTGCAGAGGCGAAAAGTATTTTTCTCATAGTAATTTGTATTTGGTGAATGAGAGCTGTTCTCTGATGAAGATCTTATTTCATCTTATCGAAACTTTAATTTTTCTATTAGTTGATATTAAGCAGGTATTTGTTACAAAAAAAACGGAGCCTGAAAACAGACTCCGTTGAATACGTTGTTACGTTAAAATTATTTACCTAAATAAGATTTTAAGATCTTACTTCTGGTATTATGTTTTAGTCTCTTGATCGCTTTTTCTTTGATCTGACGAACTCTCTCTCTTGTAAGATCGAAAGTTTCCCCGATTTCTTCTAAAGTCATCGGATGTTTTCCGTTCAGTCCGAAATAAAGTCTTACTAAATCAGCTTCTCTCGGAGTAAGAGTATTCAGTGCTCTTTCAATTTCAATCTGAAGAGATTCAAGCATCAGGTCTTTGTCCGGGCTTGGAGATTCTCCTGAACGTAAAACATCATAAAGATTAGAATCTTCACCTTCTACTAAAGGCGCATCCATAGACAGGTGTCTTCCGGAGTTTTTCATTGATTCTTTAATATCCTCTTCACTCATGTCAAGAACTTCAGCCAATTCTTCCGGAGAAGGTGGTCTTTCATTTTCCTGCTCAAGGTGAGCGTATGCTTTGTTGATTTTATTGATGGAGCCGATTTTGTTCAACGGAAGCCTTACAATTCTGGATTGTTCTGCTAACGCCTGCAAAATTGACTGACGAATCCACCAAACCGCGTAAGAGATAAATTTGAAACCTCTAGTTTCATCGTACCTTTTTGCTGCTTTCATCAATCCTAAATTACCTTCATTGATCAAATCGGGTAAAGAAAGACCTTGATTTTGGTATTGTTTGGATACGGAAACTACGAAACGAAGGTTGGCTTTGATTAATTTCTCCAGTGCTGCTCTGTCGCCTGCACGTATTCTTTGTGCCAATTCTACTTCTTCGTCCGCAGTGATCAGTTCCACTTTACCAATTTCCTGCAAATACTTGTCTAATGAAGCAGTTTCCCTGTTGGTAACCTGCTTAGTGATTTTTAATTGTCTCATCTATTTTTATCCTCAAAAAAGAGTTACTATATATTATACGTATGAAGTGGTAAAAAGGTTACACCAGTTTTAATTATTTTTTAAATTTATGGGGTATTATGGGATACATCAGATTTCAGGCTTTTAGAAATGGATGCGGCTTGCAATGATTTTATAACTTCTGAATTTTTAAAACTTGTGATACAGAACCTTTTTCCTTAATCTTCAAATAATAGAATCCAGCTGCCAGACTACTAATATCTATCTGCATTTGTTTTCCTTGAAAATGTACTTGTTTAATGAGCTTTCCGCTTATATCAACCAGATCAATCTCTGCAGTGGCATGATTCAATTTGTTTTGTATCGTGATCGTATTATTGGCAGGAACAGGGGTTGCTACCCAATTATTTTTAAAGGAAATTGTTTCTCCTGTACCCAGGCTGGTGGGTGTAGGGTCATATATTTCATAAATTTTATCAATCTTGTTGTTCACATTGTTGGAGTTACTGGTACTGACATATATTTTCCCATTAGGGGCAGCCATCACATCTCTTATTCTTCCAAAACTTACCTCAGGTATATCCACTTGTGAAATGACAGCGTTTTGATCAGCATTGAAAGTCAGTACATATAAGGCCTGATTTTTCAGTGAAGCCAGGAGTAATTTATTTTGCCACTGCGGGAAGAGCGGGTGAGTATAAAACTCAATACCGCATACGGCAATCGTTGGGGTCCAGGATTTGGCCGGTTCATAAACATTGTTGGCGTTGCAAAAAGTGGCCTCTGCAGGTAAATTGCAATAGCCTTCAACGTTGGGCCAGCCATAGTTCCTGCCGGCTTCTATGATGTTGATCTCGTCATCGTTGCTAGGACCGTGCTCACTGCTAACGAGTTTAGTGCCCATCATAGCCAGTCCTTGCGGATTGCGATGCCCAAAACTCCATACGGCTGATCCGGGTATAGGATTATCGCTGGGGATACTCCCGTCAAGGTTATAGCGTAGAATTTTACCGTTGAGTGATGCTGTATTCTGAGGAAAGCTCAGATCATTTGCATCACCTGTAGTCATATACAGTTTATTATTGCTAATGAGCAAACGGCTGCCATTGTGAATGACATTAGCCTCAATACTATCTTTTATCAATCTTTTAAAGGTAAGTACATCTGTAACCGGATTATATTCATATACCACTAATTTTTCACGATAATCATTTCCATTAAGCAGATAATTGTAAGAGCAGAATACTTCCGGGATATTAGGAAAATCGGGATGCAGGGCTAAACCAAGCATTCCTCCTTCACCATTATTGATAGACACGCCCTGTTCAAAGATAAGCTGCTTCATTTCACCGGTAACCGGATTGAGTCTCGAAATGGCACCGTGTCTTTGCGTGAACCAGATGCTGCCATCAGGCGCACTCACCATTTCCCAAGGAATATATAACCCGCTTTTAACTTCTCTTACGGAATAGTCGTTTGTTTGGGCAAAAACTTGAATATTAATAAATACAGCAATGGCGAACGTAAAAATTTTTATCATCGATTTAAATATTTAGTATTCAAATTTATATAAAAAACATATACAAAAAGACTTTTTGAGTTTGTTTAAATATTGATTTACAATATGTTATGTGTTTTATTCTATAATTTTCCTGAAAGTGAGAATTTCTATTTATAAAAATCACATTTTTTTATATTTCTTTAATTGATTGTTCTTTTGTTTTTAATTTAATTTTTTTTAGAAAAGATATATAAACGAAAAAAGCGAAACCGAAGTCCCGCTTTTATAGTGAAGAATAAATAATTAAAAATTAAAAATTCTTTTTATGATTTTATTTTGAGCCAGCAGCCATTAAAACAACTCATTCAATAGTTTAGCCAGTCTTAATCCACCGTACAGAAGCTGTCTTTCCATTGTATCATTGAATTTATACTGGTAGTCGTAAGATAATTTTGAGCCATCCGGCGTCTGTGCATAGATTTTGTTGGCGATTTTATGAGAATCATACAGCCAGTCTTCTACAGTTCCGGTTTGGATTTGTTTTACTTCATCCTTAGATTTGATGTCTAAAAGTTTTGCATATTCTGTATAGCTGTATTTCTGAGAATCTACAAGCTTTCCATCCCATACAGAGTGAAGATTGGTTTTGTCTCCAAAATACGTTACATTAATTTTATTTCCACCAAGATCTTCGGCTCTTCCTACGTGCAGAGGCTGTGCAAGGTCTCCCATGATGTGGATCAGGAAAATCAAGGCAATTTTTCTGTCTTTTTCAGAAGTTTTAGCATCTTTAATCTGGCTGGATAAGGTGTTGATCTGGGTGTAAAGACTTGGACCTGCCTGAAGCTTTAAGTTTTGGTCAAATGCTTTAAAATCAACCTGCGGATCGATATTTACATAATGCCATGATGAAGCCTGTTTCCAAACACCTGTAGTATCAGACTTAATGAAATCCGGCCAGTTGGCCCAGTACGCCAGTCTTTCTTTGCCCATTATTTTTTTGATCTCCCTTCTTGTTTTCCCCGACAGGTGGTTTTCTGCAATCTCTGCGATAACTCTGTGTCCTGTAAGTCCCCATGCATAAGAATAAAGTGAAGAGGAGATGAATGCTAAAATCAGAATTTTAGAATAAATACTTTTCATTATAAATAACATTTTACAAGCTGCAAAGATACGGCCCGCTTTCGAATTGACCATTAAATAGTTCCTGATTATTCCCCGGAAGAATGTTAATAAAATTTAATCTAAATAAAAAAGGGAATGCATATCACATATGATCTGTTTTATCAGTGTGAATTTTTACTGCTTAAACTGTTCACTATCAGTTTGAAAATTCATTGAAATGGTTTGTGCTAAAGGTTTGTTCAGAAGCTGTATACCGTATTTTTACGGATTTTGTTACAGATTATTCCGTTTAATGTCAATAAATTAGTATTTTTAGAATAAAATTATTGGGAAAATATTTTTTCAAACTTACGAGATATATTATCTTTACCAGTCATAATCACAGGAAACACTATGTATGAGAATAATATTGTAGACATGAATTACAATAAGCTGCAGACGGACTTTAAAGCAGAAGCAGTGGCTGTAAACCTTTTGAAATACCATCGCGCGGTAAGCAATATATTTATTGAACGGATTGGGATTAACGACCGTGCTTACCTGAAAGACATTAAAAGTATTTCAAGCAGTTATTTAGGATTTGATGAGGAAGTATTTACGATAGAAACCTATAGGGAAGGCGTGTATGATTACCTTCCTGAAGGGTTGTTTCATCCACCTTCATTGGGAGCTTCCCGAAAGAATGTGGATACGGTAGTCCGTGAGATCCGTAAACAGAAAAGAGTAGAAGATGATGCCCGTAAGTTTTTCAAGCCTTTTGAGCTGGAAATATTTTTTACGGAGATCAGCGCATTGCTGAAAGAATCTGAGTTTGATATCACCAGCAATACTGATGCATTGTTGGAAACAGTGAGTGAACTATGGCCTCTGGTGAGAATGCTTGACCAGCAGAATGCCTATATTTTCATTCATATCCTGCCGTTTTTCCATCAGATAAGAGGTGATAAGAGATGGTTTGAAAGATGTATGACAGCTTTTCTTCAGGTTCCGGTAGAAGTTACTTTTACGCCTAACATCATAGACAAGATTGAGAAAAATGATGATTCTATGTTATTGGGGAATTCCAGGTTAGGAGTAACGTATATTCCGAGCGGAAAACATATGGACGGGCAAAGGAACTGGGTGGTGAATATAGGCCCGATTCCTTATCATGAAATGGAAAAATATATTCCTGGCAACCCGTTCAGGAAAGTACTGCAAGCCCTTTATGATTATTTTCTTCCTGTAACCGTAGATGTGGAAGAAAATTTCATTACAGAGAAACAGGAATATTCATTCTGTCTGGAAGATAATGAAAGAAACGCCAGCCGTCTCGGATACTCTACATTCCTCTAAAATAATTTATTATATTTACAACTACCAACAAAGTATAAATTCGAAAAGAAACAAATGGAAATTTCTTCAGTAAAAGGTATTTTTTTAAGGTATATATTAATGCCTTTAATAGCAGTTATTATGATGTCCATACTCGGGGTGATCAGAAGAAACAAACCTGCTATCAAAATTAAAGTAATTATTGTATACGTTCTTCTGTGCAGTTTATGTCTGGCTCTTCCCGGAATTTTCGGATTTGCGGGAAATCTTTTTAATCCGTACTGGTATCTTATTGCACAGGTGATTTTCCTTATTTTGGGTATTATTCATGTGAATTTAATGCACAGATATTTCAGAAAGCATATTGATTCTGTAGGAATGAGTATTTTATTTGAGTCGATTCTTTCATTAACATGTATTGCCTTCGGAGGATATTTGTTTACCCTGATTTTCAACTTGATCAATAAAGGGAATGGAAATGCAGTGATGTCTGCTACAAGTATGGCAATTTTTGTGGTTCCTATGGTATTTTATTACTGTTATATTCAGTTTATCAGTATTCCTTTCGATATTTATAAAACATGGAAATATTCACCGGATCAGAGACTTCCGGATTTTGAAGGAGCTGACTTTGACCGTTTAATGGTTCTGAATGTGGAATTAAGCAAAAACTTAGAAGATGCCAACCGTTTTAGAATTAAAGCCAAAACACTTCCCACGGGAATTACTTTTGGAGACTGGTTCTACAGGGTTGTAGATGATTACAACCATAAAAATCCAGGTTCTATCATCCACCTCTCCGATGTTGAAAAAGAACCATATTATTGGATTTTTTACACTAAAAAGTCGTTTTTCAGCTTTAGAAAATATATTGATTTCGACCAGGATATCACTACGAACGGCATTTCAGAAAATGAAGTGGTGATTTGTAAAAGAGTTATCCAGCACGAGGAAGAAGGCGTTATAAGAAGATCATAATCACAGAAAATTTAAAAAGTATTAACTATGATACAACCTATCAAACATTTTGCGATCAACTGGGTAGACGGGATGAAAGTATCCCAGAGACACCTTAATGATCAGGATAATTTTTTAATTGACACCATCAGAGATTCCAATTCATTGGGAATTTCCACCTATAATTACGGGCTTTTACCTATCTCTAAAGAATATACGGATAAAACCATTTTTGATGTTCACAATACGGCAACAAATGATGTACAGCTGGTGATTAAACACTGCAGCGCTATTACAATGGCCGGGTATCGTATTGATCTGAATGATAGGAGAGTGAGTGTGAAGTCACTTGCAAAATCAATGAATGAGGAGCAGGCAGATGGAGAATATTACATTCTGATCTCTGTAAACCCTTTTGATAAGGTACCTTTCGGAGATATTGACCCGGAAGAAATTCCGCCGCGCCACCCGAATGCACAACCTAATCATTTTATAGAGTTGCTTCCGGTAACTTCACTGAACAGCAGTTATTCAGGAGGAAATTACCTGATTATTGGAAAAGTGGATCTGAGAGCCAATATTGCACAGGTAGACTCTAATTTTATTCCGCCGTGTACATCTATTCAAAGTCATCCGGCTTTAGTAGATTATTACAGCAGTTTTGCTAAGTCTATCGGAAACCTTCAGCAGTATGCATTCAAAATCATCCAGAAGGCATCCCATAAGAACCAGAATACAGCACTGGCACAGAATGTAAAATATCTGTGTACAACGATGGTAAATACTTTTGGTGATGTTTATTTCCAGTTCAGAAATGTTATTCCTTGGCAGCCGCCGGTATTTCTGATTGAAGTATTTGCTAAATTAGCTCTTCATCTGTACAATGCAACCCAGATTCTGGTACCTGCCGAACTGGAAGAAATGCTGAACTACAGCTTAGAATGGAGTGAAATTGCCCCTCATACTTTACTGAACCAGCTTTCTATTGTAGCAGAAACCAATTATGACCACCACAACTGCGGCGAGCCGCTTCTTTATATCCAGCAGATGTTAAGAAGCCTTGAAACCATTTTCTCTAAACTGAGCGAACTGGATTATATCGGTCAGAAGAAAGAAAATATCATTGTTAATGAGCAGGAAGTATCCTCCAATAACAACCCAAAGAGAGGCTGGAGTGTTTTAGATTAATAAAAACATTTGAAAAATACAGATCCCGGATTAAAAAGTCCGGGATTTTTTTATATACTCATATTGATGAATTTTGGGATATAAAAAAAGACCTGACAGAGATTGCAGGCCTTTCTAATTTATTTTTTATTCAACAGTTCCAGCGTATGCTCTACGTGCCCGCCTCCTTTCCATTCATCATGCCCGGGAACAATCAAAGTAGCCTGGGAATATTTGGATTTCAGTTTTTCCATCGTATGAGGCCATTGCTCTACGTTGGCTTCTGCGGTGTAGCCTAGGTCTGTGGCTGCCTTACTTTTAACAAGACATCCGCCATCCAGTATGTTGTATTTAGGAAACCATACCACTACATTATCAGCAGTATGTCCTTCTCCAAGAAAATCCACTACAAATTCTTCTCCTCCTATACGGTATGTTTTTCCGGTTTTTATAATGGTGTTCGATGTTGCTTTTCCTTCTTTCTTCAGTAGTTCATTGGTTTTTTCAGTAGCATAGGTTTTGATTCCTTTGTTGTTATAAAAACTCAGGTCTCCGGCTCTGTCTGCATGTGAATGGGTAGCAAATACCGCAATAACAGGCAGGTTATGGCGTTTTTTTATGGTATCCATCAGGCTTTGATATTGTGTTTTCTGCCATGGAACATCGAACAGAACAACTCCTTTCTTTGTAATAAGATACATGGCATTGGTAGAGTATTCTTTCCCTCCAAACACACCGAAAGTTTTATAAATATAAAGATTGGGTTTTATAGGGGGCTCAATAACAAAATCTCTTACCTGAGCACCTGCAAAAGGGCTTAACAGCATGGAGACGATAAAAAACTGAATGCTTTTTTTCATAATTTCAGGGGATCATTAAAATTTCAGTATTAGTCAGAAGATTATTCTGAACAGAAAGTTTTGCAAACCTAGGGAAATTTAGGGTTTTCAGGTTTTTTTGAGAGGAGTTTAACCGTTTTTTAACAGTTGTTGTTTTTTTTGCGAAAAGACGCAATTATTTTTTTATCTGCCGGGGTATAAGACGCTAGGATTTTATCTACGATAAAATTTTGTAGGTTGATTTTCAGGAAATTTTAAAACCTGTTTCAATGACTTCGGATAAACATCCAGAAATTATTAATTTTAGACAGATTTTTGATTTTTAACTACTGATGTGCGATTTTTTTATTAGTGCATCAGTGGCTAAAAACTATTTTTTAATTAATATTTTTTCGGTAGCCTTTTTGCTGAGAATTTCTTTTCTGCCACCGATTTCTATGGTCATCGATTTATCAAAGTTTTCAATTTTAATAATCTTCACTTTGGTATTAAGGAGGAGTTTTCTGTCATTCAAATAACTTAAAAAAGCATCATCAGAAAGAGTAACCGAAGCGAAAATTGCTGTTTCTCCAACCTCACAGCTGCTTAATTTCTGCAGGTCCTGTGCGATAATGTTTCCATCTTTATCCGGAATAGGTTCTCCATGTGGATCAAATTTCGGGTAATCCAGAATTTCGTCCATTTTATCAAAAAAGATCTGAGAATGTACATGTTCCAGCTGCTCGGCAATTTCGTGAACGTTTTCCCAGCCGAAATTCATTTTCTTAACCAGGAACATTTCGGTAAGTCTGTGTTTTCGGACTACCAAGGCGGCTTCGCGTTTTCCGTTTTCTGTGATGAGTAAAGGTTTATAGGTTTCGTAGATGACCCATTTTTTCTCTGCGAATTTCTTCATCATGTTATTCACACTCGGCATTTTTACGTTTAAAAATTTGCTGAGTTCGTTAATCGTCACTTTCCCTTCATTGTCAACTAAATGAAACAAAGCCTTCAGATAATTTTCTTCTGTTAATGTTGTTTTCAAAATGTTAGATGATTTTCACTACAAATCTAACAAAATAAAATTAAAAACTGTCTCTTGTTATTTTAACTTTTTATAATTTTACTTTATGAAATTTTCATTTAAAAACGACTATTCAGAGGGATGTCACCCGAATATTTTACAGGCACTTTTACAATATAATCTTGAGCAGCAGGCTGGCTATGGTGAGGATAAATATTCTCAGCAGGCGAAAGACTTAATTAAAGAAAAAATTAAAAAAACAGACTCGGATATTTACTTTATTTCTGGTGGAACACAGGCTAATCTTATCGTTATTTCTTCGATTCTAAGACCTTATCAATGTGTTATATCTGCGGCTTCCGGGCATATTCTGAATAATGAAACTGGAGCTATTGAAGCTACAGGACATAAAGTATTAAGTATTGAAACAGAAGACGGGAAACTTCGCCCTGAAGATATTATTCCTGTTCTTGAAAGTCATAAAAATATTCCGCATCAGGTAATGCCTAAGCTGGTGTATATTTCTAATTCTACAGAGTTGGGAACGATTTATCTGGCTGAAGAACTGGAAGATCTGTCGTCTTTCTGCAGGAAGAACGGACTATACCTTTTTATAGATGGTGCCAGAATGGGGCACGGTATTACTTCTGAAATCAGTAATCTGACGTTGGAAAAGATTGCCGAACTTACAGATGTTTTTTATCTGGGAGGAACTAAGAACGGAGCTTTAATAGGAGAAGCTGTTGTCATTAATAATCCGGATCTGAAAACAGATTTTGCATTCAATATTAAGCAAAAGGGAGCTTTGCTGGCGAAGGGAAGACTTCTCGGAATTCAGTTTCTGGAACTGATGAAGAATGATCTGTATTTTGATTTGGCAAAACATGCCAACACCCAGGCAATGAAGATGAAAAATGCGATGAAGGAGAGGGGAGTACAGTTTCTTTCGGATACCTATACTAATCAGATATTTCCCATTTTGAATAATGAACTGGTTGAGATTTTATCTGAAAGTTTTGAATTTTATGTCTGGAAAAAAATAGATGAAAAAACATCGGCAATACGACTGATTACCTCATGGAATACGGGAGATGAGCCTGTAGACCATTTTATTGAGATTATTACAAAAGAATTATCATAGGATTTTTATTTATGGAAACTATTTTTCCTGCAGTTTATTCAACGCTTTGTCCAGTGGCACTTTCTTCATTGATCTCCGAAAAATATGGGTTGAAAGATGTTATGTGCAGATTATTGGTTCGCGGAGTAGGTGATACTTACCTGGCTGAAACCTCTGAAAATCGCTTTATACTCCGTGTTTATCGTGCTTCCCATCGGAGCTTGCAGCAGATAGAGGAGGAAGTGACATTATTACTGGCCTTAAAACAAGCTGGTGTATCTGTTTCATATCCTATAAAAAATATTTCAGAAGAAGTAATCCTGAAAATAAATGCAGCCGAGGGAGAAAGGTGTGCCGTATTATTTTCTTACGCTCCGGGACAGGTAGTAAGAATGTTTAGTCAAGAGCAGCTTTATACATTGGGAAATGAAATGGCTCGTTTTCATAATGTATCTTCCAATATTCAGTTGGGAAATGCCCGATGGAACTTTGATTTTGAAACGACCATTTTGATGCCCCTGAAAAATTTGCAATCTGTTTTTACAGAAAACCCTGAAGATTATTTCTGGTTACAGAATAGGGTAGATCAAATCCACAAAAAACTGACTCAGATTGATGCATCCGGATTTTCAAAAGGATACTGTCATTTTGATTTCCTTCCTAAAAACTTTCATTTTGAAAATAATTCAGTTACCTTTTTTGATTTTGATTTTATGGGCTATGGCTGGCTGGTCAATGATTTAATGACCTTCTGGCAGCACCTCGCTTTAGATGTATACACTGGAAAAATGACTGCTGAAGCAGCGAAGGAGGCATTTGATACTTTTTTAAAAGGTTATCGTGAATTCCGTTCTGTAAGTGAGCAGGAAGTGGCTATGATTCCTTATCTCGCTTTCGGATTCTGGCTTTTTTATATGAATTTTCATACCACGCATGATCAGTTCTATGTTTTCAGCCAGCCGGGACATCTTAAATGGTATGTAGGAATTTTGAAAAATGTGGTTGAAAATTATTGGGAGAAAGAAAATTCGGAATTTCAGAAAAAATAAAAAGCTGTTTCCAAATCATTGAAAACAGCCTGCTTTATAGGAATTATTTTTTATTTCAAAGCTTTGGCAACCGTTTTACAGTCTGCTGTGCTTAGGTTTTGTCCGTCTTTATAACTGATCTTTTTCTCATCCGCATATTTTGACTGTCCGTCTTCTTCTTTATGTCCACCGATTCCTTCAATTAAAGTATCATCCTGCTGCAGGAAGAAAATATCTCTTTTGCTTTTCTTTCCTTCAGACTGGAATTCATAGGTTAGTTTTAATGTGTCTCCTGATTTAAAGCCCGTTACATCTCCTTTTGAGCTGTCTTTTTCGCTGTTTTTATAGGCCATTTTTCCGGTGATGGTTCCCAGATTGTCGTCAATGGATGCAAAAACGGTATCTTTTCCGGTAACTCCCATATAACAGAATGATTTTGGTCCCAGTGTGTCTACTACGGGTTCAGCTGCTGCAATCGTATCTTTTTCAATTTTTACAGCCGGAGCATCTGCTTTTTTATTACAGTTGATCAGAAAAACGGATAATGATCCCAGTAAGATTAATTTCTTCATACCTTAATTGTTAAATTCAAATTTCAGTGTACTAAATTAGCAATAGTATTTCAATATGAAAGAAAATCAGCTACAAAAAGCGGAAAGATATTATTAAACCAGCGATAAAGCTTTTTATTATCGTGGATTTATATTAAAATGTGCGAGGGCGCAAGATTTATCTCCGATAAAATTTAACACTATGCATAAATTTAAATTGTTAAAAAATTTTTGACCTTTTGACTTCGTTGAATCTTTGATTTATGATTAAAATAGGGTGTTATAAAGTGACAATTTAATTTCAAATGAATTTATATCATTTATCTCTATTTATTGGAATATCTTCATAAAATCTGTCTGATCTGCTTAATTTGCGAGATTGAAAAAAATAATCCACTTAGATGATCATTGTTAAATTTTTTGAGAACTTTTGATTTTGCATCTTAAAATCAACAGAATAATTGAGAAAATATTTACATCTTGCCTCTTCTAATACTAAAATTTGAATTATTATATATTACTCATTACCTATTAATTATTACTTATTATTCATACTGTCAGCGCTCCTCTGAATCCCCGTGCGGCATAGTAGGAATCTGCACCATTGTGGTACATGAAAACTGTATTATAACGGCGGTCACAGAAGATAGCTCCTCCTAGTTCTCTGATATGAGAAGGTGTTTTTACCCAGCTGGATGTTTTCAGATCAAATTTTCCGAGTTCCTGAAGGTTTCGGTATTGTTCTTCGGTGAGGATTTCGATGCCCATTTCAGCGGCTTTGTCTATGGCGTTACTTTCCGGCTTATTGGCTTTTCTGGATTCCCAGGCTGGATAATCGTAGCAGAGACTTCTTCGTTTCGGACTTTCGGGGGAACAATCTGCGAACAGGTATTCATCAGTTTTTTTGTCATATCCTATCACATCCGGTTCACCTTCTGTTTCTTCCATTTCGTTTAAAGACCATAGTTTTTCAGGATTGGCCCTTAGTTTTGTCTGTATTTTTTCCCATATAAGGTCTTTATGACGGGACTTGTTTTTCTCAAAACGATTCTTCAGGATGGTTAAAAGAGATTCAGTTTGTTCGGGGGTTAATGTTTTCTTTTTCATATCAGAATTTGTATTAAATATATTGGATTTAAATTTAATGATTACTTACGGAAATCTTTCTGTTGGCAGGTCTAAAATACCAGGAAATAATGACTAAGGCAAGTAACAGGACAGCAGGAAAAGTTCTTCCAACTGAATCTCCAACAATAAGATGAGAGGCTACAGCACCTGCCATGACAAAAATGAACCCTGCATAAGCCCATTCTTTCAAAATTAAGCGTTTAGGAATAAGAACGGCAATAACTCCGAGAAGTTTACAGATTCCGATAATGCTCATAAGATAAGTAGGGTAGCCCAGATTGGTAAAATTGGCAAGTTCATCTTTGTTTTTCATAAGCTGGACAATAGCCGTTGAGACCATTCCCAATGACATCCAGATGGTAAAGATCCAGTAAATGATTTTTTTTGTTTTTTGTGATTGAACTGATGTTTCCATTGTTGTGGTTTTTAAGTTTTAGTCATTAAGGCCTTTTCCGTCTAGGATTTGAGGAATGCATTTTTCAATTCTTGTTTCCCTGGTTTTGGATTGTTTGGCTGAAGAAAAGTGGAGTAGATAAGCTCTCTGCCTTCCCGGAGTTAGGGATTCAAAAGCATCCTTCAGCACAGGATCTTCATCCAGTTTATCCTGAAATTCCTGAGGCATTTCAAATTCTTTAGTTTTCTTCATTTCGACTTTAGCTCCCGATTCTTCAATTTCAACGGCTTCAAACATATAAGCCTGAAGTTCTTTTTCCAAATCAATGATTTGCTGTACTTCTGTAAAGCGGATTTGCCTTGCAGCCTGTACATTTTTGCTTTGCTGGATTAAAATATGATCAGGATCTTTCATTAGTGCACCTTTAAAGAAGAGTAGAGCACAATATTCTTTAAATCCGTGAATTAAGAAAATATTTTTTCCCTTGTAGGTATAACAGGGACAGCCCCATTTTAAATCTTCTGTCAATTCGGTGCTTAGGGCAATTGTTCTTAATTTTTCAAATTCTTTTTGCCATTGTCCGGCATTTTTGAAGAAAAAATCAACTTTTGGATTCATTGGAATTCAGGGTTTAAAGTTTAAAATTTAATGTTCAAGGCTGCTATCCTTTCAATAGTAATTTGAGGCTTTTAATCTCTCATCTATTCATCTATTTTCTTTTCTCTCTTATTTAAACATGTCCTGTAAACGATTATGCGCCATATTAATTCCCTGGGCGAATGGCATTTTCAGATGCTGATCTCTGAAGTCTACAGATTTATAAATAGTCTGGATCGTGATTTTACTGGTTATATCCGTTAATTTTTCAAATTCTAAAAATTCGAACTGTACAGGGAAAGGGGTATTTTCCATCTGAAAAGTTCTTATAATCTTCTCGTTCTGAACAATATCATGAATGGTTCCATTGGCACTGAACACTACATGACCCTGAGGATTTAAGGTTTCGAAACGATAGCTTCCATGCTGTTTATTTTCAAATTTTGTCACTTTTGTACCCATCCATTGCTCGAACAGCTCAGCTTCTGTATAGGCTTTGAAAAGGAGTTCTACAGGAAGATCAAATTCTCTGATGATGAATATTTCCTGTTTTCCGTCTTCTGCGTGGATTTTTGTTTTGAGTTCCATATTATATTTTGAATTTGAGGGTTTAGCATGGATGAAGGTTGATACTAATTGACGTCTATTATCTATTAGTCTTTCATCTTTTATCTCTTATTATTCATGTTCTGGTATGCCTTCATCACACTTTCCAGTTTATTGAATTTCTCATCCCACATTTTGCGGAATGGCTCTATGAAATCGGCAATTTCTTTCATTTTATTAGGATTGAGGTGATAAATAATTTCACGGCCGTTTTGCTCTGATCTCAGCAGTTCACATTCTGTAAGGATCTGAAGGTGTTTGGAAACGGTAGGTCTTGCGGTATCGAAATTGGATGCAATGGCTCCGGCAGTCATGGATTGAGAAGCTACCAGCATCAATATGGATCTTCTGGTAGGGTCTGCGATGGCCTGAAATACATCTCTTCTTAAATTCATTGTGTAGTTATTTGACTACAAATATATGTGTAGTTATTTAGCTACGCAAATTTTTTAAATAAAATTTTTAATTTTAATAAAAAAGAGCTCAAAAATGTAGGTTAAATACATTCATGAGCTCTATATGGGCTTCTTAATTTCAGGGTAAGAGAGTGTGCTTAAGATCTGCTTTTGAGATCTCCAATTATGTTTATTGCTTCCTGTAGATATAAATCTCTTTGCAGATTTTTAACCCATATTTCTGATTTATTTTTGAATGCAGCATCACTTTTCTCTCTTTCAATATCCTTTGGATACATAGTGAATTTAAGACCGCTTTCTAATGTATTTAAAGCTTTGAATTTTTCAGTCTGAATCTTTCTCTGTTTCATAAGATCATTGAATTTCTGGATGTTCAGAGGGACTGTTTTTTCTTTATCCAGATTTTCTCTCCATTGGGCATATTCAAGTAATAACTGGTAGTTACTGTTTTTAGCAATTCTTTCCGTGCTTACTTTCTGTAAAGCCTGAACATCGAAAAAGTTTTGTTTATTGAAACTTGTTCCCGGTATTCTATCCCAGGCTAATGCAAAATCATCATATTTTTCACCTATTTCAGCATAAGATAGGATATCTTTCATAGGAATATCTGAGGTAACTCCTTTTCTTTGGGTAGATTCTCCTGTGATTCTATAATATTTCTGAATGGTTAATTTTATAGCACCAAAGTCTTCCTGAGTATTGAGAAACTTGTTCAGATCTACAAATACCTGTACAGTCCCTTTTCCATAAGATACCGGAGATCCCATGATTACGGCTCTTCCATAATCTTGCATAACTCCGGATAAAATTTCTGCTGCAGAGGCTGAAAACTCATTCTGTAGAATCACAAGCGGACCACTCCAGACCGGAGTTTCATTTTTATTTTTTAAAGTTGTTATCTTTCCATTTCCATCCTTCACCTGCACATACGGACCTGCATTTGCAAAAAGCCCCAGAATATCACCTACTTCTGTTAAAGAACCGCCTGAGTTGTCTCTGAGGTCAAGAACAATTCCTTGAATATTCTGTTCCTTAAGTTTGATAATTTCATTTTTAATATCATCAGATGCATTTCTTCCATCTTTATCTTCAAAGTCAGCATTAAACTTTGGCAAATTAATAAGTCCGTATTTTTTATCGGATGTATTTACAATAATACTTTTAGCAAAAGTATCTTCAATAGCTATTTCTTCGCGAATCATGGTAACATCTTTAATGGTTCCGTCTTTTTTCTGTACCGTTAAAGTTACTGCCGTTCCCTTTTCACCTCTGATTAATCTTACGGCTTCGCTGGAAAGCATCTCAATAATATTGACAGCATCATCATTTGGATTAGATTTTATTTTTAAAATCTTATCACCTTCAGTCAGCTGTTTAGATTTCCAGGCTGGGGCTCCAACTGTTAATGTACTGATATAAAGGCCACCTTTTTTTTCCTGGATCATCGCGCCTATCCCAATTATTTTTCCTTTGAAGTCCGAATCATAATCTTCTTTTCCCTGCGGTGAATAATAAGTGGTATGTGGATCGAAAACATGAGCATATGAATTCATGTATAAACTAAACCAATCCATCTTTTTCCTTTTGTTGAACCTTTTAAATTTTTCTTCCAGAAAATCTTTAACATTTTCTGTGGCTTTTTTTATTTTTTGATTTTGGCTTAATACTTCAGGTTTATTAATATTGCTATCTTTATTAGCAGAATCTTTATTTTTTTCTTCCGCTTCATCTTTACTGTTCATGGATTCTATTTCTTGCAGAATACTATATTTGATAAATTTCTTCCACTCATTATAAAGCTCCTGTTTATTAGCCGGTGCTTTTTTCAGCTTGGGTTCCAAAATCAATGTTTCATCTTCTTCCAGATTGATAGGTTTACTGAAAATATCCTGAGTAATCTTATCAATTTCATTCATCCTTTGATAAAGCTTATCGACTGTAATTTTATAAAAGGTTAAATCTCCATTGTTCAGATAATCGTCCAGTTTTGTTTCATATTTACGGAATTCATCCATATCAGACTGGAGAAAATATTTTTGTGTAGGATCTATCAATTCAAAATAATGTTTATAAACATCTTTTGAGTAAGCATCATTAATGGTTTTTGGACTGTAATGCAAATAAGACAAAATATTCTTCGTATTGATCATAATCACCTGCATTTTTTCGTCTTCATCTCTGGGCGAGTTGAAACCGAACATCAAAAAAGTAAGGGGAAGCAGGAGTAAAAAGCGGGCGGGTCTTAAATTTTTCAACATAGATCTGATGGTGTTTTTTAATAAGGGATTGTAATTAATTGGTATTAATTTAATCCTTCTATTAAATTTTTAAGCTTTTATTTATTGTATTGTTACTAGTTTATATATTTTCAGTTGAAATATTATTTCATCTGAATTTTTAATATGTTTTGTGTAAAATTCATGTGAATGTATGAAAAAATATTTATCTAAATGAAAAGCTGAAGATTTTAAAATCAAATTTATACTAAATCCTTGAAAGAGCCTACAGAAGATGGTTTTGAGCCGGGAGACAGAGTAGTGGTGACGGCTTGCAGAAACAAAATTGTTTTAGAAAAGGAGATGATTTATGAGTAAATGTATGTTGCAAAGAATGTTTTATATTCTATGCTGGTAAAAGATTTGTAGAATCTGTGGAATTTGTGCGAAACCAGATTAAAAGTTATGAAAATTTCCCACAGATTACTGAAGTCAAAAATTAAAAAAGTATGTTTTTTAGTTTAGGCTTTGTATGGGAGAGTAAAGACGTGGATAAGTAAATTTGGACGAAGCGGTATGGGTCAGGTTTCGGCGGCCTCCGGCCGCCGAAACCTGAAAAGCTAAACCATAAAAATTAATGATTGTTCATTGCAGAAACAACCATCATTTCTATTTTATCTTCCTCATTGGAAACTGCTGTTTCATTTCCCGACCGTGTTTACTTCCTGAAATTTCTGCCAATAGAGAGTCTTTTCCTGTTTTTTTATAAGAAATAGCTTGTGGAAAATCATGAAGAGGGTTTTCAAACACAGTCGCTTTCTCTTCAGAGGTATTTTTTGAAACGAAGCTTACAGGAAATCCACCGTTTTGTTTTTTTACAGAGACTATATAATGCAGTTTTTTATCTTTTTCTACAAGCTGAACAGTCTCAAATAGCAGAGTGTCTTTATTCTTCAGAAAATAGCTTTTACCCTGAAATTCAAAGTTACTTTTTCTTGTCCATGTCTCATATAAGCTGCCTTTGGGAGTTTTGGTTTCCCAGGTTCCGAGGAGCCATTCCATTTTTTTGAGTTCACTTTGCTGTTGTGCCCAGCTTCCTGCTGTTAATATCGCGATTATGGCGAGGATTAGTTTTGATTTCATTGTCGTTCTGTTTTATGCTGACAAATTTCAGGTATAAGACCTACTTAAAATTGTAAAAATGCGACAAGGTAATTTTTTGGAGCTGGAAATAACTGAAATCCATCTAAATCATCATTCTGTTCCATAGAAAAGGGAAGACATTTTCAGGTTTTCACCATAGAACTCTTTGGGGGTAAGCCCGGTAAATTCTTTAAAATCTTTGATAAAATGAGCCTGGTCGTAGTATTCAGACTCATGGGCCAGAGCCGTAAGATTAGAGTATTCTTTATGGAGAAGAAGTTTGAGGGTCGTTTGCAGTCTGATAATTCTGGAAAGCTGTTTGGGGCTTAAACCGATTACGGAGGAAAATTTACGTTCCAGTTGTCTTCGGTTGATATTGGTTTGTCGGGAAAGCTCATTCACAGATATTTGTCCGTTAACATTCAGCAAAAGATCTACTGTAGATTGAACAATTCTGTCAATGGTTTCTGTATTAAGCCTTCCGAGTAAAAATGCTTCTACCAGATCTATTTTATCCTCAGTTCTTTTGGCAAGGATAACTTTACTTTCAAGTTCAGTTCCGGAATTTCCGAAGAGTTCCACCAATGAAACTGCTTTATCATCCATTTCTTTTATAGGAATCGTTGCAAACGGAATAAAACCGTCATGATGGAACCGGACAGAAAATATCCCTGTAATTCCCGTGGGCTCTATCTTTAAAGGTTCGGTAAGCTGACCGAAAACACAGCTTCTTGGCTGTACAGTGGCTTTTCCGTCAATATATTGTTTATACAGGTCACCGTGGTGAAAGATCATTTCCATACATCCATCCGGAACGATGGTCTGGGTTTGAGGAACGTCTTCTTTGGCACTGTCCAGGGTCCAATAACACTTGATAAGATCTGCCAGATCAGGATGGGGCTGGAATGTATGATAATCCATATATTTCTCAATATTCTGAGCTTATAAAACTATAAATAAAAATGGAAATAATTTGAATTTTAGAATAAATCATGAAATAAACTCATTTATATGCAAAAACGCTTAGAAGCCCGTATAGGGCGTCTTTTTTCATCCAGTAACTATGCTATTTACCTGAAAAAAGAGACGCTAAATTGAGAAAATATTTTCCGTTTGGTTTTCCCGGTTTTTACATATGAAATACATTAAATTTATGACCGTCAGGGTCTGTAAAGACAAAACCATAATAATTTGGTCCAAAGCTTTCCGGGGGCGAAATAACTGTTCCTCCGGCTTTTTCAACTTCCTCAGCCCATTGGTCGGCTTGCTCTATACTCTCGGCTGAAAGAGTGAAGATGATTTCGTTGGCAATCTGGGAATCACCAAATTTCATCATTTTCAGATTATTTTCTATAACTTTTTTCAGAAAGAAGTGGATGACAAAATCCTGTTCCCCGAAGAAAAAACTTACCAGTTCGTTGGAGCTGTGTGGATTATTGGGCTTAAACCCAAGACTGGTATAAAATTTTTGTGTGCGGTCCAGATCGGCTACAGCCAGATTGGCCCAGATCATTTTAGGTTTCATATTATTTTATTTTTTGTTGAGAATAAAGGTATTTTATTTCATCAGCATAAAACTTGCCATGTGGTAAGTTTTTGTAATTTTATTGGACAGATCATAAAAATTAATGTGGAAGGGCTTTGGCTAGGGCAGAATAAAGAATTTTAGGAAAGATTTTCTTTAAATGAATTTAACATAATATATAAATTAACAAAGAAGAAATAGGAAAAAGTAATGGAATTAAGAAAGGAAATAGAACCTGATTTTGAAACAGCAGAAAAGCTTTATCCGGATGTTTTAAACCTCATTTTAGATTATACAGCATACTGCGATGAGCATGGAGATGAAGATTCCAGCGAATATAAAAATCTGGAAAATAAGCTTCATAGAATGACAGGTAAAGACATGTCACAATTTAATCTTTGGGAATGGTGGGAAGGCAATGGAGCTGAAAACCTTGCTTTTGACATATGTTTAGCGGATCCTGAAAAGGTTGAATGCCTCACCAAAAGTGAATTGGCCGAAATTGTAAGGCGGATGAAAACCTTTGAAATTCCTGACCCTGATGATAAATCCTTCAGGTCTCTGTTTTACAATTATATATGTTTTGGCAGTGATTATTATCCCAATTTCTTGAAAATAAACTGTAAGACGTATGATATCAAGCTGTTTCAGAGGCATAAAAATAAAAATGGGGAATATTTTGAACACAGCGAAGAAGAGATTACAGACCAACTTTGGAACGGAGGTATAATTTAGTATACCCTAATCTAAATAAATAAAAAAAGGGCAGGAGGGTACCTATTATTGGTAATCCTAAGAAATCTCTATTGATTCAGCCAGTTCAGTGCTTCCTTTGTTATGGCGTTGTGCCAGTCTGCCTCGTTGTCCAGAGTGTTGGCTAATTCGTTTGAGCGTTCAAAAAATCGTTGGACATGTCTGGGTTCCGGCACATAATGCGCTTTATGTGAATCCTCAACCATCTTTAAAAATATATTCAATGGAAGAGGGATGATGGTGGAAGTTCCTCCATAAAATTTAATATTCATTTTGTGTAAAGCATAAAAATGCGCAATACAGGCTTCATGTATTTTGGGAGCAATAAACAAGCAGTAAGCGGGTTTATCTATTTCGCGTTTTAATTTCGCAAGATGCCGGGTTACTGGTTCACCTTCGGTTTCGTATTGTCGCTGGCCGTTTTGCATGGTGACTTCTACAGTCAATCCAAAAGTTTCGTAATCACAAACAATATCTGCCATATTTCCCTGCGCAGTTGACATAGGATTTCCGAAGTCGTCAAATTTTAAATTCGCTTTAATATTACCTCCATCCAGCATCGTCATTGCCCGCCAGGTATTCCATTCTAACATCAGAGGGGCATCATACAATGAATTGGCGATTATCTGTTCAAATGTTGTATTGATGTCTTCATAAAGACGATAATCTTTTATGGCTGAAATCTGGTGTGCTAGTATTTGTTCTTTTCTGCTTTCTAACTCGTCAGCAAATATGTCTTTAAGATCCTGTAAAGTCGCAGTGGCAGATATCGTAAGTTCCGGAAATTCACTGTGAATTTTTTCCTCAAGTAATTCTCTGTTGTCAGTTAGTAGGGTTGGTATCGTTGCATTACCCAGATAATCTATGTATTGTTCTTCGTTGTCAATAAAGCAGGGGGTTCTATCGGTGTGCTCTAAAAAATAATCAACTTCTTCCATTTTTTCAGGAACAATGGAAACTGTTTTTCCTAAATGTGAAATATTGACTAAACCCGTTGCTCTCAGATAGCGGATACAGGCATCAGCATAATCCCGCATATTACTGGCTTTTGTACTCAAAAATTTTGGTACTGAAGCATCAGCCGTTTCTCTTGTTTTTGTGTTGCCGGAGCTAATGTCAGAATGATAAATTTCTCTTAATTCCCGGTCAAAATATTCAGCACGAAATTGTTTATAATTGCCTTCGTTTTGTGCTTTAGCTGCTCTGAAACGGTCAATTTTAGCCGTAATTTCATCAAAATTCCGATAATCCGTTAACTGCAGCCCGAAAATCATCAATTCATCAAATTTCAATGAGCCAAACTGCCTGATCAATCTGAAAAGCTCGAGATAAGGTTTTACCCAAAAATCGGCAGAATTTTCACTAGGTTTATGAAATGGGGAAGGAACCTGAAACTTAAGGAGCTGCCTCAGAAATATTTCATCTTTCCGCTTTGAATTGACCAGTTCTTCTCCTGCAGGAGTTAGACGTATTTCGGGGGAAAGAATTACAAAACCAAGTGCTTTAGGGGCTCTGTTTATCCGGTCTCTTGCGCTGAACGCAGGGTCATTTGCTCCCTCTCCATTGAAAAAGTTTTCCTCCTTCAACAGCTCCATAAATTCTCTCTGCGTTTCGACATTCCATTTTTGTCCTGCAAAATGAGTGTTTAATAACTCAATTTCAGGAATCATTTTAGCAGGAGTTCTCGGAGAGGTGGTAACGAATATTACTTTACTGTTGATACTTGCCATGGAAGTTTAGAGCGTTAATTCTTTATTTAATTTTAATGCTTCAACCTGTTGTTCAGCAATGTTTCCATAATTGGAAATTAAAATATGAGAAGCAGAAGTCTTAAAACGGTTTCGGATATTGACAGAATACGATTTTCCATATTCATCCACAATCATATCTCCGTACAATTTTTCAGTTAACGGAGTCCGCCCAATAACCATCAATGCCTTGCATTTTAATTGTTTGTATGCATTGGCTAACTCAGTGTGATTTTTCTCATCAAAACCTCCGTCTTTATATTCTACATTTCCATAATCAGAAAAAGTACAGTCATAAGGAGGGTCTAAAAACATAAAATCATCTTCTTCTGCCATTTCAAAAATAGCCTGGTAATCAAGGTTATAAATGTCAGTATTCGTAAGCAATTGGCTGTGAGCTTCTGTTACCAAAGCGGTATTAAAATTGACATACCTGCCATAAGGAACATTAAATTCTCCCCTCGAATTGTAACGAATCATACCTGAATAAGCTGTTTTATTGATGAAGAAGTAGAGCAAAGCATCTGAATATCTTTTCTCCGCCAGATCATTAAACATATCTCTGAGCTGATAGTAAAGAGCTTCGTTATGATCCGTAACTCTTTCATTGGGTGTTAAAGCTTTTAATTCTTCAAACTGCTTTCTGTTGGTACGGTAGATTTCCTCAATTTCTGAAAGCTCGCGCTGTAAAGTTTCAAAATCAGTTCTTACACCTTTATAAAATGTCATCAGCTTTGAATTGATGTCATTAATAATCGCTTTTTGAGGCTCAAGGTGAAAGAACATGGCTCCGCCGCCAAAAAAAGGTTCAATGTAGCGGCCGTTAAATTCCGGGATATGTTTTTTTAAGTGTGGAATTTCCTTTGATTTTCCGCCTCTATATTTTACTAGTGGTTTCATGTTCTGTTTTAGAATGTTGGTGAATAGCGATGTTTTCTGCCACAACACTAAGAATTTGTGCTGCTTCATCTTCTTCGGCAATAATATTATAAACTTTGTCTGCTGACCACAATCTAAGGAGTTCTTTTGTATCAGCTTGTAATAAGTTTCCGAGAACGATAACCTGTTCACGTTTTGCCTGTCTGTCGCCTTTTTCGATTTTACAATAGGTTGCTGTGTCAATTTCCAAAATGGAAGCTAACTGTCTTTGGGGAATCTGCTGTTGCTCCCTAAGCATTCTGAGTTTGGAACCAAATATACTTGACATTTTTTATCTTGACATTATTTGGCAAATATAATGATTAATTTTCATCCCAGGATTTCTGTTAATCGAGAATTACATGAAAAGATGAAATAGAATAAAAGGCTTTAAAATTAGAATTCAATAATTCCTATAATTTATATTATGTTAAATTGTAATTGTTTCTATATAAAACATTCTGTTGGATCCTCAAATTAGATCCTTTTCACAGTCTCCTGTACAGTCCCATGTAAAGCTTGAAAATTTATATACGATTCTCAGCGATTAGAGATTTAAAGATTTCAGAACTTAAATTTATAAACCTTTGGATCACAATAAGAATTTCATGAAATTTTAATAAATCTGCCAGATTAGCCAAATCAACGAGAGAAAAAAATTTCAGACTTTATCTAAGCAAAGTTTTTATTTCCTTGGTTTCTGCAAAGCAATTTTCAAAAACAATAACCCTATAATAATCAATAAGAAAATTACCAGATACCTTTCCCAGGATTTGCTGTTCTCAGAATTTTGAGTATCACCATAGAAACTTTTCTTTTCAGATAAATTCATTGATGAATGATGATCTTCCCGGTCGCTGCCTCCGCAAATTCCGCAGCTGCCACCATTTTTAGCACAATGTTTACAATAATTACAGGTTTCGCAGGCGCTGCAATATTCACTGCCTGTGCATTTTCCGCGCCCATAGATCAATTGAAAGTTAAATATCAGAGCTAAAATAAGTAATAATAAAGATCTCATCGTATGCAGTCATGGTTACTATTTTAAAAATACGAAAAGAACAGTTTAAGTCAAAAACGGGAAACCGTAAAAAAACCGCTCTGAAAAGAGCGGTATAATTTTTAATGTCAGTGCTTTTTTGCTTCTTAGCAAGTAGATCCGCACTCAAGTAATTTGATGTGAACAACACCATTAATTACACACTGAGTCTGGCATAGAGCGTTTCCAACAACGGTAGTTACACCGCCAACAACTCCACCAACGGTAGAACCTACTCCACCTACTACTCCACCAACGATGGTTCCTACACCGCCAACTACTCCACCTACTACTCCGCCTAATCCGCCAAGTAGTCCTCCGATTGGATCAAGTAGTCCGTTTCCTGAAATAGCTTTTAATTCGTTTCTGTCTAGTTTTTTTAGATTTTTCATGATATAATTTTATATGATTAATACATCACTAAAATATGAAAAATAATAATAAGTCAAAATATTTTTAAATAAAATAATTATATTTTTTTATTATTTAATATTTCGTTAATATAACTCAAATTTATTGAATTATTCATTTTATTATTTATCTGATTGATTTTAATTATGTTAAATGCCAACTTATGCACTTCGAAATGTTGAATTAATATTAAGAGGCTTATAACGATTATGTAAAGTTTAAATTTTTCTGAAGCCATTTCAGACCAGCAAGCCCTTTTTTAGACCAGATTTGATCTCCAAAATTTGATGCTGACTTCACTATCCGGAGATTATATTGAAAAAAAAATGAACCGTTTTGTGGTCTTTTTAAAGATTAATCAGTTAAAGCAAAAGCCTCTCCGGAATACAGAGAGGCCTTTATAAAATTATTTAAAGTATTAGTTATCCTTTAAAAGTAAATCCATTTGATCATAAAACGAGGTTTTACTATAATCTGCCATTCCTGTATGATGCAGTCTTATTTTACCCTGCTTATCCAAAACAACAGTAGTGGGCAGTGATCCGCTGTAATATTCTTTTGGAATATTCTCTACAGGCGTCAGAAACGGAAGGGTAAACTGATTATCCGTTAAATAAATTTTTCCCAGTTCAGGATTATCATCGAGATTTATGGTAAGAAATACCATATCCGGATGAGCCTTATATTTCTCATACAATTTCTGAATGGAAGGAAATTCTGCTCTGCACGGTGGACACCAGGATGCCCAGAAATTAATAAAGACTACCTTTCCCTTCAGCTGTGAAGTATTGAAAACCTCTCCTTTTTCATCCGTTACTTTAAAATGGACAGATGCAGACTTCGTTTCATCAGATGTAGGGGAATCTTTAATACTGGAATTAAAGATTCCGGTTGCTATCATCTGCCGCATCAGCCACGCTTTGGCATCCGGGCTTACTAAAAGGATTATAAAAATAGCTGCTAAAGTTAAGGTAGACCAGTTTTTCTTGATCCATATTTTTGTATTCTTCATGATGTGTTTTACTTTTCAGATAATTCTTTTAATGCCTGATAGATTTCATCTTCTCCAAAATCTCTCATCCCCTGAATATTGGCTTCCAGTTTTCCCTGTTTATTATAGATGAGTGTTGTAGGAACTACATTCTTGAATAAGGATGACGGAATCTTGCTTCCGGCAATATGAACGGGCAGATCCAGATTACGCTGTTTCATAAACTTTTTTGCTTTGCTCAGGTTGGATTCTATGTTCAGCATGATAAAAACGATTTCGTCATTCTTAAATTTGTTTTTAAGGCTCTGGATAGAAGGCATTTCCTCAATACATGGTCTACACCAGGTTGCCCAGAAATTAATAAAGACAATTTTTCCTTTTAAATCACTTAATGATATTTTCTTCCCGTCTTCCTGGATGAAGATAAGATCATCCTCTGAATCCACAGCTGTTTCCTTCTGTGAAAATCTTTGTGATTGCATTTTACTTTTTCCCGGAACCATCTGATAGGAAGTTAAGAAAATAAATAATAGAACAATGGATTTTATATTATGAATGTTTTTCATTTTTTTATTGTTTGATTTCTGATTTTATTGTAGTGTGAAATATCTCTGCACAGCCAATGGATAGTTTTTCAGAAAACTATTTCTTTAAGCCAGATACAAAGAGATTATCTTACTGACTGAAAATTAAGTCAGTAAAGCCGGAATTAATCATTAATTGATTCCGGGCGGATATATAAATCAGGAAATCAAATGATAAGTTTACGGTACCTCAGGAAAATAGGGAGATCGTTTTCCAGTTTAGAGCTACTGTAAAAAGGATGTTTTTGAAATTTAGACCATAGAAAAGCTCCGCAGAAAATAATAAATGCAAACGCTGTTAGCTCAGGAAGATCAGAAAAAGAAAAATCTTTACTGTTCTGTTCCTTGGTAAGAATTTCTTTATCCTTACAGATTTTGCATACCGACGGAGCGGGATTCTGATATTTTTTTTCTTTGGTAGGCGAAGATTGGGAAACCGGTGCACAGCCAAAATTCAGTAATTGTCTGATGCTGTTTTTGATAGCGCATGAAGAAATAAGGATACAAAAAGTAAAGACCACTGCTAAAATGGCTCTGAACTTTTGGGGTATATGCTGTTTCTCAAAAATCATCAGGCAAATATTATATTATTTGATATAACAGCCAAAATATTAACATATTTTATCATCTATTTTTACATGAACATCATATATAGGAAAAGCGCAAGTAAATTTCTTTATTTCCTGCGGTAAAACCAGTCTTAATCATTGATAAACGAAATCAAATTTCGTATTTTTGCCTACATACTTTTATCAATGTCAATTTTTTCAAATAATATACGCTTTTTAAGAGCTAAAAGAAAGCTATCCCAACAAAATGTAGCCGATGAATTAACGATCTCCAGAGTCCGGTATTCCAAATATGAAAACGGAATATCAGAACCTCCTATCGAGCTGCTGATAAAAATATCCAAATACTTTCATGTAAGTATTGATTTGCTGCTCTCGGTAGATATTGAGAAATATCCGATAGACGAAATGCTGAAGCTTCCGGATAACAGGATTGTTCTTCCAGTTGCTGTAGATACTCATGGAAATGATACCATTGAAATCATTCCCCAGAAGGCCTCTATGGGATATCTGGAGGGTTACAGCGACGTAGATTATATTGAAAGTCTTCAGCGTATAGCACTTCCTTTCCTCACTAACGGAAAATACAGAGCCTTCCCTGCAGACGGAGATTCTATGCCTCCTTTCAGAAGCGGTTCTTATATTGTAGGAAAATATGTGGAAGGCATCAATGAATTAAAACCGGGAAAAACCTATGTTTTTGTCACCTTAAATGATGGAATTACCTATAAACGTTTTAAAGAAAAGAAAGAAAATGCGATCTGTGTAAGTGCTGATAATTCTTTTTATGAGCCTTATGATATTCCTTTTGAGGAAGTTGTGGAGATATGGCAGTATGCTTCAGGAATTTTCCCGGAAGATTTTGAACCCGGAGATTATGAAAGCTATAATTTTAAGGAAATGTTCCGTGAACTGAGGCAGGATATCAGGGAATTAGACCGTAAGGTTACTGTCCGCCGCAGAAAACAATCATAGATACAAGATATTTTGCCGGCCTACTTTATGAAGTAAGCCGGCATTTAATTTATTTTGATTCTGGAATAACATTGATCGTTTGCAGCCATCTTTCAACAAGCTTTTCCCAATCTGCAATGGGCAGTTTATTCCAATTGGGTATTTTTTGTGCTGATTCGTTGAGACCAAATGCATGTCCTCCTTCTGCATAAATATGATATTCTGTTTTTACGCCTGCTTTCTGTAATGCCATATAGTAAACCAAAGAATTTTTAATATTATCGATATTATCATTTCCTGCGTGTAAAATAAAAGTTGGAGGTGTATTTTTATTGACAGGAATTGTTGGGTTCAGCTCATAGGGTTTAGAAGTGTGAAAAGTCATATGCCCCGGATAAAAAACAATACCAAAATCGGGTTTGCAGCTGATTTGATCTGTAGTATCAGAAATCGGGTATACCCTTTTCTCATAATTGGTACTTACTTCTGCCACCAGATGTCCACCGGCAGAAAATCCCATAACGCCTATTTTATTGGGATCAATATTCCATTCTTTAGCCTGAGAGCGTACTAAGCCAATTGTTCTTTGTGCATCCTGTAATGCTAAAGGTTTAATAGGGTCTTTTTCACAGCGGCAATCTTTATTGTAATGCGGGCCGGAAGCCGGAACTCGATATTTTAGTAAAATCCCTGTAACGCCAATTGATGCCAGCCACTCGCACACTTCGGAACCTTCTAATTCTATAGCTAATTTATTATAACCACCTCCGGGAAAAACTATAACTGCCGTTCCGGTATTATTATTCTTAGGTTTGTAAATTGTTATGGTTGGGTTGGAAACATTTGAGACCATCCCGTCATTGTATATTTCAGTTCCCTGAACCAATTCTGCATAAGGAATTTTTGTCCAAATAGGAATCTGCTTTTGCTCTTGCCAGGGTTTGAACGGTTCAATGACTGTCTCCTTCTTTTCTTTTTCCTTTTCTACCACTTTATTTTTTTTACTCTGGGTGCAGGAGAACATGAAACAGACACCCAAAATTGAGGGAATAATCTTTGTTGAAAACCTATTCTTTAGTCGTTTCATTTTGTGCTGAGTATTTATAATAAAAGCTTTGTAAACAGTAATCAATATACAAAATTTTGACTATACTCAAATTGATTTAAACGAAAAATACGCTATACATCAGTGATTTATCTGTAAAATGAAGGTTTTGTTTCATTTTTTGACTGGCATCAGCTTTAATAATAGAAATGATGGGTGAAAAAGTAGATATACGAATTTTCAGTTTCTATAATAAAGCTGATTTCACTGTCGTAATTGGTTCTGACGGTATCTCTGGCTTCATAGATATATTGAATTTCTCCATCCATATATTTTTTAATTTCCAGATTCAACTTCCATAAGGTTTGAAAATTATCAATACTCTCCAGTACCGTCTTTTGGTCTGTGGGAATGAGTTGTATACAGCTCATATCATATTCGTCCAGGCCCGATGCTCCCATGGTGGAAATAAGGAAGGAAACAAGGTCCGGAATATCTTTTTTCAAAGAGCGGATTAGTTTGAAAATAATTTCATCCCGGTTAAAAGTGGCTTCAGTGATATTTGTTTTCGGAATGAGAAAGTCGAGATTACGATTTTTCAACCTTTCCGACATCATAACAGGATCAAATGGCATGGTAAGAATTTATATTTTTTTAAATCCGCAAAACTGGAAATTCTGTACAGTGTCAAAAGGAGTATGGTGATCTTCCGTAAAACATTTTACAGCTTCAAAGTTCTGGCTAAACCTTTCTTTCATTGTTGTTTCGGAATATTGTCTGATCTCCAGTCCGCTGCATTTCTGAGGACCGTTTTCTGAAAATGTTCCTAATAAAAAATGACCATTTTCGGGAATGGATCTGTTTATTAAAGCAACGTATTTTTCAATGTCTTCTTTATCGGTAAGGAAATGAAAAACAGCTCTGTCATACCAGAAATCAAACGGTATTTCATTCTTAAATTCTGTAATATCTGAAACAATCCAGTGTATTTTTTCGGCTTTACTGCCTAAACGTTGTTTTGCTTTTTCCAGTGCGGTCTCAGAAATATCCAATACCCAGATGTTTTCATATCCCTTTTCCAGCAATGAATCGGCAAAATTACTTTCGCCACCGCCAATATCAATAATTCTGGCTGTTTTTGGAAGTTGAAGCTGTTCTAAATACTTCATCGCTGTTTCAGGATATTTCTGTGTCCAGCTTACCTCCTGTGATGATTTGGTTGAAAATACCTTTTCCCAATGCTCTTTATTTTTCATTTCTAAGGAATTTATGATGAATACCTTTGCAATATTAAGTTTTAAAACTGTAAAAACTGCTAAATGTATTGTTTTTATGCTCCCATAAAAGATGTTATTTGGGAAACATTGTATTATCATTTGGAATACAAGTAATAAAAATATTATTTTTGGCACAAGAAAAGACCCATTATGCTGAATGATGCTTCCCATAAGCTGATTCCGATGACCGATTTTGTCATTGAGTACTACTCAAATGAAGGATATGCCGATCTTCAGACATTAAAAATGATGAAAAATTATGCTGGTTTTTTACGTCAGCGCCTGACGCTTGGGATGTTTGTACCTGTAGATCCTCAGGGAAACATTCTGAAAGAACCTAAAAACTATACTGCATGGAAATCACTTGAGCACAATGATGGCAAAAGAAGTGATACCGCCGGATTTGAAGAACAGATACAATATCAGGCAGCGGAGAAAAAATGTTTGTTTGATGGCTTTAAAGTTGATTATAACGGCTATTCAAAGGTTAGAATTATTGCAGTTTATGATCCTTCTATAGAATTATCCTTTAATAAAAATGATTTATTCCCTTCAGGATTCAATGATGTTGAGTCATTGACTGTTTTTGATGATATTTACCTTACCAAAAGTGCTTTACAACTCATCGGAATAAGGGTGTAAATCGATTTTTTCTGATCAATAAATACAAAATGCCCTCTTTATCATAATCGATAAAGGGGGCATACATTCTTATTTAACCTCAGAGTTCGGGATAAGAATTTTTGATTTATGAGCTTGGAAGCAGGGAGATGGAAGAGGGAAGTTTTGAAGGTCATCAATAATAGATTGCCCTCTTTTTTAGTAATTTGATTTTACGGAGGTTTTCAGTATCTATAACTAAAAGTAACTTCCAGCCTCCTTCTTCCATCTTCCCACCTTTTATATTTAAACTCCTTAATCCGAATTCAGATTATTTATTTGAAAATCAACTATTTTCTGTTCTGCTTATATGTTATAATAGCGATTTCATTATCGTTATAAGACTCATCAGAATGACTACTACTCCAACAATCACGAACATTTTTTTGGTAGGAAGCTTTGAGGTAAGCATGGCAGAAAACGGAGCTGTAAAAACACCGCCCAACAATAATCCCAGTACAATATTCCAGTGGTGAATGCCAATGGTAAAGATAAAAGTGACAGCACTGGTAACGGTCAGTAAGAATTTAGCTACCGTGGAACTTCCCACAACATAGCGGGGAATTCTTCCTTCTTTAATCAGCGTCCCGGTTACTAACGGCCCCCATCCGCCTCCTGCAAAAGAATCTATAAAGCCTCCTGCCAATCCTAATACTCTGAGATTGGTTCTTTTCTGCTTTGCCTTAGGCTGGTTGGATTTTTTGCTTTTAAAAGCATTTCTCAGGATGTTTAATCCCAGATATAAGGTATAGCAGGCAATGATGGGCTTTACAATATGAGCATAATGTTCCCCATAGTGAGAAAGCGTTAATGCTCCGATAATAGAGCCAACAATAGCTAACGGAAACAATACCCACACCATTTTTTTATTCACATTTCCTAATTTGTAATGACTGAAGCTTCCCGCTGCAGTAGTGAAAGATTCTGCGGAATGAATACTTGCACTGACAACAGGCGGCGGCACATTAAGCAGTAAAAGTATGGTAGTACATATGACGCCATATCCCATGCCCATTGATCCGGCAACAATTTCTGCCAGAAAACCGGCCAATAACATCCAGTAAAAAATATGCCCGTCTTTATTCAGAAAATACTGAATATTTCCGGAAAGGTTGAATTGATAGACCACCAATCCCAATATTCCGAACAAAAGTAAAACGCCTATGACGGCCAGATAGATATTGGCTTTTCTTTGAGCAATTTTGGTGATATTGATGAGCTTCTCAATTTCCATATTGGATTTTGCAGGAGAAGCTTCATCACCAGAAAGATATTGAGTTGTTATTTTGTTAAGCTCTGCAACCTTATAATCGAAGTCTCCTTTTAACTGATCGCGTATGTTCTGCATATTGTCCAGTACATGATCCATTTCATCAGGGATGGTATCTGTAAAGGTCTCTCTTAATCTTTTTGCGATAGTAGGAGATTTTCCATTCGTGGAGATGGCAATTTTAAGATTTCCTTTCTTAACAATGGAGCCCAGGTAAAAATCACACAGATTGGGTTTATCGGCAATATTAACCAGTACATTTTTCTGATGGGCATGATCCCGGATCTGTGCTGCTAAATCAATATCATTTACAGCAATAATAGCAAGGTCAATAGTCGTAAAATCATTGATATGGTAAGGCCTTTCATGCAATATGATATTCGGAAACTCATGTTGTAAAGTTCTGATCTCCGGAATAATTTCTTTTGCCACCAGTTTTATAGGGGTCTCAGGGGAATTTCTGAGTACTGACTCTAACTTTTCAAGGGAAACTTTGCCACCACCAATGATGAGTAATGACAAAGTTTCAAGTTTTAAGAATATGGGATATAAAGAATTACTCATCTTGATTATAGTTTTAGATCATAGGTAAAAGCGAGATAATATAATCCTCCTATTTCAGGACCTGCTGCATACTGAAAATATCGGTGGTTCAGTAAGTTCGTTGCTCCTATTTTCACATGAGCATTGATTTCCGGAATTTTCCAGGTAGCCTGTGCATCAATCGTATAATAAGCCGGAATTTTCCCCGAAGCTAAGGGGCTTTCCCACATAAAACTGTTCTGCCATCTTGCTACGACCGTAAATCCAATGTTTTTTACTATTTCTCTGTTTCCTACGCTTACATTTACCATCCATTTCGGAGTATTGAAAGCGGTAATGAACAGATCCGATGTATTGTTGGAAGCAAGATCATTATAAGAAACATTGGTATTGATATTATAATTTCCCGTTATATTATAGCGGATTCCTAATGAAGAACCGTAGCTTTTGTACGTACTGTTACTGTTGGTATATACCCTGTAACGGTCCTGCTTACTTCGGTCAAGCATGGCAAGAATAGCGGTATTACTTCCTACCTGACTGTTTTTGGGAACAGCAACTTCCACCTGCCCAAGAAATCCTTCGTAGATATTATAATAGAAATCCCAGTCCAGAACCAGTTTGCTATTAAAAAAAACAGATTTATACCCTACTTCAAATGAGTTGATTTTTTCTGGCTGTAATTTTTGAAGGCTGGCAACGGTTAAAAGCTGTCTGTTATCCTGGGCTGCCTGGCTTTGGCTTTTTCCTCCGTCTATATCAGCATTAACGGCAGAAGTGAATTTGTCGATAGAGGCTAATGTATATGAGTTTTCCAGATACCCTAATCCTTCATTCACTTTTGAAAGACCTCCTACTCTTCTTACATTTCCGTTGTTAACGAATGAAAGGGCCTCAAACAATGACGGAAAACGATATCCGTTCTGAAAAGATGCTCTGAAATTATGCTGATTAACCGGAGAGTAAACTACGCTTATTCTGGGATTCAGCTTGGCCTCAAATTCCGGGTTTCTGTCAATGCGTAAAGCGGCGTTCAGCTTTAATTTGTCATTAAAAAATACTTTAGTAATCTGCGCAAAAGCTCCATATTTCTGATAAATAACGTCTTTCCCGAATGTTCCCTCAGCTAAAGGAATATTTCTTTCATTAACAGGCCTGTTAAAATCAACAAAGTTATTTCCGTCGGGAGTGATGCTGTACAGACGGTAGTCAACACCAGCCAGAAGGTTAAATATTTTCACCAGTCTGCTGAAATCATAGGTCGCCTCACTCTGATAAAATCTGGATTTTTGTTCGAGTTTAGCTCCTCCCGTTGCGGGAGCACCTGCTATTCCTCCATTGGCAGAATCCCAATTATTAATTCCGATAATGGTATTTTTTAACTGCTCAAAAGCAGGAGTGCCGGGTACTGCTCTGTTTTTGTCGGCTTCTTTGCGTGCGAGAATAAAAGCATCATTAAGATTCACGCCTGCATTGAGGTTATTCTGTAATGTGGTCTGAAAGATATTTTTCCAGTTGTTATTGGAAAGGTTGGTTAGATCCAGATTATCTGCCAATGGCTTTAAATTGTAGGAATCCCCCGTGTTTTCAATAGATACATAGGTTCTAAAGGTAAATTCTTTACCTGTTAGCTCTACTTTATGATTCTGAACGGTAGCGTTTTGTAAACGAATCTTATTCCCTCTTTGGAAAGTCCCGTCCAGCAATCCGTAGCGATATACATACGATGCTTTCCATTGATCTCCGAAACGATAATATAACCCTGCATCAAATTTTATATTTTTTACTTCCGGGCTCACAAGGTCCTTTTCCAGATATCCTGTTCTGGAAACATTGAATGTGGTTGGTTTTCCGTTATAATCTACTTTTACAGCGACTCTGTTGTTTCTTTCATCACCATATTTATTCCAGAGATCTTCAGCGGGATTATTAGCTAAAGGGAAATTAGGATTAGCTGTAATGAATGAATTAGGATTCTGATCTGTGAGGTTGTTGGAAATCCAATCTGTTCCGGTGAAATAAGACGCATTGATTTTTACGGCAAAATTTTTATGAATCACTTTAGCAAACCGCAGTGCACTTTCTCCCAAAGTACTTATTTTATGATTGACATTGTCCACATGGTTAACTCCACCACGGAAATAAACGCTTAATCCTTCGGAAGTAAAAGGGTCTTTCGTTTGTAGGCTCGCCAATCCGTTGATGGCATTCATCCCGTATAATGCGGAGGCGGCACCGGGCGTCACTTCCATAGACTGGATGTCCAGTTCTGTAGGCCCGATAGCATTTCCAAGCGGCACACCCAATGTTGCAGATTGTACATCTACGCCATCCACCAGCTGCATAAATCTGAAATTATTTGGTGAATTGAATCCTCTGGAGTTGGGAATTTTCAACGTCAGACTGGAGGTTAAGAGCTGCAGCCCTTTTACATTTTCCAGTGTTTCATAAAAAGAGGCTGCCGGACTTTCCCTGATGGTTTTGATATCAATTTTTTCAATAGCTATCGGTGATCTCAATATTTTCTCAGGAATTCTTGATGCTGAAATAACCACAGCATCAATAATGGTATTCTGAGGATTAAGACCTACGGTTATTTTATTGGATGGAGAAAGAACTTCCACGGTTTGGCTGGTAAAGCCCTCTTTATTAATAACCACACGGAATGGAATGGTGACTCTGGTTCTTATCTTAAAGTTTCCGAGCGGGTCTGTTAATGCGGTATCTTCTGTGTTTTCGATCTGTACTTTTACAGAATCGAGGCCTTTGTGTGTGCCTGTATTTTTGATGCTTCCGCTTAATTCTATGAGCTGCTGCTGTGCTTCTGCCAGGTTAAAAGATAAAAAGGTAAAGGCAATAATACAGGCTTTTGGTAGAAGTTTTCCCTGTTTTTTGTTTTTCATTTTCTTCATTTTTTAGGTTGAGAATGAAGCTGTCTGAACTTTTTTAACTACAATAAGACACTAAAGTTTACTATTTAAAACACTTTAGTTCACTTAAGAAAGTTTAAAATAGTACCGCATAAAAGTTCACATAAGATGAAAACCTTTGATTTTCATAAAACTAAAGTGTACTTCATATGCACAAAGCCTGTCACTTAAAAAATACTTAAGTGTTTAAAATTCGTCGGACTTTGGTTTGAGGTTAAATAGAAAAGTTGAAACAGCTTTGATGTATTGTTATTGGAGAATCAACAACACATGCACATTCGCTGGCCTGAAAAAAGAGATTGGTTTTTGTTTTTGTTCAGATTATATTGAAAATTGGCCATATCTTTAATTTAAGGTTTGTAAATAACGGTATGAAAAATCACCAAATGTTTCTTCTGCGAGCCTTTTCTGTACATAAATTCCGAAAAGTTCATCCAGTGTGGTAAGAATTTCTTCTTCGCCTATATTTTCTTTAAATTTTGTATTAAGTCTCATTCCGAGTCTGTCGCCACCGATATGAAGGTTATATTTACCGTATGCCGTACCTACAAATCCGATTTCAGCATTAGGAGATCTTCCGCAGCCATTGGGACAGCCGGTCATACGGATTGTGATGTCTTCCTCTAAAAGACCATATTTTTCAAGAACCGGTTCTATTTTGGTTACCAGAGACGGCAAATACCGCTGTGCTTCCGCTAAAGCAAGGGAGCAGGTATTTAAAGCAACACAGGCAACAGAATTCTTACGAAGCGCACTGGCTTTTTCTGTGTATTCTGAAATGCCGTACTCCTGCAGAATATGGTCAACTTCTGCTTTGTCTGCTTCATTAATATCTGCGAGAATAAGATTCTGATTACAGGTAAAACGGAAATTAGCTTTTCCGGTCTGAGCAATCTTTAATAACCCTGATTTCAATGGGTATTCTTTGGTATCGAGAACTCTTCCGTGTTCAACAAACAGGGTGTAAAACCATTTTCCTTCATGATTCTGTAGCCATCCGTAACGGTCTTTTCTCTGCTCAAACTTAAATTCCCTGGCCGGTTCAAAGCGGAATCCTGCTCTCTTTTCCACTTCGGATCTGTACTGATCAATTCCGAGTTTGTCAATCGTATATTTTAACCTTGACAGCTTTCTGTCACTTCTGTTTCCGAAGTCTCTTTGTACGGTAATAATTTCATAGACCGCCTTCAATACTTTTTCTTCCGTATCTATAAATCCAAGCACAGAGGCCAGGCGGGCATACGTTGCTTCATTTCCGTGGGTAGCTCCCAATCCGCCTCCTGCCGCAATATTGTAACCGACGATTCTGTTGTTTTCAATAATGGCAATCAGGGCAATATCATTAATGAATACATCCACATCATTATTGGGAGGAACTGCAATTCCTATCTTTAATTTTCTTGGAAGATAGCGGTCCTGATAAAGAGGATCTTCTTCCGCTTTTCTGTTAACAATTAATTCGTCATCAATCCATATATCATAATAAGACTGGGTTTTAGGAAGGCACATTTCACTGATTTTTCCTGCCAGTTCGTAAGATTGCTGATGTAAAGGTGATTCTGAAGGATTGGCGGTACAGGTCACGTTTCTGTTAACATCTCCACAAGCTGCAATAGAATCAAGACGCTGAAGATTAAAACTCTGAATGGTTGGCTTTAAATGGGATTTCAAAATACCATGCAGCTGAATGGTCTGTCTTGTGGTGATTTTTATGGTTCCCGTTGAATGATCTTCTGCGGTTTCATTCAATCCTAGCCATTGTTCCGGAGTTAAAAAACCGCCGGGTAACCGCAGCCGGATCATATAGGAATACAACCATTCCAGCTTTTTGGAAACGCGTTCTTCCCTTCGGTCTCTGTCATCCTGCTGATACATTCCGTGGAATTTGATCAGGGTTTGATCATCTTCTCTGATGGCTCCTGTAAAATCATCGGAGAGACTGTCCTTTAATGTACCTCTAAGCCCGTTACTGCTCGTTTTTATTCTTTCTACCGGTGAAAGATTATCTTTATTGTTGCTCATACTTATTTCTTTTAATTTTATGGGTTTTCTGTTGGAGTCTAATAAACATCTTTAGCATATCTGCCGTTAAGCTCCATGTCTTCAAGGTATTGATGTGCTTCTTCTTTACTGCGTTTTCCTTCGTTTTGAATGATATTCAGAAGGGTTTGCTCTACGTCACGGCTCATGGGTTCTTTGGCCCCACATACATAAACCGATGCGCCTCCTTCAAGCCAGTAAAAAACTTCCTGAGCTTTTTGTTCCAGTTTATGCTGAACATATGTTTTTTCTGCCGTATCTCTGGAAAAAGCCAGATCTAAACGGGTTAAGCTTCCTGTTTTAAGGAAATCCTGGATTTCAGCCTGATAAAGAAAATCTGATACAAAATTTCTATCTCCAAAAAAAAGCCAGTTTCTTCCTTCTGCGCCTATTGCATCACGTTCCCAAAGAAAAGATCTGAAGGGAGCAATTCCTGTTCCCGGACCAATCATAATGATATCTTTACCTGCCTCTGGAAGCTTGAAATGTCCTGCCTCCTGAATATAGAACTCAACATCTTCTCCTTCATTAAATCCGCTGAGAAACCCACTGCAAAGACCATTGTGTTTCTCATGGTCAATAAAGAATTCTGATTTGGCAACTGTAATATGAATTTCATTCTCACCATGAGCTTCCAAAGATGAGGATATGGAGTACAGACGGGGAGCCTGACCTGTTAATACCTGAATGACTTCTTCAAATTCTTCAGCATTTTTCACTGGATAAATTCGTAAAAGATCAAGAAGGCTTAAACGGACTTCCGGAATAGAATGTCCCGTGATCTTTGCATATTGGGCAACAACGGATTTAAGCAGATAGCTGATGTTAAGATGTTTATACAAAAGCTCTGCTGCACTGTCTGTAACTTTTGAGGTTTCAATTTGCTTTTTGGGATCAATTCCTGTCAGGCTGATAATTTCATCCACTACTGATTTTGAATTCAACGGGACAATTCCCAAAGCAGCACCAGGCTGATAGACCAGAGCTTCTTCTGTTTCTATTTCGATGTGATAGGTTTCTTTTTCAGAAGTAATATCATTTAGATTGATAATGGATGAAACTTTACCCAGATATTTTTTTCTGCCTGTTGAAGCTTTTGAAGCTGAGCTATTTTTCGTCCTGTTATCAGCATTTTTATTCACTGTTTCGAATACATGTTCTATCCAGTGAGCAGCCTCTTGTTCATAGTCTGTATCACATTTTTTTAAAGGAATAATTCGCTGGGCTCCCAAAGTTTCAAAACGGAAATCTACATCTTCTCCTGTCTTACAAAACAGCGGATAGCTGCTGTCTCCCAAAGCTAAAACTCCGAATTTTAGATGACTGAGGTTTATTTCATTTTCATAAATATAATCATAGAATTTCCTGGCGAGTGCAGGTGGTTCACCTTCTCCCTGTGTGCTGATCACTACAAAAAAGAATTCTTCTTTGGATAAATCTTTAGGCTTGTATTGGGATAAATCGGCCAGTTTAACCTGAATTCCTTTTTTCTTAATAACCGAAGCTAAACCTGTTGCCAGTTTTTTACTGTTTCCGGTTTCGGTACCGTAAGCCAGGGTAATTTTTTTCACAGCATTCGGGGCTGTAATTTCAGTGTGCTGAGGAGGCAGTACAGCGGTAGTTAATGTTCCTCCGGCTAGGCCTGCCAGGTATCCGCTGGCCCAGATGGCTTCATCTCTTGAAAAATCACCGGAGATTTGTTTGAGAACATTTAATTTGGTTTCAGACAGCATATTCAAAGAAATTTTGAGGGTTGGATATAAGACTTCCGTTTTCAACGGATTTAAAATACAGGCCTTCCTGTTCTGCGTTGTCCAGCCAGGAAAACTCTTCATGCAGGTTCACAACTTTACCGATGATCACCAAAGAAGGAGATGCAAAGTTTTTGTTTCCAAAATGGGTATTAAAATCCTCGAATGAGGAGGTATACACCTTTTGAAAAGGGGTTGTAGCCTGCTCAATGACCGCAATTTTTTTCTCACCGGAAATTTCAAGCTGTCTGAATTTTTCTACAAGCCGGGTAAGGTTTCCTTTAGACATATAAAAGACAAGCGTATCGTTGGTAGCCGCCAGTTCTTTCCAATATTCTTCATTGAGAATCTCAGATTTATAATACGTCAGAAAACGGACTGATGTTGAGTATCCCCGTGCGGTTAAGGGCATTCCTGCAAAGGCTGCTGCACCTAAAGCCGCTGTAATTCCGGGGATAATCTCATAAGGAATATGGTTTTGTTTTAAGGCCTGCAATTCATCCAGAATATTGGAAAATATGGAAACATCTCCCCCTTTAAGCCTGACAACGGTTTTATTCTGCCGGGCATACTCCACCATTAAAGTATTGATATGAGATTGAGGGGTAGAGGCATTTTTACTGCACTCTTTGCCTACATAGATTACTTCTGTGCTTTGGCTGACATACGTTTCCATAATTTCAGGGCTTACAAGGCGGTCACATAGAATAATGTCTGCTTTCGTAATGGCTTTTACTGCTTTTACGGTGATGAGTTCAGGGTTGCCGGGGCCTGCACCGATAAGGTAAACCTTTGGTGATTTTATGATTGTTTTCATTGAAGTCGATGTTTATTAAGGATTTAGAAGAGCCCTTCTACTGACAGATATCTTTCTCCGGTATCGTAGTTGATGGTAAGAATTTTAGCGTTAGATGGTATTTCCGGTAAATGTTTTGCAATGGCTGCCAAAGCTGCTCCTGTAGAAACGCCTACAAACAGACCTTCTTTTTTTGCTGCATTGATAGCATATTCATAAGCTTCGTCCTTGCCTACTGTAATGACTCCGTCCAAAAGAGTGATATCCAGAATGGAAGGTACAAATCCTGCTCCCAAGCCCTGTAATGGATGGGGTGCGGGGCTTCCTCCGCTTAATACTGGAGATAATTCCGGTTCTACAGCCAATACTTTAACATTCGGAAATTTTTCTTTGACCACTTTTGCGATTCCGGTGATATGCCCTCCGGTTCCTACGCCTGTGATAATATAATCAAGGCCGTCCGGAAAATCATTTAAGATTTCCTGTGCAGTAGTTTCGGTGTGTACTTTTACGTTGGCAGGGTTGTCAAACTGTCTCGGAATCCATGAATTGGGTGTTTCTTCTGATAATTCATTTGCTTTTTCAATAGCCCCTTTCATTCCTTTTTCTCTTGGAGTTAACACGAATTCAGCCCCATATGCTTCCATAATTTTACGGCGTTCTATGCTCATGCTTTCCGGCATTACCAGAATAAGCTTGTATCCTTTTACAGCAGCAACCAATGCCAGGCCTATTCCTGTATTTCCGCTTGTAGGCTCTATAATGGTGCTGTCTTTATTTAATAACCCTCTGGCTTCTGCGTCTTCAATCATTGCCAATGCAATTCTGTCTTTAATGCTTCCGCCCGGGTTGTTTTTTTCTAATTTGATCCAGATTTCATGGTCTGAACTGAATAATTTATTGATTTTTACGACAGGTGTGTCTCCAATCGTTTCTAAGGTATTCTGAAATTTCATATCAATATAATTTTTATCTTTTTTGTTTTAGATCACAAAGGTTAATGATTCCGGTAATGAACTGTTATCCTTTATTTTTATTTCACTTTTATGATAGACCAGAGAGTTGGCCGGTACATCCTGGGTAACCCAAACATTTCCTCCGATGATACTCTCTCTGCCTATGGTTGTATTTCCTCCTAAAATGGTTGCTCCTGAATAAATAATCACACCATCTTCAATATTGGGATGCCTTTTCTGGTTGGCTTTTTCTTTGGAGACATTCAACGCTCCCAGGGTTACTCCCTGATAGATTTTGACATTGTTTCCAATCACTGTAGTTTCTCCTATAACAATTCCGGTTCCGTGATCAATGAAAAACGACTTTCCGATTATGGCTCCGGGGTGAATATCAATTCCTGTTTTGCTATGGGCATATTCTGAAATCACACGAGGTACTATTTTTACATCCTGGCTCCAAAGCTGGTGCGAAATACGATAGACATAAGTGGCAAAAAAGCCGGGATACGCCAGGTATACTTCTTCCAGAGAATCTGCCGCAGGATCAAATTCCAAAATAGATTTTGCATCCAGAACCAACTGATTATACAATTCAGGCAACGCTTCAAAAAATTGATGAATGTGGACTTCAGTATCGTCTTTACTCTCTGTTACCGAATGAATTAAATCAAAAAGTGTTTCCTGCAATGCCTCAAAATTTCTTTTCAGCTGATCTTCAGAATTGTCTTTTTGGGGAAGAAAAAGAGCTTCATAAAGATCTTTAACCCATCTTTTCGTTCTTATTTTATCAAAGAATCCATGCATGTTATTTTGTTTAGCCTGATGAATTCTTGCCATTAAATGATTGGAAATTGCCATTGTTTCTATTGAATTATACAGGCTGCAACAGTTGAATTAGAAGTTTCATCTACCAAAATTGCAGACCCTGTTGTTTTATTATGGATAAAGCTGTCATAAACCAAAGGTTGTGCCGTTCGCAAGGTCACTTTTACAATTTCATTAAGTTTAATTTCATCTTCGGCCTGCTCCCGGTTAAGCGTATTCACATCCATCTTATAATCCACATTTTTCACAATAGCTTTTACGAGTCTGCTATTCTGTTGTAACAGGTATTTATTGCCGGGTTGCAGCGGTTTTTGGTCAAGCCAGCATAAGAGAACTTCCACATCATTTTCAACTTCCGGAAGATGTTCTCCTACAGCAAACAGATCTCCTCTGCTGATATCCAGATCATGAACCGTATGAATAACGGCAGGCTGGCCTTCAAATGCTTCCTCTTTTTCTACTCCGTTGATTTCAATTTTAGAAATTTCAGTCGTTAAACCTGCCGGAAGAACTACCATCGTATCTCCTTTTTTAAATTTCCCGCTGAGTATCTGCCCGGCATATCCTCTGTAATCATGCAGCTCTTCTGTCTGGGGACGGATCACATACTGAACCTGAAAACGACTTCCGGTATTATTTTTCTCATTCAATGTTACCTGTTCCAGATATTCTAAAAGGGAACTTCCTTCATACCAGTCTGTTCTTGATGATTTTGAAACAATATTATCCCCTTTCAACGCTGAAATCGGAAAATAGGTGACGTCATTCAATCCCAGGTTTTCTGCAATAGTAGAATAATCTGATTTTATGGTTTCAAAAACCTCTTCTGAATAATCTACCATATCCATTTTATTAATAGCTACGGCTACTTTTTTCAACTGTAATAATGAGGCGATGATAGAGTGTCTTCTTGTCTGTTCGATAACTCCTTTTCTGGCATCGATCAGGATCACCATCAGCTCGGAATTGGATGCTCCGGTAATCATATTTCGGGTATATTGCACATGTCCCGGAGCGTCTGCAATGATAAATTTTCTTTTTGGAGTTGAAAAATAGCGGTACGCCACATCTATCGTGATGCCCTGCTCTCTTTCTGCCCGCAGTCCGTCTGTTAACAGGGCGAGGTCTACCCCGTCTTCATTTTTGTTTTTAGAATGTTTTTCAAGCACTTCCAGCTGATCCTGTAAAATACTTTTGCTATCGTAAAGCAGTCTGCCGATAAGGGTACTTTTCCCGTCATCTACACTTCCTGCTGTTATAAATCTTAATATGTCCATGGGTTGTAATTATAAGTAATGAGTAATGGGCAATGGGTAATATTGCGGTGAGAATAAGTAAAAGCTGCCCATTCCATTACTTATTATTCATTGCTGACTGCTTATTAAAAGTAGCCTCCTTTTTTGCGGTCTTCCATTGCTGCTTCAGTTACTCTGTCATCAATACGGGTTTCTCCGCGTTCTGAGATTCTTGTGGCCGCAATTTCTTCTATTACAGCGTCTATCGTTTCTGCATTTGATTCTACTGCCGCGGTACAGGTCATGTCTCCTACTGTTCTGTAGCGTATTTTTTTGGTAGTGACAATATCATCGGATTCTAAAAAAACATGTTCCGAATTAGCCAGCCATTGTCCGTTAAAGTCTACGACTTCCCGTTCATGCGAAAAATATATAGAAGGCAATGCGATTTTTTCTCTGCGGATATAGTTCCAGATGTCAAGTTCGGTCCAGTTGCTGATCGGGAAAATTCTTACATTTTCTCCTTTGTGAATTTTTCCGTTAAAAATATTCCACAATTCAGGACGCTGAAGTTTGGGATCCCATTGTCCGAATTCATCACGAACAGAAAATATTCTTTCCTTGGCACGGGCTTTTTCTTCATCTCTTCTTGCTCCTCCGATGCAGGCATCCAATTCAAATTCCTCTATGGTATCCAGTAAAGTATAGGTTTGCAGCCAGTTTCTGCTTGGAAATTTGCCCTTAGCTTCAGTCAGCTTTTTACTTTTTATGGTATCTTCAACCTTTCTTGCGACCAGGTCGACATTCAACTGACGAACGAGTTGATCCCGAAATTTCAAAACCTCCGGAAAATTATGTCCGGTATCTACATGAACGAAGAGAAACTGTATTTTTCCGTGAAGGAATGCTTTTCTTGCCAGGTGAGCCAGCACAATACTGTCTTTCCCTCCACTGAATAACAGCGCCGGACGTTCAAACTGCCCCGCAACCTCTCTTAATATATAGATAGATTCGGACTCCAGCTGATCTAAATAGTTTAATTGATGTATTGACATTTTTTTATTTTTTTATTGATGAATATGCAGCCCGCATTCTTTTTTATTGGCATCTTCCCACCACCAGCGGCCCGCTCTGAAATCTTCTCCTTCTTTAATAGCTCTGGTACAGGGCTCACATCCGATACTTACAAATCCTTTTTTGTGTAACTGGTTGTAGGGTAAATGATGGGCTTTAACATAATCTGCTACCTGCTCAGAAGTCCAGTGGAGAAGGGGATGAAACTTGATGATCTTATTCTCAGGATCCCATTCCAGTTGCGGCATATTTTGACGGTTGGCAGAATGTTCCGACCTAAGACCTGTGATCCATATTTCATATCCGGCCAGTGCTTTTTTCAAAGGATGTACTTTACGAATGGCACAGCAGGCTTTCCTCTTTTCTACAGATTGATAAAATGAATCCGGTCCGTTTTCTGATATGAATTGTTTTAATTCTTCGGTATCCGGATAATACGCTTTAATATTTTTTTTGAAAAAGGCTCTTGTGTTCGTCCAGGTTTCATAGGTTTGTTCAAAAAGTCTTCCTGTATCCAACGTAAATATTTCAATATTCAGATCCTTTATCAGATGAGTGATGACCTGATCTTCATAGCTAAAGCTTGTAGAAAAGATGATCTTACCCCGAAATCTATCCGCCAATATCTGTAATCCTTTATCCTGAAGTAAGCCTCCAGAAGCCTCTTCCTGTAGTTGATCAAATTTATTTTTCAGATTGTTTTCCATATCCAATTGAAATTAAGTCCTGCAAATATATATAAAATTCTATAACTCCTATCAAATTAGTAGAGTTTAAATGAAAAAAAATTTAATCTTTGTTGATAAACTTAGTCAGAGTGGCTTCCATCATGCTTTTTCTGGTCTTTTCCCGAACGATAATCAACTCCTTTCTAAGGTAGCAGACTGCTTCATCTACACAATCATCACAGGCTTCATAAAAATTTAAAGAAACACAGGGTGTAAGGGCAATCGGTCCGTCAAAAATGCGGTAAATATCTGCTAATGAGACTTCATCGGGAGATTTTAAGAGATAATACCCCCCTACTTTACCTTGTTTACTATTGACCAGTTTAGCTCTTTTAAGTTCCAGAAGGATTTGTTCTAAAAATTTTTTGGGAATGTTTTCGTCCTGTGCAATAACGGAAGTGGGCAGAAAGCCTTGATTGTAATTTCTTGCTAATCTGACCATTGCTTTTAGTGCGTATTTGCAGCGTTTCGACATCATAATTCCTGCAAGTTATAACAAATTATCTGATAAATGAAATATAGAACCTGGAATGAGGTTATTGCTTTATTTCTAAACCTATTAGGTTGATGTTCTCCAATTTAATGATTCTGCAATAGAAAATAAGCCAGTTCTTCCTCCTCCCGGACCAGATTTTCTATTCTTTTGAATCCGTTTTTCAGAAGTACTTTTTGTGATCCGGCATTTTCCAGATCGGTAACAGCAACAATTTCTTTAGTATCGTTCAATGAGCGGCAATAGTCAACCAATGCCTGGCATACCTGAGTTCCAAGACCTTTCCCCCAATAGTTTTCACCCAGTGTGTACCCTATTTCTACCTGATCCGGATTATGGAAAAAATTTCTGGCCAGGCACATTCCGACAAAATCATTATTTTCTGCATGAAATATTCCCCATCTGCTGAAAGGACTATCCTGATAATCTGATAATGCCTTATCAAACATTTCTTTATATTCTTCCGGGGTTTTATAGGGAAGATAGCGGGTCACATTTTCATTTTCGAAGAGTTTACTGAACAAAATAAACTCCTGAGGGGTAAATTCACGGATGATAATCGTCTCGTTTTTATAATACATAAGAATAGAATCTCGTACTGGTTAATGATTAAATAAAAGTACGTAAATAAACTAAGAAAGGTTCACTTCATGAGATAATATTCAAAATAAAAACTGGATTTAATTAACCTGAATTCTTAAATATAAAAGGTTGGAAGATGGAAGAAGGAGGCTGGAAGTTACTTTTAGTTATAGATACTGAAAATCTCTGTAAAATCAAATTAGCTAAAAAAGACGGCAATCTATGGCCTTCAGAACTTCCCTCTTCCATCTCCCTGCTTCCAAGCTCTATAAATCAAAAATTCTTATCCCGAACTGTGGTTAATTTATATTAATTGAAACGTTCAGGATTAAAAATATGAATGTCTGCTGTTGGTTTTTGTTCGTTGGCAATTTCAGAAACTGTTTTTCCAAAAACGGGTCCAAGGCTCAATCCCATCATTCCGCCACCGCCAGCAATGATTAGATTTTTCAATCGGGAAGATTCTCCCAAGTATGGAAGCCCATCCGGTGCGCAAGGTCTGTAGCCAAACCATATTTCAGATTCTTTGGGCATTTTTACTTGAAAATCAGGTAAATATTTTGGAATAGACTGAATGATCCCTTCTACCCTTTTCATATTTATTTTATCATGATGGGAAGCCAGCTCCATAGTCCCGCCAAAACGAATTTGTCCATCCATGGGCGTAACAGCTACTCTTGCTTCCAATAATAATGCAGCATGCTCTATTTGGCTGAGCGGATTTTCAGGACGGTGCATCAATGAATAGCCCTTTCCTGGCATCAATTGAATTTTAATACCTGCTTTTTGGGCGAGTTCGGGTAAAAATGAACCTCCTGTCATGACAAACCGATCTGCTGTAAATTTTTGATCATTGGCGATGACTGCTTTAATATAAATTCCGGAAGTCTCAAACCCTTTTACCTGATGATGAGTATGGAAGATGACTCCATTATTTTTAAGATAAGAGATCATTTGTTGCATCAGTTTCATGGGGTTCATATGCCCGTCGCATTTATAGTTGATGCCCCCAATGACATCGAGTTGGGTATTGGGTTCCAGCGCTTGAATTCCTGCTTTATCCAGAATATCAACACGTAAGCCCATACTGATGGCTTTATGGGCAAGCTCTGTTTCTTCCTGTGCTACTTTCTCCGTTTTATAGAGCATCAGAATACCGTTTTGATTCAGTTCAAAATCAAACCCATCCTTTTGGGCAATTTCATTATAAAGTATGCTGCTTGCCAGGTTGAGATCCCTGATTGCGGATGCTGAACGATCTACATGGCTTTGATTGGAATGTTTTAAAAATTTCAATCCCCAAGAGATGAGTCTCGAATTAAGTGAAGGTTTTACATAAAACGGACTTTTACTGTCAAACATCCAGCGTATTCCCTGAGCTACCACTCCCGGAGCGGCCAATGGCGTAAAATGACTGGGTACGATCATCCCGGCATTGCCATAGGAACAATTGTTGGTAAGATCATTCTGCTCCAGAATTTCTACTTCCCAGCCTTTCTGCAAAAGATAATATGCTGAGCTTAATCCTGCTATTCCTGCACCAATGATAAGTGCTTTTCCTTTATTCTGTGTCATACGTTTGTTTACATAACCTGAAATCCCTGCCAGTAAGGATCTTCATCGTCAATAATAATCTGATTGTAACCAGTAATTCTTGCCCAGCCTTCTACTGAAGGAATAATGGCAGGTTTTCCGCCAACACTGGCTGTTCCTTCAATTCTTCCGATAAACTGCGAACCGATATAGCTTTCATGAATGAATGTTTCCCCTTCTTTTAATTTTCCTTTAGTATACCATTGAGCCATTCTTGCGGAAGTTCCTGTTCCACATGGTGAACGATCCAAAGCATTCTCACCTACTAACACGGCATTTCGACCACTGGCTTCAGGATCTTTTGGATTACCAGTCCATTGAATATGGCTTAATCCGGTAATAGGTTCGTTTTCAGGATGAATAAATTGATATTGATCATTGAGTAATTTTCTGATGAGCTTCCCATAGTGAATCAGCTGGCTGGCTGTAAAATCAGAAATATCTCTGAAATTTTCCTGAGGATCTATAATGGCATAAAAGTTTCCGCCATAAGCTACATCCGCTTTTATTAATCCCAGATCCGGACACTCAACTTCAAGGTTTTCAGCATACAGAAAGGATTTTACATTGGTCAGTTTTACAGATTTTACTTTTTTTCCTTCCTGCACATAATCTATAAGAATAATTCCTGCCGGTGTCTCAAGGCGCAGCTTCCCGGGAATTTTGGGTACAACCAGGCCTTCTTCTATGGCAATAGTAACTGTTCCGATGGTTCCGTGTCCGCACATGGGAAGACATCCACTGGTTTCAATATATAAAACTCCGATATCATTTTCTTCGTCAATAGGCGGATACAAAATACTTCCACTCATCATATCATGACCACGGGGTTCAAACATGAGTCCTTTGCGGATCCAGTCGTATTCCTTCATAAAATGAAGCCGACGCTCCATCATGGAATTTCCTTTTAAAATAGGCCCGCCTCCCGCCACAAGACGTACAGGGCAGCCACAAGTATGAGAATCTATACAAAAAAATGTTCTGTTCATGTTGTTTGCAATTTTAATGATCCTGAATGAATTTCACCATCCACTATTCTGCTGATCTGCAATGGATTCTCATTCTTCAGTTCTTCCGGCAGAAATTCACCCGGCCAGTTCTGGAAGGTGATGGGACGAACGAAGCGTTTGACTGCATCTGGTCCTACAGAGGTAAAACGAACATCTGTTGTAGACGGAAAAGGCCCTCCATGCTGCATGGCATATACTACTTCTACTCCTGTAGGCATCCCGTTGAATAATAATCTGCCACATTTGTCTTTTAAAAGGTTGATCAGATTCATATTTTCATGGAGATCTTCATGAGTGGCTGCTATGGTAATGGTTAATTGTCCTTTCAGCTGTTGAGCAATCTCTGTCATTTCTTCCCGTGTTTCACAAGTCACAATGATTCCAAAAGGTCCGAAGATTTCTTCGCTTAATATCTTATTATGAATAAAGTTTTTAGCATTGGTTTCTATAACAATAGCACGTCCCTTCCATTCATCAATTTCTGTATCTACTGATGCAATAATATTTACTTCAGGTTGTTCCACTGCAAGGGTTTTATGCTTTTCAAAAGTTTCAAATATTCCTTTGTGAAGCATATTGGAAGGAATAATTTCTTTAATTTCATTTTTCAATGCAGTGATAAAGCGGTCAAGGGATTTTCCTTTAAGCGCAATAAACACTCCCGGGTTGGTACAGAATTGTCCTACTCCTAGTGTTAAAGAAGCAATATATTCTTTTGCCAGTGCTTCAGCTTTGTTTTCAAGTAGATGCGACATCGCAAATATGGGGTTGATGCTTCCCATTTCTGCAAATACCGGAATAGGGTTTTCACGACGGCTAGCCAAATCAAATAAAGCTTTTCCTCCATTGAATGAGCCGGTAAATGCTACAGCATGGATGTCTTTATGCTGAACCAGATAAGCTCCTACATCATTGGAAACTCCGATAATATGGCTAAAGATCCCCTCCGGCCATCCGAATGCTGCTACAACAGCCGTAATAGCATCAGCCATCATTTGTGAAGTCTTAGCATGTGCCGGGTGGGCTTTTATAATCACAGGACATCCTGCTCCAATAGCACTCGCTGTATCACCTCCCGCCGTAGAAAATGCAAAAGGAAAGTTACTGGCACCAAAAACAACCACAGGTCCTATACCTACATTATATTTTCTGAGGTCTCCTTTTTGTTTGTCGGGTTGTGCAAGGTCAATTCTTGGTTCAGTGTATATTCCTGTGGCTACAGCTTTTGCATAACTTCTCCATTGTCCTGTTGTTCTGGCTTTTTCACCGGTAAGTCTTGCTAAAGGTAATGATGTTTCAGCATGTGCTGTTGTCAGAAGTTCTTCTCCTAAAGCTTCAATCTGATCGGCAACAGCATTCATAAATTCAGATCGTTCTTTTATATTTGTATTTTTCAGAAACTGATATGCCTCGGCAGCCATCTGAATTCTCCTATCCATATTTTCTTTTGATGTTTCTTCCATCATCGCTTTATTTTTGGTGTTAGTCTAATATTGGGCGGTTGGCTCTGCCTTGCTCAATGATCTCTTTAATTCTTACAGCCTCTTCTCCTTGTAGTTCCAAGCGCGGTGCCCGTACATAAGGACTGCTTATTCCTTCTGAAGTGGCGGCCAGTTTAATATACTGAATAAGTTTGGGATGAATATCCAGCTCCAGCAAAGGCATAAACCATCTGTAGATGGCTACAGCTTTTTCATATTCCCCTGCTTTAACATAATTGTACATAGCCATTGTTTCATTAGGAAAAGCATCTACAAGCCCTGCTACTAGGCCATCTGCTCCAAGCATCAATGTTTCCAGACAAATCGTATCCACACCTCCGAGGATTTTGATCCTTTTGCCAAAACGGTTAATCATTCTGGTTACATTCGCAAGATCTCTTGTAGATTCTTTAACAGCCTGAATGGTTGGGTATTCAATAAGCTCCTCAAACATTTCAATAGTAACATATATTCCGTAATCTACAGGATTATTGTAAATGAGGATAGGAAGATCTGTAGCAGTAGCCACAGCTTTAAAATATTCTACTACTTCACGGCTGTCTGCTTTATAGCGCATCGGTGGGAGCAGCATGAGGCCATCTGCACCTAATTCTTTTGCTTTTTGAGCGAAATATATTGCATTTTTGGTTGTATTTTCAGAAAGATTAAGAATGACAGGAATTCTTCCTTGGGTAATCTTTTTTGCGTATTTCAGCAGCTCAAATTTTTCTTCCGTTTCTAAAACGCTGGCTTCTCCCAGTGTTCCTGCAAGAATAATTCCGTGAACGCCAGATTTAATCTGGGCTTCTGTATTAAGGGCAAACATTTCAAAGTCTATCTCCCCTTCTTTTGTAAAAGGAGTTAATACAGCAGGATAAATACCTTCCCAGTTTAGTTTTGTACTCATATCAAATAATATTTATCCAAAACTAGTAGAATTTCAAAACGGTAAATGTTAATATTTTAATAGATTCTAACCATATTTTAACAGGTGGTTTTTTATTGCTCTATTGTAGCCTCTTTGTAATGTTTCAGATATTCTTTAGGTGAATATTTCATAATGGACTTGAAGACCCGGTTAAAATTGGTAAGGCTATTGAACCCGCTGTTAAAGGCAACAGAAGAAATACTGTACATATTGCTGGCTGTCAATAGTCTGCAGGCCCGCTGTACACGGAGTTCATTAAGATACTCAATATAAGTTATTCCGGTTCTTTTTTTAAAGGACCTGCAAAACGCCTGAGGGGTCATACAGGCTTCTTTGGCGATACTGTCAAGAGTGAGTTTAGTTTGGGCAAAATTTTTCTTGATAAAGGTCTGGGCATCAATAATCCTTTTGTCGGTATCGGAAATATGATCAGGTAATTTTTTCTCTGAAGATAAAGGAATATGCAAATACCTGTTTTGCATAAGGTGGTTTAAAATCCTGATGAAATCTATAATCTGATCTACTCCTTTTGCTTTTTGTAATGCCGCAATGCTTTCCCCAATACTTATTTTTAGTTTGGAAGCTACCTGGAAGCCTACTTTTGAATGATCTATAAAGCTTTTAAGTTCTCCAAATTCTGGTAAGTCGAAAAATCCGGATATCTTTTTATGAGGGTCAAAAAAAATAGAAATGGAATGAACCTTTTGTTTTTCATTTTTATCAAAATCACCTCGGAAAACATGCGATTGATTGGCACCCAGATAGAAAATATCACCGGCTTCAAAATTGAAAAGGTTTTGTTCTATAGCCAGTGTTCCATGTCCTTTAAGGATCCACATGATCTGAGTTTCCGTATGACGATGGAAATAAGGGTAGAAATTAGGCATCATATCTTCCTGGATGCGAATGCTTTTATTGGTATCGGCAGGTACAGAAAACTGGAGACTTTTCATAAGATCAGCACTTTATATGAGCAGGTTAAAATATTGCCGAATTTAAGCAAAATATGAACATTGAATATCATATTAAAATCCAAACTTTACATATCCTTTATTTTACCGAATAAAGAGATGCAAATAGTACAAAGTCGTAACTTTAAAGCTTTAAATAAAAAAGTAATTATCATATGTTTTCAGTACAAACTTATCAAGATAGAAGAGCTGTATTACAAAGCAGTGTTGCCAACGGAATTTTATTATTCCTGGGAAATATAGAGAATCCCGTAAACTTTGAACACAATCCATATTATTTCCGTCAGGACAGCACTTTCTTATATTATTTCGGGATTCAGGAACCCAGGATTGCGGCTATTATTGATATTGATGAAAATAAGACTATCGTTTTCGGAGATGAATTAAGTATTGATGATATTGTATGGATGGGCAGACAGGAAACCCTGAAAGAAAAAAGCCTGAAATCAGGAGTACAGGAAACTTTATCTTACGCCCAGCTTTCTCAATATCTTCTAAAAGCACAAAACTCCGGCAGAAAAGTACACTATCTGCCTCCCTATCAGTCTTCCAACAAAATTTTGTTAGTGGATCTTCTTGACATTAAAATAGGAGAACTGCGGCCTTCTGTAGAGATGATTAAGGCAATTGTAAAGCAGCGTTCTGTAAAAGAGCCTCAGGAAATAGTACAGATAGAACAGGCAGTAAATGTATCCAATGAAATGCATCTGTTAGCCATGCGTATTGCCAGACCGGGTGTTAAAGAATATGAAATAGCCAATGCCATTCAATATCTTGCAGCCAATAAGGAATGCCAGATGTCTTATCCTCCTATTGTCACCATAAACGGAGGCATACTTCATAATCATTACCGTCTTAATACCCTGAAAGAAGGAGATCTTTTCCTGAATGATTCCGGTGCTGAAACCGCGATGGGATATGCCGGTGATCTTACAAGAACATTCCCTGTAAGCAATACTTTTACTACAAAACAAAAGGAAATGTATGAAGTGGTTTTGAATGCTTTTAATAACGCTCAGCATCTTCTGAAACCGGGTGTCAGATTCAAGGACATTCATCTGAAAGCTTCCCAGCATCTGGTAGAAGGACTTATTGACTTAGGATTAATGAAAGGGGATCCTGAAGAAGCTGTGAAAAATCATGCCCATACCCTATTTTTCCAATGTGGATTGGGGCATATGATGGGGCTTGATGTGCATGATATGGAAGATCTTGGTGAACAATATATCGGCTATACTGAGGAAGAGCCAAAGGATACCAAAACATTCGGACTTAAATCCTTACGCTTGGGTAAAGAATTAGATTCTGGATTTGTAGTAACGGTTGAACCTGGTATTTATATGATTCCTGAACTGATTGATATCTGGCAGTCCGAAAATAAAAATGCCGCTTTTATCAATTATGATAAAGTGAATGAATACCGAAATTTCGGAGGAATCCGTGTAGAAGACGATTTCCTGATTACTGATGACGGATACAAACTTTTGGGGAACGGACTGATTAAAACCGTTGAAGAAATTGAAAATTACAGAACAGAACATTTAGCGTAATTCAAATATCATCTATGAAAAACATAAAAAAACTAACCGTCATTGCATTCTATTTCCTGTGTCTGTCTCCGTTGGCTGCACAAAAGACCCAATGGACTCCTGATGGCAATGCTTATTATTCATTTACTAAAAATGGCGTTGAAATCGTTGATGTCCTGAATTCAGGAAAAGACCAGACTTTTTTAAGCAATACGGAGTTAATTCCTTCGGGAAGCTCTGCCGCGTTAGAAGTACAAAGTTTTCAGGTATCTCCCGATGGTAAAAGTTTACTGCTCTTTACCAATACTAAGAAAGTATGGAGAGATAATACGAGAGGTGACTACTGGATCTTCGACAAGAATAATAAAAAACTTACCCAACTGGGGAAAAGCCTGCCCGCTTCATCATTGATGTTTGCCAAGTTTTCTCCGGATGGTAAAAAAGCAGCTTATGTATCTAAGCATAATATTTATATTGAAGACCTTTCAAACAACCAGATTACGAAGATTACCACTGATGGTACAGACAGAATGATCAACGGTACTTTTGACTGGGCCTATGAAGAGGAATTTGGTACGCAGGATGGTTTCAGATGGTCTCCGGACGGAAGCAAAATTGCTTACTGGAAACTGGATGCAAGAGATACTAAGAATTTCCTGATGATCAATAATACAGACAGCCTGTATTCTTTTACCGTTCCTGTAGAATATCCGAAAGTAGGCGAAAACCCTTCCGGATGCAGCATCTGGTTCTATGATCTGGCTTCAAAATCTTCAAAGAAAGCAGATATAGCAGGCGATGAAATTCAAAACTATATCCCGAGAATGGAATGGGTTCTGGACTCAAAATCTGTTATTTTGCAGCAATTGAACAGAAAGCAGAATCAAAGCAAGATTATCGTGGCAGATGCCAATTCCGGAACAAGCAGAACCATTCACACAGAAACAGATCCTGCCTGGATTGACATCAAATCCCGGTGGAACGACAACGATCCGAGTGGCTGGGACTGGATTGATAACGGAAAAGAATTTCTATGGCTTTCTGAAAAGGACGGCTGGAGACATATTTATAAAATAGACATGAACGGTAAGGAAACACTGATTACCAAAGATAATTTCGATGTGATAAAGCCTGAGTTTTTTGATGTCCCGAACAAATTGATCTACTTCTTAGCTTCTCCCGATAATGCAACGCAGAAATACTTGTATAAAGTAAGCATGAAAGGTGGAAAAGCAGAAAGAATTACCCCGGGAACCTATTCAGGCTCTAATCAATATACAATATCACCTAACGGGAAAATCGCGGTGTTTAATAATACCAGTGTTAATGCCCGTTCAGCAGGTGCTGTTGTATCATTACCGGATCATAAAGAGCTTGTTGCTCCCAAAAGATCAGCAAAAGCAGATCCTGCAAAACCCAGAGCAGAATTTTTCCAGATTACCACACAGGATGGGGTTACTATGGACGGATGGGTGGTAAAGCCTAAAAACTTTGATCCTAATAAAAAATACCCTATTGTTTTTACTGTCTATGGAGAACCGGGATCACAAACCGTAACCGATAATTTCTACACCGGCTGGAATTATTTATATACAGGCGATATGGCTGAAGACGGCTACCTGTATGTTTCCCTTGAAAACCGCGGTACCCCCGCTCCAAAAGGACGTGAATGGAGAAAATCTGTTTATCGTAAAATAGGACAGCTTAATATCCGTGATCAGGCAATGGGTGCAAAAGCCCTATTTGCAAAATGGCCATATGCAGATACTTCAAGGGTTGCTGTTTGGGGCTGGAGCGGCGGAGGTTCTTCCACATTAAACCTTTTGGGACAGTATCCCGATATTTATCAGACGGGAATCGCGATTGCTCCGGTAGCCAATCAACTGTTCTATGACAATATCTATCAGGAACGGTATATGGGACTTCCACAGGAAAACAGGGAAGATTTTGTTAATGGTTCCCCATTGGCTTATGCTAAAAACCTAAAAGGAAATCTTTTATTGGTTCACGGAACAGGCGATGACAATGTGCATTACCAAAATACGGAAGTATACATTAATGAACTGGTAAAATATAATAAACAGTTCCAGCTGATGTCTTACCCTAACCGTACACATTCTATTGATGAAGGAGAAGGAACATCATTGCACTTAGCAACCCTGTTTACAAAATATCTGAAAGAACATTGTCCTCCGGGAGGAAGATAACCCATGAAAAATCCCACATTGTTTGGACTGCCCCCAAAAAGTTAGACACTTTTTAGGGGCATTTTTTTATGTATAGAAAAGAAAAATTTAGCGTTGCTTTCAAATTAGAATGTATTAATCTTCACAAAAACTCTTATCGTTCGATTGAATCTATAGCAACAGAGAAAGGATTTAATGAAAGCAATCTGCGCAAATGGATTGGTTTTTATAACAAGTACGTAATCTCGGGGCTACAACCGAGAAAAAACAAGAGCTATTCCCTGAATTTTAAGGTTAAAGTTCTAAAAGCCATCGAAACAGAACATATCTCCCAAAGGGAAGCATGTATCCGATTCGATATCGCAGCTCAGTCTAGCGTGTTGAATTGGCAAAGGGATTACGAAAAAAGTGGTATTTTAGGGTTAAAGAACAAACCCAAAGGAAGACCCTGCATTATGAGTGATCACAAGCGTAAGAAAAGAAAGTCCGATAAGCCATTGACCAGAGAAGAAGAACTTTTATTGGAAAACGAAAGGCTTCGAGCTGAAATTGATTTTCTAAAAAAGTTAGACGCCTTAACTCTCAAAAAGAACAAGCAGAGGCCATCGAAGGATTAAGGCGAAAATATGACCTGTCACTCCTGCTGGATTGTACAGGTATGGCCAGAAGCAGTTTCTATTACCATCAGAAAGCTCTTGATAAAAAAGATAAATATGGAGAAGTAAAAACTTTGATAAAACAGATTTATCATAGGCATAAAGGCCGGTTTGGATACCGTCGTATTACTTTGATTATGAAACAGCAAGGAATTGTAATTAATCATAAAACGGTCTTAAGACTGATGAAGACCCTAGGATTGAAAAGTATCGTTAGGGTTAAAAAATACAGATCTTACCGGGGAGAGCAAGGCAGGATAGCACCAAATATTCTGGAGAGGAACTTTAAGGCAGATCAGCCAAACAGAAAATGGGCCACTGATGTGACAGAATTTAACGTCTCGGGCAGTAAATTGTATCTTTCGCCGATAATTGATCTTTACAATGGCGAGATTATCAGTTACGATCTCTCGGAAAGGCCTGCCTTTGCACAGGTTGTAAATATGCTCAAAAAAGGGCTCAGAAAAATCAAGAATACTGAAAACCTCATTATCCACTCTGATCAAGGCTGGCAATATCAGATGAAAGCCTATCAGCATCTGTTAAAAGAAAAAGGCATTATCCAAAGTATGTCCCGCAAAGGAAACTGCCTGGATAATGCGGTAATAGAAAACTTCTTTGGAACTTTAAAATCTGAAATGTTCTATACTAAGAAATTTAAAACCATTGATGAGCTCAAAAAAGAAATAAAGAAGTATATCAATTACTACAATAACGACAGGATAAGACTTAATCTAAAAGGAAAGAGTCCGGTACAGTACCGAACTCTTTCATATAATAATATTGTTTAATTTTGTCTAAACTTTTGGGTGCAGTCTAGTTGTGGGATTTTTTATTTAACCTAAGTTTGGATTAAGGAGTTAAGGCTGAAAGTTATTTTTAGTTATATTATTGATAGTTACCATAAAATTTTAATATCACAAAAAGAATAAAATAGATCAACCGTTATTCTTGATGGCTTCCATAACTTCCCTTTTCCAGCTCCCAGCTTCAAACCTCCATCAATCACACATTCTTATCCCGAACTGACGTTATTTAAACCTGCTTATTTTCTTTTAAATACAATCGTCCAGATTACGTGAAAAGGTTCTCCCCTATACTTATCTGTATCCCGCATAACAATTTTCATTGTTGTTTTGTCTAATTGAGCGATTTCAAATTTTCTTTCATAATTGCCGCCATCAAATAAAGATAAAAGCTTATCATCATTAGAGTCTAATGAATACGAAAAATAAAGTTGTCCGCCATCAATAATAGAACCATCCGCATTAAACTGCATAATATCTTTACTGCCGTATTTGGAATTATTCTGAACCGTTCGTTTTCCGTTTGCTTCAATTCCTTCAGCTTTTGAAAGTACAGGCTGCCATTTTCCAACAATCATTTTTTGATAAGATTGCTGATAAGGAATATTGAATGATAGTGCCGTCAAACAAAAAACACATAGAAACAGGATGAGCGTAAAGGGTTTTATCATATTTTAGAATATCAATAACTAATATTCAAATGTAGCAACAAATCTGTTTGATTGTGAAAAATTGTTTTTATATCTTTAATTTTGATCTGTACATTCATAAAACCATTGATTTGAAACTACCACTCTCCTATTATGCTAATCAAGATGTGCTTTTTCTGGCTCAGAATCTATTGGGAAAAGTTCTTTTTACAGAAATTAATGGTGAAATAACAGCCGGAATTATTGTAGAAACTGAAGCCTATTTTGGCACGAAGGATAAAGCTTCCCATGCTTATGGCGGCAGAAGAACAGACCGTACCGAAACTTTATACAGCCCTGGCGGTGTTTCTTATGTCTATTTATGTTATGGAATTCATCATCTTTTTAATGTGGTAACCTCTGTGGAAAATGATCCCCATGCAGTTCTGATCAGGGCTGTTGAGCCGTTGATAGGTAAGGAAATCATGGAATTCAGACGGAATATACCTGCTGCTAAAACCGCTATTTCTTCGGGACCGGGATCCGCAGCTAAGGCTTTAGGCATTGATAAATCCTTTAATAAAAAAGATCTGGACGGAAATGAAATCTGGATTGAAGATCATGGTATTATATATCATCCTGATGAAATCGTAGCAGGTCCCCGCATAGGGGTTGCGTACGCTCAGGAAGATGCACTCTTGCCCTGGCGCTTTTTTGTAAAGAATAATAAATATGTAAGCAAACCGAACAAAATATAAACTTGAAAAGAGTGATTTTTAATTACTTCTGAATGGCAAGATGAAATTCACGGTAAGAGGTAACAAGATCGTCAAGCGAAAACCCTCGGTTCAGTCCGCTGGTATTAGGCAAAACCCAAGCCTTAGCCCCGCAGAAGACTTCAGATTGCTGCCCCCAGACAATCTCTTTCTTTTTAGAAAATGCCTTGTAAGCGGCTTTACCAAGAAAAGCAACATACTTAGGTTGAAATTCAGTTATCTTGGCTTTAAAAACTTCCAGAGAATCATCAAATTCTTCTTTTGAAAGCTCGTCTACACGAGAAGTTGCTCTTGCTACGGCAGTTGTCAAGCCATACCCAAAATCTAAAATAGAAGTATCGTTTACTGCTTCAATCTCATAAGGTGTAAAGCCGGACTGATGAAGAACTCTCCAGAAACGGTTGCTTCTTCCGGAAAAATGGTGCCCGTCATCAGCTGATTTTAAGCCTGGATTTATTCCGCAAAAAATAACATCAAGGTCGTGGATAATGATATCTGTTAACATACTATATATGAAATTGATAAATTCGGATGTATTCTGCTTTCAAACTGTAATAAAAAATGTATAAAGTAAATAAAAAAGAGCGGTAAAATTACCACTCCTTACAAATTATTATCGTTGATAATCTTACTTCTTACTTAAATTCTGTTTCAGAAAATCCTCTAACTCTTTTCCATGAAGATTTATGGCTAAAATAGTTCCTTCTCCATCAATAATAACATTAAAGGGAAGCTCATCAACTTCATAGGATTTGGCCACCGGACTTTTCCAGAACTTAAGGTCACTTACCTGTATCCAATTGATATTGAAACGATGAATTGCTTTTTCCCAGCTCTCTTTATTCCTGTCCAGAGAAACTCCTACAATTTCAAATTTCTTATCTTTTACCTGATCTGAGAATTGATCATACAAAGCCTTCAGTTCCGGCTGTTCATCCATACAGGGAGCACACCAGGTGGCCCAGAAATCAATCAGAACAATCCTGTTTTTTAATGAAGAAAGTGAAAAAGAATTTCCATCAGGTCTTGCAAGTATAATTTCCGGAGCTTTCTTTCCTGTTTCAATATTTTTCTGCGCAGAAATGTATCCTGTACAAATCATTAAAAACAGAATGCTGAAAAATGTTTTTATTCTAATCATTGGTAGGATAATCTTTATCTAACCAATCCGTTTTGATATTTTTCGGAAGGTTGAGTAGTTTTGCATTTTTAAAGCCCATTTCCTGTAACAGTTGAAATGCCGGGCGGATATTAGGACATTTTACGAAAGGACAGCACCCACAGTAAATCACAACTTCTCTTCCTTTTGGAATTTTTTTAAGATAATTTTTTAATTTTTCCAGATTTTCCGGTTCATGGGTCGGACCAATGTCTACGGAACCTTTAATAATAGCTTCCGGACCTACTGAAATAATAACCAGATCTTTTGTCTTGTGCTGGGTAATTCTGGAGGCTAATAATGCAGGATCCATCAGTTGGCTTTCATTCCACGGATCCTGCTTCTGTTGTGCTGAAACCTGGCTGAAAACCGAGCATACAAGGCACATCATGATCAACAAATATCTCATACTTTTTATTTTTAACAAAGATAGAATGTTTTATTGAGTTTGCCGTCAAAAACCGGATGTAGTGGTAAAAGAGAAATTTCGATATCTTCTACAAGCTTTATGATAATAGACTCGGCCTCAATAGGATGTTTTGTACCGTCTTTAGCTACAGCAAATGCTTTATACGGCATCATTTTCGCTTAATTTTATGAACAAAGATAGATGATATAAATCTGTAGAGATCCCTTTCCGGCATAAATTCTCTCGATAATTTATATGTTGAAGCGCAAATATTTTATACATTTAAGTAACGTATTATTAATCAGGAAATCTCTTTACGAATGGAAACAATATTCCAGCCCGATGCCATTATTATCGGATCCGGATTGGCAGGACTTACTGCTGCCATGGAAATTACCAATGCCGGAAAGAAAGTGCTTTTAATAGATCAGGAAACAGAACAGAATATTGGCGGACAGGCATTCTGGTCGTTTGGAGGGCTGTTTCTGATCAATTCACCACAACAGCGCAGAATGGGAATCAAAGACTCCTATGAACTGGCTCTCCAGGATTGGAAAGGCACTGCTGGATTTGACCGTAAAGAAGATTACTGGCCCCGCAAATGGGCAGAAGCTTATCTTAAATTCGCATCCCAAGAAAAGTATGAATACATTTCCAGACTCGGCATCAAACTGATGTTTATGGTGGGCTGGGCTGAACGTGGTGATGGTTCAGCAAATGGCCATGGAAATTCAGTACCGCGTTTTCATGTCAGCTGGGGAACCGGTACAGGAGTTGTAAAGCCTTTTGTAGAAAAAGCGTATCAGGCTCAAAAAAAAGGCCTGCTGCAGATGAAATTCAGACACAGGGTTACTGAATTAATTGTTGAAAATGGAAAACTCAAAGGAGTGAAAGGAGATATTCTTGAAGATGATGATAAAGCAAGAGGTGTGGAAACTAACAGAAATGTAATTTCCCAGTTTGAATATACGGCGCCTCATATTATTATTGCATCAGGAGGTATTGGTGCCAACCACGAACTGGTAAGGAAAAACTGGCCGGAAAGACTGGGGACAGCCCCGGAAAATATGGTGTGCGGAGTTCCTGCGTATGTGGACGGAAAAATGATTGGTATTGCAGAAAATGCAGGAGCACATATTATCAACCGTGACAGAATGTGGCATTATACAGAAGGAATCCAGAACTGGGATCCAATATGGCCCAAACACGGTATCCGGATACTTCCGGGGCCGTCTTCTCTATGGTTTGATGCAAAAGGCAACCGCCTTCCTGCTCCATTTCTTCCCGGATTTGATACGCTGGGAACATTAAAATACATCCAAAACACCGGATTTTCTTATTCCTGGTTTATCCTGACCCAAAAGATCATTAAAAAAGAATTTGCCCTGTCCGGCTCAGAACAAAATCCGGATATTACCAATAAAGATTATCCATTATTTCTTAAAAGGATATTCGGGAAAAAGGCGCCAGGCCCTGTAGAAGCTTTTAAAGAACACGGAAAAGACTTTATTGTTTCAGACCATCTTGAAGATCTGGTAAAAAAGATGAATGAGCTGTCCGGGGACCATCTTCTGGATTATGAAAAGATAAAATCACAGATAGAAGCCCGGGACCGGGAACTGGATAATAAGTTTTCAAAAGATACCCAGGTTAATTATATACGCAGTACGCGGAATTATTTAGGAGATAAACTGGGACGTGTAGCCGCACCGCACAAGATACTTGATCCTAAAAACGGCCCCCTGATTGCTGTTCGCCTAAATATACTTACCCGGAAAACACTGGGTGGAATTAAAACCAATCTAAGCGGTCAGGTTCTGAAGGAAGATGAAAGTGTACTGGAAGGGCTGTATGCCGTTGGTGAAGCCGCCGGATTTGGCGGTGGCGGAATGCATGGCTACCGTGCTTTGGAAGGAACTTTTCTCGGAGGTTGTATTTTCTCCGGAATGAAGGCCGGAAAGTATATTGCAGAACTTAAAACAGATAATTCCAATACATAGAATAACAGAATGAACACTTATTTTAACGATAAAGTAATCTGGATTACCGGAGCATCTTCAGGAATCGGAGAAGCTTTAACCAGGGAACTCGCGGAGAAAAGCACTGCAAAAATCATATTGTCATCCAGGCACGAAGCCCAGTTATATGCTGCTGCTGAAAAAGCCGGACTTCCTGTAGAACGTTTTGCAGTAGTACCTCTGGATCTTGCTGACTACCAAAATATGAATGACAAAGCTGCAGAAGCTGTAGAGAAATTAGGTAAAATTGATATACTGATAAATAACGCAGGCTTGTCACAACGTTCTCTGGCAATAGAGACGGATATTGAAGTGGATAAACGTTTAATGGATATTAATTTTCTGGGAACCGCTGCAATCACCAAAGCTGTAATTCCTTATATGATCAGAAACGGTGGTGGACAGATTGTTGTAGTGTCCAGTCTGATGGGTATTTTCGGGGCTCCGATGAGAAGCGGTTATGCTGCTGCGAAACATGCCCTCCATGGCCTTTTTGATTCGCTCAGAGCTGAACTGTATGAGAAGAAAATTCTGATTACCATTATCTGTCCCGGGTTTGTGCACACTAATATCTCTGTGAATGCCGTAACGGGTGACGGTTCTCTGCAGGGAACAATGGATGATGCCACTATGAAAGGAATGCCCGCAGATGTATTTGCAAAAAAAATGCTGACCGCGATTCAGCAAAAGAAAAATCAAAAATCTATAGGAGGACGCGAAGTAACAGGTGTTTACCTGAAAAGGTTCTTCCCTGCCCTGCTGGCGAAAATAGTCAGAAAAGCAAAAGTGGTGTAATGACAGATTATTTTAATTTATTTTCCTTTAGAAATGTCTGCCGGGTTTTATAAAAATCATTCTCTGACTGGAAGACTTTGTCATATAACTGTTTTTTTTCACGATAAAGAAACTCAATTCTTTTCATTGCAGAATCCGCTTCTGCTCTTTTTCCATTTCGGATTAGTTTTTCCGATTCTATTTCCTGTTTTGAAAAAAGATAAAGATTCTTGATTGATGTATAGTAATTAACAGAAGTATGCTGCAGCTCTTTTCCCTGAGAAACACCGTCTGTATTGGCTTTCTGAATGTCTCCGATTATTTTGTTAAACTCTGCTTCCTGCTGATCAACAACAGCCAGAGCACTATCATATTCATGGGCGATCAGATAGTTCAGTTTTTTTTCCTCTAAGCCTTTCTCTCCTACAAGCATACGGAAACTCTGCTTTTCCTGCCTGTCAATGATCTGTCTTAGCTTAACTGCTTTTTTATTTTCACATGAAAAAAGGACTATAAAAATGATAAAGGCTGCTATTTTTTTTATAAATGCCCGCAGGCTTATAGAGGTGTATTTTCCTGTCAGAATGTAAGATTTCATATCAATATATTTGTGTTTATTTTAAATCTAATGCAAACATCGTGCAGACATTCTATAGTGAATTTTAGATATCTGTTTTTCAGCACAAAAGATGTAATTCTGTTTTCAGGAATGTAAGATAACCCAATATATTTTTCTATATGAATTCCGGAATTTTATTCCCTCGAAGAGGGCCGGGACAGAATATCCATCCCAGCTATATAAAGACATTTGTGTTTCATGGATATTATTGTTCTACAATGGTAAGGACGTTATATCCTCCTGTATTAAGTAAAGACCGTTTATCCGGATCCCATGCTACATTAATCCATACAAAAGGTCTGAGCTTATCTCCGGCATTCAGATATACGCTTACCGTACATGCAGATCCTGCAATCACCGTATTCGGGGGATTTCCGGTATCCTGGGGATAGCCATTATTGGTTTTTACCCTTTGCGTTACCTTATTGGAAGAGTCTCTTACCTCCCAGATGGCTTCTGTCTGATTTTGCCCAAAGCTGGTATTGATCTGGCTTGGAGCGAGTGCAAAAGTAAAAGTGGCAAAATAAACCCCTGCTCTAGGGGCTGTAAATTCCCCTGTTACATGGTTAAAATTAGTCCTGGGCTGCCCGGAATCCGAATCCAGCTTCTCAGTCCATGAAGTAAGGTAAGCAGAAGATCTTCCGGGAATTCCGTCTGTATAATCTCCCACGGGCCATAAACCCGGTTCAAAAACGGTACAATTGCTGTCTGTTTTCTCTGCCATAACTATAATTCTGGGTTTCCCGTATGGAAGAATTGGAACCCATACAGCTCCGTCAGAATATTCTATATATCCCTGGACACCGATAGCCGGGCTGGGATTGTATCTGATGGCTCCGGCTCCGGCCTCTGCTGCCGTCTGGTCAGTCATTCCTACAGCCATAGCTCCATTTGTCCCGCCTCTCAGGTCGATTGCTGTTTTTGGAAGAGCTACTCCGGCTCCTATTTTTCCGGTTTTGTCAATGAGCACTTTTTCAGTAGTATTTATTTCCACAGCATTATCCTGATTGGGATTAGAAATGCCAATACCAATCTGGGCTGAAAGAATGCCCGGAAAAACTCCAAGACTTAAGAATACTATATTTTTATTCAGTTTCATGTGTTTAGATTTTTATAATTCATAAATACTAATGCTGTTATTGGTTCCACCATTGCTTGTATCAATATTTCTGATCCCGCCGAAATTATGATAGACTTTAAACTGAACGGTATTTCCTGCAGATAAGTTGAATATGGCAGTACAGTTGCCTCCCACGATATTGCTTACCGTATTGACGTCCCATGCCGGGTAAGAATTTACGCTTCTGTAAATCTGAATATTATTTGTGGAAGTACTGCTTTCAATAATCGTCTCTATTCTGGAATTCTGGGCAATATTGGCATCTGCCAGGCTGATATTAAACGAAACGATATAAAACCCTGCTCTGGGTGCTATAAAAGTCCCTGAGCTTCCATTAAAATTTGATTGCGGGTCTGTAATGACGGACCATCCGTCTACGATTGTAATCGCATTGTTTCCAAAAGTCCGTGCAGTTCCTTTATTGGCCAATACCAATGCTTTAGGGGGAAGAGTCATGGGAAGATTATGCCAGGCTGCTCCGTCAGAATATTGGATGATATTTCCGGTACTGTATCGTATGGCACCTGCTTTGGCCTCGGTAGCGGTCTGAGAGCTGGTTCCCAATCCAATAATACCTTTCTGATCGGCAGACCGGATATCTACTCTGGTTTTTGGGTCCAAAAGCCCGACTCCTATTTTTCCTTCAGAAGTTACTACTACATCATTTAATATTTGTGTTGTAGAAGGTGGTATTCCTGTATTATCCTTAGCAGCATCAATATGAAAAGACTGTAAGGGATCTTTTGTGAATACACCGGTTTGTGCATGCAGAGATAAAGAGAAAATAATAAAGAAAAGCATGCCGTATATACTGTTAATATTCATTTTAGTGTTATTTAATGTTCTATAATAGTCAGATTGTTAAAACCGGCATCGGGATGCAGAAGGTCTGAATTTACTCTTAAAGCTCTGGAAGAGGTGGTAATATTCTGGCGAAGCTGAGGCCGCACCGTCTGATTAGCCGCCAGATTTACAGTAATTGCTGCAGAACCGCCAATCTGGGCATCTTCATTAGCCCGCGCAAATGTTTTGAAGGAACGTGCAAGAATAGATGTGCTGCTTGGACTGAAGAACTGGCTGGTTACTTCAGAAGAATTGATTACCGGGCCTGAAACGAAGTTATAAGTCATCAAAAAGGTGTATATTCCAGCTCTGGGCGCAGTAAAAATTCCTGTCCCCGGATCGAAGCTGTTAGTAAGATCCCTTACTTCATTCCATCCGGTAATGTTTACATCCACATTATAAGCAACAGAAAATGCATTGGTCATTCTTGCGACAACGACAGCCTTAACGGGAAGAATAATGGCAGCTTCCCAGGTATTGCCATCAGAAACCTGGATCTTTGAAGATGAAGATTCATATCTCACAGCTCCTGCTCCGACAGCGTTGGCCGTCATTGTTGTAGAGCCCAATCCAAAAGCGTTTTGTGTTCCGGATGTTCTCATATCCAGTTTTACAGCAGGAAGTTCTACTCCTGCGCCAATAAAACCAGATTTTGTAATAATGAGATCATTGCTTATTTGCTGTTGGGTAACTGGATTTCCGTTGTCTTTTGCCCCATCTATATGCAGAACCCCCAGAGGTTCTTTTGTATGGACTCCTATCTGCGCGGCGGCAGACATCGAGATCAGGAGGGCCATGGGCAGTAGATTTTTTTTCATTGTATACTGTTTAAATTAGAATTGAAAGGTTAGTAAGAAAATAACCGATGGGTAAAATGACTTTAGGTATCGTTTGTAATGATATTTAAAATCAACAGGTTAAATAATTACAACAAAAGCATTTTTTTACAGATATTTCTTTTTCCATTTGGTGATTGTATTCCTGCTCAATTTGAAATGACGTGAAACCTGGGTATTATTGTAGCCGTTTTTTTTCTGAAAATCTAAGATCTGAAGGATGGACTGCTGGTCAAAAAAACGATGTTTCTGGTTAAAAGAAAAGGTCTTTTCATCTTCTCTACCAGAAATAATACTGTTGCAGGTAATCACATCCAGCATCGAAAGATTTTCTTTGGATAATATGCCTTTGATTTCTCCTTTTTTATCAGGATACTTTTCATTAATCATATCTGTGTAGATTTTTCTGTAATCAGGGCTGTTTTTCATCATGTTTTAGGGTTTAAAGCTTATTTTTCAGGGATATTATACTTATTCATCCACTTGTAGAGTGTACTTTTGGGAATTTTGTACTCAGTAACAACAGCCGATTTTGTCATCTCCCCTTTCCTGATCTTATCCAGAACAAATTCTATGATTTCTTTTGTATAAAGGTTTTTTCTGAAGGCAGGAAGTGAAGACAGTAACTTTTTCTTCTGGACATAGTCAACGGAAGACTGTGGAGCATATAAAATCAGATGCTGTGAATACAGTCTGAAAAAATCATATTCCAGAAGTTTACACCATCGAAGCAATAAATCTGTACTTAATTCAGCAGACTGATACATTTGAGTGATTTCATCTTCTGAAGCATTTAAAAACCGGGAGATACGCTGTATTTCCAGTCCGCTTTTTTCTACACATTCCTTAATGAGCGGCCCGATATTTAATTTTTTTAAATCCATATGCGTGTTTTTTTGTATGCTTATTTTCAGTGTTTAATAAAACAGGAGAAAAGCAATGGAACAAAATTTCGGATTGAGGGAACAGGAAATTTTGATAGTAACATTGCTTTTCATAATCCGTGTTTTAGAATTCAAGCCTGAAATTCTGTGTTTTTAATAAGCTTAATCTTTTGCAACATTAGCAGTTTATGAAGAGACGGGAAAATGAACCCTGTTGTAATTTCTGAATATATTACATCCTTTAAACCGGATAATACACTTTGAATATTTGTAAAAAATTGATTGCCTTTCTATCATTTTCCTTTAACTATAGAAACAGAAAGTGTAATAGTTTGTGTAAAAAGATCAATTTTTTAAAAAACCGAAGACACATTTGGTCTTCAATAAAATTTGTAAATTAAAGAACTTATTATCAGCGTGTTAAATTTATAACACAGTATGATAAATTCGGAAAAACTAACACCGTTTTTACGAGATTATAGTTAATTTTACACTTAATTTGCGAACGCAAAAACACAACTACATGAAAAAATCAGCTCTATTTGTCTTCTGTTTTATTTTCGGATTTTATTACGCACAAGTTGATATAGGATTTATTACACAGATTGAATCAAAAATTAAAAAAGCTGAAGAGCTTGCTAAAGATAAACCTTCCCAATCCATAGAACTTTCACATGAAATCTATACCATTTCAAAAAAGAAAGGATATAAAAAAGGAGTTCTGGAGAGCAGTGTTATGCTTATGGCCAGATACTTTGATCTGGGGAACCATAAAAAAGTAATCGATTTAAGTGGAGAAGCTGAAAAACTGGCACTGGAACTAAAAGACGCCTCTATTCTGGCCAATGTTTACAGACTGAGGGCTTCATCCTATACAGAACTCGGTTTCAATGATGAATGTATCAAAGAATTAAGAAAAGCATTAAAAATATCTGAGAAAATAACATCCAGTGATAAAAAAAACTATTTAAATGCTTTAACATACATTGGTTTCGCAAGTTATTCGGCCCATGTGAATGCACCGTTGGATAGTGTTATTTATTATCAGAAGAAATGCCTTGAAAGCACAGTGAAGATTGGAAACGATAAGGATTTTGTATCGAAAAAATATCATATGCTGGCACTGGTTAATATTAATCTGGGAATGACAAGTGTTGCTTCCGGAAGGATAAATGATGCAGAAACTTATTTTGGCAAAGCTTTAGAAATATGCCAGAACAAACAATATAATGTTTCTAAAAACCTGGAAATAACTGTTCTGAATGAATATGCCTGGCTTTACTATGATCAGAAAGAATATGACAAGTCCGTCTATTATGCATCCCGTGCCGAGCAGTTTGAGAAAATAATCAGCATGCCTTATATCCGAAGAGATATATACGAAGTATACTTCAAATCCTATGTAGAACTTGGAGAAAAAACGGCTTCAAAAAAATATATGAATCTCTATACAAAGCTTAATGACAGTTTAGTGAATGCAGAAAAGAAAGCCATCAATATTCCTGTAAAACAAATAATGGATAAACAGGGCCAGGCCCACACCGGTAATATCCGGAAAATTCTGCTGTCTGCATTGGCTCTCATTATTTTTATTACTGCGGCAGGCTGGGTTTTATGGAGAGTAAGCAGAAAAAAGCTTCACGATAAATATGATCTTGCCATCAAAAACCTAGAAAATATTCCTGCTACTCCTACAGATCGTGAAGAAGCGGGAAACTCGGAAAAAAGTATCTATATTACCGATGATACCATGAATATGATTCTGCTTAAGCTGGATAAATTTGAAAAATCCCAAAAATTTATTAAAAAAGATCTCAGCCTTACTTCTCTTGCGAATGAACTGAATACCAATACCAGATATCTTTCAGAGATCATCAAACAGCATAAGGAGAAAAATTACAATAATTATATCAACAGCCTCCGCATTGATTATATTACCAAAAAGCTGTATGAAAATCCCATTTACAGGGAATATAAGATCAGTTATCTGGCTGAAGCCTGTGGTTTTTCTTCCCGGGAAGTTTTTGCCGTTATCTTTAAAAAAGAAACCGGGGTGAGCCCCTCCTACTTTATCAGCAATCTGAAGAAAGATCATTCTGAATCCAGCTGAAGCCTGTTACTCAGTCTTTTTATGTGAAATTATTTTCGATTGACTGGCAGCACATTACAGCCGTTTGCTTGAAATTAGGTTTATCTGTTTATAAAGATATGCTTACCTTTACATTACCTTTTGAGGTTAAAACTATTCTCAGGTGAAGATTCACAACAAAAAAAAATACCTAAGCTTTCTAAAATTTAAAAGAGATTTTCAGAATTACGGACTGGAAAAAGCCCGTAGTTATGAACTTATTCTCCATTGGCTGAACAACAGACTCAGCAGGAATCAGTTTCTGGTGCTTTCCGGGATCCTTGTAGGCTGTACTGCCGGTCTTGCGGGGGTAATCCTGAAGACGCTGGTGCACAATATCCATTATTTTATTACCCATAAGGTTCATTTCGAATATCAGATTTTATTTTATATTGTTTTTCCTTTTTTGGGAATTGTTCTCACTACATTGATTGTTCTTACTTTGTTTAAAGGTCAGGACCGGAAAGGAATCGGAGCTATTTTGTATGAGATAGCACAGAATTCAAGCATTGTAGCTTCTGTAAAAATGTATTCCCAGGTAATTCAGAGTGCCGTAACGGTAGGGCTTGGAGGATCTGCGGGGTTAGAAAGTCCGATTGCGGTAACCGGGGCAGCTATTGGGTCCAATTATGCCCAGACCTACAGACTGAGCTATAAAGAACGTACCCTTTTGCTGGCTGCCGGAGCCACTGCCGGTATTGCTTCTGCCTTTAATGCACCAATTGCCGGAATCATGTTTGCTTTTGAAATTCTTCTTACAGGAGTGGTTTTCACAGATTTTATTCCTTTAGTGGTTGCTGCGGTCTGCGGAAGTCTTTTATCCAGAATATTGCTACAGGAAGATGTGCTTTTCAGGTTTTATACCAGAGAAGCCTTTAACTATAAAAATGTTCCCTACTATCTCATCTTGGGAGTGGTAACAGGACTTTATGCCCGTTATTTTGTTTTTATTTCTCAAAAAGTAGAGCATTTTATCAGCAGGCTTAAGCTTTCAAGAATACGTAAGGCTATGTTTGGAGGGGCCGTACTCTCCCTTCTTTGTGTTCTTTTTCCTCCATTATTCGGAGAGGGATATGAAACTGTAAAAGCTTTTACAGGAGGTGAAATTCAGGCTGTAATTAGAAACAGTTTTTTCAGATATTTTGAAATCGGAGACTGGACTGTGATTATTTTTCTTGTTCTGGTATGCCTATTAAAGGCTTTTGCTACTTCTTTTACTATATTCAGCGGAGGAAACGGAGGTAATTTTGCACCTTCTCTTTTTGCCGGAGGAACAGTTGGTTATTTATTTGCATTGATATGCCAGCATCTCGGTTTCACGGAAGTCCCGGTTACAAATCTTGTTCTTGTGGGGATGGCTGGTGCCATGAGCGGAGTCCTTTATGCTCCTCTTACCGCTATTTTCCTGATTGCAGAATCCAGTTTCGGATATGATCTCTTTATCCCGCTGATGATTGTTTCGGTGATGTCTTACCTGATTGCAAAATGGTTCTCTCCTATTTCTCCGGAATTGAAATCACTAGCTGACCAAGGGAAAATTTTCACCAATAAACATGATAAAAATATACTTTTTGCACTAAGAACAGAAGATTTTATCGATAAATATCCCGAAACCATCCAGGAAACAGCTTCTGTTTCCGAACTCTTTGAACGGGTGAAAAACGGGAATAAAAATATCTTTGCAGCGGTAGATCAGGAAGGAAAACTAAAGGGCATTCTTACCCTTGATGATATCCGGCCGTATCTTTTTAACTTTGAAGCAGACCATTCTCTGACCGTAGCCCAGATCATGAAAACTCCGCCAGCCGTACTGCATCGAGAGGATAAGCCTCTGGAAATCCTTCAAATATTTGATGATACAGGGATGTGGAATCTTCCCGTGGTAAGTGAAGACAACGGATTTATAGGGTTTATTTCAAAATCGTCTATCCTGATGAGCTACAGACAGCTTTTGAAAGAATATTCTGATTAGTTGGAAAATGCAATGACACAAGGGTTTTAACCATTACGCTGCTTTAAAGTGCTGGAACATCGAAGATTTTCAGTAAGTTATAGATTGTTTTATCGGAGATAAAATCCTTGCGTCTTATACCATGAAGCTGATTAAAAAATAGCGACTTTGCGTAACTCCAACAAAAATCTGTGAGCATAAAAAAAATCTCAGATTTTGCAGATTACAATATTCATAGTTCTAATGAAAAACAGCCTTCTTCCGAAAGCTGTTTTTATCTATCAATTAAAAAGACCTGTTACTTTTCAACCTGAGGAATCTCAATGGCTGTAAGTTCCAGTTTATGTTGCTGCAATTGCAGATTTATAGTATCCAATGTGTTTTTAAAGAAAGACGTTTTTTTAAAAAGATCGCTATAATACTCTATCCCCTCCAGCATATTCTTTTTGAATGCATTCCATTTTTTAGTCTGTGCATTGGTCATCGTTACAGAAGAATTTTCGATTTCTTTCTTTAAATAGGCCACATACATTTTAAGTTCGTTGATAAACATATTGGGACGTTGTTTATCAGGAAGGATATTGGCATTTCCATAGATATGCTGTACCATTTCTGACAGGGAAACTTCCTTATCAAAGAAAGCAAGGTTCGGTCCGGGGCATATTACCACACCCTGTTTTTCTCCTTTTATCCGGATATTCTGTTCCATATAAGCTGAATTTACCAGCCCTACACACAGGCAGGCTTTATCGGTAATCTGTGCTTTTCTTTTGTTAAAATCTTCAGCAGATAGTGTTTCCTGTTCAGTCTGTAGTTCTTGTAATTTGATATCCTGATACTTTTTTGAAGCAGTACAGATCCCTTCTGATGAGAACTCTTTGCTTAATGCCAGCAGCTTTTTGGGACATGAGCTTCCGTATCTTCCAGCTTTTTCTTTCTGATGTTTTACTGCTTCATTGGATGTTCCCCGTATGGTATTGAAAGGAACTCCTAAAGGAGACATATTGCTCGTGTAATAATCCTGTTCTTTAGCTTCTAAAAGAAGTTTTCTGGTTTCAGGATCTACAGAAGTTGCTTCCGGAACCAGTAGGAATGGTGAGCCCCATCCTACGCTGTCCACATGATAGTTTTCAAGAAGAAAGTCATGTTCTTCTGAGGTACCCACTCCGCCCTGAACGGTAATTTTCATTTCTAACGGCTGAGAAACGGCATATTTTCCTTTCTGTTCCAGTGCCGCAGTCATTAAAGAATGAGCAGACTGGATCAGGTCGTTCTTTTTCTGCTTAAATTCTTCCATAATAGGTCCAAGCAGAAGTCCATCCGTGGCAAATGCGTGTCCTCCGCAATTCAGCCCCGACTCTATTCTGTACTCTGAAACCCAGAGCCCTTTTTTGGCCAGAAAATTACCCTGAATCATGGCTGAACGGAAATCACTGACTTTAAGGATTATTTTCTTTTTTATCACTCCGTTCTGATCAGGAAAGAAGTCTTCAAATTCTTCAAGATAACTGTAAAGGCGAGGATTCATCCCGGCAGATAAAACTACGGAAGAAGACAGCTTACTGTTGGCAAATCCCCGCAATGAAGCATGGGCGTCATTGTAGATCACCGGAAGCTGTTCGCCATTTTTATAATTGTCCTTATCCACTTTCGTCATGATATTGACATCTATACTTCCGGGCATTAAATTGGTTTCAATAAAATTTCTGATCCCACAACCAAAATGATCTTTCTGGCTGATAAGATTCTGAAGCCCGGCTTTCAAATCTGAACTATTGGGAAGAATTGAGATGAAGTTTTTTAATGCTTCTCTATTTCTGCTGATTTCCTGTTTGAATGATTCAAATTTTTCATTCACGATATCATCTACCATATCCAGATAGTCCGTAATTCTCTTGGCTCTGTAATCTTCCATTTTCGTGGAGATTCCCAGATAATTGAGATTAAATTTTTTGTTATAAAAATCTTTCATTTTTTCTAGGATCTCATCATCAATAATAGAGATCACGGAAGAAATTCCATATTGCGCAACACGAATCGGGCTGTCTATCGTATAGGCAAGCCCCATTACCGGAATATGGAAATTGTGTAAAGGTTTTTTTGTCATATTTTTTAATAAAAGTTCTTCATTAATAATACACTAAAATCCTTTTTAAACTAATTCACTCCTTAAATATAATGCTTTAACATGAGTTATGCATAGAATACTATTTTTAAAATTAAAAACCTGCGAAATATCATTGTTTTGGCAACGGATCCCGGATAAATGTATCGGGAACACTCTTTATTTCTCATATGAAAGTCGAGAAGTTAGCAGATTTGCTGGTTTTCAATCCTATGGGCTATAAGGAACAAAGGACATAATGAGATAATAATTAACCCCATCTGTCGTTCTTTAGATCATTAATAACCTTTAATACTCATTATACCATGAAAAACCTGAAAACACTCTTCACATTTTTAGTATTCTTATTTTTCAGTTTCAGCAGCGCACAGAAAACCGGTTATGTAGATATTCAGTACATTTTGGAGAAAATGCCTCAGTATAAAGAAGCAGAAGCAAGATTAAATGCCCAGATTAAAACATGGGAGCTGGAACTTCAGCGTTTACAGTCAGAGTACGAAATGAAAAAATCAAATTTTGATAGCGAAAAGGTTTTATTGGTCGGTAATCAGCTGAAGATAAGAGAAAAAGAAATAGAGGAACTTGAAAAAAGCATTAAAAATACAACCAGCTTAAGGTTTGGATCTAACGGAGAAATTACGACCCTCAGAAAAAACCTGATCATTCCCTTTGAAGACCAGATCCATAACGCGATCACCATAGTTGCTGAAAAGAATGGGCTGAGTACAGTCCAGAACAAAGACAGCAATATCTTTTATCTTCAAAAAAGGTTTGACTATACAGAAAAAGTACTGGAATTTCTTTTAAAAGGAGCATCAGTAAAAAAATGATAACAAGAAATAAATGAGCATCATAAAAGTATAAACAAAAAAAGCAAAAAAGACAGCCTGAAACTGTTTCTCTTTTGCTTTATAAGTATAAGAAATAGATGAAGTACCTTTACTCTGCTTTGTTTTTAAGCATCATCAGCAGGCCGTAGGCTCCTTTCTGTACTATTTTTTTATTCTTCAGATGTTCCGCTTTTAAGATTTCTGTAAACTGATCATCTGAAATTCCGACAGTTACAGGAATCATTTTATACTGTGACTTACCAAGGTCTTCGAAAACATAGTTTTTATTCTCAAAAGACACCACAGATTCATTGGGTAATCCTTCCGTATAACGGCTGCTGATCACCACTTCAGCATTAATGTACATTCCTTTTACAAACTCGGAATTGGCGGTCGATAATTGAGCTATAGCCGTAGCAGAGCCTCCGTTTTCGATATTCGGAACAACGCTTATGATTTTGGCATTGGATTTCAATTCAGGATTCTGGTTGCTGTATACCAGGATCTCCTGCCCTGTTTTGATATCATTCACATCATTTTCAAATACCTTTAATTCCAGTAATAGTCCCGCTGGATTAATCAGTTCAAATAAAGTATCGGAAGGATTTACATATTGTCCGTTATTCACCAGGATTTTGCTTACAAAACCACTGAAAGGGGCATACACATTAATTCTGCTTCTGATATTTCCGGAATTAAGCCCTTTGGCACTGATCCCGATAATTCTAAGCTTTTCCTCCAGCCCTTTTAAGGCTGCATTAAGCGTGGAATAATCTGCCTGAGCCGTCTGTAAGGTTTTATCGCTGCTGGCTTTGCTTGTATTAAGATCCTTCTGGCGATTTAAATTCAGTCTTGCCGATTCCAGCTGGGCTCTGGTGACCAGATAGTCCTGCTGAAGCTGTATAAACTGAGGGTCTTCCACTACCGCAAGAACCTGTCCTTTACTGAAACGGCTTCCACTGATCACATTAATCGATTTGATATGTCCGCCCATAATACTGGAAACCGAGCTGATATGTGACGGAGCAATTTCTGCCTTTCCATTCAGCCTTACCAATTTTTCCATATTTCTGTTCTGGATGGAAGTGGTAGTCAATCCTACGGACTGAAGCTGTTTTTCCGAAAGATGAACCGTATTTTCATTGCCTTGGGCAAATTTTTTGTTCTCGTAAACAGTTTTTTCTTCTTCCTTTTTCCCGGAGCATGAAGATAAAACTAAGGTTAGACAAAGACTATATATTGATATTTTTTTGAAATGCATTCCGCTGTTATTTTGAAATTAAGAAATTAAGTTCCGCTCCGGTTTGGTTCAGCTTTTCCAGCTGGTCGATATAATCTGCTTTGATTTTAACAGCCTGGTTGACTAAAATTACCCAATCCAGATAATCGATTTCCCCGACCTCCATCTGCTTCCGCGCAGCATTCAGAATCGTTTCGGATTTAGGAAGCTGTTTCTGTTCATAGTTTTCAATGATCTTTTCCAGGTTCATATAATTACTGATCTGCTGTGAAAGCCTGTTTTTAAGCTCAATTTCTTTACGCTGATACTGATTTTCGGTAACAACGATTTTAGCTTCGGCAGCCTTAGTCAGGGCCCGCTGACCTTTAGTAAATACAGGAATTCCCACACCCACCTGAACAGAATTAAAACGGCTGTTATTGATGTTTTTCATGCTTTGGTTGGTATATCCAATCATAAGTTCGGGCAAAAGTCTGCTCTTTTCCAGCTGAACTTCAGCTTCACCGGCTTTAATCTGTTGTTGAAGATATTGCAGTTCAGGATGCTGCTTTACCTGGTCATCGGAAAGCTGAAGATTTACACCCATCAGCACTTTATCTGCTACCGGCTGATAAGGTATTTCGGACTGAAGGAGTAACTGAAGCTGTAGTTTGGCGATATTCAGATCGTTTTCAAGGGAATTCAGCTGTATTCCGGCCTGTTCTTTCTGTAAGACAGCTGTTGATTCTTCCAGGATATTGGCTTCTCCCTTCTTCAGTCTCAGACTTGCTTTTTCTGAAAATTGATTATACAGACCGCTGATGTATTCCAGGACTTTCTTTTTTTCCTGAAGAGTTAAAATCCTGTAAAATACATCAGAAACTTCTTTTGTAAGCTGATTTTTTGTAAGTTTCTGATTGATTATACTGGCATTCCATTCCGCATTCAAAAGCTGTTTTCTTTTTGAATACACGGTCGGAAAGCTGAACCTCTGTGATATGGTAAACGAGTTATCAGTTTCCTGCCCCTGAATCTGTCCTACAGCTCCGGAAAGTTCAAGCTGTGGAATATCAAGGTAACTGGCTTTCAGCTTTTCCTGATAATCAGACATTAATTTTGAACTCTTTAAAGTTCCGTTCTGCTGATAGGCCTTTTCCAGAGCCTGCTCAAAAGTAATGGTCTCCTGAGCACTGACTCCCCCAAATGAAAGAAGTAAGGCGAATACAGACAGCTTTTTATAGTTTACTTTTTTTGAAAATTTCATTTTACTTTTATTAATATGTTCAAACAGGACGTAAAGAATAGGCAGGACAAATAAGGTAAGGAGTGTCGCCAGCATAAGACCACCGATCACTACGGTTGCCAATGGCCGTTGTACTTCTGCACCTGCCCCATTGCTTAATGCCATCGGAAGAAACCCCAGGGAAGCTACAAAAGCGGTCATCAGAACCGGACGCAACCTAATTCTCGTTCCCATCAGTACAATTCTGCTTGTATTCTGTATTCCATTGTTTTTTAAGCGGTTGAATTCTGATATTAAAACGATTCCGTTAAGTACAGCAACCCCGAAAAGTGCGATAAATCCAACTCCGGCACTGATGCTGAACGGCATTCCTCTTAAAGCAAGAAAATAAACTCCGCCAATCGCCGATAATGGAATAGCTGTATAAATCAGAAGACTGTGTTTTACCGAACCGAACGCAAAGAACAGCAGCAGGAAAATCATAACCAGGGAAATCGGAACAGCAATTCCCAGTCTTGCTTTGGCCTCATTCAGATTTTCAAAAGCACCACCATAAGAGATCGTGTATCCTGATGAGAGTTTAAGACTTTTATCTGCTTTCTGCTGAAGCTCTTCCACAATGCTCTGAACATCTCTTCCGCGTACATTGAATCCTACCACAATTCTTCTCTTGGTATCTTCTCTCTGGATCTGATTAGGGCTGTTTTTCAGTTCCACTCTGGCCAGTTGAGACAAAGGAATCTGTTCACCGGAAGGCGTAGGAACCAAAAGATTCTGAATGCTTGAAATATCTTTCTTATGCTCATTATCCATACGCACGACGATATCAAACTTCCTTTCTCCTTCATACAAGGCTCCGGCTGTCTGCCCTGCAAAAGCCATATTGATCACCCTGTTGATTTCTGCCACAGAAATATTGTAACGGGAAAGTTCTGCCCGGTTATAATCAATAACGACCTGTGGGGCTCCTACAACAGGTTCCAGATAAAGATCCTGAGCTCCTTTTACCGTATTGATAATACTTCCCAGCTTTTTCGCATAAACCGCAAGACTGTCCAGGTCTTCACCGTAGATTTTGCATACCACGTCCTGGCGTGCTCCGGTCATCAGCTCATTAAAACGCATCTGTACGGGGAATTGAAATCCTGTAGTAAGCCCCGGAATAACCTGAAGGGATTTACTCATTTTTTCAGAAAGCTCTGGGAAAGATTTTGCAGAGGTCCAGTCTTTTTTAGGCTTTAAAACAATGATCATATCTCCGGCGTCCATTGGCATTGGTTCTGTAGGAATCTCGGCACTTCCGATCTTGGTAACTACTTTTTCTATTTCGGGAAATTCCTTTAATAAAATTCCGGCGGCCTGCGTAGTTATTTTTTTGGTTTCATTGATATTACTGCCCTGAAGAATCCTCATTTCAACGGCAAAATCACCTTCTTCTAATGACGGAATAAATTCTCCTCCCATCCTGGAAAGTGTAACAACAGCACCCGCAAAAAGAACCAATACCCCAAAAATGATTGATTTTTTATATTTAAGGGCTTTGATCAGGAGTTTCTGATGACCAGCCTCTGCTTTGGCCATTACCTTATCTGAAATATTATCTTTTACTTTTTTCTTTCTGCTCAGTACCAGGGAGCTCATCATCGGAATATACGTTAATGAAAGAAGAAACGCACCAACCAGGGCAAATGCAACAGTCTGTGCCATAGGTTTGAACATTTTGCCTTCAATTCCCTGTAATGTAAAGATCGGAAGATATACAATCAGGATGATAATCTGTCCGAAAACAGCACTGTTCACCATTTTCGCAGCAGAACCGGAAACCTGGGCATCCATTTCTTTTTTGCTGAGAATATTATCTTTTCCGAAATGTTTTTTATGCGCGAGCTGGTGAAGTACAGATTCCACAATGATGACGGCCCCGTCCACGATGAGTCCGAAGTCAAGAGCACCGAGGCTCATCAGGTTGCCTCCTACTCCGAAAATATTCATCATAATAATGGCAAAAAGCATGGATAAAGGGATCACCGACGCTACCAACAGTCCTGCCCTGAAGTTTCCTAAAAACAGAACGAGAATGAAAACAACGATCAAGGCCCCTTCCATTAAGTTTGTTTTTACAGTACTGATGGTATTGTTTACCATTTTTGCACGGTCAAGGAAAGGTTCTATTACTACTCCTTCGGGAAGTGACTCCTGAATCTTTTCAAGCCTCTGCTTAATATTCCCGATCACTTCATTGGCATTTTCACCTTTCAGCATCAGGACAATTGCTCCGGAAACTTCTCCTGTGTCATTGTAGGTCATCGCACCATACCGGGTTGCAAATCCGATTTTTACGGATGCTACGTCTTTAATGTGTACCGGAATTCCTTCTTTCGTATCTGCCACCTGAATATTTCCGATATCTTCCTTACTCCCTAAAAGTCCTTCACTACGGATAAAAAGTACAGTTTCTTTTTTCTCAATATAAGCGCCACCCGTATTCTGGTTATTCTTTTCCAGCGCTGCAAATACATCATTAATATTAATATTGAAGGCCTGAAGTTTATTAGGATTGATAGCAATCTCATACTGTTTCAGTTTTCCTCCAAAGCTGCTGACATCTGCCACTCCTTTTGTTCCTAAAAGCTGACGTCTGATTACCCAGTCCTGAATGGTTCTGAGTTCTGTTTCATCATATACATGTTCGTAACCTTTTTTAGCCCGTACAACATACTGGAAAATTTCACCAAGACCTGTTGAGATAGGTCCCAGTTCCGGTTTTCCAATCCCTTCCGGAATATTTTCCTGAACAAGCTGAAGACGTTCCTGTACCTGCTGGCGTGCCCAGTAAACATCTGTATTATCATCAAAAACTACAGTTACCAGAGACAGTCCGAAACGTGAAAAACTTCGCAGCTCGGTAATTCCGCTGATATTGCTTGTAGCCTGTTCGATAGGAAATGTTACCAGCCTTTCAATATCTGCAGCTCCGTAAGACGGGGCTGTGGTAATGACCTGTACCTGGTTGTTGGTGATATCCGGCTGAGCATCGATAGGAAGCTTCGTAGTTTCATAAACCCCAAAAAGGATAAGCCCGATGGTAAAAAGAGCAATGATGAGTTTATTCTTTACAGAAAACTCAATAATTTTATTTAACATGAAAAATTTGGATTGATTATCCGGTGTACTTTATAAAGCCCTTTTCAGACTTTTGTTTCAGCTAAAATTGTAAATGCTTTAGTTTTGAAGAACAAACATGGTATGTAATATTCCTTTACAAGGACAAGTTATTCCACACCATTTTCAGTGTTTAAAGCGGAAAAAGTACTTTTATGTACAACGGATTAATTAATGGATAATAAGAATTGACTGCTTAAAGCTTAAGCATTAATTTTTAATATAAAGGACCATTAAGACTGCCGCGGAGGCTGGAAAATTCTGGAAAGATAAAGACTGGGAAAGTCTTTTTCCTGATAAGATGTTTTTTTCTGGGAAATAATGATTTCCTTAGGTTTTTCGATCTGAAAGTTGAGTTCCGGAAGCTGGGCTTGTACCATTAATACAACCGGAGGGTTAATAAATGGCAGTTTCTGGTCTGTATCCCAGTCGGAATCTTTTTTGTGATTGTCATAGTGCTCCATGACAAATTCAGCAAAATTTCCTTCATATTCCATAAGGTGCTCTACGAAGACAGGTACTTTGAGTACTTCCGCCGCATTAGTGGTAGCAAACACATACATCATTGAGCATACTATGGAAAACCATTTTAACATTGTTCTGCAAATATAAGGCTTAAATTTTTCCGGAAAGAATGTCTAACATTAATTTTTTGAGAATTTTCTCTTTATGATTCAGTCCAGAATAAATTAGGTTCGGGCTAAGAAAGCTGAAAGGATGGCAGTCTCTGGGTTGGAAAACGCAAGGGTGCAAAGTTTTTGATTATGCTAACGTTTTTAAGGCGAAAGAAAATCCAAGATTTTCGGCAAGTCGTGCAGTATTAAATTTTATCGGAGATAAAATCTTTGCGCCTTTTATACTCATAAAGCTGGTAAAAAATAGCGTCCTTGCGCAAACCCAACAACAGTGAATTCAAACAGACTCCTAACTTCTATTTTCTAATTTCAAAACCTGTCTATATCTAAAGTTATTATCCTGAACCGTAATCAATATATTTTCAAAATTCTGAACGAGGGATCTTTTCTGATGTACCTGGAAACAACTTCTGTAACTGATGCATTCCCTAAAATATAAGCGATGGTATTTTTTGCATTTTCCGGGAAATGATACCGGATATGCTCAATAACCTTTTCTGGTTTAACAGGCTTTGAAATGAAAAAATTCAAGGGAAAACTGTGATCCAGGTCGGGGAAGAGCTCTTCATCCTGTTCCGCATAGATCAGGCTGCTGACCGTTTTACTTACGGATAACGTCCTGTTGATCTCATATAACCGGGATAATGAAGTCACATCGCCAATCAGGAAATAATGTTCCCCTGTTTCGTCAGCTTCAGATGCGTCTGATATTTGTCTGAAAAATACAGTATCTCCTTCCTGAACGGCTTTTATCCATTGGGAGGTTTCTTCTGAGAAGGTGTGGACAGCAAAATCAGCGGTGTGGTAAACGGGTTCGTAATTCCAGAAAGGATATTGATGAACTTTACTTTGCGGATCATAATAAGGATTGGAAAAGAAAAATTCAGCCGTATTTCCCTGCTGTAAAAAGTCTGAACTTTGTATTTTTAAATGATAGGTATGGGCTGCAATTTTAGTTTTCAGCAGGACAATTCCCATGAAAATATCTAATTTGTTCATGATCTGAATATTTAAGAATTACAAAATCGGAAAACCGTGTTGTTCTAAAACATGGATTCTGGCCAAAAGAAACTTAAAGCTTGGATTTCAGCCTGCTTAAGGTCTCCTGGGAAATATTGAGATAGGAAGCCACCATTTTATTGGATAACCTGCGTACAATAACCGGATTCTCATCCAGCAGCTGGCGGTATTTTTCAAGCGCATCCTGAACCAGTTTTCAAAAGCAAAATACCGGGTAGAGTCCTGCCCTTCTTCATTGATGAAAAATATCCTGAGACAGCCTTTTACCACGAAAAAAGTCCGCTGGCTGGTCTGCCCGTTGGTAAGAAGAAGTTCATTCTTTTTCAGTCTGATAGGTTTAAAATAAGAAAGAATGGTATTCATTTCTTCATCCGTCACCGATATTTTGCTTTTAATATATGAGCTTAACAGTTCTTCCATTGATGTGAATCAGTTATCAGCAAATGTAGCAATAAATGGCTGTATTTCCTCGTTTTCTTACGGTTTCCCTTCCTCTTCAGACTGTCCGGATTTCCAATATGAACAGGTGTATAATCCATAAGGATCCCAGTTCAATTCTGTTTTGAAATAGTCTTTAATCGCTTTTATTGTGGAATATTCTGCGGCGGCGTAGATGTATTTTTTCAGTATTCCTCCGGGAAGGTCAATATTTCTGGCTGTATCTGCAAGTATGCTCCCTTTTTCAGGTTCTGCATTATGCAGCCAGTGTACAGATACATCCGCGGCAGAACACAGGATCATTTCATCTTCTTTTCCGTATACTTCCAACAGTACTTTTGCCGTAACGTAAGACGGAAGTTCTTCTACAATGGCACAGATCACCGGAAGGGCTGTTGCATCACCTATGAACAGATAGAAATCGGCATCTGGAACCAACGGCCTGGAACTTTGCTTCATTCCTACTTCAAGTGTTTCACCGGGAACAGCTGTTAAAGCCCATGCTGAGGCCGGTCCGTTGTCTCCGTGAGCGACAAAATCAATCAACAGCTCTCTGTTTTCCAGATCAATTTTACGATTGGTATAAGTTCTTGTGATAAACTCCCAATCAGCTTTGATTCGCTTTTCGTCTGATGATATTAATGATTTTGCGGGAATAAAAAGTTTATTATTGGAGCCCGATTTTACATAAGTCAGCAATTCTTCCTGCTGATCATCAATTTCAAAAGCCACGCGGATAAAATGAGGGGTCAGGAATTTTTTACCTTTAACAGTAAACTTAGAACGTATTTTTTCTGTTTTTATAGAATTTGGGGGCATATCTGTTTTATTTTTTATTCAACATGAGGATGATTAAAGAAAGAACACAGCTGACTCCCCCAAACAAATACACGGTCTGATAACTAAATCCAGTGGCAACAATCCCTGCAACGGGACCGGCAAGCCCCAGTGAAAGATCTACAAAAGCTACATAAGCACCCAAAGCTGTTCCTCTCATCTGTGGTTTTACTTTTTGAATGGCCAATACTCCCAATGCCGGAAAAACCAGTGAAAATCCTACTCCCGTTAATCCACATCCGATAACTGCACCTGTTCTGGAAGCGGATGTCCAGATCAGAAGCTGTCCGATTACCTCGATGATAAGAGAAATGAATGCAATTCTAAAGCCCCCGTATTTATCTGGAAAAGAAGCAAAAAAGATCCGGGTAAGAACATAACAGGCTCCAAAAGTCATGAAAGCCAGAGAAGCATCACCCCAGTTCCTTTCTGTGAAGAATAAAGCAATAAAAGAAGCGATACATCCAAATGCCATGGAAGAAAACGCCAGACTGATCCCCTGCCCGGAAATAGCTCCGATAACTTTATAGAAAGGGGTTCTCACGTGATCTTTATCCACTGGGATTGAAGGTAATTTCATGGTCGCGATCCAGCTTACAAAAGGTAGCAGAATAATAAGCATAAATGCTGGGAAATCGCCATATCCTTTACTGATCCAGATACCCAACGGAGCCCCGATAGCAATCCCGGCGTACATGGCAATTCCGTTCCATGTCATTACTTTTCCTGAATTGGAGGGTCCTGCCAAACCTATTCCCCAAGTTAAAGCGCCAGTAACCAGAAAGCTTTCACCTACCCCATGAATAATTCTTGCCAGCAGCAGAAACGAAAGTGCCAATGCCGGATTTTTCTGAAATGATACAGCCAGCACATAAGCGATTCCAGCGATAACAGCCAGGATTACCCCTGTCATTTTGCTGTTCTTGGCTCCTTTTGTATCTGTGATCTTTCCGGAATAAGCCCGTGTTAAAAGAGTTGACAATGACTGCAGCCCGATAACAAGACCTATCATAATACTGTCAAAGCCCAGATTCTTCTGAACAAACTCCGGCAGCACACCTAATGCTGTTCCAATGGTAAGGTAAACCCCGAACACCGATATAATGATGGGTGCGGCGGCCTGATAGAAGCTGAGGGTCTGTCCTTTTTCTAATGTTGTACTCATAAATTTGTATATAAAAATATTCGGATGCAAATGTCTTGTAAGCGGTAATGCAAAACTTTGACTTAAGTCAAAAAAGAAAAAATCATTGAACGGAAGAAATGCTACTATTGCTCAGAGTTTCCATTTCATGGTGGATTGTAGCCGTCCAGAAATCCAGTTCCCATTCTTTTTTACGGATCACTTCAAGGGAAAATTCGCCGGTATGATAGCTTTTGATCAATTCTTTTCTCTGGTGGCCGGCAAGCTGAAGTTCCAGATCATAATACACTTTTTTAAGGAAAGCCTGATCTCCGGTAGAGGCCGAATCTTTTTCAGTGTTAAGGATGTTTTTTTCTTCTTTTTCCAGCTTTTCTGTCATTTTTGTCAGGGCATGCTGTGTAGCAGCACTTTCGCTTTTAAAATTCCTCAGAAATAAGATTGATTTTTCGAGAAGCTGTCTGTTCAGTATTTCTTCATTCTGTACGTTCTGTGCTACAGGTTTTATCATTCTGATGAGCTTCGGAAGGGTAAGCCCCTGTATCAAAAGTGTAAAAAGAATCACAACAAAAGTGATGAACAGGAGTGTACTTCTCTGTTCAATTGTGATGCTATGATGAAAAGGCAGGGCTAATGCAGCTGCCAACGAAACCACTCCCCTCATTCCCGACCATGATAAAATAAGATATTCTTTTTTGGTCTGGTTCATAAAACGGTGTCGATTTTCCGGAATCTTATCGGAAAAAACGGGAAATACAGCTAAAATAAAGAGTCTGATGACGACGAGGATAATGAATATCAGAAATCCATATACTATGAGAACCGGCAGCCCGGAAACCGGAATATCTGCTATTATCTCAGGCAGCTGCATTCCAAGGATAAGAAATACCAACCCATTCAATACAAAAATGATCACCTCCCAGAAATTCCCCATCTGTATCCTGCTGCCTGCACTGAAGATGAAAAATGAATTCCAAGAAAGAAACATTCCAAGGGTGACAACAGCCAGCACTCCTAAGCAGTGTAAATGTTCTGCCATGCTATATACGGCAAAAGGCAACAGCAGAACAGCAAATGTTTCCGCATTACTCTGGTCGTTAAAATATCTGTGAAGTTTCAGAAAGAGGAAACCGGGAAGCAGTCCGGCTATGATCCCTCCCAGACTTGCTGTTATAAACTGAGTTCCTGCATCCCAGAAAGAGAAAACTCCACTGGTAACCGCTGCAACGGCACATTTATAGGCAATAAGTGCTGAAGCATCATTCAGCAGGCTTTCTCCTTCAAGGATGGTGACCAGTTTCTGAGGGATGGGAAGATTTTTTGTGATACTGGTAGCGGCAACTGCATCAGGAGGAGAAACAACAGCACCGAGAATAAATGCGAGCGGCCAGCTAAATCCCGGAATCATGCTGTGCACGGCAAAAGCAATTATTGTGGTGGTAAGAAATACCAATCCTACAGCCAGAACAGATATTTTTGAAAATTCTTTTTTAAAATCCGGAACTGAGGTATTCCAGGCCGCATCAAACAGAATTGGGGGCAATACCACATAAAAGATCATTTCCGGGCTCATTTCAATGGAGGGAACCAGCCCTGTAAGACTGAGTATAAGTCCTGCCAATACAAGCAGAACAGGAAGCGTCAGTTTAATTCTGTTTTTTACCGAAATAATGACGATTAAGATAATGGATATCCATATAATTTTTTCTAGTTCTGCCATAGCTTATTTTTTAAGCGGCGAAAATAAGCAGAAGGCGGTTCCGGAACTTTGATTTAAGTCAAAAAAAGATATTCCGATATCAGTCAAAATCCAAAAAGCCATCAGCAAGCTGTTTCCACTGGATTTTTGAAACTCCCATTATACCTCCTGCTGCGACCATTAGATTGCGGATCACATCGATAAACTTAGCTTTAAAATTAGGGGTTTCATTTCTTCCATATACTGCAGCTTTCAAATGGCCTGGAGTTCTGGATATCATAAATGTGGAGGTCGCTCCGGCACTGTAAAAATGAGCAATGTGGCCTTTATTTTTTATTTGGGGATCTCCGGAGGGCCGGCAGGTTATCTGTATTCTTTCTGATGTATTATCCTGGTAATAGCAGATCTCTGTAACTTCTACCCAATCATACCCTTTGGCCTCCCTTTCTCCAGGTCCTGGAATGTTAATCCTCATATAATCTCCTTTCTGTGGATCTCGGTCAACTTCTTTTCCTGACGAGTCATGGAGCCTAAAATCAGCAAAGCCTTCACCGCAATAGCTTTTCCATCTGTTTACTGAAAAAAATCTCTTTTTCAGCATTTCAAACTTTAATGGTAGAAGAGCTTCTTCATACTGCTTCCGGCTTTCTGTATCATGAAATCCACCTGAATGTTGTTGCGGGACTCCTTTAATTAATTTTGGTTTCATATTTTTGTGGTTTGGCAGAATAAATTAACGAAAATAAAGGGTAGCTTTTTATGAGCAGAATCACAATACCTTCATTTTCTGTTCAGCTATCTGCATAATTTGGTTATTTCTTTAGGATTTTCTGCTGGCACCAATATTTTGTAAATAAGCAAATGATAACAGGAATTGATTAGTGAATCATTATTTTTATCTAGAATGAATATTTTTTAAAATATTATATCAAAACAATGTTTTGCATAATGTAATTTTTGCTTATATTTGTGGATCGAAATAATTTTTTTTCATCATTTGTGTTTTTTTAAGGTCTCCCTTTTACGGGGACCTTTTTTGTTTATTTAACTATAATCATTTATTCAATATTTAAATGAAAATGCCTTTTTAGGATTCTGAAATTCTATTTTCGGGGCTGATTTCTTATTTTTTCTCCTTTAGGTGAAAATACCTAGTCTATTATTTGGTATTTTCTACGGTAGTATATCTCTCTTTAAAGTGACAACTTTGTAATGTTAAATAACCCCAAAAACTTTACATCATGTCAAAATTTAAAATCAACATCGTTGCAGGTCCGCTTTGGAGCAACGACGAAGCCCAGAAACTAGGAGGCCGTATTGCTGCGGCTCATTTAGGAAAATTTACCGGACAATGGAGCACTATTGTTGAAGGTGCGATGAGTGTTATCGAAGTTGAATACGATACAGAGCCATCCGGAAGCACTGAGTATAAAATGAATGTTCTTGCAGGACCTATCTGGAGCAATGAAGATGCTAAAGAAGTTTGTCCTGCGATATGTGCTTCCTACGGCGGAACCTGGACAGGCGCCTGGAGCACTGTAGTTGAAGGAAAAATGAGCGTTTGTGAATGCTTATTTAAGTTCTAAAAAAATTAATTATAATTATAAAATCTCCGAAAATCTCCGGAGATTTTTTTTGTTTTAAAAAAGGTCTTATTTCATATTTTTTATAAAATCAGAAGGCCGGAACTGCATTACAGACAAAAAGCTTCTTGTAAAAGACTGTACGCTTTTATATCCTGTTTCGTAAGCAATTTCAGAAATGGTAAGGCTTCCTGAGCTCAACAGCTCCATACTTTTAATAATCCGGAGGATTTGTTGGTATTTGTTCAGAGTACTGCCTGTTTCTTTTTTAAAGATGCGTTCCAGAGTACGCAGAGAAAGCAGGGAAATCTCACTAAGATCTTCTATTCTTATATCTTCCCGGTAATGGCTGTGGAGATAATTGATGGCTTTTGTGAGACGCTTATCCTGCGGAAGGCCAATATGAAGCTTTATAGCATGTTCTACAAAATGAGGAAGTTCATTGAAAAGTGCTTTGAGAAAAATCTGTTCATTAGGATCAATTGATTGATTTTTTGACCATTTTTCAGCATACTTAATCATTCCCTTTAAAACCGGAGGAACGGAGAAAACATTGATTTCCTGGTCAAAAGTTCTTCCCGGTTCAGCATTGGCAAACATAATCATCAGTTTTATTTTCTCAGAATGCGAATTGGTCTTGTGAACAGCACCGGGAGGAATCCATACCGCGTGATTCTGTGGAAGCAAATATATTTTCCCTTCAATCGTAATATATTGGAAACCGCTTTCTACATAGACGAGCTGCCCTTTCTGATGAGAATGAAGAATATCATCATGTTTCCAGTCTTCTTCAAACCACACAAAATACGTTTTTTTCAATTCATCAATGTCTATACTGTTATGAGAATTCATGTCGTTTCAGGTTAAAACTTTGGCAAAATTAAACAAAAATACTGAAGTAATTTTGCATTAAATATTTCCATCATGAAAAGTGAAACAAGAAAGAATGCGTCTTACGCCCTGATGATCATTAATGTACTTGTTGTCATATTGGTTTCCAGCAACCTCAGGTCTCCTATCATTTCGGTAGCTCCGGTACTGGGTGATATACGGGATGCAATGAAGCTGGATAATTTCCAGGTAAGCCTTCTTACTTCTATTCCCTTATTTATGTTTGCTACGTGTTCTGTATTGGTGAGCCGTTTTTCGCACCAATTCAGTATCAGCCGTTTTTTGATGTATTCACTGATTATTTTGAGTTTCGGGCTGTTTCTGCGCATTACAGGATCTGTCTGGATGTTATTTCTGGGCTCTGTGTTTATCGGACTGGGAATTTGTATCGGAAATGTGGTAACACCGGGGTATGTTAAGAATAATTTTCCAAAGCAAATTGGTTTAATGACCGGTATTTTTGCTGTAGCAATGAATCTTACGGCGGCCCTGGCTTCAGGGTTCAGTGTGAAAATTGGTGAATGGACGGGATTCGGATGGCGTGGTTCTCTGGGAATATGGCTGGTTATTGCCGGTTTGGGACTATTTGTACTTATCCTGGAGCTTATTTTTAATAAAAAAAATCCGGATCAGACAAAAGCAGCATTAAGCAATTCAGATTTTAATATGTTCAAATCTGCTCAGGCATGGAATATCAGTATATTCATGGGATTACAGTCATTATTTTATTATTGTATGGTGGCGTGGCTTCCTTCATTCCTTAGCGATTATCATATGCAGGGAGACAGTACAGGCTGGGTACTTTTTGTAATCCAGATCACCATGATTCCTATTACGTTCTGCAGTCCTATCATTGCCAATAAGATGAAAGATCAGAGAATATTGATTGTATTAATCTGTGTTCTGATGCTGATCAGCACAATGATGTTTGCATGGCTTCAATCACAATGGATCTATGTGAATGCGGTAATTATCGGCATTTCTAATGGTTTATCTTTCAGTTTGTCTATCCTGTTTTTTTCAACAAGAACAAAAAGCAGCGCCAATGCGGTGAAAATATCCGGAATGGCTCAGTCTGTAGGCTACCTGATTGCTGCATTTGGACCTCCGGTTTTCGGAAAACTACATGACTGGGATGTTTCGTGGAAAAGTTCTTTCTATTTTTTAAGCTTTGCAGTTGTTCTCATGTTTTATTTTGGAATGAAGGCTGCAAGACATAAATATGTTGAGGATTAAAGTGGATTGGTCTGAAAAGTAGGGAGAAATAATTACCCCACGTTTTGGACCTGATCCATTAAAATGTGTGATATCTTTAAAGAATGAAATTTTCTGGAGTAAATAAGTAAAGTCTTTGAAAATATTTGAATGATCATATAAATACAGGAAATAATGCTAGATTCTTCCGCAGGGCAGCAGATAATACAACAGGGTGTCTGACCTGCGGAAAGAATACAAAATTATATCATAAAGAATCTAAGACTCTCTATGAAAACATTTAAAATTAGCAGTATCATAGTTTGATTTAAAATCGGATTAAATTTATTCTTCCGCAGACCGGCATATTACTGATGAAACCACAACCATATTCGCTTTTTTGCCAAATCTGCGTGAAGAATAAAAAATATTAACATAAAAGATCTTTACTTCTTAATCTTTCTCCCACAGACGAGCAGATTTCTGACAAACCACAACCATCAGTGCAATCTGCTGGGTCTGCGAGAGAAAAATCATATAAAAAGGGATTATAAGCATTATTAAATACTTGTAATCTATGAAAAACTGTCTCATTGTTTCAGATACAGTATTTTTCCTATTGTTTTAATTAAAGGGAGTATAGAAGGAAGTAAAAGCAGCATATTACATTCAGCGCCATGCTGCTCTTTTTATGAATTTGTTTAAAATTTAGAGTTTTCATGGTTATTAGTTTTTAACTCTACACTTCCTTTATCTATTGTTTACAATATAATACTGTAAACAGATTAACTGTAGTAAAAACAACACCGGCATTTCCCCTTTGTACCGATGCTGTTTGTTTTTTCTGCCCTACCGTCAACAGTTATAAAAATAGAAGAAAAACAGCAGGAAATTACGAACAGGTGTCCTGTTGTAAAAAGGCAGAGCAGTTTTTGTGCTGTTTAAAACAAAAGTTGTCATGGTTACTAATTCTTTAGGCTTGTCTATTCCTTTCTTCTTTTTTATAAATGGTAATTCACTCAGAACAGCTTTTTTATTGGGCTGTTAATGATGAGTTTTCATGGTTATAGTTTTTAATTTTTTATAATGTATCAGGGTTTCGGGAAGTAAAAAGCGGCACGCCTGTTACATCAGGTTTACTGCGGCAATTGACAGTACCGCTTTCTTTATTGCTCTGTTTAAAACTAAAAGTTTTCATGGTTATTATTCTTCCAACTTCAGATGTCCTTTCTTCCTTTTATAAATTATATGCAGTATAATGATTATGGTCATTATTCCGATCAGCCAACAGCCAATCCATTGAAAGAAAATCAAAGAAAATTCTTCATTATCCCCAATACAGTCTATTGTATATCCCCAGATGGTTTTTCCTTTTCCGTTTTCAGAAATATTTCTGCATGCACAGTATTCTGGAAGTACCAGCAGAACATTCACTGCCAGCAACAAAATCCAAAATACAATCAGAATGTTCCGTAAAACTTCAATGGCCTTCATAGGGCAATAGTATTTTTTGTTTTTTCCGTTTTATATTTATTTCAAAGAACTTAATCATTGGTTTTTTAAACCAGTCAAAAACAGGTGTTTCATTAAACGGCTACCGAGAAATAATTCCGGTTCCTGATGAACTTCTGTTGTTTCTTATTTCAAAAGTAGATAATATTTTCATCCCTTCCCTCTTTCATTTACAATCCGCTTGATGCCGTTTACAATTCGCAAAAAAAGCCTTATATGAATGGATAAAAGGTCCCTCAAAATTCCTTAAGAAGTGAATCTTATTATTTTTTCTTACTATATTCTACTTTCAGTGATTAAGTTATTCTGTTATGTACTGAATGAGTCTGGGCTGGACCGGGTATGCCTTTTGATGATTAAAAAAGAATTAAATTCCGATGATTTTCAATCGTTTTCATTGAAAAATAATTACTGACATTCTTTCATTGGCTTTTCCACAAGCTTCTGTTTTTTATCATTCCAGCGGTAGCAGTGTTGAGCAAGCGGAATTAAACTATTATTGGCAACTTTATACTCAACCGTTGTGACTACAGTTCCGGCACAGCATTGATTTCTTTCATAAACTCTTTTCTTAACGGGATCAAACTCCAAAGAAATTCCACTGAAGCTGCTTTCGTAATATTTCTGAGTTTTTTTGTTATACAGAAAGTAAATACTGGAGGTATTGGGGCCTGCATAACTGGATTCAAAGACAGAAAAATCATCAATCCCGTCAAAGTTAAAATCATCAATGCTTATATTATTTAATCCCCAGAGCTGACAGCTAACATCAAGCTCCTGCAGCAGCTTGTCTGTGCGCTTTTCAAATATCTTTACGGATGTAATCATGGGATAATAATGGTCCTTTTCTTTGGTAGCAACCACTTTGAAATAGGTATTACCTGCCGAAACGGGCTGTAACAATTCTCTGCCTTTCCACTGAATATTTTCACCGTTTTCAATAGCATATTTTTTCGTTAAATTAATTTTCAGCTCATTTTTTGTTTTGATATTTTTCCAGATCCCTGATAATGTATTTTGCCCTTCAGAAAAACGATCCAATGTAAGAATTGCTCTGGTCTGCTTTTTCCCGGTTGTTTCTTTTTCATAAAAAGTAAGTTTCCCATTGCTGATCGTTCCATTATTCAGCGAAATCGGTTCATCAAAATCAGTATAAGAATAAACAGCATCTCCTGCATAAATAACCATTTCAATGGGATAATCGCCGATAGATCCTGTATAAACAGTCTGGGCATTCATCTGGCTGAACGTAAACAATAAAACTGAAAATAGTGTTCTTTTCATGACTTAGAAATTGCAGGAATAAATTATTTCAATTCTTTAATGGCTTTCTGTACATATTCCTCCTTCATATTTTCTTCAGAGATCCGGTCTCCCCATTGCAAATATCCGTTGTGGTCTTTTGCGAAACAACCTGTCAGGGTATTTTTAGTTCTAAACGTTTTATAATCTACATTGTCCAGTATTCCCTGGCGTGATTCATAAATGTGGCTTTTGTCCTTCGCATAGCATTCGTTTAATACTTCAAATGTAGCAGGATCCGCTTCCGGAAAAATAGAAAAACTTCCTCCATAAACCATTCCATAGTACCTGTAAACATGATTTTTATCTTTATAAAAGCTGGTATTTAATTTTTGAAAAGTAGCAGAATCAATGATCTCCTTCAGAGGTTCATTATCATTAAATCCCATCTGACTAATATAATGATCAGCCTGCTTCATTCCTTCCGGCCCTATCGCTATAATTTCCTTTATAGCCCAATCCCCTTTTTTACTGATCCACAGTCCGTTATTCTGAAGTTTCCAGTCTAAAATCTGATTGGTGCTATCAATGGATTTTACAACTGCTTCAAAATGCTGTTTTTCAATTTCTTCAGGACAGATGATAGGTTTAATTCCAAAAAACATAGATAATCCGCCTATTTTTTTATATTCTTTTTTGCCAGAAACTCCTGTAGTCATTTGGTAAATTCCCGCTTTGTACCGGTATATATTTCCGTCACGACAATTGCTGTCATATTGTACAGGATAGAAATAAGTGCCTGTGCACAGAAGTACAAAGGCCACCATAACAAAAATCAATATCAATTTAAATATTTTCATGTTTTATTCTCTTGTAATAGGTATTTCTGGTTTTTGAAAAGTATAGATAAGATGATAGTATATTTTGTTTTCCTGAAAAGTTTTTCCCATTCCGCTTACTTCTTCTCCTGGCAGTAACAGCTTTTTACTGGTCAGATTTTTCCGGTATTTCTTTAACGAAGGCAGCAGATAAGATACCTGGCTGGTGGCTTCCTTCTTATCGGTATGGATAAACAGCCATTCATCCGCTTTTTTGTTGACATAACAATATAAAGTTCCGCCCTGCTTTTTAGGACCTCCATATTTCAATGTAAATCCTTTTTTTGTTAAAAGACTATCTGTATTCATCTTTGCCGGAATTACATCATACCAGATGCCGGATGGCGTCAATGTTTGTGCCTTCGAAATGAATATTCCTGCGGTAATTATGGCAAACAATACTATTTTTTTCATTTTTCCTGAACGGGTTTTATAATAGTCGTTATGAAAGAACTGGTTCTCCTTCTTCATCTGAGCATCTCAAACAGACCAGATGAACTGAAAAAACACAAAACGGGTATTCACATTCACAGTGACATCTGCCAGGTCTCTTCTTTTTGTATCCAGTCATAACTTTCTGATTGTACAGATACTTTTGTTTTCCACTGGACAACGCGTTCTGCATCAGAAGGTTTTTCTCCGCCATCAGACATTACAAGGCTGTCTTTTTTTTCATTGTTAAAATAAGCAGGAATGCAGATCCCATATTTTTTCTCTTTGGAAGCTGCCCAATAAAAAAAGCAGATCATTGCCCCCAACAGCAGGAGTATGGTGATGAGTATTGCTTTAGGTGAACGTTTAAAGTAAGTAAGCCCACCTATTACTATACAAATTACTATTGCCGCAATTAATATCATATTTTGTTAATAGTATTGGTTAGCCATTCACAAAAACCGTCTCCACCCGACCATAAACAGCTTAAGTAAAGAATCGGGACAATAAAAGCCAGAAGAAACGGAATATCTGTAAGTGCTGCTTTGTAATCTTTTTTTATCAGCCTTATAATCAAATCTGTTATAAATCCAAAGAATAAAGCACTTAATATAAAGATCAGCATCAACGCAACTCCCATTCCTACATCGGTAGGATGTTCTTTTTGTTTGTTTGCTTTGAATGCCATTTCTGCCCAGAAATACAGCCCGATCAGAGGAACAGCGGTGATCAGCAGTCTTATCAGAAGATGTTTAATGATTTTCATAGGTTATTCAAATGTACATATAGTAACCGTTACTTTTTAAATTTTCTTAAAATACTATAGATTATTACAGGTAAAACCACCATTAATATTAGAAAAATACAGGTTAACAGCTGGTCTTTTCCGTTATCTGCTAAAAAATAAATACCAATTCCCAAAATAAGTATAGGAGAAAAGATCATGAGTTTGTGGAGATAAAACAGGTTTTCTTTTCCGCTATTTTCGCGGATTACCTCCTCATTCTGTAAAAGGTCAGGAAAATATTGATATACATACTCCTGAATGAGATAAAGATCTTCATGAGAAAGCTCTTTCGGCCGGATCAAAAGGTCACCTACCGCAATCATCATGCTTTTTTCAGCAAAAGAAAAGGCTTTGATCTTTGCTGAAGGAAATTCTTTCACATAGCTTTTCGGATCAAGCATATACCCTTTATAATCGGAGTTCTCCATTGTTACCATGCATTTGATCTTTCTTTTATCCAAATAAAAAACCTCAAAATAAGATGACTTTTTATATTCGTCATAACACGGTTTTATAAAGAAAATAAAAGGAAGAAATACTAATGTAAGAGCAAAAAATACAAACTCTACGTTCAATACCTGCCCTAGCCAATATATTGCAGCCAGTATAGAAGCAATACCCAGTAAAAGATACTTGTATCCGAATATTTTTTGAAAGAAATAAATGAATGCTACAACACCTGCTGCACAAAGTCCGCTTTTCCAGTTGGCAAAAACAGAGACTATTCCTGTAAGAGAAAGAATAGAAACAAAGATCAGAGAAACAGTGGCATTTTTTTTTCCGAAATAATGCTTGACAATACGTATACAAGCAAGTTTTTTTTCCATCGTCGTCTCTCTGATCGGTTATTATTTTCCCTGAATAATATGTTTCTATATCTTTTTTCCGGAGGGTATTAAATTCTTCTGGAGAAAATGTATTCCGGATTCTTTATAGTTGTTTGTCTGGTTCATAATGACGGCCAGATCCTGTTCCAGCATCAGTGCCTGTCTGTCGTTATTATTGATTATATAAAAATAATCTTTGTCAGCAGTCTTTATCCTGAGACGGTAATGACCTCCCCGGCCGTATGTCTTTTCAAGATTATAACTGATAATACTGTTTCCTTTGATGCTGTTTACCCTTCCCAGTTTGAAAATATGCAGTGTATCTTTCTGGAAAATAAATGAAACATGATATTTATGTATCAGAGCCTGGCTTTCGTTGTACTTTTTCAGTTTCTTAATATCATCATCTTCCAATGATTTCAGCACCGGAACATAGCTTTCAAAAAACCTGTTGAGCAGAAAAGCCAGCGGTACTATCATTACAGTAAGAAGCCCCATCATTGCTAAAGTATATTTTACAGCATCTTCTATCCTTTCATTATATCTTGTTTTTCCTAACAGATCTTTTCCCAGGTCATTGGTTTCTTTATAGGCTACAACAAGAAATATAAAGGGTATTATAAAAACCGCCAAAACCAGCAAAAGAATCAGGATTCTTTTTCTTAAGCGAAGCTGTCTTATAAAATGGCTTATATAGTTTGTATTCGTCATTTGTGCAGCACATTTTATACTCTTTTGCTTGGTCTGGCTGTTGAGTTCAAAGGTAGAAAGTATATTTCTGAAGTAAAAGATTCGTTTACAATTCGCCGGAAGTGGTTTACAATTCGCTACATTTTTCACCTATATATGATTTAAAATAATAGGTAATATCATGAATGTCATTTTTTCTGGGTGAAAATTATACAAAAAGTGGCTAAAAGCAGAATTATCCCAATCATAACAGCGAATGCATACAAACCTGAACCTTGCAGATATAAAGGCTGTGTAGAAATAAATAATTTACTTTCTGAAAGGTTGCCGGGATTATACAAAAGAATAAATTTCCTTTCAGCTATCTGCTGTTCTGTTCTTTGCAGAATTTCAGATTTCAGTTTATGAATCCGGTTTTTGCTTTCCCATACCGGGTAATATAATTTTTCTGCCTTATGTTCTGTACGGGTGAAACTACGCTGTCCTATTTTATAGGTGTAGGTAATATCTGAATAAGCATACCCACTGGATTTTCTGTAAGGTTTATCCCAGCCTGACTGATAAAATACTACTTTAGATTCTGCCGTATTCCAACGTAAATGAGTTACCTGAAATTCTTTAAATCTCAAAAACGGAGAGACAGAAAAAAGAATCAGCATAAAAACATAAATAAATCCAAGCAGCATCAAAAAATATTCTCCTTTCTTCTTCCAGACTTTCCTTTGAGTCTTTCTCAATATAAAAACAAGAGCAGAAATAATTAGCGCATAAATAAAATAATGATAACTGTTGACTATAAATATAAAGGCCAGAATCATTGCTGCCATGATAACAGCTGCCAGCGATTCAAAGATCCGATTAACGATATGTTTAAAGTTCTTTTTCAATGATAATATAAAGCATTTATTGAGTTTATTCTACCAAAGTAATGACTTGCTGAAATATTGGAATAATGAGGGGTTTTATTGGCTTTCCCCTGCCGCGGAAGATTCGCCACAGTAAAAGAATAAAAATATATTTTGTGATTGACTGTAATTTTATCTTAATCAGATCATTTGTTCCTCATCAATACTTCTTTATCGTTATTTCCGGAATTTTACATTTCCGGGAAAAAAGTATTGATGAGGAACAGACCTGAATTACATTCTTTGAAACTAAGGGTTTACCACTGGGATTAATAGGGTTACCACAGTGCCACTGCCTGCATTTTTGGAAATATTTACACTTGCTTTTTTGCCTAGCAGCTGCATTCTTTCCCTGCTGATTGTTCCGGATAATGAACGGTGTGAAGTATCTGCCTGATGTGCCTGGCTTCGTCCGGTATCGGTAACGGTAACCTGTAAAACATCGTCATCCAGTTTAAAACATACCTCAATATTTCCGGTATGAGAATCCAGATTAATGCCGTGCAGGATTGCATTTTCCACATAAGGCTGTATCAGCATCGGAGGAAGTAATGCCGCTCCTAAATCCTGTTCATCCGGCTGGGAGATGTGATAGGTAAAAGCATTTTCATAGCGCATCTGCTGAAGACAGAGATAGTTTTCCAGTGTTTCAATCTCTTCATTCAATGGAACCAGATTTTCCCTGCTCAGCTCGAGACTGCTTCGGAGAAGACGGCTGAAACGGTTAAGATATTTAATAGCACTTTCCTTTTTATCCAATCTCACAAAGCTCTGTACCGCAGATAATGTATTAAAGATAAAATGAGGTTCCATCTGTGTCCGGAGTAATTGCTGCTGAAGCAACAACTTTTCTTTTTCCTGTCTTGTACGGCGCTGGCGGAAACTATAATATAAAAACAATAGTACAATCCCCAAAAGAACAGATCCCAGGACAGAGATAACAAGCCATAAGTGGTTCTGTTCCAGCTCCAACTGGTTAATCTTGATGTTTTCATTCAAAGTCCGGATGGAACGGTCTTTAGCCTGAAGCTGATAAAGAGCATTCATTTCTGCAACGGCCTGGGTATTTTCCGTTTCGTATACTTCTTTTTGAAGTTTTGCGGCCTGTTTCATAAGCTCAATAGCTTCATTAGGCTTTCCCTTTAATTGGTATAAACCGGCAAGGTTGTTCAGATATGTGGCCTCGTTGTAGCTATAGATCAGCTTGGGATGACTTTTCTTCAGGGCTTCAGTTTTTTGAATAAATTCCTGAGCTTTCTCCACTTGTTTAAGTACGACATAAGTTCCTGCAATATCAGTGTAATCAACAAAAAGATTATTGATCTCAACTGCAGCTGTTTGTTTATTGTTTATACTTTCGTCATTCTTTGCTTTCAGGAGCTGATAATGAAGCAGGGAGTCCCGCTGGTCCTGGGAATCAAAATATTTCATTTTGGCATCATATAGATAACCTATGTCATATTGATCAGGATTTCGTGCATGAAGAACTTCCAGCTTATGGAGATAGGGTTTTATACTGTCTGCAGGCTTATTGAGGGTACTAAGAGTGAATATCATCTGTACCAGTACCCGTTGTTTATTGATATGCCCCTCAGGCAGGGGAACAGTCCAGGGCAGAGCAGCCCGGTTCATTTTTTCAGCAAGATTGTACTGATAAGCATTCAGATTGCTTTGTGCAGCTGAAAGAAGAATTGCTGAACGCGCTTCATCAGAAAGATGTACAGCAGTATCTGAAACAATAGCTGCAGCCTTATTGTAATAATAGCCTGCTTCCCGTTGTTTGGCCTCCATGCTCCGAATGTTTCCAATTCCATTGTATATCAATGTCTTATACAAAAGATTGCCTGAAGTTGGTTCTATAAGCTCCAGAGCCTGTTCTATATAATAACGGGCAGAATCCTGACCGCGCATCCCATACATACGGGCCATTTGATATTTAACAATTGCAGACATCGTAGTGTCTTTTATCACCAATGGATTTTTTTCATATTTACGCCAGACAACGACCATAGAATCCGCATTTTTAGGATTTACAGGTGCATTTTCTAATGTATTGATCTGTTTTAGGAGAGCATTCTCCTTCGTAGCAGAAGTCTGTTTTTTACTACATCCTGAAGCCAGCAAAACTGCTGTTCCAAAGTAGATGATCCGAAGTATATGTTTCATTTATTTATTCAAAAGCTGAGTTAATATAGCATTTTTGCGTCTCAGGGAAATAGGAATCTCTTCCTTATTTTTAAGAACAATATATTCTGAACGGTTAAGCCCTGATATATACTGACGGTTGACCAGATAGGACTGATGAGTGCGCAGAAAATGCGGTGCGGGTAATAATTCTTCGTAATATTTAAGCGGTTTGGAGATCAGTTCTTTAGTTCCATTATTCAGAAAGAAAAAAGTATAAGGTCCATCCCCTTTACAATAAACAATATCCTGAACTTTAATAATATGAGTACTGTGAACGGTATTAAGGGCAATGCTTTCAGGAAGATCTGAAGCTGTCATAGACTCTTGGGTCAACATTAACTGCTGCATCCACTGTGGGTTGTTTTCACTTCTCCGGCGGTACCTTCCCAAACTCTCTCTCAGTTCACTCTGATCAACAGGTTTCAGAAGATAATCCAGCGCTCCATATTTTATAGCTTTGATCGCAAAATGGTTATAGGCTGTAATAAATATAATATTCTGAGGGATTGGATTAAGTAATTTCAGAAGGTCAAAAGCCGTCCCGTCCCGAAGCTGAATATCCATAAGGATGACATCGGGCTGCTTTTCCTGAATCAGTTGTACAGCGGTTTGTACACTGTCACTCCATCCGATAAGTTCCGTATCGGCTTCCTGCTGAATCAGGAAACTTATTTCTTTACGTACTGCCGGCTCATCTTCTATGATCGCAATGCTTATCATTTTTACATTTTTTAGCACGGTAAAAATAATGATTGTAAAGTAAGAAATCAGTCAGAATTTACAATTCGTAGTTATATTTTTACAAAATGGCATGAGATTGAATGAAAATACCTGAAAACCATTGTTTTAAAGTAAAATATACCCTATCGTTTTCTTACAGCTCTTACTCCTCTTCGCTTATTTTTTTGAATGATAAAAAACTGGAGAATAATCCAGGCATTCCGCAGACGGATTCCTTCGATTATTCTCCAGAATTAATAATCAATTTACGGGACAGCTTTCAAAGTCAGTATTTTTTAACAGGTAGAGAAATGATCTGCATTAACCTCTTCTAAAACATCAAGAATGTTCTGATAAATCAACCTCAGTTCTTCCGAAGTAATGCAGTATGGGGGAACTAAATACATACTATTTCCTAATGGTCTCATAATAATCCCTCGCTGCAGGAATTTGTCATACAGGATTCTCCCTATTTCATTAAAATAAGAAGTATTTTCATTGGTTTTCAACTCAAAAGCGAAAATGGTTCCGGTCTGACGTACATTTTCAACGTTGCAGTGTTTTGAAAGAATTGCACCAAACTCTGAATGCTGTTCTCCAATACGGTTGATGGCAGCCTGCGTCTCTTCGTTCAGAAGAAGTTCCATACTCGCTAATGCCGCGGTACAAGCTAAAGGATTAGCCGTAAAAGAATGCCCGTGAAACAGGGTTTTGTATTTATCATCAGACAAAAATGCATTGAAAATATCCTGAGAGCATGAAGTGATTCCCATAGGCATGGTTCCACCCGTTAATCCCTTTGAAAAGCACATAATATCCGGCATTTCTGATAAATGGTCTGCTGCAAAAAGCTTTCCTGTTCTTCCGAAACCTGTAAATACTTCATCCTGAATCATTAAAACCCCTGATTCTCTGCAACATTTCATCAGTTCGCTAAGATCTTCAGCATTATACATTAACATTCCTGCAGCTCCCTGTACCAAAGGTTCGTAGATGAAGCAGGCCGTTTCAGAAGCCCTATCTTTAATCTGGATTTTCAGGTCCTCCAGGTTTTCCCGGGTGGGGGTATCAATAAAGATCACTTCAAAAAGCATGCTCCCGAAAGGTTTTGTCCACACACTTCTTCCACTCACAGACATCGCTCCGAAAGTATCGCCATGATATGCATTTCTAAATGCCAGAATTTTTGTCTTTTCCTGTCCGTTATTATAAGCATACTGAACACACATCTTGAGGGCTGCTTCCACCGCTGTAGAACCATTGTCAGAATAGAAGATCTTTTTCTGATTATCAGGAAGCAGTTGCAACAGATTTTCAGAAAGCCTGACTGCCGGCTCATGGGTAAAACCTGCAAAAATAACCTGCTCCAGTGTATTGAGCTGCTGAAATACCCGTTCAGCAATATAAGGATGGGCATGGCCATGTAAAGTGACCCACCATGATGAAACAGCATCAATATATTGCTTCCCTTCCTCATCATAGAGATAAACCCCTTTTCCGCTCACAATAGGAATGGCCTCCCCAGCCGTTTTCATCTGGGTATACGGATGCCAGTTGACAGCCTGGTCTCTTTCCCCGAGATTTTGTATTGATGTATTCATTTCAAATGTATATTTATAATTTTTTTAACGAAAGCAGCCTGTGTACTATAAATAGTTTCGGCTGCTCTTTTATTCTGTATCCGGTACTGCTGGTTGATGTATATCACAGTATAGCAGATAGTAATTTTACAACCAATGCCAGCAGAATTATAATCAGGATCCAGAAATTCATAGCTTATATTTTTACTCGTTTAGCAGCAGGTTTCCGGCTTTTTATTAGATTTCATGGGCTTTAGCCCAAGTGTTTCCAGCATCTGCATATCTTCCGACACCCCCGGATTAGGAGTTACCAAAAGGGTTTCTCTTTCCCCGGTGAAAATAGAATTAGCACCGGCCATAAAGCACCATGCCTGCTCGGTTTCGGTCATTTCAATTCTTCCGGCACTTAATCTTACCATGGAAGAAGGCATTACAATTCTTGCAGTGGCAATCATTCTTACCATTTCCCAGGAATCCACTTTTTGATTATTTTCAAGAGGCGTCCCCTCTACCCTAGCCAGTGCATTGATGGGAACAGATTCCGGATGCTTAGGCATTGTGGCTAAAGTAAGCAGCATTGAGATTCTGTCTCCGTGGGTTTCTCCCAGTCCGATAATTCCTCCTGAACACACAGTAATACCTGCTTTTCTTACATTATTGATCGTATTAATCCTGTTATCAAAAGTTCTGGTGGAAATAATCTCTTCATAATACTGTTCTGAAGTATCAAGATTATGATTATAGGCATATAATCCCGCTTCCTGAAGACGTATGGCCTGTTCCTCAGTAAGCATACCCAGCGTACAGCACACCTCCATTCCGAGCTCATTCACTCCTTTTACCATATCTATAACCCTGTCGAAATCCCTATTATTTCGTACTTCACGCCATGCTGCTGCCATGCAGAAACGGGAAGATCCGCTGTCTTTTGCTTTCTGAGCGTGGGCGATTACAGTTTCAGTCGGCAATAGTGCCTGTACTTTGATATTGGTGTGATAGCGGGCTGCCTGTCCGCAATAAGAGCAGTCTTCCGGGCATCCCCCAGTTTTAATCGATAATAAGGTTGAAACCTGTACTTCCGCAGGGTTGTGCCATTCCCTGTGTACGGTTGCCGCTTTGTAGATAAGTTCCAATAAAGGCAGATGGTAGATATCTTCTATTTCTTTTTTGGTCCAGTTGTTTCTGATTTCAGTTTTTTTATCCATTATCATAAATTTGTTTTTGTTAATTGTTCTGCAATAGCTTTAATGCTGTCTTTTGTAGGCTGATTGATTTCAGGAATCCTGATGATCCTTGTTTCCTTTTGAATGAATCCGGAAATCACCCGTTCTGTATCAGGAGGAAAAAGTCCGTTGAAAATCAGGTATTCCACTTTTATTTTTTTCTGTTGAAGCGCCATAATAGAAAGTAAGGTGTGATTAATGCATCCCAAATAATTTCTAACTACCAGAGCAACAGGGATTGCCAGTTTTTCAATCAGATCAATCATAAATTCATCGTCTGAAAGGGGAACCATTAGTCCTCCCGCTCCTTCTACAATCAATGGCTGATCTGTTTCCGGAAGCTTAAAATCCTCAATCCGGATGTGTATATTTTCCTCCCGTGCAGATTGATGCGGAGAAGCTGCCAGTTTGAGACGAAAAGTTTCCGGATGACATTTTGTGCAGTCTGTCCAGTCTGCTATTTTATGACTGTCTGTATACGCCAAATCCCCGGCTTGAACGGGCTTCCAGTAATCGGCTTTAAAATATTGGGTTAAAATGGCGGAACAAATGGTTTTTCCTACTTCTGTTCCGATCCCGGTGATAAATAATTTCATGTTAATCAGGTAAAAACAAGCTTCAAACTTGCGACTGTTTATGTTTTTTAAATAAATTCTTTAATAATTTCTGAAAGGGTTACAATTTCCTCTTCTGTATTGAAACTGTGCAGGCATATCCTTAGCCTTTCCGTCCCTTCTTTTACGGTAGGGCTGTATACTGCGTAGGTTAAAAATCCATTTTCTGACAAAGTATTCTGCATCATTTTTAATCGTTTATTATCAGGAATTAATACCGCCTGAACAGGACTCTTTTCCGAAGAAGGTGTTGGAATAACCTGTTTTCTGAACAGTTGAATATTTTGCTGAAGCTTTTCTGATAGTTCAGGATACTGTTTTAAAAATTCATATCCCGTTTTTATAGCAGCCCACTGGAAATCCTGAGCTGCAGTACTGTAAATAAAAGGGGATGCGAAATTAATCAGATAAGATTTCACCAAATCATTGCATAATATCGCTGCACCATGAGCTCCTAAAGCCTTTCCATAAGTAACTACTGCTGCACAAACCTTGTCCTGAAGCTGATATTGCTGAATCAAACCATATCCAAAAACTCCAAAGGCATGGGCTTCATCTACAATCAGGGATGCATGGTATCTTTCAGCTAAATCTGCCATTTCCTTTAATGGGGCAAAATCTCCTTCCATTGAATACAGGCTTTCCGCGGCGATAAAACAATGTCCGTTTTGTCTTTTCAGCAAATGTTCCAGATCATTCAGATCATTATGTTTAAATTTCAGTTTTCGGACATGAGACATTCTGCAGGCGTCATGAACGGAGCGGTGAATCTGCTCGTCAACAATAATGGTATCATGACGACCCGGAAGCGCAGAGAATAAAGCAAGGTTGGCATTGTATCCTGAAGGAAAAAGCAATGCAGCAGGAAATTTGTGTTCTTGCGCAATATATTCCTCCGTTTCTAATGCTGTACAGCTATTTCCGCTAATCAGTCTGGAACCTGTACTTCCTGAGAGGAGCTTCGGCTTTTCAATAACCTGTTTCAGAAGTATGTTCTGAAGTTCTCTGTTTCCGGCAAGTCCAAGATAATCATTAGAATAAAAGTCGATTCCGGGCCTTTTGGATTTCAGAGTTCTTACTATTCCCGACTCCTTTCTTTTATTAAGATGTTCCTGAAGTCTGTTAAGCATAATTCACTTTTGACACTTCTTCAAGTATTGCGTTAATCCATTGGTCATGAAGTTCTTTTTCTATAGCCAGAATATTTTCCGCGTGGAGCTTCCAGTCTTCAGAAAATTCGTTCAGCTGGTTAATCATTTCTTCCAGATGGCCTTCTTCTTCCAAGATAATAGATTTAACCATAATCCTGGAGGAATCTTTGGTAAGAACATCCTGATAAACGGGATAAAGCTCATCAGCACGAACTTCTATGGCATACGTCACGAAAAGATAAGCAGCATACTTTAATTCTTCTTTAGTCAGCTGAAAGGCATTCTTAAGATATCTGCACGCTTTAACATCTAAAGAATGAAGATATTGTCTTGTAGCGATGGCAGCGAGCAGTTCATGATCTTCATAAGTCAGGCAGTATTCAGCATCAATTTTTCCAATCTGCTTTTTCAGATAGTAAGCATGACGGTGCTCTTCTGCAGCGTGTTTCAGCTGGATCAGGCTAACGGAAACAGGATGTTCACACTTTGAGATCTTCCGGGCTCCCGCATTTTCCATAAAAGAAAGTGTATTCAGCCATTGGGCATGCGTTTTACCGTCCTGTACGATCTTTTCAAGCATACGATGAAATTCCATAGATTTTTATTTTGCCACAAAAGTAGTATATTGCCGGACCATTAAAAGGTGCCAGTTTTAATATTATGGATAGTCCGGTTAAGATCCCTTACCAAAGTTTTATAGAAATTGACAGAAATTCAGAGACAGCAATCTATCTGCAGGTGGCCAATCAGCTGATCAATGCTATACAGAGAGGCTTTCTTCCTTTTGGAACCAAACTGCCGGGAACCAGACTGTTCAGTGAAATTTTAGAGGTTCACCGCAATACAGCTGTTGCCGTTTATGATGAACTTTCTGCACAGGGATGGGTGGAAAGCCTTCCGAATAAAGGAACTTTCATTATCGGAGAGAATCAGGAAAAACCTATTAAAGTCAAGGATTTTGAAAAAAACAACCTTCAGAATTACCCGGAAACCACAGGATTTTCTTTTAAAACATCCAATATTTTAGACAATCCTTTTGAGCATTCAGACTGTGAATATATTTTCAATGATGGTGTTCCGGATATCAGACTGACACAAATCGGCCAGCATTCACGGTTTTACAGCTCTATTCTTAAACGGAAATCCAATCAGAAAATGCTGGGACATTATAATCACGACGGAAGTGAATTTTTTAAACAGCATTTATCCCATTACCTGAATCTTTCCCGCGGCCTTCCTATCTCCAAAAACAACCTGCTCATTACCCGAAGTACGGAAATGAGTATTTACATTGTTTCGCAAATATTACTTTCCGAAGGTGATACAGTCCTGATTGGTGCTTTAAGTTACTTTTCTGTGAATATGATCTTTCAGAAATCGAGAGTTAATATTGTATCAATACCAATAGATGATGAAGGAATCAGGGTTGAAAGTGTAAGGGAAGCCTGTAAAAAACAACGCATAAGAATGCTTTACCTTACGCCACACCACCACTATCCTACCACTGTTGCTTTAAGTGCACAAAGAAGATTGGAATTACTGGAACTCGCTAATGAATACGGGTTTATCATATTGGAAGATGATTATGATTATGAATTTCATTATGACAAAAGTCCGATTCTTCCGCTTGCCAGTGCTGATACCAACGGAATGGTTATTTATATTGGTTCTTTCGGAAAATCGCTGGCTCCGGGATTCAGAACCGGGTTTATTGTGGCTCCGGAAAATCTGATGGCAGAAATGAGAAAATACCTCGGGATTATAGACCGTCAGGGAGATATTCTCATGGAAAGAGCTTTGGGAGAAATGATTGAAGAAGGGGAAATCCACCGCTATCTGAAAAAGTCTTTAAAAGTTTATCAGGAAAGAAGAGATCATTTTGCTTTATTACTCGATGAACATCTGAAGGGGTTTATTGGGTTTCAGAAACCTTCCGGAGGGCTTGCATTCTGGATGGAATGGAAGGTTCCTGTTAATCTAATGCAGCTAAGCCGGAACTGTGCCCAGCACAATCTTTTTATTCCTAAAACACTGCTTTATCAGAACAGAGATCTTACGGCTATGAGAATAGGCTTTGGAAATTTCAACTTTGAAGAAATGGAACGGAGTATTGAAATTCTTTCAGAGAATGTAAAGAAATTGATCTGAGTTTTGATATCACAGATTTTTTGGAATACGCGAGGTCGCAAGAGTTATTTACAAGCTGTATAAAAAGGTCGCAATGATTTTATCTGCGATAAAATTTCACACTGCAAAATTCATAAAAATCTTTGATTTTTAAGCTTAAGTGTTCTTCTCAACATAAAGCTTGTCACTTTAATCTTAAGTGTAAAAACTTTTTTGTGGTTAAAATAATTTCCCACAGAATATACAGATTACTGATATATTTTATTTGAAAAAAATAGCTAAAAACCTTTGGTTTTCTTGCGCCTTAAAAACAGCATAATGATTCAAAGCCTTGCGCCCTTTGCATTTTCTAATATCTTTCTATAGATCTGCTGAATCGGAGAATAAAAAGAGAGCATAATACAATGATTATACTCTCCTGTTTGGTAAAGATTAAAAGAAACAGAAATTTTATGATCCTTTCTTTTTCTTAGGTTTTTTCTTTTTCTTGTTTAAATAGATGATAAAACCTGTGATTGGAAGCGAGGCGGCAATGATTCCTGCAAAAAGATATAAAAACCTTCCTGTCATTCCTAAGATACTTCCGGTGTGAAGATCATAATTTCTTTCTCTTAATGCTGTTCCATATCCGATATTTTCGTTTTTATAAGATTGATATTTCAGTATTTTTCCTGAATACCGATCGAAATTGAACTGTTCATTCTGATACTGTCTGTTACCATAGGTTACTTCGGCATAATAGGTCCCTTCTTCTGTTTTCGGAAAGCTGATCAGCGCTGATTTTTTATCTGCAAGACTTTGCTCTACTCTGTTTCCAACCATATCCAGAATATTTTTTGAATCCGGAGTTTCTGTAGTTGGTACTGTACTTTTGGCTTTCTGTTCAGTCTTTGCCTTTCCGTTAAGCGTTTTTTTTACCCATTGATCCATTTCTTCAAAATTCCATATCAATGCGGCATATGAAATCAAAAGCAGAGGGATAACGGAATAAAAACCCAGTACATTGTGAACATCATAATTGATCCTTTTCCATTTTGCGGATGTTTTGATGAAAAACATTCCTTTCAGAGCATTCTTGTTTATTTTTTTCGGAACCCAGATCACCAGACCTGAAAAAAGCATTACTGCAAATATGATGGTAGCATATCCGGTAATGGCTTTCCCGATTTTCTCTCCAAGCAGTAATCTTCTGTGAAGATCCATCACGATTTCAAAAAAATCGGTTTTTGCATTTTCTACTTCCAGAACTTTTCCGGTGTAAGGGTCTACATAAACTCTGTAATAATAAATATAAGACCCCCAATAAGTCAGGGCCTCTTTATCCATTTTCAAAGTACGGAAAGCATAACTTCGGGAAGGATCTGAGGAAATTTCTACCCTGCTTACCTTCAGACTGTCTGGTAATGCCTGTTCTGCTTTCAGTTTGAGTTCAGAAAATTTCAGCTTTTCTTTTTTTATGGTTTTTACATAATATTTTTCAGGATGTAATGCATGTTTCAGTTCTTTTTCAAAGGCAAGGATGCAGCCGGTAGCTGCCATGATAACAACTATAAGCCCGGACGTTAGTCCGAGCCATAGATGTATCTGATGTATAATTTTTCTAAATGTCAACTTCATTCTTAAAATTTAAGGCTGACCTCAGCAACAAAGTTACGAGGCATCTGGGCTACTACAACCCCCTGCCCTGCAAAATACTGTGCATTTCCTAAATTATTCATCTTAAATCCTAATCTGTATCTTTCTTTTTCAAGGGACACAGAGGCATTAATTAAAGTATACGCCGGGAAAACAAACTGTCCGGTAGTTGCATTATCAACAGTTATCTGTTGACCTACACGGTTCACTCCAAAACCTAACCCTAGTCCCTGAAGTCCTTTGATTGGCAATATGTAGCTGATCCATGAATTGAATACGTTAGCAGGTCCCGCAGATGAAGGACGGCGTCCATCAACATTAGCAGCCGCTTTTACAAATTTACTGTCGTTGTAAGAATATCCGGTCATAATATTCAATCCGTGAATAGGGTTCAGAATCGTTTCAATTTCAATCCCCTTGCTTCTCTGCTCGCCATCCTGAATGGTTACACTATAGCTTTTTCCGTCACGAACTACATCAACTCCTCTTAACATATTGTTAACCAGAATATCATAATATCCTACGGTGAAGTTTACCTTATTTCTCCAGAGATTTCCTTTTACTCCAACTTCCCACTGATTAGATTTCTGTGGCTTGAAGTCTCCGCTGTAGTCCGGAAGCGGCTGGGATGCCGGAGCGGTGTAGCTGAAACCGTTCATATAGTTGGCATAAGCTGACAGACGGTCTTTAAAGATCTGATACAAGATCCCGACTTTCGGAGACCATGCATTTTGATTGAACGCTCCTGAATTAGTATAGTTGTTCAGATTAAGCTGTCCTTTACTTTCATAATGATCAAAACGTAAACTTAACAAAGTAATCAAACGGTCAGTAATGTAAACAGCATCGGAAATATAGGCCCCGTATATGTTAGACGATGTGGTAGTTCTTTCCAAGGCAGCTTTTGACAGCTGTATTTTTTGAAGCGCCAGATCTCTTGAAATTGCACCATATTTTGGAGTCAGATTTCTTCCGTTGATCGTATCGTATTTAACGATCGGGGAATTATTATAGTTCAATGACTGATTTAAATAGTCCAACCCGATAAGAACTTTATTTTTGATTTTCCCGATTTTGAACTCACCGTTAAAATTCTGCTGAATACTGGTAGAAGCCCCTTCAGAATTCTGCCACTGTACATTACGTTCCAGCATGGCATCGCTGTCATTTCCTCTGATAAACTGATATTGGTATAACCCTTCCGTTTTTCTGTAGTTTCTTGAAATTAGAGTCTGTGAAGTCCAGTGATCAGAAATTTTGTAATTCACCTCAGCTTTTACGTTGATGGAAGGCGCTTTTAAACTCATATCATTATTGGAATAAGATCTTTTCCAGTCGAATCCAAGTTCATCAGGAGTTGTTGCGAAAAACTTTCTTGTTCTGGACAGGAAGATGATCGGAGTATTGGTTCCTTCATATGTATAAATCTGTGCCCCCAGATTGAATTTTAAGCGATCATTTACCTCATAGCTGAATGTAGGAGCCACAAACATTGATTTTCTGAATTCAGAATCTCTGAAACCATTCTGATACTGATAGGCTGCATTCAAACGGAATAAGGTTTTCCTTGAATCCGTGATCGGGCCGTATACATCAGCAGTTACACGGTTTAAATTGTAGCTTCCCATCAGATAAGAAACTTCACCTCCAAAATAATCCTTCGGTTTTTTCGTCACTACATTAATCAATCCTCCAAAAGAATTAACAGCTCCACCGTATAATGTTCCGGAAGGTCCTTTGATTACATCGATACGTTCAATGTCTGCAGGATCAATTTCGGAGTTGGTTGTTGCCGGAACACCATCTACCATAGAAACTCTGGTCGGAAATCCTCTTAAGTTGTAATAAAAACTTCCGTCTCCTGCTCTACCCGCACTTCCCTGCATCTTAACAATACCCGGAACGTTCTTCAAAGCGTCTGACACATCATACACGAGCTGTTCCTTAAGGATCTGTCGGTTGATGCTGGTATACATCTGAGGATTTTCAAGGTTTCTCAGAGGCATTTTAGAGATGGAAGTACTGTCCTTATCCAGAAATTTGTTTCTGCTTACGGCATATACTGTGATTCCTTCAATGACATTATTATCTGCTGTAGTATAAACAACAGGGATTTCAAACACCTCTTTCTCAATACGGATTGGTTCCCGCATCAGTTCGATATCATTTAAAACCACCTGAAGGGTATATTCTCCGGGCGGCACATTATCAAAGTAATATTCTCCTAAATTATTGGTTTTTGCCTGATAAGGTGTATTCACTAACCTTAAAAGGGCGTTTTTAACAGGTTCTTTCTCAGACAGCATGACTTTACCGTGAACACGATCATTCTGCTGGGCAGAAAGGATTAACGGAAAGCTGACAAGAAGTAAAAGTAATATAAGGGTTTTAAATGTTTTCATGCTGTAAGTTTTGTAACATAGGATAGTTTATTTTGCCGTTTTGTGATAATGGAAATGATTCTATGTGTTCGGTGCGTACGTACTGCGGATTGATGCGCAGCTTATTTTTAATAATTTCTGTGATATTTTGGGGATCAATACCCTGATTGTCGTAAAGTACAATGATCTTTTTGTCATTGGAATTCAGGCATACCAGTGTATTTCCTTCCAGTTCGTTCTTCAGGATAACTTCTACCTCATCCAGGTTAAGACGGATTCCGAAAAGCTTCATAATCCTTTTGATTCTTCCTGTGATGTAGTACAACCCGTTCTGGCCTCTTCTGCCCATATCTCCGGTATGGAGAATTTCGGGCTGTTCATATATAGACAGATCCTCAAGTCGGTTGGCATATCCACCGGAAATTCCCGGATGTGAAAAAAGCAGTTCTTCCGATTCAGGATCTATTGTAAAACTGCCTCCATGTACAGGAGTCCCGATAGAGGTTTCTTCTTCCAGAAGCCCGTCTGTGGTAAGATAAGCCATTCTTCCTCCAGCCTCTGTCTGCCCGTATTGGGCAAAGAACTGTTTCTCAAATTCATGACAGTAAGAGAAGATTGTTTTTCTCAGTTCACTGTTAATAACACCTCCTGTATGGGTCATATACCTTAAACTGGGGCTGTCTTTTCTGAAAAAGCCAATTCTGTTCAGGTTTTCATACAAATACGGGACTCCTCCCAGTGTACTATAGCCATATTCTTCCAT